>QKAF01000031.1 GCA_003246455.1 Bacteroidota bacterium
GAGCGCACGAGTCCCCGGCAGCCTGCGCGCGGCGCGCAGCGCCTGTTCTCCGTACTCCAGCGATTTCTGCAGGTCGCGTGTGCGGTACTCCGCGCAGAGCGCGGTGAGCGCATGCACCCGGACGCTATCCGGGATCTGCGCCCGGAGCACGCCGGCAAGGCTGTCGATTTTCCCATCCTGCGCAATGGCGGATGAGAAGAGGATCAGCGGGAGCAGTACGGTCAGGAGACCTGATCTATCGAACATGGCAGCCGTTTCACAGTGGGATGTATTGCTGGCAGAGACGACGCCGAACCGGATGACCGTGAGAGTCATCTCTGCGTTACCAACCGCGGTCAGCTCCGGCGCGTCGCCGGGCTGTCTGGTGTGAATACGTTCAAGAATCGCGATAACGCAAGGTACATTCTGGCGCCGTGGTTGTCAATGAGGCAAACCGCCACGGCCGCAATTGGTCGAAAGGGGGCCCGCAGGGAAGATCGTGCACAGTCCGGTGAAAAATCCGCACGGGATTTTTTCATCCCCATCGCAATATGCCCTGTAATCGCACGTTCCCGGGCTGGCACGGTTGTTGCCAATTCCACAGCACCTACTGCTACCCATTTTCATACCTGCCACAATCACATGCTCCGTTTCGCGGAGCGGTGATTCCATTCACCCTTCAGACAGGAGGACGCATGCGCTATTTCATCGCCGCGGCGCTCGCGCTGCTGCTTTCATCCTCTGTCCTTGCCCAGACGGGGCATCAGGTTTCGCTGGCCGAGATGGAAACGGAACTCGCACAGGGGGGACGCTCGCTCGACGGACTGACGTACGGTGAACTCGAACGGCTGGCGGAGTCTCCCGGCGGTGTCGCCGGGAATCTCTGGAACAGCGAATTCGTGTTCCGCATCGGCGAGTCGACCTTCATCATCGACATGCGGCTCATCACCAGTGTTTCCCTGCTTTCATTGATCGTGGTGCTGCTGCTTTTTTCTCCCATCGGCTTCGTCGTTTTCCGCGGAGGGATACACGCGTTCCTCGGTGCCGTGCTGCAGTCCTTTCACATCGCGCCGGAATTCGGTGAGCACCTGCGGTACGACACGAAAAAATGGCTGCAGAAGGAACAGAGCGCGCGCCGGGCATTCCGCGCGTACATGCGGCATTCCTTCATTCCCGAATACCGCAACAACGTCACCGCCGTGGCGTTCCTCGGAACCGCGTTTCTCATCTTCACGATCGGCATGCGGGGAATCAAGTTCATGGTGCCGCATCAGCCGGACATGATCATCATGGCCATCATCGTCGAGATCAGCGTGCTGTGCATGCTCGGCTTCACCACCTGGTACGAGCGGAGCGACGAACAGGCGCCGGTGCAGACCGACGAGCGCCTCCGCCTCCCGAACGGGGAGTATCTCGACAAGGCACTCGTGCTCGCCGAGCTGCAGCGCGTGGTGGAGGACCTGGGCGCGGTGACCGTCAAGGAGGGATCCAATGGCAGACAGTAGAGCCTCCCGGAAATACCAGGTGTATTTCTTCCTGTACCTCGCCGTGATCTGCGAACTGCTGATCATCATCGTCGAACGCGACGACGCAGAGCTGAAGCTGCGACGGGAACGCGACCAGCTCCTGCAGCTGACGAAGAAAATCGTGACGGAACTGATGGAGACCACGCCGGTGCAGTCGCTCAACGGAAGCAACCAGATGGAAGTCGGCGAGACTCGGCGCTTCGTCATCATGCTTCAGGGCATCGGACCGGAGGACGAGGTAACCATTCCCCCCGAAATCATCGTCTCGCGGGGCGGTCAGCCGATGCAGCGCCTGAAGCTCGGAACCGACATCGTACCCGTCTCCGATCAGAGCCAGAACGGCAAGCGGGTCTTCGCCTTCAACTGGAGGGCGCCGTCGCCGGGCGTCTACGAGTTCAAGGGAGAATCCAGCATCAACCGGCTCGGCATTCTCCCGACCGGCGAGGTGAAAATCGCGTCGCTCAGCTTTCCGTACGAAGTCATCGCCAGCCTCGTGCCGGATCTCCCGTCGCGCATCAATGAGTTCGAGCGGCTCGAAGCCGATCTCACGGTGAAGGTGCTCGCGGCCGGCGACCAGCTCCTGCTCAACGGGGGACGGATGGTGACCGCCGTCGGCTTCCCCGCGACGGGGTTCGTGGAAGTGCAGGGAACCGCGGCGGAGAAAGTGCGCATCAATCCTTCACATGGCAGCGTCGCGCTGCAGGACGGACGGCTGCTGTGGCAGGGACGCTTCGAAAAGCCCGGCAGCTATACCGTCACCCTCGACGGGCGGGACGTGCGCAATGCGGGCGCCCTCAGCCGTTCGCAGTCGCAGTTCCATGTCGACGTCCGGTGGCCTGCTTCCACGTCGACCACCTCGCATGCCTTCGCGGGCGAGCAGTTTCGCAAGAACATCGCGGTGGCCGGCCTCGAGGACCGGACGCAGTACCGGTGGCGTGCGACGCTCGACGGCGGTATGATCGCGGAGGGGAAAGGAACGATGGCGGCATTCGACCTCGGGAAAGAGGCCGCCGGAAAAACGCTCGTCGTCGACGCCGCGTATGACGGCCGCGTGTATCCCGTCGCGACAGACGACAGGACGATCGTGGACTCCCGTTTCACCTACACGGTGCTCGACGCGCCCGCGCGCATCCGGAATCTGTCCTTCTCCCGCAGCGGCGAATATCCCGTGAACCAGGAGTTCCGCTTCGATGCATGGACGTGCGGCAGCTGCACGCAGGAAAACCGCCGTGCGGCCGAAAACGTCTCCGTCGACGCCGCGTCGGCAAACGGGGGTGACGTGCTCGATGACTACCTGACCGAACCGATTCTCGATGCCGACGGCCGCATCGTGGGGACGCGGGTGAAGTTCTATCTGAAAGGCCGCGTTGCCCGGGACGGGGAAGATGTACTGCTGACACTCCGTGCGGGTGATACCGTCGAAAAGATTCCCGTCGTGATTTATCCTGAGTGATACTCCTTCCTCGACGCTCGAGGGGATTCCGGCCCGGTGCGGATCATGCGCCTCCGCGATACATCGGTATCGCTGCGATCCGCACCGGGTTCGGCGTCTGTTCCGCCGCAGCCCGTCCGCCGTCCGGCGATCCGTTGACGCCGTCCGCAGCACGTGAAGCCCGCGCCGCATGAATTGCCGCCATTTTTTTTTTCGCGCCCTCTTGCTTCTGGGGAAATAAATTACTATTAAGACCAAGTCAACACTCTTCCATTTTTGCAACCGACGATGAACCGGAGGCCCGAGTGCGCGGAGCGCACGGGAGGCACTTCTGTCGTGGTGATGTCGCATGGATGACGGCAAGCAGAAAAGCGGCCTGTCTGTCAGGTGGGGCGGGTCGCAGCAATCAGTCTGCACCTGGACAAACACATACAGGAGGCCAGTCATGGCACGTCAAGTAATCGATTGTCGCTGGGCACCGAACCTGGAGAACTGTACCGTTGCGATCGCCGCGGACTCCACGGACGAACTGCTCGAGGCGGCTGTGCAGCATGCCAAGAGCGTGCACGGATATGAAGACAGCGAGGAGCTGCGGAACACCCTTCGGGAATCCTTCAAGGATGCCGCCGCATCGGAACTTGCCTGATTTCGCTGGCGGTGTTATTCTGCCGGCATTCGCCGCACCCGTGTCCTGACGGAACCGTCCGGGCGACGACGCCAGGCATGAGACGACGCCGGGCATGAGACGGGGCCGGTCTACGGCGCCGGCGCGGTGAGGACCATCTTCTCCCTCAATACCAAAAAACGGAGCAGTCATGAAACGGATTCTCCTCGCCGCACTCGGCGGCGGCATTCTGGTGTTCGTCTGGGGCGCCATCGCCCACATGCTGATTCCCATCGGCGACATGGGCATGTCGACCCTGGAAAACGAAGACGCGGTGCTGGAGGCATTTCGCAGCAATATTCCTCGTCCGGGGATGTACTTCTTTCCCGGATGGGACTGGAGCAGGGAGATGACCCCCGAACAGGAATCGACCTGGATGGAAAAGCACCGCAACGGTCCCGCCGGACTTCTGATCTATCGGCCGAAGGGCGGCGAGCCGATGCCGCCTTCCATGCTGGTGTCGGAACTGATCAGCAATATTCTCGGTGCGTTCATCCTGGCGCTGGTCGCGGCGTCGCTCATCGGGTCATACATCAGGCGTGCGCTGCTGCTTTCCCTGGTCGGTCTTTTCGCCTGGCTCGCGATCAGCATCAGTGCGTGGATCTGGTACGGTTACCCCTTCGCATACAGTGTCGGCGAGGGACTCGAGGTTTATATCGGCACATTGCTGGCAGGTCTGGTCGTGGCGAAACTGGTGCCCGCTCCCTCGGGAGAAGCGAAGAACGCGTAGGCGGCTTCCAAGACGCGGGTCCGGCACCGCGATGCGTTTTGACAGCGTTGTGACAACAGAATCTCCGGCTTTCGATAGGTTGGCGGAGAATGGATTCCTCCCGTTGTGCATCCCGGGAGCGAGAGGAACGCCAGTCTGTCCATCCACCACTATCGAAAGAAGGAGTTCGACATGAGGCGACTTCGATTCGTCACCGTCGTACTGATCGCCCTGCTGCTGGGAACGCTGTCGCCATCGTGCAGCGATCAGACCTCCGATCCCGTTCAACCGGCGGCTGCGTCCGTCACTCTCGCGAAAACCGTACAACGGCCTATTTCGGATTTCGTCAACGCGCAGGGACTCACGACATATTTCGTGCCGCCCGCGCTCGATTTCATGGGTTGGTACGCCGTTACCGATAACGGGGTCCTGCTCGCCTCCGTGGATTATGCCGGCCTTTCGGACCGGTATCTGAACGGCGCGCTGGGGACCACGTTTTCCGGTACGGTGATTGAACGTCCATTGCCCGACGGACGCGCCCGGGTGACCGTGAACCTGCACACGCGCAGCACCCTTGTCTACATCCTTGACGGGACGACGGGCGGTTTCGCGGACGCGACACTGCTCTTCGGCAACCGCACGCACGATGTCGCCAACGGCGCCGCACCCGCCCTCGGAGATGTGCACTTCGAATTCGAGTTCATCAACACGGAGCCCGGCGCTCCGCTGCCGGATATCATGTGGGCGCAGTACGGACTCTGGCTTCCCGATCTGCCTCTGCTGCCTCCGGGCTACCCGTGGCCGGGATTCGATTATATCTCCATACGCATCAATGCAACGGCGGACGGACCGCTGCACGAAGCAGCGGGTCTCGGTCCGGAAGGTACGCCGGGGCACGGCAAGGTCGTACAGGTCAATCTTCGCCCGAAGGCGCAGCACTTCGGCGCGAACGGGGACATGTGGCCTGTCGAGATGATCACCCTGCATGCACGGCCCTGACCCGGCACGGCATTCCAGGAAAATCGAGAGGCGGTCCCGGGACCGCCTCTCCCGTTTCCCACGTGATTCACGGCGCACGGGTACAGCCTGAAGCTGCTTTTTTTGTAACAGATGTGTTTCTGATGTGTTATTTTTCCGTGGCGCCAGACTGCTTCCCGATACTCCTCCCCGGTTGGTGCAATACACACGGACGATACTGCTTCCCCGACACATCCACTCCTTCAGGTAACGAGGCCAGTGCATGAGAGAACGTGCCGCTCTTCGACAGTCCATGAACCGGAATCGCTTTCTTCCGCTTGCGGTTTTCCTATTCCTGCTCGGCCTTGCGCCGGCGCACGCGCAGCAGCACTGTTATGCGCAATTCCAGTTCTATTCCCTGCCGGGCAGGCCGGACAGCGTGCACTTCAATCCTGCGCAGACGACGCCGACCACGCAGTACATGTGGTCGTTCGGCGACAGGACCTATTCGCACAATCCCGATCCATGGCATCGCTACATGTATCCCGGGATGTACATCGCCTGTCTGACGGTTACCGACAGCACGGCGCAGGGTACATGTACGGCGACCTGGTGCGACACCGTGGTCGTGGGATCGGTGAATCCTCCGACATGCGACGCGCGCTTCACCCATTACGCAGCGCCGAACAATCCCGACAGCGTGCATTTCTACCCGATGCAGGCACAGAGTTCGCATACGGCGCAGTACCGATGGTCATTCGGCGACGGCACGTTCTCGCATACCGTGATTCCGTGGCATACATACGGACATGCCGGGACCTACGTGGTCTGCCTCACCGTCACCGACAGTTCCGCCGCCGGGACCTGCACCGATACCTGGTGTGACACTCTCACGATCGGATCGAATCCTCTGCACTGCTACGCGCAGTTCCAGTTCTACGCCCTGCAGGGGAGACCTGACAGCGTGCATTTCGTTCCTGCCCAGAATACGCCGACGACGCGTTACCACTGGAATTTCGATGACCGCACGTATTCGAGCGGGCACGATCCCTGGCATGTCTTCGCCCCGGGCACGTATGTCGTGTGTCTGACCGTGACCGACACCGTGGCGAATCCGCAGGGGACCTGCACGGCGACCTGGTGCGATACCGTCGTGGTGGCAGCGGTGCATGTGCCGACCTGCGATGCGCGATTCCTGCATTACGCCTCCCGCACGAATCCCGACAGTATCCAGTTCCTTCCGATGTACGTTCCCAACCCGCATTCGGGACGGTATGTGTGGAACTTCGGCGACGGCAGTTCGTCGACGTCGATGACGGCATGGCACCGCTACGCGCATCCGGGCACGTACGTCGCGTGCCTGACCGTCACAGACTCCACTGCTGCCGGCGTGTGCTCCGACACCTGGTGCGACACGATCGTCGTCGCCGGCGCGCACGCGCCGCTCTGTGACGCGCACTTCCAGTATTATGCGAATCCGCACAATACCGACAGCCTGCATTTTTATCCCGCGCAGGCGCAGTACAGTCAGAGCGCCCGCTACCACTGGTCGTTCGATGACGGGCAGTATTCGCACAACCGCGATCCCTGGCATCTGTACGCACACCAGGGGATCTACGTCGTGTGCCTGACTGTGACCGACACAACCGCCGGCGGTGTCTGTTCTGATACCTGGTGCGATACCGTGCATGTCGCCACGCCGCAGACGCCCGTCTGCGACGCGCACTTCCAGCATTATGTGAACCCGCATAATCCCGACAGTCTGCATTTTTATCCCGTCCAGTCGCAGACCCGTGTGAACGCCCGGTATCACTGGTCCTTCGGCGACGGACAGTATTCGCACAACCGCGATCCCTGGCATGTCTACGCGCAGCAGGGGACCTACGTCGTGTGCCTGACCATGACGGATACGACCGCGGGCGGAACATGCTCTGACACATGGTGCGACACGGTGACCGTCGCGACGCCGCCTCCCCCGGTGTGCAGCGCGCAGTTCACGCATTATTCCGCGCCGAATTATCCCGACAGCGTGCATTTCTATCCTACCGGCGTGCAGCATTCGCGGACAGCGACATATTTCTGGTCGTTCGGCGACGGCGGCACCTCGCACAGTCCTTCGCCCTGGCACACCTATGCGCACAGCGGCACGTACATCGTCTGCCTCACGGTCACCGACAGCACTGCCTACGGTACGTGCACCGACACTTGGTGCGCGCCGGGCATGGTGATCCCGTTCGTGCAGATCTACCCGAATCCGGCCATCAACCGCGTCAGCGTGTCGGTGGCGGGGAGCGAGCATCCGCTCACCCTGCAGATTCACGATGAGAAGGGGCGGCTGCTGCACAGCGAGCAGACCGGGAACGGAACCCGTAGCGTCAGCACCGACGGGTTGAGTTCCGGAACATACTTCTACCGCCTCATGGACGGCGAAAACGTCGTTGCAACCGGGAAATTCATGGTGGTGCAGGCGCAGTAGCGATCCGGAAAAGGAACAGGAGGCATCCGGTCAGCGAAAGGAACGATTTTCGTTTGACCGTGTCATTGGAGCATGAACGTTTCAACACGCATGCTGTCGACCGCGATTTTCCTGCTGCTCTCCGGAGCAATCGGAGTGATGCAATCGGTACGGGCGCAGGGGGGGATCCAGCCGCATGCCTTCCCGCGAGCGGGGGCGCAGTTCGATGCGGGGGAGACGGAGTACTTCCTGCTGTTTCCGGGATGGACGGAAGGAGGGGGCGCCATCCCTCGCCACCCCGTCGTGCAGGTTGAACCGACGGTCGGTGATTCCGTCCGGCTGACGTGGGAGGGGAGCAGCGCACCATCCATTCTCATTTCTGATCGTGCCGCACGGGCACTCGATTTCTACCTGGAGCACTTCGAAGCGCTGCGCCAGGAAACGGACCGGACGTTCCTGCTCGCATCAGACGGGGTTCCGGTCACGCTGCACCCGGGGATGAACGAGCTTTTCGATCAGCAGGTCATTCCGCGATGGTGGCCTGGATGGAGTCGGGGAGAAGGGGAGAATCTGGTACAGGTCAGACTCAAAGACGGCGGTTCGCTCCGCGGACGCATCCTCGGGATGACGGACCGGCGGCTGTTGGTTTGGCGGGATTCCGTTCCCTTCACGGCCGCCGACATTCCCGAGTGCCTGTATTCACTTCGGTGGGCCGATATCGACGCCATTTTTGTACCCGACGAGCGTTCGTCGGAACTCGGGTGGGCAGGGATGGTTACCTTGCTGACTATGGCAAACCTCGGACCCAACAGACATCGGGAAGATGACGATGGCCTGGCCAGCTTCTTGACAAACCTTGGTCGCGTTCTCGTCATCGGTCTGGGAGCGTTGGGCTTTCTGATATCTGATGACATTATAACGGAGTATCAGCCGGGTTCTTCGAGCGACCCGTACGAAGTCGTGACAAGCAGCGGAAGTCCCCTGCGCGATGCGAGGCTCCTCCAGCCTGGACTGCCACCGGAGATCGCGGCGCTGATCGACACTGCCGAGGGAGAGCGACTGCTTTCCGGATCGGATCTGCTTCCGCTCCGGCGCATCCCCCCGGCGGATGAGACCATCATGCCGTACGGAGTCTGGGCGGGCATGGAGCAGATCTGGCTGGGACACACACAGGACATGGGGTTCCGCACGGGTCTCGCCGCGGGGTATGTGCTCCCGCTGAAGGATCTCGATCCCGAGCGCATCCGGCTCGGCCTCGATTTCATCGCCTCCGGGTACCGGGACTTCGGCAGCGCCGGGATTCGTGGATTTCTCCAGGTCCACTGGCTCCGGATTGGGGCGGGGATTCGGGCCGTTTTACTGGGCGAATCGCTTCATACAACCACCAATGACTGGTCGAAATGGGGCGACTCGCACGGAGGTACGACGGTACTCTACCAGCACGCCAGTACACCGCTGCACTATCTTTACGCCGATTTCGGATTCGACTTCGCATTGAGGAAAATGAGCATCGGGGTACATCGCCTCATGCAATTCTCCCCGTCCGCATACACGATCGAGGACTGGCATTCCTACAGCAGGGTGTACGGCACGGAGAGCGGACGGACCATCATCAGCGGACTCCGTCTCGACTCCTGGGCGGTTTCGCTGCAGGTGTGGCTGTGAACACGACCATGCAGAGAACGATCAGCTTCCCGCATGTACCTGTTCGTCCAGTGAAGGGATGATCCCGAGTCCGGCGGGTGGCATTGCAGACGCGCCTTCATCCCGCGCCTCCTCTTCCGCGCGCTTGAATTTCACGAGCAGAAGCAGCACGAAGCCGATGACGAAATAGGCGGAAAGGGAGAGCACCGCGATGCGGTAGCTGCCGGTGTACTGAAGAGCGAGTCCGAAGAACAGGGGACTGAGCCAGCTCGTTCCGCGCTCGCTGATTTCGTAAATGCCGAAGTATTCCGCTTCTCGTCCGGGAGGAATCATGCGCGAGAAGGCGGCGCGGCTCAGCGCCTGGCTGCCCACGAGCACCAGGGCGGTGACGGCGGCCATGACGTAGAAATCGAATTTCGTCTGCAGGGGACCGTAGGCATAGAAGGTGATCAGAATGTACACGACAAGGGAGAGGAGGATGGTCCGCTTGGTGCCGAACCTCCGGGCGATGCGTTCGAACAGCCAGGCGCCCAGCACGCCGACGAACTGCACGATCAGGATCACCTGGGCCAGGTCGCCCATGCTGAGCCCGACTTCCTCCTGTCCGAACTGCGTGGAGATGGAGGTGACGGTCTGGATGCCGTCGCTGTAGAGCAGGAACGCGGCGAGGAAGAGCAGCGTGTGCGGATATCGGCGGAGTGCGCGGACGGTCGATCGCAGTTCGCGGAAGCCGGCGACGATCAGCGGTCCCCCGGTCTTGCGTACTCGCTGCGGCTGACGCGATCGGAGCCGTGCGAGACCGTAGCCGCCGAAAAGCAGCCACCAGAAACCGCAGCTCGCCAGGGCGATCTTCGCGGCATCGATCTCCGCGAGTCCGAACGCCTCGGCCCGCGCGACGAAGAGATACTGCATGACGAGCAGCACGCCGCCCCCGAGATAGCCGAGACCCCAGCCGAAGGAAGAGACCCGGTTCCGATCCGCGGGGAGACAGATGTCAGGCAGGAACGCATTGTAGAGAACGTCCGACGCCCCGAAGCACACATTCGCGAACACGAACAGCCCGGCGCCCAGAAGGTAGTTCTCCGGGCCGACCGCAAGCATCCCGAGCACGCTGCCGGATCCGCCGAGGACGCTCACGACGAGCAGGGGTTTTTTCATGCGCGTGTAATCGGCCAGTGCGCCGATCAGCGGGAGCAGACAGATCTGCAGGAAGACGGAAAGGGAAATCAGGTACGGGTAGCAGGCGCCGTAGTGCACCTCCAGACCGAATGGATGGACGAAACCGGATGCATCCGCCGCCGCGGCCGCGATCGATGTGATGAACGGACCGAAAAACACGGTGGTCACCGATGTGGTGAATGCCGCCGCGCCGAAGTCGTAAACGCACCAGCCGAAAACCTCAGGCCCGAGTCCCCTGATCCCCTTCGCCCGTGTTTCAATTTGCGCTTCCATGATTCAGCTCCGTGGACAGGGTGGGTATTTCCGACGTGGTCCGTAAGATCCCCGTTTGTCGGGACGCCATGACATGATTCGTACCGTGATCCGGAACGCGTGTCATTTGTAGGGGCGCAGCATGCTGCGCCCCTACATGGGCCATCGGTTGATATCCATGGCCATCGGTTAATATCAGATCCGGACCTGCAGGCGCGCCGTCATGAGCCGGCCGATCATGCCGCCGCCGACGAATTCGACGTGCTGGTGATCGAGCAGGTTGCGGACGGAGAGCTGGAGTTCGGGCCGCATGAAAACGGGAAGCGGGACGCGGACCCCGAGGTCGACAAGGCCGTACGGTGCGATCGTTCCCTCGTACACGCCCGACTTCATGCGGAAGCCGTCGATGAAGCGGTACTGCGCCATGCCCTGTACGCCGGTCGACGGTTCGGTGTACCGCAGCGAAATCGCCGCCTTGTTCTGGGGAACATTGAGCGAAAGCGGTCCTTTACCGTCGACATCGTCGTAATACACCTTGTTGATGTAGCTGTAGGTGCCGCCGATTTCAAGGTTCCGCAGCACGCCTGCGCGGAAGGAGAGGTCGGTGCCCCAGTACCCGATGTCGCCGTAGTTGATCGGGATCATCAGGATATCGGTGCGATCGGCCGCCTGCTCCGGCGTGACGGTGCCCAGCGGGGCCTGCGCCATCAATGGTGCGATCCCGTCCGCG
>QKAF01000133.1 GCA_003246455.1 Bacteroidota bacterium
TTGCCGGGTACTGCTCGAAATCCACGTAGTGCGACGAGGTACCGCTCTCTATGAGCATGAGTGCATTGAAATGAATTCGCTGCAGTTTCCAGAGATCCTCGGCCGCTTTTCTGGAAAGCAGCTCTCCGAGCTGCAGGACTTCCACATCGAAGGGAAGCCGCTGCCGCGGCTGAAACAGTACCTCACCGGGAGAATCCGCAGTATATGCCTCGTCTGCATTCATGACGTATTATGATAGCATATTTTCCCGTTTTCATCAAGTCACAGCACTTTTTGTCTTGTTTTGATCATAATCTGTCGTGATAGGATCGTGTGCGCGGAGATATGCGGTGATATATTTGAAGCGGATCGTACGGTTGCGGTTCGGATTTTTCATTCAAATAGACGGAGGATACTCTCATGGCAGACGCATCACGGAAACAGCAGGTGGTGGATTTACTCAAGAGCATCGAAACGGGAGACTCGGGGCCTCTCAGTGTTATTGATCCCGCACGCTATACGCAGCACAATCTCAGCGCGGAAGACGGACTCGCCGGTCTGCGCGCACTTCTCGCGCTGCTTCCCGCCGGTTCGACGAAGGTGAATACCGTCCGTGTATTTCAGGACGGGGATTACGTGTTCGCTCATTCCGAGTACGATTTTTTCGGTCCGAAAATCGGCTTCGACGTTTTCCGTTTCGAAGAAGGGCTGATCGTCGAACACTGGGATAATCTTCAGGAGACACCTGCGGACACCAATCCAAGCGGACACACGATGACCGATGGTCCGGTCGAGGCGGCGCAGCAGAACATGACCTCCGAGAACAAGGCGCTGGTGGAGGCGTTCGTCAGAGATATCCTTGTCAACGGCGACATGAGCACTCTTGCGCAGTATTTCCATGGCGACGCATACATCCAGCACAATCCGCAGATCGCGGACGGACTGCGCGGCCTCGGCGACGCACTCGCGGCGATGGCCAGCGCGGGTGTCACCATGCGGTATCACCGCATTCACCGCATTCTGGGCGAGGGGAATTTCGTGCTCGTGGCGAGCGAAGGCGAATTCGCCGGAAAGCCCACCGCGTTCTACGATCTGTTCCGCGTGGAGAACGGCAGGATTGCGGAGCACTGGGATACGATCGAGACGATACCGGTGCGTGAGGAATGGAAAAACGCCAACGGGAAGTTCTAGACGCACAACGGCTGTAACCATCTCCCGATTTCCGATGTCATTGCCCGGTGTTGCTGTTTTTATCACCACCGAGGTAACCCGATGAATTTCTGCTCCCGCATTCGCACCGTCGTCGCATGCGTACTTGTCCTTCTCGCCGCTTCGGCGGAAATCTCAGCACAGCAGGTGCGGCAATGGGTGTACTACGGGTCCGGCGGATTTGTGGGCAACGGATACCGGAGCAATGTGGCGGCAGCAGACAGCCTGCACTACGCCAGCGTCGGGCGCAGCGGCAGCCTGGCGCTGGGGGTGTTTCTCTCCGACGACGGGGGGATAAGCTGGAACAGGACGCTCACGCGGATGGAGACGAACATCGACAGCCTCTATCAGCCGCTGCCGGGGAATTGGGAGAAGCAGACCTATTCGAGCATCGCGCGTCCCGCCCCTGACCGCATTCTCCTGTGCGGATCGGTCCTGCGTCGCGCGGATTCCCAGTGGTACCCCGTCCTTCTCCGTTCCGAAGATCGAGGTGCGCACTGGAGCGAAATCAGCGTCGGAGATTCCACCGTCCCCATGTACGCCCCGATTCTGATAATGTGTGACGCACTCACCGGCGTGATGACAGGCATGCATCAGGAACCCGGCAGCAGCACCGCGGCGCCGGCGCTGTTCTTCACCGGGGATGGCGGCGTAACATGGACGGCAAAGCCAAGTCCCTATCCCATCGTCCGGCAGCTGCTTTTTCCCGACAGTCAGGCGCTGATCGCCGTATCGACCGCTAGTCTCAGCACGAGCACGGACCTCGGGAACAGCTGGGGACCGGATCGCGATCTGCCGGAAAACACCCGAGTCGTCACGACGGTCGACGGCGTGGAGCTCTGGGCGGCAGCGGCACGGGATATCGGTATCGGGGATCTGCAGACCGATATCATTTATCACAGTGACGACGGGGGCGCGACCTGGGCACAGTGCTACGAGGGAAACATTTACCCGAACTTCGGCATCAACGCGATGGATTTCTGCGATGCGACGAACGGAATCGCAGTCGGCCAGGCGGGCCGCATCCTCCGAACGACGGACGGCGGATTTTCCTGGGCGAAAGACTATGAGCCCTATGAGCTCATCGATCCGTCAATCGGCGCGGTCCGCTTCCCGTCACCGCGATCGGCGGTCGCCGTGACGATGAACGGGCTGGTGACGCTGACGGGCAAGGACGTATCGGCTCCCCCGCAGCTGCAGGTCGAGCAGGGAGCAACCGGATTCGAACGGAGGGCAGTCTGGGGCTCGATCGACGGCGCGTCGGGCTATATTCTTCAGCTGGCGGAAGACGAGCCCAGCCAGTTCATCAAGTACGATATTTTCAACACTTCATCGCTGAAACGGGAATGGCAGACCGACGATACGGCGATGTCGCTGGACTCCGCGCTGATCGAGAAAAAGGACTACTTCGTGCGCGTGCGCGCGCTTGACGGTAATGGCGGCAGCGACTGGAGCAAACCGGTGAAATTCACCACGCCCGAAGTCGCCTCCGGCAGCGCCCTCTCCAAGGCACAGCTCCTCCAGCCCGCGTACGGCGCCACGGACCTCGCGGTGGACGTCCCCTTCGCCTGGAAAACCGTGCCGGACGCCGCAGCATACGATCTGCTGATAGCGAGCAATCCGCTCTTCGCCGACACGGCCGCGTACAGTGTCCGTGATCTTACCGATACAACCGCTACCGTGACCCTGGCAGCCGGACGCACGTTCTTCTGGCTGGTGGAAGCCCATTCCCCGGGCAGGCAGTCCTCGCGCAGCGGGTTCCGGGAATTCAGTACCGCAGGGACGACGTCGGTGGACCGTCTTCCCCTGCGTTCTGCATCGCTGCTCCAGCTATACCCGCAGCCCGCGCGCGATTTTGTTCACTTCATCGGAGAGCCGGAAACGGTTCGTGGCGCGTGCCGGCTCTATGACTGTCTCGGACGCTTTGTGAGGGACCTCACCCCGTATTCTTCGAGCAGTTCATCGGGGACTGGCAGCGTCGCGTCTTTCGACATCCGGGACCTCTCGTCCGGAGTCTATTTCCTCGTCCTCCCGACGGCCCGGGGAATCAAGCACGGACGATTGCTCGTGCAGCAGCAGTGATGCGAGGATCTTCATGCGGCGGAACGTTCATTCATGGCCATCAATAACGGAACCCGGCTGCAAAAAACCCGCGAGGAGGAAGGAGCGGTGCTTTTTGCTTGCCGGGTACCGGGTGCATTCTTCAGGGGTCCACACTCATTGAATACTGGAGGCGCAATCCAGCATATATCGAGTTCCAGTCAATCCGAGTCATCTAATAGGGTGCGTACACCCCGATTATAATGATAATTTTACTCTGTGTCAAGAGCCCTGACGCGGTTATTGATGTGCGGGAGCGGTGTTCCTTTCCATTCCGCGCACCGTCCGCAGCAGGTAGAGCATGGAGAAGACGCCGGTGACCGTGTTCGCGATCAGCGCCGCCCAGAACACGCCGGCAATGCCGAACATACCGGCGCCGATCCACGCCAGCGGCAGGAACAGCACCAGCATGCGGAGGATGGAAAACGCGGCGGAGGGGTACGGCCGGTTCAGACCGTTGAAACTCGAGGTGCTCACCGCGACCAGTCCCTGGAAGCCGTAGCTCGCGGCGACGATGCTGAAGTAGCTGTGCGTGATTTCGATGACCGCCATATCCGATGTGAACAGCGACGCGACCGCATCGCCGAAAATGAGCAGGAGCACGAAAACCGCAGCTCCCCAGAGCATGGAGAAGCGGGCGGAGAGTTTCAGCGCGCTGATGATGCGCTGGTACTTATGTTTGCTGAGATTCTGCCCGACATAAATCACGAGCACGGACCCGAGCGCCATGATGAGCATCAGGGCGAACATCTCCACACGGGTGGCGACGCCGAACGCCGCGACCGCTTCCTTTCCGAAGCCGGCGAGGATTTTCGTAATCACACCGACGGAGACCGGTACGATCAGCATGGTCAGGGTGGCGGGGCCCGCGATGTGAAGGATGTTCTTCCATGTCTGCAGCATCTCCTGCAGGCGGCCGAGCGTACGGGAGACCAGCCGCACCTTCCTCGTCAGCACGTAGGCGATGATTCCGAAACTGACTCCGCGGGAAATGACCGTCGCCACGGCGGCGCCCCTGATTCCCATGGCGGGAAAAGACGCGTAGCCGAAGATGAACAGCGGATCGAGAATGGCGTTGATGACGCCGCTGGAAAGCATGATCATGCCCGGGGTGAAGGTATCGCCGGTGGCGCGGATGATATTGTTGCCGATCATCGGGAAGAGCACGAAGGGAACGCCGAGATACCAGACGCTCATGTACGCTTCGACATAATCCAGAATCACTCCTTCCGCTCCCATGGCGCTGAACACCGGACGAATCGTCAGCATGCCGAGAATGACGACCAGTGTGACGACGATGAATCCGAGCAGCAGCGCGTGGCTGCCCATGCGCCGCACCTCGTCGCGATGGGCCTTGATGATGTTGCGGGAGATCAAAGAGCTCGTTCCGATGCCGATCCCCAGCGACACGCTGTTCAGCAACATGACGACGGGAAACGTGAAGCTCATCGCCGCCAGTTCGTGGACGCCCAGCATCCCCACGAAATACGTATCGACAAGATTGAAGATGACGATGCCCATCATCCCCAGCAGCATCGGCCACGTCAGAGATGCAAGCTGCTTCCTGATGTCGCCTTCGGTAAGATTTCTATCCTTGCTCAAAGTCTTTCGTCCTGTTCCTGGATTTCATTCAGCTTCTTCGCTGCGTTCGCATTCATCCGTTTCAGATAGTCCATCACCTGCGCGCGTTCGGTTCGGTCGAACCCTCCAAGCAGCGTCGTGGTCCATGAGGCAAACACCGTCATAAGCGGATCCAGCAGATCACGTGTTTTCTGCGTGATGCTGATACGCTGCTTCCGGGAATCCTCCGGATGCCGCTGCCTGACGATGTACCCGTTCCCTTCCAGGATTTTCATCTGCGAGGTGATCGACGACTTGTCCAGGTTCAACTGCTCCGCGATCTCGTTCTGCGTCAACCCCTCCGTCCGCGAAAGAACGATCAGCGTCCGGATCTGCGCCGGACCGATGGAATAGGGTCCGAACTGATACTGGAAGAAGACCTGCGCGGCCTTCGACAGTTCGTAAATGAGGGCGCCGGCGGATTCGTGTTTTCTGCCTGTCGTCTGTTTCATGCTGTGAACATAGCGGATTATGGTTGGGATTCAAACTAATAACCGTCCGGAAATTCTCCCCTTGACAATGTACTTAGGATAGACTAACTTCGCTGTTAACACAATCAAATTACACCTGACATGCTATCCGGCGCAACCGAAGACTATCTCAAGACCATTTTCAGCCTGACGCGCGACAGCGGACGGGCAGGGACGAAGGATATCGCGACGAAGCTGGGCGTTTCCCAGGCATCGGTCACCGGATACCTGCAGCGACTCGCCGGCGCCGAACTTCCCCTGATCGACTACCGCAAACGCGAGGGCGCCGCCCTGACGGAAGAAGGCAGAAGAAAAGCACTGCGAGTCATCCGCAATCACCGGCTGCTGGAAACCTTCCTGCATCGCATGCTCGGGTTTTCCTGGGACAGGGTGCACGACGAGGCGTGCCGGCTCGAGCATGTCATATCCGCGGAATTCGAGGAGAAGCTCGATGCGCTCCTGGGGTATCCCACACACGATCCGCATGGCGACCCCATCCCGGGACGTGATCTGGATATGCCGATCAACAGCCGGATCGCCCTCGCGGAACTCGAACCCGGCGAGGAGGCGGTGGTCGACCGCGTGAGCGACAGCGATCCGGAACTGCTGTCCTACCTCGGGAAGCATGCGATCCTCCCGGGGACGCGCCTGACGGTGAAAGCCGTTTCGCCTTTTGACCGCAACATGAAGCTGTGTGTCGAAAAAAAGCGCGGCACGATTGTTCTCGGTCCTCTCGTAACGCGACAGATCTTTGTCGAAAGGAACGCGTGAAATGCCTCAACCCCTGATAAACCTCCTGCTGTTTGCCGTGGTGACGGTGGTCGCCGTCCTCGGATGGCGCTACGGCCACGCGCTGCAGCGCCTGATGCAGCGAAACCGCGCGTTCGCGGCGCGTGTCCTGCGCGAGGACATGCTGAAATACCTCATGGAATGCCAGCTCAACGGCGTCGAAGCCGAGCGGGACACCCTTCTCCAGCTCCTGCGCATCGGCGAGCAAGAGCTGAGCGGGATCATTGCCGATCTCCGCGATCATGGCATGCTCACGGAACCGGCCGAGAGATTCCGCCTGTCAGACACCGGGGAGGAATACGCCCTGCGCATCATCCGGGCGCACCGGCTTTACGAACGATACCTGGCGGATGAAACAGGGTACCGCGAGGTGGAATGGCACCGCCGCGCGGACGAACGCGAGCACGACCTGACGGAACACGAGATCGCGGGTCTCGCCCGGCAGCTGGGAAATCCGACGCATGACCCGCATGGGGATCCGATTCCGATGCAGGACGGATCGGTGACGTACGACAGGAATGCAGTTCCTCTCACCGAACTCGATGCCGCCGAGGTGGTCCGGGTGATCCATCTCGAGGACGAACCGGATGATGCCTACCGTGAGATCGTCGCCGCCGGACTGGCGAGCGGACAGGTCATCAGAGTGCTGGGCCGCGGAAACGGTCAGATCCGGATCTCCTGCGAGGGGCGGGAAACGGCGCTTTCCGAGCGCGCGGCCGCGAACGTCAGCGTCGTCACATGGAAGGATGAAGATGCGCCCGTCCAGGCAGGGATCCCGCTTTCGACCGTCGACCCCGGATCGCACGTCCGTGTAGTCACCCTTTCTCAGCGCCTTCGAGGCAGTGAGCGGCGCCGCCTGCTCGATCTCGGACTGCTGCCGGGAACACGGATCGGTGTGGAAATGCGCAGTCCCGGCGGCGATCCAGTCGCATACGACATTCGCGGCGCACTGATCGCTCTGCGAAAGGACCAGGCGGAACTCATCCTTGTCGAACCGGTCTCCGGCCCGGAGTTCGACCGCGGAAACGACCGGGAATTTCACCTCGAAAATGAAACACTTGCATAGAGATCGGGAATGGAAGACAGACAGAATATACCCGCCGGAACAGGAAACGCCTGCGCGACCTGTCCCATGCATGACGCCGGTGCACTGAAGCGCCTCGGCGTCGACATGAAGAATTTCGACTATGTCGTCGCCCTCGCCGGGAACCCGAACACCGGGAAGAGCACCGTATTCAACGCACTGACCGGGCTTCGGCAGCATACGGGAAACTGGCCGGGCAAAACGGTGACACGCATGGAGGGGGGATTCGAATACAACGGCCTCCGTTACAAGCTGGTGGATCTGCCGGGGACGTACTCCCTCCTGGCCACGAGTGAAGACGAGCTGGTCGCCCGCGATTTCATTCTCTTCGGACAGCCCGACGTCACGCTCGTTGTCGTCGACGCCACGCGTCTCGAGCGGAACCTGAACCTCGCCCTGCAGGTCAGCCAGATCACGGAACGGGCCGTGCTCTGCCTCAATCTGATGGACGAAGCCCGGCGCAAGGGACTCGAGATCGATGATCGGCGGCTTGCACGCGATCTCGGCATGCCGGTCGTTCCGATGACCGCGCGGCAGGAAAAGGGCATCCCCGAACTGCTGCAGGTGATCGACGATGTGGCCGCCGCCCGCGTTTCCTCCATACCGTACCGCGTCAGCTACAATTCGCGGAAGCTGCGCACTTCGCTGTCGACGCTCGCCTCTCTCATCGCGCGGGAGATGCCCGGTCTGCCGAACGCGGAATGGGTCGCCCTTCGTCTGCTGGACGGCGATGAACGCATCATCGAAGCCCTTCGGCGCGGGGAACTGGGGGAGATACGCGCATGAGTTCGATGGAAAGCAACTCGGCGGCGGAGATCATCGCCGCGGCGCAGAAACTCCGCTGGGACATGGGAGGCGATCTGCATGATCAGCTCTCCGAGTCGCTGTATGCCGAAGCGACGCGCATTTCCGACCGCGTCGTGAGCCGCCCCGGCGGTTCGGCGGCCCGTGGATTCGATCGCACGCTCGATCAGATTCTTACCAGCCGGATCTGGGGCTTTCCCCTCATGCTGCTGCTGCTCACCGTGGTGTTCTGGCTGACGATCAGCGGCGCGAATGCCCCTTCCGCCCTGCTCTCGGATCTCCTCGTCGATACCGTCCGCCCGCTGCTCAGGGAAGGCGCCGCGGCAATCGGCATGTGGCCATGGCTGAGCGGTCTACTGATCGACGGCATGTACCTCGCGACAGCCTGGGTGGTAAGCGTGATGCTGCCCCCGATGGCCATCTTTTTCCCGCTGTTCACACTGCTCGAGGACTTCGGCTACCTGCCGCGTGTCGCATTCAACCTCGACGCCCTGTTCCACCGCGCCGGGGCGCACGGCAAACAGGCGCTGACCATGACCATGGGCTTCGGCTGCAACGCGGCCGGCGTGGTGGCGACGCGCATCATCGACAGTCCGCGCGAACGTCTGATCGCCATCCTCACCAACAATTTTGCGCTCTGCAACGGACGCTGGCCCACGCAGATTCTCCTGGCGACCATCTTCATCGGCGCACTGGTGCCCGCGGAGCTCGCCGGACTGGTCTCTGCTCTCGCGGTCGTCGGTATTGCATTGATGGGTGTCCTGCTGACCTTCATTGTCTCCTGGTCGCTTTCGAAAACCGTGCTTCGCGGCGAAGCCAGCGCGTACAGCCTGGAGCTGCCGCCCTATCGTCCCCCGCGCATCTGGCGCACGATCACAACCTCGGTGATCGACCGCACCATCATCGTGCTCTGGCGCGCGGTGAAGTTCGCACTGCCTGCCGGCGCGGCCATATGGCTGAGCGCGAATGTGCAGATCGGCGACATGAGCATCGCGGAACATCTCATCCACGGGCTCGATCCGGTGGGGATGTTCATCGGACTCAACGGTGTGATTCTCGTGGCGTACATCCTCGCCATCCCCGCGAATGAGATCGTCATCCCCACCATCCTGATGCTCACGGTGCTCGTTGGCGGAGCGGCGGGGCTCGGCGACGGCGCGGGGGTGATGTTCGAACTGCAGTCCAACGCGGATGTGCTGTCGCTGCTCCACGCAGGAGGCTGGACCGCCCTCACGGCGATAAACCTCATGCTGTTCAGCCTGCTGCACAATCCGTGCAGCACGACGTTGTACACGATTTACAAGGAGACCGGCAGCATGAAATGGACCGTCGTCTCCGCGCTGCTGCCCATCGCCATGGGTGTCGCGACGACGTTTGTCGTCACCCAGTTGTGGCATCTGTTCGGCCTCGGTTGAAAGCCGGCAGTGAGTATTTCCATCACATCATGCAACAGGAGTTACGCACTGATGCAGAACCCCATGTCCCCGGAGCAGAAAACCGCGGTTACCGCGTCGCTCCAACGGTATTTCGATGAGAATTTTGAAAGCGAGCTGAACGACCTGCAGGCCTCCCTCCTGCTCGATTACATCCTGAACGAGATTTCACCGCTGGCGTACAACAGGGGCGTCGAGGATGCACGCCAGTATTTCGCCGCGCGAGCGGAGGATCTTCCGGGAGTGTGTTTTCAGGAAGCGCTGACCTACTGGGAAACGAAACCCGGCACTTCCCGCACAGTACGACGGAAGCCGGACCGCTGATCGGACCCGGCTTCCTTTCTCCGCGGGAATTTCGTTCTGATGAATCCCCGCTCCTTTCCCGCCCATGGGTATTTTCACATCACTCCGCCGTGCTGCCGCGCAGGCGGGCCTGAAGATTGTCGTTGTACTCTTCCGCGGCAAGACGCGCCTGCCCGTAGGGAGCCCAGTTATTCATTGCACGAACTCCTGCTGCCGTCAGCGCAACCAGTCCGACCGAACCGAGAATGACTCCCGCGGCAGTGTATCTTCCTCTTTCCAAGTATGAAGAATTGACCTGATCGGCATAGACGGTGAGTCCGCCCAGCAGCGTGGCTGCAAGCCCACCCCAGGTGAGAATCGAATTTACCCGATGGTAGGAGGCGGCTTCCGCTGCCTCCTTCAGGTGCCCGGTGAGACGGAAAAACTCCTCCTCGGCAAGGGGAACAAAGCCCTGGTACGCTTCCCAGTCGCGCCAGGAGTTTGACACCGAAACCACATGCCATGGGTGACGCCGCGGGTAAACGCCCCTGAGTTCGAGCGTCACGCGCTGCCGCTCATACGCACGCATCTCCTGACGCGTCATCGGGGAGCCGATACGCGGGGAAGACCGCGCGGCCATTTCCCGGGACGCATCTTGGTTCTCCCCCGACGTCGATCCCTGCTGGGCAAATATCTGCGCTCCGACGAGCATCCACACGATCATCGTGATCATGGTGATCGCATTCCGCGTGTGCGAGGTAATGATTCGCTGCATTGCCGCCCTCCATCGCCTGGTGAAATCAAATCGATGCATGAACCAGACTGCGCAATTTCCATGCCAGTGTTCCCCTGTGCGCAGCGAACCGAAATCTTCGGTCGTGAACCGACAGGCGTCTCAATCAGATGACATCAGGGCACGAATCCGTCCCCATTCGGAGACGGACCACGCGGCGGGATTTCCGTATTTCAGATGCGATTATACATTCCTCTCCCCGGTGCAGAGATGGTCAATCAGGGATTTCCGCCTCCACGAGCTGCGCGAGCAGCAGGAGTGATTCCTGCCAGCCGTAGATGCATAGCGCTTCGGGGATGAGGTCAGGGATGCCCTCCTGTTTGATGGTCAGCGAGGTGCCGACCACCGCCTCCTCAAGTGTCACGGTCATCTGCATTTCGTCGGGGAGATTGGGATCGTCGAAAGAGAGTGTTCGGAAGCAAAAAAATATGGCGGGCGGCACGAATAAACGATACATGAATTCGACGAACCGCAGGATTCCCTGTTGTGCACCCGATACTTGCCGCGAGGAATTCCACACTGTAACTTCCTTCGACGATACGTTTTCATGGGGATGCGATGGGCGTTGCGTCTTGCCGCCATGGCATGAGAAATTCAACTCTGGAGGTTCTGATGTCCGCTCATCCGGGATCCGCACCATTGCCCTCGACCGGCCGCCGCTTGCGGCCCGCCGCGTTTCCGACCGCGTTCCTGCTGCTGATGCTTTCAGTGACAGGCTCCGCCCAGACGCA
>QKAF01000113.1 GCA_003246455.1 Bacteroidota bacterium
TTGTACGGCCAGACCTGGACGATTTCGAGACCGTCCGCGTGATAGCGGTCATAGACTTCCCCGAGAGAAGCATACTCGCCCATCGACACGTATCCGAACACGAGGATGCAGCACTTGCCGGCAATGTCCCTGTCGGAAAAATACTTCGTCGAATCCATCAGCATGGCGAAGGAGAAGGGTGGAACGTGTGTCCCGTCAAACTCGATGACGCGGTCCTGGGAAAGTGCGCGGGATGGAAGCGCGGCCGCGCAGAGGAACAATGCAACGGCCATCGTTACGAAACGGCTGCGAGGTGCTCTCATGGTCAGTTCTCCAATCGATGCGGCAGAAAAGGGTATCTTCGTTCGAAGATATGATATTTCCGTGATCCGTGCTGTGAAATAACACATCATCACCTGCCGGGTTACAGCCGCAGGGATTCCCCGGAGGGATCGCCTCCAGCCGGGTTGCTTTGTCCCGGTCAATATGATAGGTTGATCGCTGCTGAACGCCCGTGTCCCTCCCGAGGGTGAAAGTGAAAACCGTTTTGCTCTGTACCATGGTCCTTGCGCTCCTGTCCGGCAGTGTCCGCGCGCAGACGGACGGCGCGCGCGCCGATTCGAGCGGCATGGATGACGGAGCGCTGTACACGGCCATCGCCGTGGAGGCCGCCTACTACGCCCTTTCGATGACCGTGCTGCAGAACACCTGGTACCGCGGACGCGCGGTGGTGCCGTTTCATTTCTACAACGACAACCGCGCCTACCTGCAGGTCGACAAATGCGGCCATGCCTTCGGGGCATACGTCGAAAGCTGCGCGGGGTACAAGCTGCTGCGCGGGGCGGGACTCTCGCGCACGAACGCGCTGGTGTTCGGCGGTTCCCTGGGACTGATCATGCAGACGCCGATCGAGATCATGGACGGCATCCACGAGGGGTGGGGCTTTTCGTGGGGTGATATGCTCGCGAATACCCTGGGTTCGGGGATTGTCGTGGGACAGGAGCTGCTTTTCGACGAACAGATCGTGAGGTGCAAGTTCAGCTACTGGGAGTCGCCCTATTCCCGGCAGGCCAACGGATACCTGGGGAAGACCTCGCTCGAGCGCGTACTCAAAGACTACAACGGCCAGACCTACTGGCTGTCGTTTCCGCTGGATCGCATCCTGCCCCGCAGCGGTCTGCCCCCGTGGCTCTGCATCTCTTTCGGCTACGGCGCCAACGGGATGTACGGCGAATACGAGAACCTGCGCGAATACCGGGGTGTCGCCATTCCTCCGGCGACGCGGTACCGCCAGTTCCTGTTTTCCCTCGATATCGACTGGACACGCATCGAGACCGATTCGCCGATTCTCCGGACGATCCTCACGGGACTCACATTCTTAAAACTGCCATCTCCCGCACTCGAACTGAACTCACTCGGAAAGACCGAGGGGTACTGGCTCTACTATTGACGCCCCCCCCGGGCTCACCCGGCTTCATGCACGAACATCGGCGAAACGCCGTATTCACGCATTTTCGGACAAATTAATTTTTTACGATGTATTGCATACAGTCGGATTATTGAATACCTTTTGCTGTCGAAATCCGAATAATAAGCCATACGTTGATCCGGAGGAACGGGATTGCATTTTTTCTACCGTATCACGCGGTTCGTGCTGCCTTGTATTCTGCTGCTGTCATCGAATCTGACGGCGCAGCGGAGCACGCCGCACCGGGACGAAGAGGGGGATCCGGTGATCGAGCATTTCGATACCAAGGCGCTCGGATTTGACGTGACGAACTGGAGCTGTGTCCGCGACAGAAGAGGTGTGCTGTGGGCGGGCAACAGCAGCGGCCTTCTCGAATACGACGGACATTCCTGGCGCCTGCTGCCGTCGACCAACGACACGCCGGTCTACGACGTCGCGTGCGGCGAAGACGGCATCGTGTACTTCGGACTGCGGGGGGCGTTCGGGCGCGTGGTGTACGGCGCGGACGGCAGGCCCCGCATGGACCTGCTCAGCAAACGCCTGCCCCCTTCAACGCCCCTGCTCACCGAGGTCTACTCCGTTCTCACGCTCGGTTCTGCGGTCTATTTCATCAGCGAGGAAGCGGTATGCCGGTGGGACGGGAAATCGTGTACGGCCATAGCTTCGGAGTATCCGCTCGGCAGATCTTTTATCTCCCGGGGCAGGCTCTACGTGACTGTGGACAGCGTCGGACTCTGTGTCCTCCGGAAGGGGCGCTTCGCGCGTCTGCCGGGAGGCGAACTGTTCGCACCGCGCACCATGGGAGAACAGCGGCCGAATCTGCCGGACAAGGTCATCGCGCTTTTTCATGACCGACAGGGCCGGCTGATCGTCGGAAGCCGGATGCGCGGGCTCTTTCGCCATGACGGACGGGTGTTCCGGAACATCGTTTCGTTCTCCTCCATCTCCGACCCGCAGTGGATGCCGACGCGCGCCGAACCGCTGGCGAACGGCATGCTCGTCGTGGGGACCACGCACAGCGGAATCTGGATATTCGACAGCACCGGAGCCGTACGTCGCATTCTCGACAGGGAAACCGGTTTTAACGGCGGTTCGGTCAACAACCTGTATATCGATGCGGATCAGAGCATCTGGGTCTCCCTCGACGACGGCATCACGCGCGTCGAATGGCCGGGAGAACCGATCACACGCTTCGGAGCGGAACGGGGCCTCCTCGGGCAAGTGACGTCGCTGCGGCGTTACGGCGGCACGCTGTTTGCCGCGACCACGCAGGGACTCTATTCCCTGCGCACCCGCCCGTCTCTGACGCGGCGCGGGACCGCCGGACGAAGCGAATTCGAGCTCGTGCCCTCCATTCGTTCGACGGTTTATACCCTCCTCGATGCGGGAGACGTCCTCCTTGCCGCGACCGCGCACGGAATCTTTGCCGTCGATCAGAAGCGGCAGCTGCGGAGAATCTCGCCGGAGGGCAGCGACGCGCGCGTGCTCCATGCACTGCACGGGAGCAGGGACACGATCATCGTGGGTTCGCATCACGGGGTGTCCGTTCTCATCCGGTCGGAACATGGCTGGGAAACCCATCCGATAACCGATCGCCCGGAAGATTTCATTCTGTCGATCGCGGAAACACGAGACGGAAACCTGTGGATCGGAACCGTGCAGGACGGCGCCCGGCGACTGGACCTGCGTGAAGGAGCGATGCGGGCGCATGTCCAGGATTTCGATACCGCGGACGGACTTCCGGGCAGTCCGATCATCCCCGTACCGGTGGGAGGCAGGGTCCTGTTTCTCAGCAACGACGGCCCCTTCGCTTTCGACGCCGCACGGGGTGCGTTCCAGCCGGATACGGTGTTTCTTCAATCCTTCACCAGGCCCATGCATGATGTACCCCGGTTCCTCTTCGAGGATATGACCGGGCGGGTGTGGATGCAGTTTTTCGAGGGAAATACGCTGCAGTATGCGGTGCCGCTGCGCAGAAGCGAAAAGCGCTACCACCTTGCGCCGCTTCTCCGGATGAGCGGTGATGTCATCTCGATCATGGCAGAGGCAGACGGGATGTGCTGGCTGGGGACCGACGACGCGGTGTATCGCTTCAATCCGTATGCCCCGCGCAGAGGATTCCTTCTCTGCGAAACGCTTATCCGGCGGGTATCGGTGAACGCCATTCCCGTTTTCTTCGGAGGGGGAGACGGGCAATCCTACGGGAGCTTCGAAATCGATCCCGATCCCGCGGCCATCGACATCGACTACGCGAGCGGAAACATCGCCATGCAGGATTGCATGCTTTACCGCTGGCGGCTCGAGGGACTGGATACCGCCTGGTCCGATCTGTCCGCCAGTTCCACACGCCGCTACACCGACCTTGCTCCCGGCGACTACGTGTTCCATGTGCAGGCTGTTCTCTCCGGCCAGAATACCTGCGACGAAGCCCACTTCGCGTTTATCGTCCTCGCACCCTGGTACGCCCGCTGGTGGGTCTGGGGAACTGCGGTCGTCCTGTTCGTACTCCTGCTGATCACTGTCAGGGTCATCCGGCGTTCGCGGATACGACCCCGGTGAAGCGGGAGCCTCCTATCGCAGCAGCTGCATTTTCTGCCATTTCGTAACTCCGCCGACGGACAGTCTGTAGAAATAGGTTCCGGGGCGGAGGTTCCGCGCGTCCAATCGCACGCTGTGTACTCCCGCAGATCGAAGCTCCGCGTCGAGGAGACGATGCACCTGGCGGCCGAGCGCGTCGGTTACGACGAGGGTCACCGATCCCGGCCGGGAAAGCCGGAACGATATGGCAGTCGACTGGCTGAACGGATTCGGATGATTCTCGAACAGCTCGCACGACAGGACCGCGGCGGGTTCATCCACTTCGGTCGGCCCATTCGCATCGATTTCCACGATGATATCCCCGCAGGTTTCAGGTACGGGGAGCTCCCGCGCGTTGAACTGCACACGGAAACGGGCAAAGACCGAAGCTCCCGTGGCATTCGCCTGCTTCAGGCGGAATCCCCAGGTGAATTCCGTTTCCTGGCCGGGGAACAGGTAGTCTTTCGTTTTCGGATTCGTGTTATCGGGGTATGCGGGGTCGAGTTCCACCAGCGCTCCGCCGTCGCCGGGAGAATTCCACAATTCCGCGCTGAGATCATGCAGCACCGCGCTTCCGTCGTTGCGCAGCGAGGCGCGAACAACGAACGCGTCGGGTTCGTAGCTGTTCGATGCAGGGAGGTAGCGAAGCACCGGCGTGTTCGACGACGACGCGCAGCTCAGGCGTGCGGTCAGGTTCGCGATCGGAAGCCAGTCGTCGCAGGGAATGGGATTGCCGTTTTCGTCGTATGCGGTGACCTGGATAAGAAGATTCCGCCGGACGATCGCTTCCTGCACGCTGAGGATCCATTCGAACGTCGAGGATTCCCCGGGTGCGAGGGTCAGGTTCAGTACCTGGTCGAGGGGATTTCCTGACCCGGGATCCAGCGACAGGCCCTCAGCAGGGAAGTTCAGAACGATGCGGATGATCTTTCCCGCCGCGTTTCCGTTATTCCGTATCGTGTACCGCACCGGGAAAGGGTTGGGCTGGACGCCGGTACCGGCTGCGTTGAGTACAAGGGAATCCGGAATTTCCAGATCGCAGAGGTACGCGGGCTTCCCTCCGGGAACATACATGCTGCACATCGCTGTCACGCTGTCAAGCGGAGTGCCGTCGTCTTGCGTACCCGTGGCGGAAAAGCGGAAAAGGGTTTCGGTGCCGGTTTCCAGGAGCGCCGTCCAGCGCAGGCGCCAGCGCAGTTCGGGTATCGGGTCGCCCGCCTCCCAGTGTACCATGCGGGAAGGGGTAAACGTTTTCGTGAGCGAATCGGCCGGATTATCGAGCGCGACATTCGGTGGCAGGATCAGCGTCCCCGTGACGTTTCCGGCAGGCGTATCGCCGGTATTGACGCAGTGCAGAACGACGTCGAAGGGATTGGGGAGATACGCGTCTCCCGACGGACTGAAATACAGGGAGTCGGGACACATGCCCTGCAGGGTAAGGGCAGGAATGGTCATGCCAGGCACGGTGACTTTTATCGTGCCGAAAGATGTATCGGTTTTGGCCGTGGCGACATGGTAACGGATATCGTATGTCCGCCTGACAGACGCCGTCTGGTACTGCAGCATCCACTGCGCAGTACCCGATTGATCCGGGAAGAGTTTCGCCGGATTAACCTGCTTTGAAAAGGCGTCCGGAACTTCACTCCCGGCGAAGGACAGTCCGGGAGGAAGCTCGATCGTGGCCGAAACGTTCGATTCCGTCAGAATATTTCCCCTGTTGGTCGCGGTGATCGTCAGGGGAAATGGATTCGGATCGCAGGTGCCGGTTGTGTGATTCGGGACGATCTCGGGAACCGCAGCGGAAGAAGTCAGGAAGGCTGCGCGAACCGGCGGTGCGTCGGAGCGGAGGGACATGCTGGGCGGACGGCGATTTCCGTCTCTGTCCGCCAGATAGATGTTCGTCCAATCAGGACGCGGATACGCATCGGCAAGTATCCCCTGCTTCCATGCCTCGTCCGTCAGACGCACGAACTGTTCGGTCGTATGTTCATGGTAGCTGAGCACCGGTCCGACGTACGCCGTCGTGATGCCGTTCTGATTCGGTGCCACGAACACGCCCATGTTGAGATGACCGGTACCGCAGTGCAGGATCCAGCCGACAATATTTCCATTCTCGTCCGTCGGCGTCGTGTGCACGTCTGCCGTCACGATATCGACGGGTTCCATGCTGATGAAATCGAAAATCAGTTTCTGGAACCAGCCATCTGTCTCGATGGCGCAGTTCGGTACCCGATACAGGATTTCTTTTGAAAACCGCTGCTCCGCCGCGGTGAGCGCGGAATGATCGAGTTCCTTTCGGGTGATTGATTCAACGGTATCCATGACTGCGGAAAAATGTGCGAAGAAGTTCGCGGCCTGGGTGAAATTCTCCGCCTGAAGCGTCGTTCGTGTCCGCTCGGTGAGCTCGGAAAGCCGATGATACAATTCCGGGATCGGTTCGAAATAGACTTCGGGGTAGGAACAGAACGATCCGCCCGTGTAGGACGGCTTCGCATAGAGCAGA
The DNA here is from genome assembly GCA_003246455.1 of Bacteroidota bacterium. Lineage (GTDB taxonomy): Bacteria > Bacteroidota > Ignavibacteria > SZUA-365 > SZUA-365 > SZUA-365. The sequence goes on from QKAF01000113.1 coordinate 6,528, forward strand.
TTGTCATGACGGAGCTGTGCCCAGGAGGCGAGCTGCGTGTTCATTTTCTGCTGCCACCAGGCCGGGGTCTGCATGAACAGCGGAAGCGTTTCAATATCATCGGGAATATTGAGCGTGCGGACGGCGTCGAGCCAGCCGTTGTACAGCGATGCGTCCCAGAACGCCTGATCATGAGAATCGACGAGGTAGCGCAGGGCATCGAGATTCGGGGCGTAGTGATATCGCGTCAGATCGTCCTCGAGGAACTGTGCCGCGGCATTATTTCCGATCGCGAAAAGCACGTCCATCGAGGATGGCTGCATGCGCTTCACCTTTGTTCCGTGATCGACGATGCGATCGTAGACGACGTTGGCCATCACGTAGGAATCGATGACGAAACGCTGTCCCATCAGGAGAAACGCGATCGGTGGCGCGAGCTGTTCGGGGGACATCGGATCCGACATGATGATCTGGGAATTGATGCGCTGCAGGGCATTTCCTTTTGTGGCAAGCACGGCCTGGAAATCCGCGACACGTAATGGATCCACAAGGCTCCCTGCGTCTGCCACACCTGCTTCGAGCAGATACTGCCGCAGCAGGAATGGCGTGACATTGTCGCTTTCGCCGACGATGGAAGCGAGAAGCGCGTCCACTTTCTCGAGCGTCACATCCGCTCCGCTCCCTTCGAGCGCTTCCAGCAGCAGCGCCGCGTCGATCACCTGCCGCCGGATGTCCTCTTCGGTCTGCGACGGGGCGCCGGGGCTGACGGGAGCGGTGAGCATGAATTCGGTACGTCCGAGCCACATCATCGCCTGGAAATATCGGCCGAGAAGCTCGGACTTCGTATAGTGGCCGCGAATGGCGAACTGGCTGAAATCCATGGTCCGGGCTGTCGAACTGAAGAGGGGGATCGCCAGAGGTGCGGCGCTGCTGATATACTGCAGCATGGCGTTGAGGTCGTCGCGGTTGGCGGGGTAATAGCAACTGCGGGCCTGGGTGAGCAGTGCGGTCGCGACGGAGATGTACAGATCCACATCCTGCAAGGATTGCTTCATTTCGGGAAAGCCGCCATAGCGTGCCTCCAGCGCGGGCTGAAACGATCGAAGTGCGGTCAATGCCTCTTCGATGGAAGCATGCAGCCGGGTCTCTTCGATATGTTTCAGCACACCGTCGTAGGACATGTGCAGCGCATGAAGGATGGCGTCGGTACTGACGAACAGCGGCAGATCCTTGATCCAGACGTCGTACAGCGCCTGCTGAAAGGTCTGCATTCGGAGACGTTCGGTGACGACGAAGTCATTCTGCGCCAGCAGGCTGCGCTCGCCCGACGTGAGTTGATACTTGGCCGAAATACTGTCGAGGTACGCGGCGGCCAGCGCGGAGCCCCCCGTGCTGCCATGCAGAAGCGGGGAAGGGTGCGCCGCAAGGAGTCCGCCTGCGGTCAGGTTGGCATTCTGTGCGAGGTACGTGCTGTATGCCTGAATATCGAACGGGCCGTTTTGCGCCCGCACCGGCTGGAAAACGCAAAGAACTGCACAAAGGATCGGGAGCGCGAATAATCCAGCATGTTTCATGGCTGTCTCCATACGGGGCAACGTGTCAGTACTTCGGAATGTTTTGTCGGATATCCTCGAAGGAAAGAACACCCCAGCAGGGAAAATGTAACAGGGGCCCCGGATCTGCCCCCAAAGATCTACGGTTTCAATTCACCTTCGAAGAAGCGCTCGACGGCGTACTCCATGAAAACATCTTCCATTTGATTGTTCGCTGCGAGAACGCTGCCGTCGGGACCGACGAATATCAATCCCGACCTGTAGGCCTTCAGTGTTATTCTGAGCTGTTCGGCCTCAGCGTACCCCGCCTGAACATGTGTCCAAGGCATGGAAAATCCATCACGTTCATGCAGGGACATTAGGGATTCCTCCGATGGATATCTGCGTCCCCACTCTTTCAGGTAGAGCCAGACGCGAACGATGCGGAGTCCGGCAGAGGCATATCTGTCGTGCATTGCCTCGAGACTTGCGAGATTGTCCATAGACACGCCGCCCAAAACCAGGATAAATGGTTTCCCCGCCAGGTCGCCGTTCGTCAGGTACTGCGTCGAATCCCGCAGCGCCGCGAAGCGGAAAGCGGGCATGGGTTGTCCGACGACCGACGTATCGACGGGGAGGGCGAGGAAAAGCGGGAGATTACTCGCACGAAGCGGGAGATTGAGTTCGCGCCTGTTCCGGGCCTCGTCGGCGGCGGTTCGGCCCTGAAGCTGAAACCACTGTTCGACGGCGGTCCCTTTGAACAGCGTCGCTGCCTCGGTCATCAGATCATCCATCCGCTCGTCGCGCGCCTCGGTCGTATCGCGCATGACTCTCTTCTTCATCAGTTCGTACGCTTCGAATGCGGCTGTCGGGGACGGATGCTCCCGCATCACACGTAGAGCGTACGCATCGCGCAGGCTGTCCGAATACCCGTTGAATTGTCCGTACAGCGGTTTGATGTTCCAGATCGGGGAGTCGGGAGAAATGGTTTCCGCAGCAAACCGGATCAACGCGCGGACTTCCTCCGCGTTTTCGTGAAGTGTGTTTTCCGTCCACCGCAGCTCGTAAGGCGACACTGCATTGAGATAGAGCAGCAGCGCGCATTCGAGCGCGCTCCGGTCGCTTCCGCGTTTTGCCAGTTCGATTTCCGCGGCATAGACGGATGCGCTGTCCGCTTCCTCGTTCCTCCTGCGCTTATAGTTGTAGGCGTTCTCCCCGCTCCCGCTCGCACGCAGCGGTTCGATCCCCTGTGCGCGGTAGGCATGCCAGGCGAGACTCCCGCTGTCGGCGACGGGCAGTCCGCATCCTCCTCCGATTTCTCTGTACGCATCGAGCCGGCGCTGCAGTACGGCATAGGGATGATTTATCGGGGCGCCCGAGACAGTGAACGGCCGATCGAACGTCGACGGATCATCCGCGATACCGGTCAGGGCCGAATAGTCGAATCGGATCGTGACCAGCGAATCATCGGCGTGCTTGACGGAGAGGAAATCGCCGTCGCCGTCATACATGAAGCCGTCCTGATCCGTGCCGTTGACAGTCCGATCGGGTACGAGGCCGGCAATCCAGTATCGAAGAGGCGTCCGTTTTCCCAGGTACGTATAGTCCATGCCCTGTCGGTTGTTGTACGGGATTTCCGCCGTGAAGCTGCCGTCGTCAACGCGCTGCATCGGGACCATGACGCGTTCATCGTCATCATCCGCATCGATATAGCGGACGAAGAGGCTGTCGATATCCTCCAGGGACAGAAAACTGCTGCGCTCCATGCGCGCATGCACCGTGCAGTCGATCTCCGGATCGATCAGCAGGTAGCGGCGTTCGGAATACGCATGATCCACGCCTGCGAACTGGATGTGATACAGGCCGGGACGAAGCTTGGTGAGAAAGGTCCCCTTGTCGCTGACGGCGATATCCACTGTCCCGGCGAGGCGATCGCCCCATTTGTACTGCCACATCTCGATGTGGGCTTTCTTCATGGGCTTGCCGTCATAGCCCATGACGCTCCCCTGGAAGAGCACACGCGTCTGCGCCGTGACACCATGGGAAATGGTACAGAGCAGACAGAATATCGCGGCAAAAACAATACAGAATCGCGGCACGGCAGTTCCCTCGGAGCATTAAGACAATAGACGGTTTCCTGATCGGAAACTATGAAAAGCGGGGGCGGAGATCAACATCCCGGCTCATCGCAACAGGAGCATCTGCCTCGTACGATGAAGTCCTGCTGTTTCCAGGCGGCAGGAGTAGATTCCCGACGGGAGCACAGCGGCATCGAAGAGGAACTTATGGTCCCCGGCCGGGAGCGGTCCGTCGTGCAGCACCGCCACCTGCTCTCCCAGGAAGTTGAAAACACGCAGCGACGCGTGGCCGGCGCATGGGATGCCGCAGGTAATGGTGGTGCGAGCCGGAAACGGATTCGGAAAATTCGGTCCGAGGGAGAAGTGTCCGGCCGACGGCAATTCCGCGACCAGATCGCCGACGCGCTGCAGACGCACCATGAATCCCGGGCGACCAGACAGCGAAACGCTCCGTGACTGGGTTTCATACAAACCATCCGTCGCTTCGACCCACCAGACGAGATCGGTCGACATGGCGGACGGGAGGCCTGAGGTGATTGAGATCAACGTATCGAGCCGTCCATGTGTGATTGTGAGTACCGTGTCGGAACCCTCGGCGTCGCTCATGAAGGTCTCCGCGCGTGTCAGCGATGCGGCATCCGCGAAGGTGACACTGAAACGGACGTCGTCGGAATAGCGGTCTGTCGAGTCGAAGCGGGAGACAAGGATGTTGTCGTACGGATCGTGCGGGATGGTGTCACGCCACGAAAATTTCTCGGTGTAACTGCTGAACCAGAGGCGGATCTCCGTTTGATCAACGGGAGTCAGGAGGGTGCTGGTATACGGCGCGTGATCGAGGATTTGATAGGACTCGAGTCTGGAGCGCACGAGCGAATCGTTTTCCGCACGGGCTTCGATCCACTGGCTCTCCTCATTTTGCACAAGGATGCGACGGATGCGTGACGAAAGCAGAATTGCCGTTTGTCCATTCAATGGAACGGATTGATTGAAAATGTCGGAAAGTCCCGGCTGGTTCTGATCGAACTCGTTCGGGAAACGGGCGGTGAAGCGCGTCGGCGTTATTCTCCCGGTGATGGGATTCATATACCGGTCCCGTGGCGTGACGACGATTTCATATCGTCGCAGGAGATATACTGCATTGGAATCCGGGAGGGGCCGAGTGAGTTCGATCTGGTAGTCCGCATGCTCCGTGGGCTCGATATCGATCGGGGGAGATTCCTGCTGCAAAGAAGGCCACCAGGGGATGAGGGAAAGGACGATTCCTGTGTCCACGCTGGTCTGGATGAAGTCCAGCGCTGCGTGGCCGAGAGTGAACGCCGTCTGCGGGATCGTGTAGTAGTAAACACTGCGCCCCTGTGGAAATCCAATGGAATCCCGCTGCAGGATGCTGCCGTTGAGGAACACCGAGAGCCACGTGTAGCTCTCCGGATCACTGCTCCAGGACCGAGTACTGCTGTCCGTTTCCGCATGGGAATTCTGTACCGAAAGTCTCGCGGTTTTTCCCGCCGTATCCCAGTTGGTCACGGTCCCGCCACGATCATCGCATGCACGCAGGCGGAAGTGAATCGTATCGCCCGCGACGGCATTGATCCTGGACGTTGAATCGTGCTCGATCGCGACACCGACGGGGATTTGCGCCTGCACGTTCCTTCCGGAGCACAGGATTAAGAACGCAGCACAGGCGACAATGCAGAAGTCCGTTTTCATGATGCCCTCCACCCGAAATCGAAATTGCAACTGTTCAAGACAACATCATCATTTATTCAGGAAGTAGCAAGTGCTGCCCTGCTGCCGAAACGCGACCGTGGAACATTTTCTTTCTCTTCCATAGCGTTCTTGGGGAGTTCCCTCGCGTTCCCTACATTTGACGGATATGAAGAACTTCTATTTCATCGGAATCGGGGGAACGGCCATGGCCGGCGTTGCGGCCGCCCTCAAACAGCAAGGCCATCGCATCACCGGCGTGGACAACGGGGTGTATCCTCCCATGAGCGAGTTTCTCGCGGAGCAGGGGATCGCCTATCATGAACAGTTCGACGCGGAGAATGTCGCGGCGCTGACAGCCGGTACGGTCGTGGTCATCGGCAACGCCATGAGCCGCGGGAACGCGGAGGTCGAAGCGGTACTGAATCGCAAGCTCGCGTTCACTTCTCTTGCCGGACTGGTCGGCGAACACCTGATTGCCGGGAATACCAGCGTGGTGATCGCGGGTACGCACGGCAAGTCGACGACGAGTTCGCTCGCGGCCTGGGTGCTCGAGTCCGCTGCGCGCGCGCCGGGCTTTCTCATCGGCGGCATTCCGGAGAATTT
>QKAF01000097.1 GCA_003246455.1 Bacteroidota bacterium
GCGGTCGTCCCGGTCGTCAGCACCTGGCAGCAGACCTTCAAGTATCGCAACCGCTCCGTGAAGGGAAATGTCAACGGGACTGTCCCGGAGTACGAGATCACCTCGGGCGTCGTACCCGGCGAAGGACGGTTTTTTAATCTCTACGAGTCGAACGCCGGACGGCCGGTGTGCGTGATCGGCTTTGACGTCGCAAAGAATCTTTTTGAACGCGAAGACCCGATCGGGAAGACGATAAAGATCTCCGGCTACAGCTACCGGGTCATCGGTGTTTTCGAGAAGGAGGGGGACTTCCTCGGAACGAGCATGTTCAGCAAGGATACCCAGGCGTTCATCCCGATGGAGAATTTTCTGAAAGTGTTCGGCAGCAACCGCAGCATCGACATTCACGTCAAGATGCGGGAGGGGACGAACAAGGAGGATGCGAAGGAGGAGATGATCGGGATATTCCGAAAGATCCGCAGGGTGCCGCCCGGGGATGAAAATGATTTCGGCGTGAACACGCAGGATTTCCTCAAACAGGTGTTCGACAGTGTGGTCGGAACCATCGGCATCGTCGGCTTCCTCATCACATCACTCTCCCTGCTGGTCGGCGGCGTCGGCATCATGAACATCATGTTCGTCTCCGTGAAGGAACGGACGAAGGAAATCGGTACGCGCAAGGCGCTCGGGGCGAAACGGCGCTCGATTCTTCTCCAGTTCCTCATAGAAGCGGCGACGATCTGCACAATCGGAGGCCTTATCGGTCTCGGGGTCTCCTTCCCCCTGAGCCTGATCATCAATGAAATCCTGCCTTCGAGCATGCCACTCTGGGTGGTGGTCCTTTCCCTGTCCATTTCCATCGGGGTCGGACTCATCTCCGGTATCATCCCGGCCTTCACCGCCGCGCGGATGAATCCCGTCGACGCGCTGCGTTACGAGTAAGGACCATGTACATCGGCGAAAGCATATCGACTGCATTCGGGACGCTGCGAGGCAATAAGCTCCGTTCCTTCCTGACCGTGCTCAGTGTCGCGATCGGTGTTTTTTCCATCATCGCCGTCATGACTTCACTCGGCGCCCTGCAGTTCAGTATCGAAGGCGGACTCAGCGCCCTGGGCGTGAACACCTTCCAGGTGCAGAAGTACGACAATCAGCACGGCGGTGGTCCGGACTGGCACGCGCAATCCCGGAACAGGAAGGATCTCACCTACGAACAGGGACTGGCCGTCGTCGAACGGACGAGCGGAGTAAAGCATATCGGGCTTGAAGTCTGGAAGTTCGGAATCGAGGTGCGCTGGCGCAGCAGGAAAACGGATCCCAACGTATCGATCGCCGGTGAGACGCCCGACGGCCTGCCGACGAATCAGTGGGAGATCGATCGCGGGAGGGGACTCTCGCAGTCCGATCTCGATCTGACCCGGAAGGTGGTCGTGCTCGGCAGCGATCTGGTAAAATCCCTGTTCCCTCCGTCGTACAATCCGATCGGCGAAATGGTGTCGCTGGGCGGAGTGAGGTACAAGGTCATCGGGACGCTGCAGCCGCAGGGGGGATTATTCGGAAATCAGGACCGGTATTTCATAATTCCGATCACGACGTTCTTCGAACGGTTCGGGAAAAACCGCAGCATCCACATCATGGTTCAGGCGGAGTCGCGCGAGAATTTCGATGCCGTACAGGATGAGGTCATCGGCATCCTCCGTGCCGTACGGGACGTTCCCCCGGGCGAAGACAACGATTTCGCCATCTTTTCGAATGAATCCGTGATCCGGCAGTTCAACGAAACGACGTACTACGTTAAAATCGGCACCCTGGCCATCGCTGCCGTCGCCCTGTTCGCAGCAGGAATCGGGATCATGAATATCATGCTCGTATCCGTCACCGAACGGACGCGCGAGATCGGGATACGGAAAGCCGTCGGCGCGACGCGCAAATCGATCGTTTCCCAGTTCCTTTCCGAGTCCGTGGTGATCTCCCTGCTGGGCGGCTCCATCGGGATTCTGCTCGGACTCGCCGCCGGCAACGCCCTCGCTGTGGCCCTCGAGATCAGTCCCGTCGTCGACGTTGTGTGGATCGCCGTCGGGATAGGCGCCTGCTGTTTCATCGGCGTGACCTTCGGGACGTACCCTGCCTGGAAAGCCTCCAACCTCGATCCGATCGACGCCCTTCACTACGAATAATCTCTGCGATTCTTCGGAAATTTATCTTCAGATTCTCGTGTTATCTTCTTATACTACCATGTGGTTTTAGTGTGGTAAACCCCTATGGATAAAAAAGATAAGAAGATTCGGCAGGAGCAGGAGAGCAATCCCGGCAAAGGGGTCGCATTTTGCCTGAACTGCAATGACATGGATGACCTGGCGGTCAGCGACGAAGCGAAGGACCTCGATCAGCTGCACCGTCGTTTCGACAACTGCCGGGAGATCGGGAAGTTTCAGGGAGATGTCTGCGCGCGAATCTATGTCGCGGAGGACCGCATAGACGAGCCCGCGTTTTTTGCGGATGAGGACGAAGACTCGTAGTTTGGGAACATGAAAGTACTGTTTCTCCTTTTTTGCCTCGCCGCATATCCTGCGGCGCTTTTTTCTCAGAATCACCCGGTCGAATCCGATATGCAGTCGCGGCTTCTTTTTCCGCCGCTGATCGCGAATCACGTCGAACCGCGCGTCGGAATGTCCCGTCTCGTCGAGGAAGAACGGCTTCGGCTTGATATCGGTAATTCCATCGACCTCTGGAATTTCGAGGGGCTTTCCGCCGGGGACCGCCTTGCTGTGGGCGCCGACTTTTTCACGTGGACATCGCTGCGGCAGGAAGCTTCGTTTCACTTTCCGGTGGACGCGGTCGATTATCTGTTCGGCATCAACGCCTCGTACCTGCACCCGATAAATGCGTCTTCCGCGCTTTGGCTGCGCCTTCGTCTCAGCCACATCAGTGCGCATCTGGTCGACGGGAGCTATGACAAAACGCGGGCGGAATGGCGCGATGGCGACCTGCCCCAGGTCTATAGTCGCGAGTTTCTGGACCTTGTTGCCGCCTGGGAATTCGAGGGATTTCTCCGGCTGTACGCCGGAGGGCAGTATATCTACCACATCGATCCCGCGGATCTCGGGAAACTGGCGCTGCAGTCCGGGTTCGAGGCGGTGTGGCGCGACGCTCCCGCGCGCGGCGTCCATCTCTATGCGGCGTACGATTTTCGATTGCTGGACGTCGGCGCTGTCCGTTCGGCGCACGGCTGTCAGGTGGGTGCCAAGCTGGGTTCCTGGCGCGGAAGCGGTGTCAAGCTCTTCCTAGCGTACTACCACGGCCCGAGCCAGCACGGGGAGTATTATGACCGTATGTGGTCGTACTGGGGACCGGGTCTGAATGTCGATTTTTGACAGGGCTTGAAGCACTCTGGTGCGGCAGCGCGGAGGGACCGCGATCCCGACTCCAGGATTGACGTGATCAGTATGACAGTGTCCGAATCAATAGCGCAGCGTCTTCGGTTCCGTCTCGAATCGAAACTGCCGACGATGTTTCCCGGCGCGATCTGTCGCCTGCAGGACCAGGGAACCGTCGCGCTCACGATCGACGACGGACCATCCGCTTCGACGACGGAACTGCTCGACGCGCTTGATGCGCAGGGACTGACGGCGACGTTCTTCCTGAGCGGGGAAGCGGTGCTGAAGCATCCTTCGACTGCACGTGCGATTGTGACGCGCGGACACGGTATCGCTTCTCACGGATTTGCGCATGAGGACCTGGCATGGAAAGACCGGTCGCAGGTTGAAGCCGACCTGGCGAAAAGCGTCGCGGTGATCGAGGACGCAACGGGGCGTTCTCCGCGTCATTATCGTCCGCCGTACGGCCGTCTGCGTCCTGCGCATCGCGACGTACCGGCGTCTTACGCCTGCGCGCTCGTGCTGTGGAGTTCAATGCCGGGTGACTTTCATTTGTCCGTCCCGGTCGACGTCCTGCTTCAGCGGATTCGAAGGGTCCGCGGTGGAGAGATCGTCGTCCTGCATGATCATGCGCACGGGGCACGCCGTACGACGGCCTGCATCGAAGCGCTCGCTGACTTGATTCGGCGGAACGGCCTCCGTTCCGTCGCCCTTTGAACGAAGAAGGTGTACTGTGCTGACAACGCTGATCTTCATTCTGCTCGTCCTTTACCTGGTGAAGATAATGATCTTCTACACCGGTGCCAGACGCGCGGACTCTCGGCCTGGGAAGGCCGCACTGCCGAGCGTTTCCGTGCTCGTGGCGGCGAGGAATGAGGAAGACAAGCTGGAGGCCTGCCTGGGGAGTCTGTCGGCCCTGCATTACCGGGGCGATTTCGAAATCATCGTGATCGATGACAATTCGACGGATCGCACCGGTGAAATCCTCAATGCATGGTGCGCGCGGATTCCGCGGCTTCGCCCCATGAACTCGAACGGTCAGATTCACGGCTTGCGAGGAAAGGCCAACGCCATCGCGCAGGCGATCGAATCGAGCACGGGCGATATCATCATTACCACGGATGCGGATTGTATCGTACCGCCCGACTGGATTGAAGAAATTGTGCGGCAGTACGACGATCGGACGGGATGCGTGTGCGGGTATACCCTGATCAAGAACAATTCGAAGTTCTCAGGCATGCAGACACTCGACTGGGCATACCTGCTCACTGTCGCATCGGCCGGCGTCGGTTGGGGAAAGGCGCTGAGTGCCGTCGGAAACAACATGTCGTTTCGCCGCCAGGCGTATGATGACGTGGGGGGATACCAGGGTGTGGGATTCAGCGTAACGGAAGATTTCGCTCTTTTCAAGGCGATCGCGTATAAAACAGACTGGGTGGTCCGTTATCCTGTCAACGACGCGGCGCTTGTCTGGAGCGAACCCTGCGCGGACCTGAAAGAACTCTTCCGGCAGAAGCGTCGCTGGGGGAGAGGCGGCCTCGATATCCACCCCATCGGTTTTGCAATCATGAGTATCGGATTTCTCATGAACGCCGCAATTCTGTTTCTCCCCTGGTTCGGGCTTCCGATCTGGGCCTGGCTGATCGGTCTGGTGGGGAAGAGCATCGGGGATGCATTTCTGCTCAGCTACCCGCTGCGAAAATTCCGTCTTCAGCATCTGTATCGGTACTTCCTTATCTTTGAGTTGTACTACCTCATATACGTCACGATGCTGCCGTTCGCCGTATTGCTCGGCGGCCGGGTGGTCTGGAAGGGCAGAAAGCTCTGATCACCGGCCCCGGGACGCCGCCGGACGACATTTCAAGGAGGATGGAGATGAAAGCGTTTTTATGGATCGCCCTTGTCTGCATGTTCGCGGTCACCACGGTACACGCGCAGATGGATCAGCCGCTGACGCTCACATGCGGCAATGCAAAGGTCGTCAAGGCGGAAGTCCGCACAGTCGATCAGGGGGATCCGCCGATGCTTACCGTGACACCCGTGAATCAGGCAGGGGAGCACATCGCGGGGCTCGTCCCTGCGGATTTCCGTATCACCAAGGGGAAAAAGACGGCTGAGATTCTGAGTGTCTCAGAGATCACCGCTGTTGAGAACACGGTGATGCGCATCGTGTTCATGGTCGACAACAGCCAGTCGATGAGCCCTCATCTCGATCGGCTCCGCAGCACGCTGGACCGTACCATTAAGTCTTTCTCTCCTGCGGTACGTGTATCCGTGATGTTCTTTCGCGAAGGCGATCTGCTGCATGCGCCGTTTGAATACAACGGCAAACCGCTGCCGATGATCAGACTGCCATACACCACGGACAAGAATCGGGCGGCGGAGTATGTTTCGAAACTGCTCGTCGAATCCAATCTTTCGCGGAATACCTACCTGTACGACGGTGTCTTTGCGACTTCGCAGCAGATCGTGGCAGATACGGGGAAGGTCGATCGCAGCTTCGCGATCATTTTCAGCGACGGTCAGGATCTCGGAAGTGCCGTCGCGGCGGAAACCGCCCTGCGCGCCGACAAACATGGAACGATCTTTTTCACGATCGACTACCTTACCGAGGCGAATGATTTCCTCGTTCGTCTCGCATCGAGTACGGGCGGGGAGCATTTCCAGGCGCGCAACGCAGAGGACCTCGCCGGAATTTTTGAAGCGATCGCCAATAAGATCGTGGCGAAAGGGTATCGGGTGAGCTACCGGTTCAAGGAACCGCCAGCGGTTTCCCTCGCGGCGACGACGAACGAACTTGTCATGGAAGAAGAGATCGTCCGGGAAACCTTTCCCATGCTCAACTACGTGTTCTTCGACCAGGGATCGTCGGTTATTCCGGACCGGTATCGGCGTCTTCTGCCTGAGGAAGTGGCGCAGTTCCAAGAGGGAGCGATCGAGGGCGGAGCGTTGGACTTCTACTACAGCGTGCTCAATATCATCGGGAAGCGACTGCGTGAGCTTCCGGACGCGGAAATCACGGTTCACGGTTACCTGAACAATACCGGAATCGAGAAGCGCAACGAAACACTGGCCCGCAGCCGGGCCGAAGCGGTCAGGGAATACCTCCGTACCGCCTGGGGCATCGAGGAGTCGCGGGTGCATGTCGAAACCGGGGGACTGCCGCCGCTTCCGTCGTCATCCCGGGACAGTCTCGGTCAGGCAGAAAACCGGCGCGTGGAGATCACAGCGGAAAACTGGGATGTACTGCGCCCGGTGACTTTCGTCCGGCGCATCGCCGGCGTCTCCCCGCCGCAGATACAATTTCGGCCGACCGTGAAGGCGGACGAAGGACTCGAAACGTGGGTGCTCACCGTTGAACAGAACGGACAGGAATTCGATCACCGGCAGGGAACGCAGCCGGAATCCGGTATTACATGGAACTGGAAAAACCGGGAGGGCGCACTTCCGGCAAGCACGGGCGATCTGCTGTGCCGATTCATGGTTCGCGATCGCGCAGGGGATACCAACCTGAGTGAACCGGTGACCGTGAAAGTCCGGGAGGTCCGCAGCGAACGCCGACAGAACGTCTCCGTCTCGGACGACGGCATCACGAAGGAAAAGATCAGCTTGATTCTTTTTCCCTTCGACGTGGCGGAGCCCGGTCAGCGCAACGAGAGGATCATGGAGGAATTCGTCTACCCGAGGATCACGGCCGGGTCGCGGGTGACCGTAAACGGGTATACCGATGCGATCGGAAGCGAGGAATACAACCTCACGCTTTCCCGACAGCGCGCGGAGGCAGTGCGGGACATCCTGCTCGGAAAGATGGGCGAGGCGGCTTCGGAGCAGGTCACGGCAGAGGGGCTCGGGGAAACTACCCCGGTGTTCCCGAACGAAGTTGCAGAAGGACGCTTTTACAATAGGACGGTAAGCCTGGTCATCGAGCGGTATCCGCAATAGTTCATGGGGTGGCGATTATCGTAGCGCCGCTATGCGACTTTCCCCAGGACTGCAGGGTCGGCCACACTTTTGCGAGTCCCTGGCGGTAATCGTCGAGAGATTTCCCTGGACGAAGCACATTGCGATACGTCACGTAATACATGACTGCACCTCCGCCTGAAATAATATATTGGGGTCTGATTCCAGACTTATAAGAATTCAGATCAGGCGCAAGGGAGGAAAGGCCGCCCGCTCAGAGAAACAGCAGGCGATGCTCGGCGGGGAAGGGAGTACAGGCCTCTTCGATCTGTTTCAGGATCCCGAATCCATAGCGGTTCAGCAGGGTCACGATGTTCAGCTGCCGTTCCTGGGGTTTTCCCTCCGGGAAGAGGTAGACGTGCATCTTTTCAATCTGTCGCGTGAGGACATCGTCGTTTTGCCTGCGATGATGCAGGAGTTTATCCTCGAACGTCGCGAGACTGCGCTGTATGTTGTTGAGCGTGGCTTCCGCAGGTCCGCCGAGATTGGCGTGCTCTGCCGCGGCGAGCGCGGGAAGCTCCTCGAGCATCGCGGATAGCCGTGAACGGAAAGCGCTGAAATCGAACGTATTTCCGGGCCCGTCCCCATTCTGCACCAGGCGCCATGCGGATTCGTCGTCGAGGAACATCGCAGGATACGGAAGATCGAATTTCTTGAACACCTTTTCGACCTTGTTTTCGATGATGCTCAGACTGGCGCGGGGAAAAATGACCGGCATGGGCACCTGGAAATGATCGTACGCCGGCTGCAGCTGCGCGAAATAGGAAACCTCCGACGGACCCGCGACATACGCTGCGGTCGGAAGGAGGAAATCCTGCATGATCGGACGGAGAAGGACGTTGGGACTGAATCGTTCCGGTTCGTTTCCCGCAAGCTCGAGCAGCTCGTCCCGCGTGAAGCGCTGTCGCGTGCCTTTCAGGAAGAATCCGTATTCGCTCGGTTCGATCGGGTAGCGGTTGTTTTTATGGATCGAAAACAGGTTCACTGCCCGCGGCTTGATCTGCGCGTGGTAGCGTTCCTCGAGTTCGGCGCTGCGCTTGATGACCTCCTCGCCCGTCGTCGGAAAGGTCTCGAGTTCCTGCAGAATCACGGGAGTGGCGAGCTGCTTGACAGACGGGTCGGACGGATCGATGAAGACGATGCCCGCATCCGGATAGAGTGCGTTGAACAGCCGTGCGAAGGCACGCTGCAGGCTGCCGCCCGGAGCGTATGCGTTCCGCAGCATCGCAAACACTTCTTCGGAAAAATCGGTCTCGGGCAGCTGTGATCGGAGAGCGTCGATGGTCGCAGTGATCTCTTCTTCGATGGCACGCTGTCCGACAGGGCGCAGATCCTTCGGCGCATCGTCTTCCGGCTGGGCATAGCGTATCCGGAAGAACTCGTTCCCGGCGCTTATCCCGCCGGCGTTGTTGATTTCGAGAAAATCATGGTCCTCGCTTTCGAGCCAGAACACCGGGACGAAACGATATGCAGGGAACTGTTCTTCGAGCCACTTTGACAGCTGTACGGCCGTCATGGCCTTGTACAGCGTGTACAGCGGACCGGTGAACAATCCCACCTGCTGTCCGGTCACCACCGCAAACGTGGTGGAGGATTTCAGGCGTTCGAGATTCATGAAGGTTCTGTCCCCCGCGAGGAAACCTTTGTTCTGCGCCGCGAGAACGTTGTATAACGGTTCGCGCAAATAGCTGCGCCGTTCCAGAAGCTGCAGATGCGTTTCGAACGCCATGAGATCGGAAAAATGTCCCATGTAGTAGTTTCGTGCGTCCGACAGATTTTCCGCGTAATCGACGAAGAGCTGGGGTGTTCCCGGCAGCGAAGAAAAGGGAAGAGTAATCATGAAATCCAGATTTTGCGTGAAAAAACAAAATATACGAGGGGAACGCCGCAGAGGCAAGCGTAGCCGTTCACTCGTTGTCTCGACGCCGGAAAGGTCGTACTTTGGGGGAAACCGGAGGGGGTAAATCTTTGTTTATGCATGAACTGAACATCGAAGTATTCCAGTACAGGAGTGTATCATGGCCATCTATATTACCGACGAATGCATCAACTGCGGCGCCTGCGAGCCCGAATGCCCCAATACCGCCATTTATGAAGGTGGCGCGGACTGGGAACTCGGAGGAACGACCTACGGCGAGGGTGATGCGGCACCGTCGGGAGCGACCGGATTCTGGTCTGCCGATTATTTCTACATTTCGCCCGATAAATGCACCGAATGCGAGACCTTCCACGATGAACCGCAGTGCGCGGCCGTCTGTCCCGTCGACTGCTGTCTGCCGGATCCGAACCATGTAGAATCGAAGGACACACTGCTTGCGAAGGTGAAATATCTCGACGAAATCGGACGCTGAACCATGCGCTTTGGTTCATGGGAAATCGATCTGATTGAAACGGGTCGCTTCAAGCTCGACGGCGGGGCAATGTTCGGTGTCGTACCGAAAAACCTCTGGTCGAAAAACAATCCTTCGGACGAGGCGAACCGCATAGAAATGACGATGCGGTCGCTCTGCCTGCGCAGGGGCGATCGCGTTGTGCTTGTGGACACCGGCCTCGGACACAAGGAACACGGAAAATTTCTCGACATTTTTGCCGTTGATTTTACCGCCTATACGCTCGAAAAAGGTCTCCGGGACCTCGGCATCGATCCGCGCGCGGTCACGGACGTGATACTGACACATCTGCATTTCGATCATGCGGGAGGCAGTGTCACCTTCCGCGATGGCGAACTCGCGCTCACCTTTCCAGAAGCGACGCATTACGTCCAGAAGCGTCATTGGGACTGGGCGATGAATCCCTCGGACCGCGATCAGGCCAGCTTTCTCCCGGATAACTACATGCCCATCCGGGATGCCGGGCGCCTGCAGCTGCTCGACGGTGCGGAGCAGATTCTGGAAGACCTGGAACTGCACGTCGTCAACGGTCATACGTTTGCGCAGCAGATCGTTCGCGTCCGTGCGGAGGATCGTTCGCTGCTGTACGCGGGTGATCTGATCCCGATGAGCGCGCATGTGCCGGGCCCATGGATCATGGGATATGATTTGCAGCCCCTTCTCACGCTCGAGGAAAAGAACTCCCTGCTGACCGAAGCGGCGGACCGCAATGATATCGTTCTCTTCGAGCATGATCCGCATGTCGAAGCGGCAACGGTGCAGAATACCGCAAAAGGTTTCCGGCTGGAACATGCCGGCAGGCTGGAGCAGCTGCTGAGCGCCAAAACCCGGTCCATGCAGGGATAAGACATGGGGAATTTCATCAAGGTCACCGAGCGGAGCAGATTACGCGAAGGGGCAGGGCGTGCCTTCACGGTGGATGGACGCGAGCTGGCGCTTTATCTCGTTGAAGGGACAGTGTATGCGGTGGAGAACCTGTGTCCGCATCAGCATATCCCGGTGCTTGCCGAGGGTGAAGTCAACGGCACGGTACTGACCTGTCCCATGCACGGCTGGCAATATGATCTCACCACGGGCAGGAGCGTGAACGCGTCGAGCCGGCTCACGCAATTCGACGTCCGCTGCGAGGGGGACGCGGTCTTCGTTTCCATTCCGGATGAAGAGGAAGCGCCATGGTGGTGAAAAACGATGATTCGCTGACGGCGCGGCTGCGTACGCGGGCTGCGGAACTGGGATTCTCCCACATCGGTTTTTCCCCGGCATCGCCTCTCGATACGGAGGCGGTCCGTTTGCGAACATGGCTCGATTCAGGGCACCATGCCGACATGCGATGGATGGAGAAGGATCCGGATAGGCGAAC
>QKAF01000006.1 GCA_003246455.1 Bacteroidota bacterium
TCCCGCATCTTGACGTGAATGTCGATGCTGCGGTTGCTGCCGAACACTTTCAGAAAATTCTCCATCGGGATGAACGCCTGGGTATCCTTGCTGAACATGCTCGTTCCGAGGAAGTCCCCCTCCTTCTCGAAAACCCCGATGACCCGGTAGCTGTAGCCGGAGATCTTTATCGTCTTCCCGATCGGGTCTTCGCGCTCAAAAAGATTCTTTGCGACGTCAAAGCCGATCACGCACACCGGCCGTCCGGCGTTCGACTCGTAGAGATTGAAAAACCGTCCTTCGCCGGGTACGACGCCCGAGGTGATCTCGTACTCCGGGACAGTCCCGTTGACATTTCCCTTCACGGAGCGGTTGCGATACTTGAAGGTCTGCTGCCAGGTGCTGACGACCGGGACGACCGCTTCCGCCAGCATGAACTTGTCCTTCAGTTCACGCGCCTGATCGACGGTGACATCTTTTCTGTTGCGTGCCTTCCACCATTCTCCCCCGAACCAGTCCCATTTGCTGAGGTAATACACGTCGGTGCCGAGGGACGAGATGCTCTTATCAAGCGCGGATCCGAGGCCCTCGATGACCGTCGCCATCAGCGTGACGACGACGATACCGATGACAATGCCCAGCGTCGTAAGCACCGACCGCATTTTGTTCGCGCTGATGGCGGTCAGCGCGATACGCATCCCTTCCTTGAACTCGTACAGCCTGAACATGACGCTCACGTGTGTTCGTAAATAAGGGGACTGTCGACAGGCTGATCGCTGGCGATCTTGCCGTCGAAGAGACGAATGATCCTGTGCGCGTGTGCGGCGATATCCTCCTCGTGTGTTACGAGGATGATCGTATTGCCTTCGCGATGAAGATCGGAGAAAAGCTGCATGATCTCGATACCGGTTTTGGAGTCGAGGTTGCCCGTGGGTTCATCGGCCAGTATGATGGACGGATCGTTGACGAGCGCGCGCGCCACCGCGACACGCTGGCGCTGACCGCCCGAGAGCTCGTTGGGTTTGTGCGTCATACGATCTCCGAGACCGACCTCCCTGAGGGCCTGCTCCGCTTTTTCCCGGCGCAGCTGCGACGGGACGCCCGCGTAAATCAGGGGCAGTTCGACGTTGTGCAGCGCGGTGGAGCGTGGAAGCAGATTGAAGGTCTGGAACACGAAACCGATTTTCTTGTTTCGGATCGACGCAAGTTCATTGTCGTCGAGATCTCCGACATTCTGCCCTTCGAAATCGTACAGTCCGGAAGTGGGCGTATCGAGACAGCCCAGGACGTTCATGAGCGTCGATTTCCCGGAGCCGGAGGGGCCCATGATGGCAACGTATTCGTTGGCCTCGATATCGAGCGAGACACCGGAAAGCGCATGCACCAGTTCGGCGCCCATGTCATAGGTCTTGACCACGTCTTTGATATGAATGATCGGCATGGGTTTCATCCCTTAGTTGCTGAACGTGCGGCGCTGAGACAGTTTGTTGTCCACCCGCACCTGGGAGCTGTCGTTAAGTTCACGGCTGATCGCGCGGTAGCTGCCCTTGATGACTTCTTCGCCGGTTTTCAGACCGTCGCGGATCTCGATATACGTATCGCTGCTGATACCCGTCGTCACCGGGATTTTCCGGGCCCTGCCGTCCTTCACGATGAACACCACCTCCTGCGGTTTCTCCTTTTTCTCCGTCTCGCGGTCGGTGACTCCTTCGATGTTCACACCGGCCATATCCTCATCGTTTTCGTCTTTATCGGGCTTCTGCCCCATCTTCTCTCTCGTGGTCACGCTCTGCAGGGGAACCGTCACGACATCCTTGCGCGTCTCCGTTTCGATCTTCGCCGAGCAGGACATACCCGGACGGAACTCTTTGTCCTCGGCATTGACGATGAGGCGTACCTCGAAGTTGGTGACCTCCTCCTGCGTCCCGAGACCCTTGGTCGTCGCCGTATTGGCGATCTGGTACACGGTGGCGACGAACACGTGATCCGGGTATGCGTCGACGTCGATGCGCGCCGTATCGCCGATGCTGATCAGAACCACATCGTTTTCATTGACTTCGACGCGGGACTCCATGATCGAGAGGTCGCTGACGGTCATGATCTCCGTTCCCTGGGTAAAGCTGGAACCAGAAACGCGTTCACCGAGCTTGGAGATGCGCTGCGTGACGATGCCGTCGATCGGCGAATAGATCGCCGTCTTGGCCAGGTCTTCACGCGACCGGGTCAGACTGGCCTCCGCGTTCTGCACGTCGAAGCGGGAGGCGTCGACATTCGCCTTCGCGATCTCGTACAGACTTTTGCTCGACTCGAGATCGGCTTCCGAAACGAGGCCTTTCTTGAAGAGTTCCTGCTGCCGGCGGTATTCGTTTTCAACCTTGCGATAATCCGCTTCGCGCTGAACCAGCATCGCTTTCATCCGGTTGAGATTGGCGATGGCCTGATCGCGCTGCGCTGCGTACTGATCCGGCTTGATGCGCACGAGCAGCTGCCCCCGGCGGACAACGTCACCTTCTTCCACGGGAAGTTCGATGATCTCGCCCGAGACTTCGGCATTGATCTTGACCTGCGTCTGCGGCTGGATTTTCCCGGTGGCCTCGACGACCTGCGTGATCGTGCGGCGCTCCACCTTTTCGGTCTGCACGGCGATCACATCGTCTTTCTTGCTGCCGAAAATCACGGCCACAATGATGATGACGAGCAGCGCACCCAGCGCAGAGAAAATGATGATTTTCTTCTTCTTGTTTTTGGTTTTCCCGTTCTTGGCCATTGTCAATGCCTCTATTGCTCTGTTAGTTCAGGTTTCTTCCGAGCTGATAGTCCATCTGCTTCTGCACCGTGAGATAATTGAAGGTCGCGTTGACGACATCCGCTTCGGCCAGAGTCAGGTTCGCGTTCGCCGTGATAAGGTCGAGCAGCGTGCCGGAGCCGAGCGAGTAGCGCTCCTGTGCGATCCGCTGGTCTTCCCGGGCGGACTGCAGCTTCTTCACGGAAATGTCCACGTTCTTTTCCGACGATTCAAGAGCGTTGAGCGCTTTCATCACCTCGGTGGCGATGGTACGGCGCAGCTGTTCGAGGGAGTACTCGCTGTCCATGCGCTGGATTTCCGAACGCTCGGCCGCTCCGGATACCTGGAAGTTCGACAGAATCGGCACGGAGAGCTGAAGGCCGTATACGAAACGGTCATACTCCGTGAAATCCTTGAGCTCGAGATTGTTCCAGTTATACTGCGCAAACGCCGAGAGACTCGGGTAATGCCCCGCACGCGCGATGCTCACCCCTTTCTCCGCGCTCTTCAGCGTCAGCTCGGCCTGCTTGAAATCCGACCGGCGCGACACCGCTTCGTTGAGCAGCTCCTCGAACGATCCGAGCTCTGCCCGGAAACGCGTGATTTCCGAGGGCTCGATCGACTCAGGGACATTCTCGGATGCGAGGGAAAAATCGGGGCGCGGTGAGAGGCCGAGCAGCGCCTGCAGATCGACCAGCGTGTTCCGGTAGTTGTTGCGCGCCTCGATGACCGCAAGTTCATCGTTTCCGACCACCACCTGCTGGCGGTAGACATCGGCGAGCGGAACGGAGCCGACGGTATTCATCTCACGGATCCGGTCGAGCTGACCGCGGCTCCGCTCGAGATTGCTTTCCGCGACCCGGGTCAGCTGCTCCATTCTCAGTACGTTGTAGAAAGACTGCTGAATCGAAAAGACAATCATCTGCCGGGTGCGCATGAAACTCTCTTCCGCCGCATTGTAGTCAAAGATGCTCTGGTCGACGGAATTGAAATTGCGCATTCCGTCGAAGAGGGTCAGTCCCGCCTGAACATTGTAGCTGTAGTAATTGCGGGAGCGGAGGAAATCATTGCCGCGAAACGCGATCTGGGCTTCATCCGACCGGTTCCATGTCGCCGAAGCGCTGACGTTCGGGAGGAACTGTCCGAAAGCCTGGGTCTTGAAGGTGGAAGTTCTGTCGACGCTGTTTCGGGCGCGCAGAATTTCGATGTTGTTTTTCAGTCCGGTTTCCACGCACTGCTGCAGCGAATAGCCACCCGGGACCTGCCCGAAAGCCGTTGTCGCGCCGAGCACTACTGCGAGGAGTACCAGAAGCGTCCTGATTTGGTTCATGCGATTGCTTTGTTGTGAGTTGCGAGAAGTTCGGCAAGCATATGTCATGATTCTTTCACTAAAACGGATCGAGGACATAAAAGTTTCAATCTCTGAATTTATTGTGTGCGTCGGAGATCATGCATTCTTCAGCGTGTCGGGGAGTTCCTCGAGCTGACTTTTTCGCGAACGGGGCTTTTTTTCCAGGGGACCGGCGAGCACGCTATCCTTGATGGAGAGGAGATATTCCAGGGCCGCGTCATGCTCGTTGGGAATGACCCCGTCGAGCACCGCGTCCTCGATCTTCGTCTTCAGGATTCCGACGGCGATGCCGGGACGAATCCCGCAGACGCGCATGATCGTTTCCCCGTCCACCGGCGGCTGCCAGCTCCGGAGCCGGTCCCGCTCCTCCACCAGTCGCATCCGATCCACCAGCAGGTCGTAGTTGCGCAGGTAGCGCTTGACCAGCTTCGGATTTTTCGAAGTGATATCGGAGCGGCAGAGCATGACGAGATCTTCTATGTCTTCACCCGCGTCGAAGAGCAGACGGCGGATCGCCGCGTCGGTGACCTCCTCGTTGATCAGCGCGATCGGGCGGAGATGAAGCAGCACCATCTTGCTGACGAACGGCAGCGGCTCAAGCGGAAGCTTCATGCGCTGGAATATCTTCCGCGTCATGCGGGCGCCGAGTTCGGGATGGCCATGGAAGGTCCATCCGCTTCCTTCGACAAACTGTTTCGTTTTGGGTTTAGCGATATCGTGTAGAATCGCGGAAAAACGAAGCCAGATATTGTCACTGATCGAACAGAGATTGTCGAGGACTTTCAGCGTATGATAGAACACATCCTTGTGATGGAAGTTGCGCACGCCGTCCGGATATTCTACGGACCGCTGATCGACCCCCGCCAGAGTATGAAATTCTGGGAAGATATGCGCCATCAGTCCCGCTTCCTGCATCGGGGCGTATCCGAGAGACGGACGATCGGTGGCGAGTATTTTCAGAAATTCATCTCGGATGCGTTCCATCGAAACGATCCGGATTCGCTCACGCATGGATCTGACTGCCTCCAGGGCAGGCGGGTCGATGGAGAAGCCCAGCTGGGCGGCAAAGCGGAAGGCCCGCATCATGCGCAGCGGGTCGTCGGAAAACGTCGCTTCCGGTTCGAGGGGCGTGCGCAGGATCCGCCGGTCGATATCCCGGCGTCCGTCAAAAGGATCGACGATCTGACCGAAACGATCCGGCATCAGAGACGCGGCGATGGCATTGGCGGTAAAATCCCGCCGGGCGAGATCGTCGTCGATGGACCCCGCGGTAACAACGGGTTTCCGCGATTTCTCGTCGTAGACTTCCCTTCGCATCCCCACGAATTCCAGCTCTACTTCCTGCAGCTGCAGTCTTGCGGTGCCGAATTTTTCGAAGGCCACGACCTGCGATCCTCCCAGCGCCGCACGCACCGCATGCGCGAATGACACGCCATGCCCGCTTACGGCGATATCGATGTCCTTCGTGTTCCGCCCGATGAGCACATCACGCACGTACCCGCCGACCAGATAGGCGTCGACCCCTTCCTTCACCGCCAGATGGCCGATATCCCGGAAAAGATTCTGGTCGATCGATCGCGCTATGTTTTCCGATGACGTCATTCTATACTGAATCTGGATTCACCGATTTCCCGATGTCTGAAGCTTCCCGCATGATACACACGGAGCGGACGAAACATTCAGACCTTCGCTTGATGCAAAATGAAATTTACGAAGACCCTTTTCTTCAAACAAAAAGGTACTCGTTTTTGACTGCCGTAATGGCAGACAGGTTGCATGTCGATTTGTCATACTTCCCTGTCATTCCTGGCGATGTTCTGCCATTCTCGCGTATTAACAATGAGAATCCCTGGTTGGTATGGTATTTGCAACTAGTGAGGACGAACATATCATAAGGAGATCGACATGCCGCATTTCAAATTTGACCCGATGAAAGAACTGGAGTATCTCTCACAGCGTATGCGCAGGATCGCAGACGATTTCCCCGAAACGTTCAGTTTCGAGTTCGGCAAAGGATTCGAGCCGAGGGTAGATGTCTACAACGAGGCGGATATCGTTCGCGTCGTCGCCGAACTGCCTGGTATGCAGAAAGATGCGGTGGTGCTGTCTTTTGCCGATGGCATTCTGTCGATCAGCGGGAGCAAAGCGCTTCCGAAACAGGCGGAGGACGTAACCATACTTCGCTCGGAGCGCTCTTTCGGTGATTTCAAGCGGGAGATCGAGCTTCCGAAGGATGTGGATGTCTCGAGCATCAACGCCTCGATGACGGACGGACTGCTCACGGTGACGCTCAGCAAGAAGCCCGCGCCTGCGCAGCAGGAAATCAAAATCAATATCGGCTGAACAGACGAAGAAATTATAGAAAACTCAGAATTGTAAACGAAACGCAAGGAGAGCAACCCGATGGGAAAAATCATTGGCATTGATCTGGGGACGACAAACTCCGTCGTCGCGGTCATGGAAGGAACGACGCCGACCGTCATCCCCAATTCGGATGGCGGACGCACCACCCCATCCATGATCGGTTTCAAGAAAGACGGAGAGCGCGTTATCGGCAACGCTGCGAAGCGGCAGGCGGTGACCAATCCCCAGAACACGGTGTATTCGATCAAGCGCTTCATGGGACGCCGTTTCGACGAAGTCTCGCATGAAATCGAGGAAGTGCCATACAACGTCATCAAAGGGGAAAACGAGACTGCCCGCGTCCAGATCAACGATCGCATCTACTCGCCGCCCGAGATCAGTGCGATGGTCCTGCAGGCCCTGAAGAAATCCGCCGAGGACTACCTCGGGGAGAAGGTCTCCGAAGCGGTGATTACCGTCCCTGCCTACTTCAACGACTCGCAGCGTCAGGCGACGAAAGACGCAGGCGAAATCGCGGGACTCACCGTCCGGCGCATCATCAACGAGCCCACCGCAGCGGCACTGGCCTACGGACTCGACAAAAAGAACCTGCAGCAGAAGATTGCCGTATATGATCTCGGCGGCGGGACCTTCGATATCTCGATCCTTGAGCTCGGCGACGGAGTTTTCGAAGTCAAATCCACCAACGGCGACACGCATCTCGGCGGCGATGATTTCGACCATCGCCTGATCGATTATCTCGCCGACGAATTCCAGAAGAGCGAAGGCGTCGATCTGCGGAAAGACCCGATGGCGCTTCAGCGGCTTCGCGAGGCGTCCGAGAAAGCCAAGATGGAACTCTCCACGCTGATGCAGACCGAAGTGAACCTCCCCTTTATCACCGCGACTGCCGAGGGACCCAAGCATCTGAACACGACGCTGACCCGGACCAAGTTCGAGCAGCTGACCGACGACCTTTTCACGCGGACGGTCGAGCCGTGCAAACAGGCCCTGAAGGACGCGGGATTGACCCCGAGCGAAATCGATGAAGTCATCCTCGTCGGCGGTTCCACCCGTATCCCCCGTGTTCAGCAGCTCGTGAAAGATCTGTTCGGGAAAGAGCCGCATAAAGGCGTGAATCCTGATGAGGTCGTCGCAGTGGGTGCGGCCATTCAGGGCGGTGTTCTCGCCGGCGATGTCAATGACGTTCTGCTTCTCGACGTGACGCCGCTGTCTCTCGGTATCGAAACGCTTGGCGGCGTGATGACGACGCTCATTCCCGCGAACACCACCATTCCCACGAAGAAAAGCGAGGTGTTCTCGACGGCGTCCGACAGTCAGACTTCCGTTGAGATTCACGTGCTCCAGGGTGAACGCCCGATGGCAGCCGACAACCGCTCGCTGGGACGGTTCCACCTCGACGGCATTCCGCCCGCACCGCGCGGTGTCCCGCAGGTCGAAGTCACATTCGATATCGACGCCAACGGCATCCTGCACGTCGCCGCGAAGGACAAGGCGACCAGCAAGGAACAGAGCATCCGCATCACATCGTCCAGCGGCCTGTCGGATGACGACGTGCAGAAAATGAAGCGCGAAGCCCAGGAACACGCTGCCGACGACAAGAAGCGCAAGGAGGAAATCGATCTGCGCAACCAGGCGGACAACCTTCTCTTCCAGACGCGCAAGCAGCTCGAAGAATTCAAGGACCAGCTTGACGAAGGAACAAAGGCCGGACTCGAAGCCGATGCCAAGAAACTTGAAGAGGCGATCAAAGCCGGCGTCGCTGCCGATATCAAGGCGACGATGGAACAGCTGAACAAGACCTGGAACGAGGCGTCGACAAAGATGTACCAGAATGCATCGCAGCAGCCGGGTGCCGGAGCAGGCGAACACGCCGACCCCGGTGCGGGAAGCGAATCGCATTCCGACAGCGGTGCGCAGGACGCGGACTACGAGGTCGTGGACGACGACAAGAAATAGCATCCGCTTCCCGCGGTTTGAGTGAACTGCAATCGCGCGGTACACGGAGTTGTCCCGCGCGATTGTTTTTTACCTCAGTCCAGTCTACTTTTCTTTTTTCTCATCGTGAGGCAAACAATGCTGAACAAGGAACTTCTCGATATTCTCGTCTGTCCCGTCGGCAAATCCGAACTGCGCCTCGACGGCGATTCGCTTGTATGCACCAGCTGTGGCGCGCGGTATCGCATCGAGGACGACATCCCCATCATGCTCGTCGACGAAGCGGAACTGCCCGAAGGCGTACAGTCGCCGGACGAGCTGAAATGCGGTGAATGACGGCCGCGACACCGAACTGACTGAAGAGAAGCCTCCGGGCTTCTCTTTCCATATCCGCTCCTCCCCGAAGGCCCCCTCTCCTCCGGCCCGACTCACGCACCGCACCTCCTTCCCTCTCCCTTTTTTTCTTCCGCCCCCTTTGAGCGGACCGTCAAACAGAGATTAAGATTTTTAACCCCAGCACTTGACTTTCGTTTTTTTTCTTTCCATTGTTGCATGGTCAAATTTTCCGTACCTGAGTCTGGTCCGCCCTCACCCTGCTCGAACAGGTGGTTTTCGTCTCTCCGATCCGGGGCATAGGGCCCTCGTTTGCTCGTGTTTGTCCACTGTCGATTTGCCGCAGTGATTGTTGGTTCGCGATGACCTGTTGACGTGCGTCCTGTTCGCATGCACGGTATCGGTGCAGACCGTCATGCAGAGGCCGCCGCGTGTCCCCAATATTACGATATTCAGATCGTTTACCATTTTGGAAGACCGCGGCCGGCCGTTCAGTGACGCACCAGTCAGTGAATGCAGTAAGTTGGATCACTTTTCTGAGTATGAGGAGGAAGTCATGAAGCAAGGAACATGCGCCCTTGTGGTGCTGCTATTGTGTATCTTCGGGCAGACAGCGCACGGCCAGACGGGATGGAGGGTGGACACCTACGTCGGGTACAATGCAAATGTCAATAATCAGGGAAATCTCGGGCAATTCGGCTGGACGACAGGCAACCTCGGGAATGCCTGGGCGGAAGGCGAGTGGGTGCCGTATTGCCTCTCGCTGAAGAATGTCGACATGACCGTCGGCGCAGGAAATTTCACGCCTATCGAGATTTCCTACGACTTTTCCGGGGGAAATCCAGCCGCGCGTTTTGTCGATCTCGTGCGTGGAATCCAGGTCGGAATTCAAGGTTCCGACTATTTTCCGCTGGGATCGAAAAACAATCAGAATGATTACGGTTGGCCCAGTGCGTCAGGAATGCCGTACCCGCTGACAACTGCAGCGGAGCTCCAGATCGCACAGAACAATCAGACGCAATACGTTTGGGGCACGTTGGTCCCATGGAAATTGCTGAACCTCCCTCAGTCTCAGGTGAACGTCGACCTGACTGGAGGGCTCGGCACGGTCACCGATGCGGAACGCAAATTTGTCATAACGTACAATGACCTGCGAAATGCGGGTGGTACGCCCGGACAAGGTGTCCCGGCCACCTATACCGGTGATCTGCAGATTTATTTCAATCTGCACCTGTCTCAGACCTTTATATGGTCGCTTTCTCTGCAGTCGCAGCTGGCGGGTCCTCCGACAGATGACTGGGGAGGATATGTTTATGGTCTGACACCATTTGATATAGACCAACGCGACGGTTCCGGATACGTCCCCGGCGCGTCCGGACATACGGTCGTCCTCGGTGCAGGCAGCAGATCGGTTCCCATTCCCATCCCCCCTCCACCGAACGGGGAAATCTCCGGTCTGAAATTCTTCGATATCAATGGGAACCACGCGCAGGATATCGGGGAACCGGTGCTGCAAGATTGGGATATTTATATTACAACATCCGTGGGCGGAACGCCGGTATCCTACACACGAACCACGGATGCGTCAGGCATCTACAGTCTCACGGGTCTCCCGGGTTCGGTGTACATCGTCAGCGAAGAATATCAGGGACAGAAACCCTTGTCGTCCCCGCCGCCGAATTATCCGTACGTGGCCTTCAACCAGACGCCGCCATCATCCTGGGACGAGACATACCCGGAAGTGAATACGAGCATCAACGGCGGGCTTGCAATCGGTACAGCGACCTCAGCTGCCGGACTGGCCCTCGGATACGGTCCGGAATCATGGGCGGTTGATCTGATTGCCACTCCCGTACACAGCGGCATCAATTTCGGAAACTACATTCCCCCGCCGCAGTGCCGCGTGCTTCCATTATCCACGACAGTTTGCCAGGGCACACCGGTAACGTTCACGGTGGAACGCATCGCCGATGGCACGCCTCCCTACTCGGTTGCATGGTCGGGTCCCCCGGGTTGGACTCCACCGAGCGCGCCGCAGCCCTGGTCGATCAACCTCACGGCGGGTACCGATCCGGCCGGGACGTACACGGCGATACTCACCGATGCAAACGGATTCACCTCGCAGGGGTGCACAGGAACCCTGGCTCTGTATCCGCAGCCGGTATGCAGTATTTCGCCTTCCCCGCAGACTCCGCCGGTGGTGGATTTCTG
>QKAF01000126.1 GCA_003246455.1 Bacteroidota bacterium
CAATTGCGAGCTGTATCCCATGCGATCCTTCTTTCCTTTCTCAGTACCGGTTTTCTTTCTGACATTTTTCCTCGTTTCCGCGGCGCAGGGACAGTCCGGGGGCATCCGGGGCCGCGTCACCGACGCCGAAACCGATGCGCAGCTGCCGGGGGCGAATGTCATCGTGCGGGCGGTGGAACAGGGAAGAAGCGATTCCGTGGAAACGGCGGATGTTCGCGGCGCGGCGACGGACGGGGAGGGACGCTTCGCCTTCGACGGACTTCCGGCCGGAAGCTACACGGTGCGCGTGAGCTATATCGGCTATGAACCGCGGGTCCTGACGGATGTCGTCGTGCGGCCGGGACGCGTCACTTCCGTCGATGCTGCGCTGAATTCTACGGCCTACAGCGCGGAGGAGGTGGAGGTGACGGCCGGCTATTTCACGGCCGTGAAGGCGGAGGACGTCAGCGTCGCGGCGTTTTCGGGAGAGGAAATCCGCCGTTCGCCCGGCTCCGCCGGCGACGTAAGCCGCATCATGATGGTCCTGCCTTCGGTCGCGAAAGTCAACGACCAGAGCAACAGCCTGATCGTACGCGGGGGGAGTCCGCTGGAAAACGCGTTCTTCGTCGACGGCATCGAGGTACCGAACATCAACCACTTCCCCGCCCAGGGCTCCAGCGGCGGACCCCTCGGACTGCTTCCCGTCGACCTCATCCGCGACGTGACCTTCTCCGCGGGTGGCTTTCCGGCGCGATTCGGCGACCGGCTCTCGTCGGTTATGGACATCAGTTTTCGCGACGGCGACAGGGAACGGATTCTCGGACAGGCGGATCTGAATTTCGCGGGCTTCGGCGGGCTGCTCGAGGGTCCGGTCGGGGAGAAGGGCAGCTGGATCCTCTCCGCGCGGCGCAGCTATCTCGACCTGCTGGTCTCCGCCATCGACATCGGCACTTCCGTCGCACCCTGGTACGGCGACGCGGCGCTGAAAGTATCGTATGAACTCTCACCCGCGCATCGGATCAGCGTACTCGGACTCTGGAGCGACGACCACAACAATCCCGACGCGGAAACAGCCGCGGAAAACGACATGCAGTATTACGGGCGACAGGACATCTACAACTACACCGGCGGCGTGAGCTGGCGCGCGCTGTGGAACGCGCAGACGTTCACGACGACATCGCTGTCCTACACCGGCATGGACTTCGACGAGCAGTTTCTCAAGACCGGGAGCGGGCTGCCGCTGCTGCGCAACGATTCGCGCGAGAGCTGGGTGCAGCTGCGGACGGAAACGCGGTGGAAAGCGGGTCCGGCGTTCAGCCTGGAATTCGGCGGTGACGTGAAGGCGCTGCGCAGCAGCTACGACAACCGCTACGGCGCCGCGCCCGACGAACTCGGAAATCCCCGGCCGGAATTCACGTTCCAACGCGACATCAACACCATGCAGAGCGGAGTGTTCGCCACCGCGGTACTTTCGCCGCTTCCGGCGCTGACGGTGTCGGCGGGACTCCGCGCACAGCATACGGAATGGAACGACCGGGTCGTGATCGAACCCCGCGCGGCCGTCGCCCTGCAGCTGTCGGATCTGACCAGCGTAAGCGCGTCGGGAGGAGTCTATACGCAGTCGCTTCCGCTCCTGCTGCTGGCCCAGGACGACGCGAACCGGGGGCTGGAAAATCCCCGCGCGCTGCACGGGGTGCTGTCGCTGTCGCATCTGCTGACCGAGAGCACGCGTCTCACGCTCGAAGGGTATGTGAAGGAATACGACCGCTTCCCGGTGGATCCCGATCAGGCCGGACTCTTCCTCGTCGATGAAATGAACTACCGCTACGGTTTCTTCATGCCGCACGGCCGTCTGCAGTCCACCGGCCAGGCCCGGTCGCGGGGCGTGGAACTGACGCTGCAGAAAAAACTGGCGCGCGATTTCTACGGCATCGCCAGTGCGTCCTATTCGACATCCCGCTACACCGATGCGGAGGGCGTGGAGCGTCCGCGTGTCTACGACAACCGCCTGCTCTTCAGTATTGAAGGCGGATACAAACCGAGCGCGGAATGGGAATTCAGCGTTCGCTGGATCTACGCCGGCGGCGCGCCGTACACGCCGATGGACGCTGCCGCATCGGCCGCTGCGCGACAGGAAGTGCTCGACGCGGGCCGCATCAACGCCGAACGCCACCCCGACTATCATTCAATGAATGTTCGTGTCGACCGTCGCTTTCATTTCGATAGCTCCGCCCTCGTCGTCTACCTGAGTGTCTGGAACGCCTATAATCGGCAAAATATTGCCGGTTATATCTGGGATGATGGCAATAAGCGCGTGAAAACGCTCTATCAATGGGGTCTTTTGCCCATTTTCGGCGTGGAATGGGAGTTTTAGGGGGCAGGATGCAGGAAGCAGGAAGCAGGAAGCAGGAGGATCGGGTACGTACGCGAATAACCGGTAATATATTGCCGGTTATCCCTGAGAGCTCCGAAGGAGCGACCTATGCCAGCCCGGGGCGCAAGCCCCGGGATTGTATCGCGTTTATCCGTGATTGGATCATCCTCCCGGGATTGGATCGCGAATCCCATGAATTGGATCGTCCCCCGTGGGGATTGTATCGCGAATCCCGGAGAGGATTCCTCCCTCCCCGGAATTGCGGGCGTCACCCCCCGGCGAGTTTGTCGAAATCGTATCCGGCACGCTGTACGGCACGGCGGGCGGGATCGACTCCGTCGGGATTGTTGATGTTCTTTGACAGCGGAGGGGCGGGATGCTCTGCAAGGCGCCGGACGAGTTCCGGATGTTTATCGCGGCAGCAGTCATCGAGGGTGTCGTAGAGGGTGCGGTCCGTCTCTTCAAGAAGATTGTGCTTCTTCAGCAGGGCGGCGAGTGCCCGGGTCACCTCCGGCGTCGGCGGCGGAACCAGCAGGGCGTGCTCCAGGTGCAGCTGACGGTCGGCGAAAAAACTGCCCTTGTGTTCACGGACCAGCGGGAGGACGATGGTTTCCTCGATGGCAATATGGCGCAGGAGTCCGATGCGGAATTCGTCGTAACGTGCGAGATCGACTTCACCGGGTTCCAGAGCGGCGGCAAACAGCGCTTCGAGCCGGCGGTGGTCGCTGGTCAGGTATTCAGATGGGGACATGATATCGATGTTCTCACTTTCAGGCGTCAGTGAAGCAGACTGCAAGTAAAGGATAAATGGCATTCCGTCAAAGAGTCAGGGCCATATCGGCAGCGAGAGAATGCAGCTTCGCTCTCCCCGAAGAGTACCGGCGAGGTTGTGCAAGCGCCGCGACGGTGATACATTCCACCATTCCAGACTTCACACCGGAGGCTCATGCGTTATCTCTCGGTCTTCCTCGCGATCCCGCTCATCCTCGCGGGACATCTGTATTCCCAGACCGTCGTCACCGTCACCGACAGTGTGCTGCAGCCGGAAGTGCGCCGGCTGGGTATCAATGTCGGTTCGCGTTCCTGGTGGGGCGCGTCGCAGTACATGAAAAACCTCATCGACAACCCCGGCTTCGAGGCGGGGGATTTCGCATCGGTGATCCTGGTCGACGACGGGGCCACGGCGAACGCGATTCCGATGGCGAACTGGGACACCGCATGGAACAACGATCAGTACGGCATCGGCTGGCCGGAGAATTTCTGGACCGGCGCGGAATACGAAATCGTGTGGGGAAATGCGCGCGGACGACGCGGCACGGTGACCGGTCACCGGCATGAGGGCGGACGGCAGGTGTTCGATCTCGACGGCAGCGGACCCGCACCCGAACGCATGAGCGTCGTGCTTCTGCGCCGGCAGCTGCCCGGACTGCGCGGGAACACGGCCGTCGTGGACGCAACCGACGCGCGGCCGGGGAGTGCGGGCGCGCAGTCGCTCGTGCTTCGCAGCGGCGGCTATGCTTTTCGCTTCTACATGGACAGTTCCTGGCGCGACGGAGACCGCAGCGTGGGGAAACTCCTGATCATCAATGGCGCGTACGAGTTCAGCATCTGGGCGAAAGCGGCGCATGACGGCGATCAGCTGCGCGTACGGTTTTTCCGGGAAGGAGAAGGCAGCTTTCTCGACGAGACGATTGCGCTCGGCACGCAGTGGCAGCACATAGAACGCAGCTTCACCGTGCCCGCGGGAGCCGATCCCGTCCGTGCCTACACCGACGCGGAATACCATCCGATCCTGGCGTTTCAGCTCGATGCCGCCGGCAGCGGCGCGGAAGTGCGGGTGGACGATGTCGATCTGCACGCCACGGAAGACCGCAATCCGACCGCGTTCACCGACAGCTATGTCGATCGCCTGCGTGAACTCGAGCCCGGCGTGCTGCGCTTCTGGGGCGCGGAACTGGGGGCAAGCCTTGAGAGCCAGATCGCGGAACCGTTTGCGCGACGTACGAACGGGTATTCCCCGCAGGGCCGTTCCGCCGACAGCTACCCCTATTCCCTGCACGAGTTTCTCGCGCTCTGCGCCTATGTCGGCGCGGATCCCTGGTACGTGATGCCGCCGACATTTTCGCCTGATGAAATCGCGGCGCTTGTGGAGTATCTCGCCGCACCCGCGGACGATACGCATCCGTGGGCGAAGCAGCGTGCGGCGCTCGGTCAGCAGCAGCCGTGGACACAGGTTTTCAAACGCATGCACATCGAGTACGGCAACGAAATGTGGGGTTCGGGCGGCAGCGGCGATCCGTTCATGGGGGAATCGGTGAACGGTGGCATACGCCTCGGTGCGATCGCCCATGATCGCTTCACGATCATGCGCGCCGCGCCTTTCTTCGACGGGAACGTGATGAAGCTTGTGATCGGGGGACAGGCGGGGTATGCCGGACGGCAGCGGGAGATTCAGCAGAACAGCAGCGCGCATGACGCGGTCGCCCTCGCGCCGTACTTCGGCATCCTGAACAACTGGGCCAGCGACGAGGAAGTCTACGGTCCGCTGTTCGCGATGCCGTTCCAGGAAGCAGCGACGGGACGCATGCGCGAAAGCCGCGGGTATCTCGACGAAGGCGCGGCGACGGATCTCTCGATTTACGAAATCAACTTTCACACGACCAGCGGCACCGCGTCCATCGATCTCCGCAACGACTTCCTCACCGGCATGGGCGGTGCCATCGCACTGCCCCTGACGATGCTCGTGTATCAGCGCGACCTCGGCGCCATCGACCAGTGCGCGTTCTCATCCCTGGGATATTCGTTCCGGCTGCAGACCGGCCAATACGCGCGGCTCTGGGGCATGCTGCGCGACGTGGA
>QKAF01000122.1 GCA_003246455.1 Bacteroidota bacterium
ATACGGAAAAATCGGAAGAGGAGTGGAGGAGAAAGAGAATGGAGGAGAAAGGGAGGGAGGATGCAGAGGGCACGGAGAAGAGTTTTACCGCGGAGACGCGCGGAGGCGCACAGAGAATTTTGGAGGATGAGCCTTCAGGCTCGTTCGTGGAAGTACGGCTCCTCGCTTGGCGCGTTCCGGGTTCCGACTCGCCCTGATGGCGCGAAGCATCAAAGCCCGTGGCGCTATAACACGAATCACAGCACCTCAATGTCGGAGAACATCTATGTCAACTCTCGAAGCAACGGTAACGATGATCAACGACCGCATGCAGTATCGAGGCGCGCAGCGCGACAATCCCCCCATTACCATGGATTACATTCCAGGGCTACATGCCGCTGGAGCTTGTGCTCATGAGCCTGGGCACCTGCAGCGGGTCGAGTGTCGCTGCCCTGCTGCGGCGCATGGGAAGAACCGTTTCCGCACTCGACGTGCATGCGTCAGGCGTGCGGCGGGAACAGCATCCGACTTCCTTTGAATCCATCATGCTGCGTTTCGCACTCACCTCCCCGGATGTCGAAGAGGAGGATATGCGGAAGGCCATTCAGCTTTCGGAGGAGTCGATCTGTCCGGTATGGGATATGCTGAAAGGCCGCGTGATTATTACAACCGGATTCGATATTATTCGATGAGGCAGGGGGGACGGAAGCCGAGGACCGGAGGAGAAAGGGAGGGAGGAGGCAGAGGGCGCGGAGAAGAGTTTTACCTCGGAGGCGCGGGAGGCGCTGAGGGCTTTTCAGTGACGAGACAGTATTTCATACAGATGGAGATCGGATGCACTACATTCTTTTCTATACCACGGCGGACGATTACCTCGAACGCCGCACGCAGTTTCGTGCCGAACATCTCGCGTACGCGCAGGCCGCGCATGAACGCGGGGAACTGATCCTCGCCGGTGCGCTGGCCGATCCTTCCGATCGTGCCGTTCTGGTATTCAATTCCGAAACGCCGGCTGTCGCGGAGGAATTCGCCCGGAATGATGTGTATGTGAAAAACGGTGTCGTCACGGGATGGGAGGTGCGTCCCTGGACCGTGGTCATCGGCGGGTGACGGTCATGTCCGAGCCGACACGCGCAGAGCACTGGGAAAAGGTCTACGCGAAAAACGACATGCGTCGGGTCAGCTGGTACCAGGACGAACCTGTCGTCTCGCGTGCGCTGATCACTGCGGCAGGTCCCGCCCTCGACGCGCCCATCATCGACGTGGGAGCCGGGACATCACGCCTGGCGGCGGACCTTTTGAATGACGGATATACCGATGTCACCGTCCTCGACATCTCGGGAGCGGCCCTGGATCTTGCACGGACCGCCCTCGGGCAGTCGGCATCGCGGGTGCGCTGGATTCAGTCCGACGTGACCGCGTTCGCACCTGTCCGCCGGTATGCACTGTGGCATGACCGTGCCGTCCTGCATTTTCTCACCGGTGAAGCGGATCAGCGAGCGTACGTTTCGGTTCTTCGACATGCCCTGCTGCCCGGAGCGCAGGTGATCATCGGGAGCTTCGCCGTTGATGGACCGAATCGCTGCAGCGGTCTCGACACGATGCAGTACGATGCGGACCGGCTCCGCTCCGTGCTTGGTGCGGAGTTCTCGCTCCTCGAAGATCGGAACGAATCTCATGCAACCCCTTCAGGAGTCGAACAGCGGTTCTCCTGGTTTCGGCTGCGGTACTCACCGGCACAATAACAGCAGGGATCAATGCACGAAACAGCGGTGATGGAACGAATGCAGGCGCTCCTCGATGGGTGGTCCGCCGCCGGTGACCGGCGGGAGGTATTCCTGCGCTGCTATTCCATGATGACGGCCAACATGCACGGCGGCATCGATCGGGGTGATTTTTCGGATGCCGCGTGGGTTGCGCGGCTGCTGCACCGCTTCGCGGAGTATTATTTCGAAGCGCTCTCGCAGTGGGAGGCGTCGCCTGCAGTCACGCCCCCGGTCTGGCGGCTGGCGCATCAAAGCACGAGACATCCTGATGCCACGGTCTGGCAGCACCTTCTGCTGGGTGTGAACGCGCACATCAACTACGACCTCGTGCTGACCGTGCATGAAATCCTGAAGCCCGAATGGCCGAAACTTCCACCCGGTGATCGCGACGGCCGGTTCGCGGATTACTGCCGGGTCAACCAGATTATCGCGGACACTATTGACGCGGTGCAGGACGACGTGCTTGCGCCCGCGATGCCGGTCAGTGCCATTCTGGACCGCCTGATGGGCCGGCTCGATGAGTACCTGATTTCGCGGCTTATCACCGCATGGCGCGATCGGACGTGGAGCTTTGCGGTCGAACTGCTGGAAGCCGCGGACGATGAGACGCGGAACGCCATTGTTGCGCGCGTCGAGGACAAGGCCATGAGAATAGGGTCACAGATCAGTCTGGGTCACGATCTGTCCGCAGAACCACAGTAAAGAGGGCACGCCAATGATGATCACGGTCGTCCGTCCCGCTTTTCTCATCCTCGTTACCGCGATGCTTCTCATGCCATCGTGCGCGGTGGCGCAGGACACGGATGAGGAATATCCTGACGCGAACTTTTTTGTCGGCAGGTATACGCTCATCGGCAAAATCCTCGAAGGCGATGAAACGTTCATGGGACTGCTGATCCTCAGTGCGGATACGTCCGGACCGAGATCGTTCATGCGCATTCTCGGCGCTGATACCACACGCGGTACCTGGGCGATGGAATACGCCATCGGTGCGGAGGTGCGCGTCGTGCGTCTCCGCTGGGAGAGCGAAATGCGGAAGTTCGAATGCACCTATCAGTGGTGCATGGATTTCGACAGCTACCCTCGATTGTCCGGGCACTGCTACGAAAGCGGGAAAGCCACGGACAGCCCCGGCATGGAGGTCGGCTTCGTCATCTGGCCGGACTGGGGAAACGACGGCGACACAAAGCGCGACGAATGAACGTCAGCGCTCGTGTCTTTGCGCCTTCGTGACTTCGTGTTTTGCGGCTCCTCGGATCACTCCGACAGATTCAGTACTTCATCGAGGATCTCACCCGAACGGACTACTTCCTGCATCTTCGTGTGGTCGGGGTAGAGCGGACGGTCGACGTCGAGATGGTCGACGTGACGGCGTACGACCTCGCGTGCCTTCTGCACACCCGCACCGTTTTTGAAATCGCGGAAATCGAGTGCCTGCGCGGCAGCGATGAATTCTATTCCGAGGACGCCGTTCGCGTTATCGAGGATCTGCCTGTTCTTGATGGCCGTGTTCATCCCCATGGAGACGAAGTCCTCCTGGTCCGCTGCGGCCGGAATCGACTGTATCGACGCCGGCACCGAGAGGATGCGCTGTTCGACGATGAGGGAATCCGCGGTGTACTGGCTGAGCATGTGTCCCGAGAACATTCCAGCCCCTTTGGTGAGGAAGGCCGGCAGTCCGACACTGAGAGCGGGATTGAGCAGGCGATTGAGCCGGCGTTCGGAGAGGACGCTGACCATGGTGATCGCGGCACCGGCCATGTCCATCGGCAGCGCGACCGGGCTTCCCTGGAAATTTGCTCCCGTGAGCGTCAGGTTCTCCTCGGGCAGGAATATGGGATTGTCGCCCACACCGTTCAGTTCGATTTCCACCTGCACCTTCGCATGCGCGATCGCATCATGCGCCGTCCCGATCACCTGCGGAGTGGAGCGCATCGAATATGCGTCCTGGACTTTCACCTTCATTTTTCCGGTCTGCAGGTCGCTGCCCTTGATATGGGATGCGATCGCGCGGGCGCTGCGGACGGCGCCGCTGAATCCGCGCAGCTGGTGGAGCCGTTCGTCGTAGGGTTTCAGATTCGCCAGAAGCGCCTCGAGGGACATTGCGGCCGCGATCTCCGCCTGCATGAGCCATCGATCCATGTCGTAAAGGTGAATCGCGCTCATCGCGGTCAGGAGGTTCGACCCGTTGATCGTCGCGAGTCCGTCACGCGCCTGGAGTCCGGGGATCGGGATTCCGGCAGCTTCCATGGCCTTGCGGGCCGGCATGCGCTCGCCGTTGTACCACGCCTCGCCTTCCCCCATCATCAGCAGTGCGACCTGCGACATCGGTGCGAGATCGCCGCAGGCGCCGACGGAACCCTTCTGGCAGACCACCGGCGTGACGCCTTTATTCAGCAGCTCGACAAGCGTGAGGGTGATTTCCGGGCGGCAGCCGGAATTCCCGTGGGCGTGCACGTTGATGCGTCCGGCCATGGCGCCGCGGACATATTCGACAGGTGCCGGATCGCCGATACCGGCCGAGTGATTGTAGATGAGATATTTCTGGAACTCGGACACCTGCTCGTCGGTGAGCACGACTTCCGAAAACTCGCCGATCCCGGTGTTGATGCCGTACATGATCTCATGCGCGGCGATCTTCTTCTCCAGCATGGCGCGGCAGATCTTGATGCGCTCCAGTGCCTCGGGATGCAGTTCCACAGTTTCACGATGGCGTGCGATGCGCACCAGTTTTTCCACGGTCAGGCTCGCGCCGTCCAGCACAATCGACATAGGTCCTCCGGTTTCACAATAAATACAGCGCAGTAACATAGCGTTTTATCGGGAATGCGCGCAACCGGAAGCCTGTTCGGAGCCTTTCGCATACTGCTGAACGCAAAAGGCCCTCCGAGTCAGAGGGCCTTTGCGTTTCGTTTGATCCGCCTGCGGTGTCCGGTCAGGGAAGGAAGTGCAGCATGCGCGTCATGCGCCGGCCGCCTGCATTCAGCACGCACAGATACTGACCGGGGCGCAGTTGCAGCGATGCCGGGTCAAATCGATGCGTGTAGCTGCCGGCAGGCAGCGCTTCATCGATGAGCGTCGCGACCTCGCTTCCGAGAAGGTCGTACACGCGCAGGGAAACCGGTGCATCAACGGGAAGCTCGTACTGTATCGTCGTAACGCCGTTGAAGGGGTTCGGGTAATTCTGTGCGAGGCGGAAGTCCGGGGCAGCCAGACGCAGCACTGCCACGCTCGAGTACGCGGTTGTGCCGTCCCGGTCGATCTGCCTGAGACGGTAGTAGATCACCGGCAGGAGGGCGTCGATGCCGGCGTCCGTGAATGCGTACTGTTTCGGGGAGGCGCTTGTACCGTGGCCCGGGACGAAGCCTGCATGTTCCCAGATGGCGCCGTCGCTGCTGCGCTCGATATCGAAGCCGAAGTTGTTCAGCTCCGTAACGGTTTTCCACTGCAGCACGGCATCCGCACCGCGAAGGCGCACCGAGAAGGAGGTCAGTTCCACGGGCAGGGCGCCCGCGTTTCCGATCGCAATGGGGGATCCGACATCGATGCCGGACATCGTAACCGAATATGTGCCGTCAAGGTTGTCGGTGAATGTCGCCGGGGCAGACTCCCATGCCGTGCCGTTCCAGCGGCCGAGGAAAAGCGAACTTGTACGGCTGAATCCCGACGCTTCATCCGTGTTCGTCCACTGTAAGCTTACGCTCAGGTCGCTTTCACCCGGTATTCCTTCGACGATGGTCCACTGGCGGTCGACGACAGCAGTGCTGTACGGCTGATTGTCAAAGCCTTCGCGTACGCTCATCGAAATGGCGTCCGCCGTGCCTGTATTGACGATCGTTGCAGGATTGTAGCTGGTCGTGGAGGGACCGATGGGGAAGACGACCATGGACGATCCGACACCGTCCCTCGTGAGCATGCCGGCACCGTCGGTGACGACATAGGTGGCGGCGCCGAACCCGGTGAGCATCGAGGTCGCGGACAGGGTGAGGTCGTTCGCGCCGAGTACGATCTTTCCGACGGTGAAGCTGGCGAAATTGAGGTTGCCGTTCACCACTGCTGCACGATCCAGGCTGACCGTCCCGTCCGATTTGTTGATGGTCAGATTATTGAAGACCGTCGGGGAGGTCCCCCCAAGTGTCTGGTAGCCGGTACCGAGAAATGTGACCGTGCCGGCGCCGGGGGTGAACAGCGCATTGTTCGTCCAGTTGCCCGATACGATGATGTTCGCGTTTGCCGATATGGCGCTGCCGCCGAAGGTCAGGTCATTGAAGGCCGTCGCCTGGCTCCCGCCGATGGTCTGGGATGTCCCGTTGAAGGTGACGAGGTAGGTGGAAGGGGTAAAGGTGCCGTTGTTGGTCCAGTTGCCATCCACACGGATGTTCGCGGCCGCCACAGTGGTGCTGCCGCTGCCGATGGTCAGATCATTGAAGGTGGTCACCTGGCTGCCGCCGATCGACTGCGCGGAACCGTTGAAGGTCACGAGATAATTCGCGGGGATGAAGGTCCCGTGATTGGTCCAGTTTCCGCTCACGCTGATGTTCGCCGCCGCGGTCGTGCTGCTGGTGCCGTTGATCGTCAGGTCGTTGAAGGCGGTCGCCATGCTGCCGCCGATGGACTGCGTCGCACCGTTCATTGTGACGACAAAGCTCGCGGGGATGAACCCGCCGTCGTTGACCCAGTTTCCCTCGAGGAGGATGCTCGCCGCTGCGGTGAGGCTGCTGCCGCTGCTGATGGTCAGGTCGTTGAAGGTGGTCGCCTGGCTGCCGCCGACGGTCTGCGTCGTTCCGTTGAATGTGACGCCATATGTCGCGGGAGCGAACGTTCCGTTGTTGGTCCAGCTGCCCGCCACAGAGATATCCGCTGCCGCGGTCGCAGTGCTGCCGCTGCCGATGGTCATATTATTGAATGTCGTCGCCTGCGTGCCGCCGATGGTCTGTGACGTGCCGTTGAAGGTGGCCCCGTAGGTCGCGGGTGCGAACGTTCCGTTGTTGGTCCAGTTGCCTGCCACCGAGATACCCGCGGCTGCGGTCGTTGTGCTGCCGCTGCCGATGGTTACATTATTGAATGTCGTCGCCTGGCTGCCGCCGATCGTCTGTGACGTCCCGTTGAAGGCGACCCCGTAGATCGCGGGGGCGAACGTTCCGTTGTTGGTCCAGCTGCCTGCCACAGAAATATCCGCTGCCGCGGTCGCAGTGCTGCCGCTGCCGATGGTTACGTTATTGAACGTCGTCGGCTGGCTGCCGCCGATGGACTGCGTCGTGCCGTCGAAGGTTACCGCATAGCTGCCGGGAATGAACCCGCTGTTGTTCGTCCAGTTGCCGCTGACGGAGATGCCGCAGGTGGCAGTCGTGGAACCGTTGAGGACGAGATGATGAAACGCGGTCATGCCCGTCGGCAGGCTGTTGGTGCCGGTGAGGATGACCGTTCCCGTTCCGGGTGTCCATGTGCCGAGCGCGACCACCCGGAAGCTCTGTGCGGACAGCATCCCGCCGGCGCTCATGTTAATGGTGCCGACCGTCGTATATCCGCTCTTGACCGCGCCGAGAGTGATCGTCCCGCCCACCGTCAGCGAACTACCGGCGCCGCCAAACAGGATTTCCGCGGAGAAGTTCGCCGCCGCGCGCACGTCGCCGATCGTCAGGTCCGCGCATGCGGCGGTGACACCGGCGGGAATGGTCACGGTGCTGCCGAATGAAATGATGACAATATCCCCCGCAGCAGGCACCCCGGTCCCCCCCCATGTCTGGGCGACGTTCCACGGTCCGCTCTGCTTGCTCGCGTAGGTTGCGGCACGAACCGGTGTGTGATAGAGAAGCCCGCCGAGGAGGGCAATGAGGATCGCGGCACGCATGCCGCGCCGGGCAAATGTTGTCGTGGTTGATGTCATTCGAGGCCTTTGTTAAAAGTAAAACGCACCTTATACTATTATATTAATGCAGCAGGAATGCGTGCGGCATCGGGGTTTATCGCATCGGCCATGGATCGTGGGATCCATGGGTCGCGAAGTGATCTGTCCGGGGAGAAGGAGACCGGAATGGTATGTCTGAGATGCGTCCGCCGGGTGGTTGGCAGTGGGAATATTTTCCCATGACAAATATACACCCCCGCAACGAACCACGAAAGAGCTTTTACGGAATTGTTTCTCCAGATTTCCGGGAGGAAGGGCGCATGGATCCCGCCGTCACGCAGGAGTATTCTCCCGCCTGGCACAGGAAGCACGGCACATTCGCGGAGCGGGGCCGGGATGCATCAAAAAAAACGTCCACCCGCATGGGGTGGACGTTTTCGCAGACAATTCGATTGTGGTTTTCTGTCGCGCCTCTGCGACTTCGCGGGCTGCCTTATCCGGCCTTGGCGACGTTCTCCAGGGTTTTCACCACGAGATTCCAGAACTTTTCCGTGGTGGGAATGTTGAGGCGTTCGTCGGGGCTGTGTGCGCCCTGGATGGTCGGACCGAAAGAAATCATATCCATTTTCGGGAATACCTCACCGATCAGTCCGCACTCGAGTCCGGCATGGATCGCTTTGATTTCGGGGTCCTTGCCGAAGAGTTCGTTGTGCGTCTGACGGACGAACTTCAGGGCGCGGGAGTCCATGTTCGGCTTCCATCCCGGATAACCGTCGCCCATGACGATTTCATAGTTGGCGAGACGGAAGACCGACTGCACCATGGCGACCAGGTCGAACTTCTCGGATTCGACCGAGCTGCGCTGGCTCGTCCCGACCACCATCCTGTTCGCATCGATCGTGACCGTGGCGAGGTTGGTGGAGCTTTCCACGAGGCCTTCGATGTCGGCGCTCATTTTCATGACGCCGTGCGGAAGGGCCATCAGCAGATCCAGGAAGGTGGCGAACTGATCGTCGGCCATGACCTGGCCGTTTCCTTCGGTGCGCTTCGCGAGCACCTTGAGATCGGGTTCGACGGTCTTGATTTCATTGAGGAAGGTCTCGGTGAAACCGGCCATCTTCGCGATGATCGCGTCGGCATCCGTTTTCGGGACGTAGACCGTCACTTCCGCTTCGCGGGGAATCGCGTTGCGCTTGCTGCCGCCGATCATGCTGGAGAAGGCGATGGAGGGGAACTCCTTGCGAAGGTCGGCGAGAACGCGCGTGAGGAACTTGATGGCATTACCGCGGCCGGTGGCGATATCGAGGCCGGAATGTCCGCCCTTGAGCCCGCTGACCATGATTTCCAGCGCTTCATGCGTTGCAGGAGCGGCACTCATGTTCATCGTGAGCACGCCTGCGGTATCCATGCCGCCCGCGCAGCCGACGTACAGTGCGCCGTCTTCCTCGGAATCGAGGTTGAGCATGATTTCCGACTTCAGGAAGCCGGGCTTGAGTCCCTTGGCGCCCGTGAGCCCCGTTTCTTCATCCACGGTGAAAATGAATTCCATCGGAGGATGGACGAGATCCTTCGACTCGAGCACCGCGAGTCCGGCTGCAACGCCGATGCCGTTATCCGCGCCGAGAGTCGTCCCCTTCGCGGTGACCCATTCGCCGTCCACATACGCGGCGATCGGATCGTTGTCGAAGTCGAACTGCGTGTCCTTGTTCTTTTCGCAGACCATGTCGACGTGTCCCTGGATCAGCACCATCGGGGCATTTTCATGTCCCGGGGTCGCCGGCTTGCGCACGACGATGTTGCCGGTTTCGTCCTGCTCATACGTATAGCCCAGATCGGTGATCAGCTGCTTGAGATAGGCGAGGACTTTCTCTTCCTTCTTTGAGGGACGCGGGACCTGGGTCAGTCCATAAAAGTGTTTCCAGAGAATTTTCGGTTCAAGTTCGTTCACGGGCGTAGGCACTATGGTATCTCCTGTTATGTGAATCGGAGGAATCGATTGTATCATAATAAGTAACTAAAGATTTCGATGCGGGGCAAGGCAATTGACGCGCTTCGCGCGTCGCGGTAGGCAGGAGGCTGTTCGTCGCAGACGCATTGCCTTGCCTCTCCTGCGGCAAATCGATAAGTTCCATCTTTACATTCAAAATCATCATCAGGGCTTAT
This sequence comes from Bacteroidota bacterium, assembly GCA_003246455.1. GTDB lineage: Bacteria > Bacteroidota > Ignavibacteria > SZUA-365 > SZUA-365 > SZUA-365. The sequence goes on from QKAF01000122.1 coordinate 9,757, forward strand.
GCGTAATCGTCTGTTCGCACTCCTTCTGCTTCTGTTCATCATATCGATCGGACCGCGTGCTGCCGCGCAGGGCACCCCGGAGGGGGACGAGTTCAAACTTGCCGTGCAGCTGTACAACGGCGGCCTTTTCGAGCAGGCGGAAGACCAGTTCCGCAGTTTCATCGATCGCTTTCCGAGCACCGCCAGTGCGGTCGAGGCGCGCTTCTATCTGGGGCTCCTCCTGAAACGCGCGAAAAAATACGGTGAAGCGAAGAGCACCTTCCTGGATTTCGCCCTGCGTTATCCCGACAACCCGAAGGCGCCGGATGCATGGTGGAACCTCGGTGAGATTTACGCCGCGGAGCACAATTACCCGGAAGCGGGTCAGGCGTTTGCGAAACTGAAGGCATTTCATCCGAAAAGCGCGAAAGCGCCCCAGGCGCTGCTCGCCGCCAGCGGGTATTTCCTCAAGGCGGGGGATTTCGAAAACGCGCGTACCGTGCTCAACGCCATTCTGCTCGAGTACCCGCGCGCCGAGGTGCGCATCGACGCGCAGTTCGCGCTCGGGCAGCTCTATCTGGCGACCGGCGAGGCCGAGCGCGCGCTCAGGGAATTCTCCCGTCTGCTGACCGAAACCGTGTCGGCGGAAATGCGTCCGCGTATCATCGTCGCGATCGGCGAAGCGCAGACGCAGCTGGGAAACCGGACCGAGGCGGAAGCGCGGTTCCGGGAAGCGATCAGCACCTACCCGAAGAGTGCCGCGGTGTTCGAGGCGCAGGTGAAGCTGGGAGACATGCTTCGGACGTTCCGCGACTACAGCGGCGCGCGCGCGCAATACGAGGCGGTCACAGGCAATACGGCTGCGCCGGCGGACATGCGTCAACGGGCCTATATCGGGCTGGCGGAAACCGCCATGGCCGGCGGCGATGCCCGCTCGGCGGCGGATTCGTACGCACGCCTGCTGAAGGATTACGGGAGCGAGAGCGTGGAACCGGATACGTACCGGCGGGCCGCGGCCGCAGCGCGCCGTGCCGGCGATTATGCACAGGCCGAATCCTGGCTCAGCGGGCTGTACGCCGATTCCCTGATCGCGTATGACCGCCGGGTGCTTCTCGTGGACATGGCGGAGACGGCGTACGAGGGAAAGAACTTCACCGCCGCGGTCGGACGTTACCGGCAGTATCTCCAGCGCTATCCGTCGGATGTCGGCGCGCCGTTCGCACAGCTTCGCATCGCGCAGATCGAAGAGACGCAGTTCGGCAGCCTCGCTGTCGCGCTCGAACAGTACGCTTCGGTGATCGAGCGATACGGACTGACCCGTGTCGCGGACGAAGCGCAGTTCGGCCGCGCCCGCACGCTGGAAAAACAGGAGAAGGGGAAGGAAGCCGCCGAGGCATATCGCCAGGTTCTGCTCCAGTACCCGGCCTCGGAACTGAAAGACAAGGCGCGCGAACGCGCGACGGCTCTCGAGCAGCTCGCCGGCGGTGACGCCGCCCGGGCGGTCGAGCAGCTGGCCGCGGTCATCGCCTCCATGCACGATCAGCCCGGGTCCGCTTCCGTCGATGTCCTTCTCGGCCGGGTGTATTTGGAAAACATCAGGGATTTCGTCCGGGCGAAACAGTATTATTCCGCGGCTCTGCGGAAGGGTGCGAGCGGAGATGATGCCGAAGAAGCAGGTTTCGGGGCGGCGCTGGCCGCTGTTCGCCTGGCCCAGCGCGGTGACGGCACCGTGGCAGACGCCGAGCAGCAGTGCGGCGCGTTCTTCACCGCGAATGCCGGCAGTCCCCGCCGTGACGATCTCGCCTGGGCTCTGTTTCAGCTGAAATCCTCGTCGGGAAAACCGACGGACATGCTCGACGCCGCGACGGCGTTTCTCGCGCACAATCCCGCCTCACACCGGGAAGAAGTGCTTGTCGCGTACGGCGAGGCCATGCTGACCCTGGGCCGTGCCGCGGAGGCAGAGAAGGAATTCACCCGCGTCGCCGAGACCGCCGGAGCCACTCCCGCCGGTGCGGAAGCCTGGTACGGGCGCGCGCGTGCACGCAGCGACCAGCGGAAGTACGACGAAGCAATCGCCGATCTGCAGTCATACGAAAGCAAAGCGCCGAACGGCAGGCACATCGCCGATGCGCTCCTGCTGCACGGCCAGCTGCTCGTGCGTGTCGGACAGTACGATGAAGCGGTGCGCCGCTTCGATCGCCTCATCACGGACTTCATTTACAGCGCGCTTGCGGATTCGGCGCGCATCGCCGCGGTCCGCGCGCTCGTCGAAGGCGGATCCCTGCAGCCGGCGCTGGCGCGTGCATCGCGCTATCTCGAACGCGTGGAGGACAATCCCTTCCTCGGGGATCCGGCGAGGCAGGAATTCCTCTTCAGCTATGCACAAACGCTCGCCCTCGCACGCCAGCGCCCCGAGGCGAAGCGGGCGCTCATCCGTTATGCCGCATCGTATCCCGATGGAGCGCATATCGGGGAGGTGTATTTCGCACTTGGCCAGATGTACAAGGACGAAGGCAAGATCGACCTCGCCACCGCGTATCTCCAGCAGGCAGGATCGATGAAGCAGGGCGCAGCTGCCCTGCGCGACGCTGCGGACCTTCTGCTCAACAACGGGAAGTATGAGCGGGCCATCCAGACGTACGAACAGCTGCAGCAGCAGGCGGCGAATCCCGTTGAGCAGCAGTATGCGCAGTCGCGGATCGTCGTGGCGCGCTACCGTTCCGGGGCGCTCGAGGAGGCCCAGAGTGGCGCCGCCGCGTTCAAAGCCACGTGGCCGCAGGCGCAGCCGGTGTTCGACGAGTTCGAACTCGAGCGCGGGAAACACTTTTTCCGCAAGGGCGACTACCGGCAGGCGCGGGATATCTTCGACGATGTCGAGGATTCGGATGCAAAACCGATCAGTGCATTCGCGATGTACTGGGATGCACGCTGTCTCGAAGCGCAAAGCAAAAATGCGGATGCCATGGAGCGTTTCAACGAGGTCGTCAAGGATCACCCCGGCACCGAGGCGGCGCTCGAATCGATGATGTCTCTCGGACGCATGCGGATGCGGGCGGAAAAATACCAGGAGGCCGCGATGCAGTTCAAGGCCGTCGTGGATCTCGGGGATATTCCGGAGACACAGCTGAAGGAAGCCCTCAACGCGCTTATTCGCTGCTATGAACAGCTCGACATGTACGATGTTGCGGCGGAAATGACGCGCCGCTTCATCGAGACCTGGCCGAGCGACCCGACGGTGTTCCGCAAGCGCGTGAATCTCGGGTATGACTATTATAAACTCCGGTATTTTGATCAGGCGATCACGCATTTCGAAAGTCTGCTGGCGGAAGCCCCCGCGGATGACCAGGCGGAACTCCGGTATTATATCGGGGAATGCACGTACTACAAGGGCGACTTCACGCAGGCTGCGCTGGAATTTCTCAAGGTCCCATTCCTCGTTGTCGGAAAGACGGAGATCAACTGGGAGGGTGCATCGTACTACATGGCGGGCAAATCGTATGAAGCACTCTCGAAATTCGACCTTGCTCTCGGCATGTATCAGAAAATCATCGATACTCCGGGTATCGATGCCCGCGAAAAAGCCCAGGCTCAGAAAGAAATCGATCGGGTCAAGGCCCTGATTAAATAACGGACCTCGGATTCTACACAGGCAGAAGCCATGCAGGGCTTCGAATGGACATTGGAACTGCGTTTTCTGCTGGCGCTCGGACTCGGATTCCTGGTCGGCCTCGAGCGGGAAAGCAGCGGTGCGGACAGGAAAACCGGCAGAGTGTTTGCCGGGGTGCGCACCTATACCATTATCAGCATGTACGGCTTCGCCTGCGCCTGGCTGTACCGCATCGAGGTGACTGTCGCCCTTCCCGTCGGCATGTTGTCCGTTGCCGCGATCGCGCTCGTGGGCTATCTCGCGAAACTGAAGGAGGGGCGTGTCGGTTGGACGAGTGAAATAGCGGCGCTGCTGACCTTCGTTGTCGGCGTGCTGACGCTGCTCACCGACATCTGGGTCCCCATGACGCTGGGGGTCGTCAATACGATTCTTCTTTCGGAGAAAGGCGACCTCGAGAACTTCGTCGATCGTCTCAACAAATCGGAATTTCTCGCCGTCCTGAAATTCCTCGTCGTGACGGCGATCATCCTGCCCGCGCTGCCTGACCAATCCTACACGAAGTTCAATCTCAACCCGACGCACATCTGGCAGATCGTCATCCTGGTCTCGAGCATCGGTTTCGTCGGGTATTTCCTGACGAAGAAACTCGGCAGCCGGCTGGGGCTGTGGCTCTCGGGCATCCTCGGAGGAATCGTCTCCAGCACGGCAGTGGCGATCGCCGCAGGTCGCGTCGCGCAGCGTGACGCCACACGGTCTTTCGATGCACTGCGAATGTCTCTCCTTGCGAGCAGTGTCATGTATCTGCGCATCCTCGTGCTTGTCTGGATTCTCAGTCCCGCCATCGCGGCCCTCCTCTGGTGGAAATGCCTCCTGCTTGCCGCGATCGGTATCGTCCTGACGCTCGGGCGCAGCGATGCTGCAGAGAGAGCCACCGCCGAGGAACATATGGCGTCGCTCGAAAACCCGTTTGAGCTCAAGCCGGCGTTCATTTTCGCGGCGGTATTCATCCTTCTCACCATGGCGACGGCGCTCGCAAAACAGTTCTTCGGAAGCGCGGGCGTACTCGCCCTTTCCTTCGTCGTGGGCGTGGTCGATATCGATCCCTACATCCTTTCGCTCGTGCACGACAGTTCACAGGGCGCGCTGGTCGTCATGGCCGTCATCGTTGCGATGATGAGCAACACACTCGCGAAAGGCGGATACTTTACCGTGCTCGCGCGCAGCCGCAGACGGGACACGATCGTGCGATACGGTGTCTGGGCTCTGCTGCACCTCCCGCTCCTGCTGATTTGACATCGGACCGGATTGCCTTTTACGCATTTTTTTCGGAACATGTCCTGCACATTCTTCCGCCGCCGCCGTAACCAGCTTCGTTTCTCCTCAGGAGGTTGCATGAGAACGGGTAAAACCCTGCTCCTGCTGTTCGTGCTTTCCATGACATGGATGACAGGGGTTCCGACGGGCGCGAAGGCCCAGCAGCGCACACTGGGACCAGTACTGCGCATATATACCGATCCTTTCCTGTTCGACACCGTACGCTGCCGCGTCCGCCGCTGCGTCCCGCTGACGTTCCACAACATCGGCGATACCACGCTCGTCGTGCACAATCACGATGTGGTGCGGCGACCGTTCTTCGTGCGCATCGATACGCCGCTCGTCCTTCAGCCGGGGGAAATGAAAACCTTCGATCTCTGCTACAATCCTTCGCAGTATACGGTCGACAGCCAGCAGGTCTTCATCCGCGCGGATACACGGCTCCCGCTGTCCATCGCCATGGTGCATGACGTGAGCGCCAGCATGTTCACCACCATGCCGGGAGGGAAGCGGCGCTACGAGGCGGCGCATGATGCGAGCGTGGAATTCATCGGGAATCTGCTCGATACGCTGGGCATCGAGGATGAAGGGGCGGTGTTCACCTACGACGACAACGAGCATTTCGCGATCGTGCAGACGTGGACGAAGGATACGGCCGCGCTGCGCGCCGCGATTCCCAGCGTGGTGCTCGGAACCGCAACGTGCACGTACGACGCCATATCCCGCACCATCGACTCCCTGGCAGCACGCAAGAAGAAACGGATTCTGATCATGGTGACCGACGGCGAGGACAGCGGTGTGCCCACCTGCGGCATCGCTTCCCCGGCATCCGTGATCAAGAAGGCGAATGACAACGAGGTGCGGATCTATGCGATCACCATCGGGAATATCGATCGCGCGCCGCTGATACAGATCGCGAAATCGACCGGGGGAAAAGAGTTCAATGCTACGCTGAGCACCGACCTGCTTGCGATCTATCGGGAAATCGCCGTGGACATGAGCAAGAACGTCGAACTGAGCATATTCATGAAAGGGGCGGCAGTCGGGCCGAAGCTCGAAATTACTCCGCCCACATGGTCGTTCGACAGCGTGCAGGTCGGCGAAACCGCCTGCGAAGCGGTGCTGATCCGCAACGCGGGCAACGCCTGGCTGCATGCCGACTCCGTCCGGAAGCTGTTCCAGTCTCCGTACTCTCTGCAGGACTTCACGGTCGACTCCATCGCGCCGTTCCAGACGGTTCCGGCACGGGTGTGCTTCACCCCGCTGCTGCCCCTGCACTATCAGACGCCGATGCCGTATTTCCCGTCGCCGTGCGAATTCAATTCCGACACGCTGTTCGGAGCCGGGACCAGCTACCTCCTGCCGCGCATTCCGAAGAAAAAACCGCTGCTCGAAGTGCGCATGCCGCAGTTCGACACCACGTTCTGTCAGACCACCGAATGTACCGCCCTCGAACTGCACAATTCCGGTGATACCGCCGTGACCGTGCAGTCCCTGGATTTCATACCGCCGCCGTTCACCGGCAGCGAGGCGGTCCCGTTCACGATACAGCCCGGAGAGACGAAGTCCATCACCATCTGCTACCGTCCGCCTGATGCGCCGCGTCTCGATACGCTGCGCCTGGGGTTCAGCGCCGACATGCGCGTCCCGCAGCGCATAGCGCTTTTCTTCGACGAAGGCGCGTCGATGGGCACGGAGTTCATGCCCGGGCTGACGCGTCTTACCGCCGCCTCGGCAGGGGCGACGGACTTCGCCGGCGGTATGGAATTCAGCGCCGGATTCACGGATGCCGTGACCGTTGTGGGTTTCGATACCGCCGGGGTGCTGCAATGGGACGGCACGTATTTCACCGACAGGGATTCCCTCCGCGCGGCCCTGCCCGATTCGGTGAAAAGCCAGATTTCCTGTCCCTACGATGCGGTCGATCGGCTTCTTACCGATTATGACGGACTGCATGCACCGCCGCAAACCGTCGTGCTCTTCACCGCGGGTGAGGACGGCGGAGCGCTCTGCGGCCCCGTCACTTCAGCCGAACTCGCTTCGCATGCCCTTTCCATGGGAGTGCGCATCCATTGCGTGCAGCTGGGCGATGCCGATTCCACCGCGCTCGTGCAGCTCGCCGCGAGCACGGGCGGACGCTACCTGCGGCCGCAGTCCCTGCTCGACCTGATTCTCGAACTGCGTGATCTGGAAGAAGAGTTCTCGAGAAACGTGCGCTTCGAGCACACCGCCATCGCGCGCGGTGTGACCCCGATCATCCAGGTCGACCGGGATACGATCGACTGCGGGGTGTATTATACGAGGGATCTCACCGCTCCGAGAATCGGGTATGTGGTGATACGCAATATTGGTGACGCGCCGCTCCTTCTTCTCGAAAGTCCCGGTTTCGGACCGGATTTCGAATCCACTAAGCTCTACGGTCCGGGTTTCACGGGGGGGATCCCGGATGACAGCATGATTGTCTGGCCCGGGGAGCAGCGGAAATGGGGCGCGAATTTCCTCGCGCGTGCCGCAGGTTTCTATACCGACACCCTGGTTCTCCTTCATAACGCGTGTATGCAGCCGGCACTGGAAATTCCGGTTCGCGGACGCATCATACCTGTGCCGGATTTTGCATGGGAGTTTCCCGGGTCGGTGGAGATCCCCGGACAGCTGGACCTCGATACGGTTTCCTGCGGTGGTGTAAACTGTCGGGACATCATGCTCCGCAACACGGGAAGCGGCCCGAGCCAAGTTCGCATGACGGTCGGTCCCACCCCGCCGTTCACCGCGGCATCGCCGGGACCCTTCACGGTCGCCGCCGGTGGCTCATTCGCGCTGAACATCTGTTATCAACCGGATCAGGCCGGTCAGGATCGACAGCAGCTGCAGTTCGAATTCGATGAGAAACCGCCGTTGAGTACCAGCTTCGTGCTCGCATCCGACCGTTCGACCTTTGAAGCGCGGGCGGAAGGAACCGATTTCTGGTACATGGTCCGCTATGCCCTGGCTTCCTATGCAGCCGGTGTTCACGGCGACGTCCCTGACGACGACGAGACCAGCGTATTCACTTTCGATGCCGCAGGCTCGGTGATGCGTACCGCCTTCACCAACGACACGAGTCTGATCGTACGGGCTCCGGTCGATTCCTCAGATACCTTCACGGGAAGTCTTTTCCTCGCGCTTAACACGGCGATGGATTACGCGGCAACGGATGCGAAGGGAAAAAAGATCGTCATTGGCATCGTCAATGATACCGACAGCCTTTCCACACAGGAGGTGCTTCTGCTGCAGGATCGCGCGGCGCGTGAAAACGTCACGCTCGCCATCGCCGCCGCGGATGCGTACGGCTATGCGATACTCGCGAGAAATGCCGCAACCGCCGCCCGCTTCGATTCTTGCTTCACCCTGGCCGCACTCGAATCCTTCATCTACGAAACCACCCGATCCGCGGTCGTGACGGTTCGCGACAGCGTGCTGCTTACGGGGGTGGCGACGGAAGCGAAGCTGGATGTGAACCCGCTGACACTCGATCTCGGAACAATCCGCGTGGGCGGCGACGCCTGCGCGACAGTGACGATCCACAACAGCGGGAACGCTGACCTGAGCCTGGTCGCTGTCGTGAATCCCGTGGAGCCCTTCCCGACGGTCTTCCCGGCGACACTGCCGGCGGGAACGAGCGCGGAGGTCGAACTCTGCTTCTCGTCGTCAAAGCTTGGACCCCAGTCGGCCGAAGTGCTGTTCATCTACGACGGCTGCGGCCGCGATACGCTGCGAGTCAGCATGACGGCCACGGGCTATGACAGCATCAGCGTCGGTGTGTCCGGCACGCTGCGCGGAATGCCGGGACATGTCATCCGCATCCCCGTGCAGCTGTTCGGCGCGGTGCCCGCGTCCTACGGCGTGCGCGGCTACGAATTCTCCCTCAGTTATAACAAGACGATGCTCTATCCCATCGCCAGCGATGAAATCGTTAGCGTAGGAACGGTGTCGGCGGTGATGAATCCCGGAATTCCCGTTGTCGAACGGGTGTTCAGTGAAGCGTCGGCCATGGCGACCACCACCTACCGGGTCGCCGGCACGGAGCCGCTGGCCAGTACGCTCGGGTCCGCCGTTCTGCTCGCCCCGCCATTCCTCGTTCTGCATGGCGACGCAATGGAAACTCCGCTGCGTGTGACGTACGTGCGCTTTGCGGACGGGAGTCCCGCGGCGGGTATCGCGGTGGAGGGACGCTTCATCGCTGACAGTCTGTGTTTCGAGGAGCAACGGCTCGTCGACGGTTCCGCCCGCTACAACGCGTCCCTTGTCGGCGGATACCCGAACCCGTTCAATCCGTCGGCAACGATCGCGTATGCCCTTCGGGAGGCGGCGCAGGTACGCCTGAGCGTGTTCGACGCATTCGGCCGCGAGCTCCGGGTGCTCGAGGAAGGGGCCCGCGATGCGGGACTCCACCGCGCAACGTTCGATGCGACCGGACTGCCCACGGGCGTGTATTTCTACCGACTCGAAACCGGCGGCGAACTGCTCACCGGATCACTGCTGTACCTGAAGTGAGGCGACAATGAATACGATGCGCTTTTTCCTTGCCATGATTGTCGCGCTGCCGATGCTGCTGCCCGCCCAGGACAACGGGAAACCGGATCTTCTTATCGGAATAGCGCCCGGCATGAGCATGCGCTGGCAGCAGGGGACGATGCGGACCACCGACGGCTACTACGACTGCTGCTCCTTCACCGGAGGGAGCGGCATCGGCTTCACCGCCGGCGTGACGGCCATGTACTCGCTGGGCAGCGCGCTGTACCTGCGGGGCGGCGCGGGATGGGAACACGTCGTCAGTGATTATTCGGCGGAGCGGAAGAGCTATCCGATACTCGGACAGGGCAACACCGTCGAATACGCGGATCTGCAGAACGATCTTTCGGTCAGCATGTCCGCTCTGCGCATCGACGCGGGACTCGCATACATGGTCATCGAGCCGGGGCTGTTCATCTTCGCTGGACCGAGCGTCACGGTGCCGCTTTCTCCCTCATGGACACAAACCGAGGAAATCACCGGTCCCGCGGGACTGCGCTATCTCGACGGGAGCCTCAGCAAGGTCCTCATCGACACCGACATTCCCGGCACCCGGCCCTTCGTCAGTCTCCGCTTCGGCGCGGGCGCACTGATTCCCCTGACGAGCGATCTGCAGCTGATGCCCGAAATGCTGTTTTCGATTCCGGTGATGGAAATGCAGCCCGATTTCATGTGGTCGATGTCGGGGCTGGATCTTTCGGTCGGAATGATGCTTCGGCTATAGCGGGAGAGGGTGCTCGCCGCGCATGAGATCGTCGAGCGACTGCCGGTCACGGGCGACGTGCCAGCGTCCCCGGTAGACCACGGCTTCCGCGGCGAGAGGACGCGAGTTGTAATTCGAGCTCATGCTCGCCCCGTACGCGCCGGCGGACAGCACGGCGACGCGGTCGCCGCGATCGAGCCCGGGAAGGGGATAGCGGAGCGCGAACGTGTCGCTGCTCTCGCAGACGGGACCGACCACGTCATACATCTGTACATGCGAATCATCGCTCCGCAGGGGGAGAATGCCGTGGCTGGCCTGGTACAGCGCGGGACGGAGAAGATCGTTCATCCCCGCATCGAGGATGAGGAAATTCCGATCTTCGGAAGGCTTGACGTGTTCGACCGAGCTGACCAGCACGCCGGCATTCGCCACCAGCGACCTTCCTGGCTCCGTGATGAGCGTCCAGGTTTCTTCCCGCGTTCCGAGCACCTCCGCCAGCACCGCAGCCACCTGTCCGGGAAGCAGTTCTCCGTGTCGCTCCTCGTAGCGGACGCCGAAGCCTCCGCCGATATCGATGATGTCGGGCGCGCGCTCAAGCATGGGCGTGATGTCGTCGAGCACCTTCAGCAGCACGCGCAGTCCCTGCGCGTAGGGAGCGGGCGACAGGATCTGCGAGCCGAGGTGAAAGGCGAGCCCGGCGATGCGCAGTCCGGGAAGCCACGCCGCCTGGGACGCCAGCGAGTGGATGTCGGCAGGGGAGAGGCCGAATTTGTGCGCTGCCTCGCCGGTCGAGATGTAGGGATGCGTTTCCGTTTCCACGTCGGGATTGAGCCGGAGCAGGACATCCGCCACGACGCCTTTCGCCTCCGCAAGTTCCGAGATGAGGCGGCACTCACTGGCGGATTCGACATTGAAGAGCGCGATGCCCGCGGCCAGTCCGTCTTCGATGTCCGCGCGCGATTTCCCGACACCGGTCATGGTGATCCGGCGCGCATCCGCGCCCGCGGTCAGAACGCGATGCAGTTCGCCGCGGGAATTCACGTCGAAACCGCATCCGGCGTTCGCAAGCGCCTGCAGCAGTGGAAGGGAGGAATTGGCTTTCACCGCATAGCTGGTGCGATGCGAGAAACTGGAAAAGGCGGCGCGATGCTGCTCGAAACGTTCGAGCACCGCGTCGAGGTTGTAGAGATACAGCGGCGTGCCGAGTTCGTGCGCGATATCCTCGATGCGAAAATCTCCGCAATGGAGTTCGCCGTTGCGGTATGCAAATCCGTCAGCTGCGGTCATGAGGGGCCTTGCTGCATGAAAGAAATTACCGGTGCGTGCTATTGTAGGTGGGAAGATACGCACGAAGCGCGCTATTCGAAAATCCCCGGCTCGGATATGTTCGAAAAGAATTCGTCATGCAGTTCCATGACTGCCTCCGGCACCCTGTCTTCGTCGATGACGCAGGTGAGATTGATTTCCGAGGCGCCGTGGCTGATCATGTCGAGCGGCACGTCGCGCAGGCGGCTGAATACGCGCGCCGCGATGCCGCGTTCGTCACGCAGGCGTTCGCCGACGATGCAGATGATGGCGCGGTTTCGCAGGACGGTGATGTCGCCGTATTCCTTGAGGATGGCGACCAGGCTGTCGAGATCGGGGGAGTGTTCGATGCTGAGAGAGATGCTCACTTCGGACGTGGTCACGAGATCGACGGCGGTCTGATGGTCATTGAAGACATCGAAGATCTTTTTCATGAAGCCGTAGCTGCCCAGCATCCGCGTCGACGAAATGTTGAGAATACTGATGCCGCGCTTGTAGGATATCGACTTCACCGCGATGTTGGCGGATGCGACCTGCGACTTGATCAGTGTGCCCGACAGCTGCGGCCGCCGCGAGTTGAGAATGTGCACGGGAATGTTTTTTTCCACCGCGGGAAGCACGGTGCTCGGATGCAGCACCTTCGCTCCGAAGTATGCAAGCTCGGAGGCTTCCTGGAACGACATCTCCTTGATGCGCAGCGCACCGGGCACAATCTTCGGATCCGCTGTCAGCATGCCGTCCACGTCCGTCCAGATCTCAATGTCCTCCGCGTGCATGACCGTGCCGATGATCGCCGCGGAATAGTCGGATCCCCCGCGGCCGAGCGTGGTGGTGACGCCATGCTCATTTGCCCCGACGAACCCCTGCAGGATCGGCACGACGCCCTTCTCGACGCGCGGTCGCACAACGGCGTCACAGGCCTCGCGGGTCGCATCGAACAGCGGTTCGGCCTTGCCGAACCCGCTTCCGGTGATGATGCATTTGCGCGAATCGAGAAGTTCCGCCCGCAGCTTGTACTCACGCAGCGCTTCGGTGAGGATGGCGCTCGACATGCGTTCGCCATACGACATCACGAAATCCAGCACGCGCGGTGAAAGGTCGCCCGTGATGGAAATGCCGTAAATCAGGCTGCGGATTTCCTCGTCATAGATCTTGAACTGGCGGATGAGCATGTCCTGTTCGCCCAGTCCCTTGATCAGATCCGCGATGATCCGGTAATGCCGATCGATGATTCTGTCGCGGAGCACCGCTTCCGCTTCGAGCCGCTTGCCCTCCGCGGCCAGTTCCGCGCAGCGAATCAGCGCATTGGTGATGCCGGCCGCCGCCGATAGGACGACAACCGGATGCCGCTTGATGCGGGATTTGATGATTTCACAGGCATTTGCCATGGCGGCCGCGTCTTCGAGCGACGTCCCGCCGAATTTCATCACGATCATGGAGGTAACGGATCCTGTGCTTCTGTGCGTTTTTGCAGGAAGAACTAAAATACGAAAAAAATCGGGAAGGAGCGGAAGGAGCGGAAGGGGCGGAGGAGCGGAAGGGGCGGATTCCGGATATTCTGGTTTTGAAAAGAGTGTGGAAATAGTGATTTTAGTAACGATCAACTGAGCATGCGAGGGTTGTACCGCATTCTTCTTCTCACCGCGAAACCTTCCTGCCCCAACGTTCTCAACACATAACTGCGCACTATGAAGTTCAACACATTTCCGGGTGGGGTACATCCTCCCGAAGAAAAGGAACTCAGTGAACACTGTGCCTTTGAGCGCATGCCCGCACCGAGCATGGTCGTACTGCCCCTGTCGCAGCACCTCGGAAAGCAGGCAAATCCGCTGGTCGCAAAACGCGCCGCGGTCGTTCAGGGAGAGGTGATCGCCGAGGCCGACGGCTTTATTTCCGCGCCGGTGCACAGTCCCATCACCGGGACCGTGAAAAGCATCGGCCGCGAAAGCAACAGCAGCGGTTACATGAAAGAGGCTCTGGTCATCGTCCCGGCGGAAGCTGCGGAAGGTGAAGAAATACCGGATCCCGTCATGATGCCGCCGCTCAATCCCGATTCCGCGACGGTAGAGGAAATCCGCGCACGCGTCAAGGCCGCCGGTATCGTCGGCCAGGGCGGGGCCGCCTTCCCGACGTTCGTCAAACTGACTCCCCCCGAGGGAAAGACCATCGACACAGTCATTCTCAACGGCTGCGAGTGCGAACCCTACCTGACGCGCGACGACCGGTTCATGCTCGAGCGTCCCGAGGCGATCGTCTCCGGACTGAAGCTGATCATGCGCGCGCTCGGCGTCAGCAAGGGCGTGATCGGCATCGAAAACAATAAACCGCAGGCCATCGCCTCGATGGAGAAAGCGGTCGCGACGCAGAACGGCCTCTCGGTCTGCGCGCTGCAGACCAAGTATCCGCAGGGTGCGGAGAAAATGCTGATCAAGGCCGTGAACGGACGGGAAGTCCCGCCGGGCCGGCTGCCGCTCGACGTCGGCGTGGTGATTCAGAACATCGGTACGGCCGTTGCGATCCATGACGCGGTCGCCAAGGGCGAACCCTCGATCACCGCGGCTGTGACCGTCACCGGACGCGGGATCCGCAATCCGAAAAATCTCATCATTCCGATCGGCACGCCGATATCGGATGTGATCGCCTTCTGTGGCGGACTGACGGACGACGCCGCAAAAGTCGTCGTCGGCGGCCCGATGATGGGCGTCGCCCAGCACGATCTGAACGCGCCGATCATGAAGGCCACTTCGGGCATCGTCGTCCTTACCCACGATGAGGTTCGCAAGCAGGAAGAAACCGCCTGCCTGCGCTGCGGAAAGTGCGTCGACGCGTGCCCCCTGCACCTGATGCCGACGCGTCTCGCCCGGCTGGCCCAGCTCAACATGGTGGAGGAGGCGGAACGTCTCAGCATCACCGTCTGCATGGAATGCGGAAGCTGCGCCTTTACCTGTCCGGCGAACATTCCGCTCGTGCAGTGGCTGCGGCTGGGGAAACAGCGCGTGATCCATCTTCAGCGAAGCCGCAAAAATACCGCGGCCTGATCCCGCGGAACGTCGATACCACCGCTTTCTATCACGATTCATAAACGAACTCGAACAGGATTCATGTCAAGCGTAACAGTGACCGAGGCACCCACTGGGTCCGAGCTTCTGCTCTCGACCTCGCCTCACCTGCATTCGCGATGGACGACAAAACAGATCATGTGGTTTGTCGTGCTCGCGCTGGTCCCTTGCGTGATTTCGGCCGTCGTGTACTTCGGATTCTATCAGCTCGTCGTCGTCGCCACCGCGGTGGTGTTCGCCGTCGGGACAGAGGCACTGATCCAGTCCCTCATGAAGAAACCCGTCACCGTCACGGACGGCAGCGCCGTCATCACCGGACTGCTGCTCGGACTGATCGTTCCGCCGAATTTTTCGCTCGTGTTTACCGCGCTCGGCTCGGTATTCTCCATCGCCATCGGCAAGATGGTGTTCGGCGGACTCGGTTTTAACATCTTCAATCCCGCCCTGGTCGGCCGTGCCTTTCTTCAGGCGGCCTTCCCCGTGGCGATCACGACCTGGACCATCCCGCATTTCGCGGTCGATGCGGTCTCGAAAGCAACGCCCCTCGCGGCGCTCAAATTCGATCATGTCGCGACCGGCCTCTCCCCGCTGTTCGTCGGCAATGTCGGAGGTTCCCTCGGTGAAACCTCCGCGATCGCCGTCCTGCTCGGCGGAATATTCCTGCTCGTGACCGGCGTCGCCAACTGGCGCATCCCCGCGGCGATGATCACGGGGGTGATCGTGTTCGGCGGCGGTCTCTGGCTGCTCGATCCGGCCGCACCCGATCCCGTGTTCCACCTGTTTGCCGGCGGCTTTCTTTTCGCCGCGATGTTCATGGCGACCGACATGGTCACTTCCCCGGTCACCGGGACGGGCATGTGGATTTACGGACTCGGCATCTCCCTCGTGCTGGTGCTGATCCGCGTGTACGGCGGACTGCCGGAAGGCGTCATGTATTCGATTCTCTTCATGAACGCCTTCGTGCCGCTGATCAACCGCTACACCCAGCCGCGGATTTTCGGGGAGGGACAGGCATGAAAACTATTGTCGCAATGCTGGTGACACTCAGCCTCATCGGCGTCGTTTCCGGCGGCGGACTCGCCATGCTCAGCAGCTGGGCCGATCCGCTGATCGCCGCGAATAAAAAGGCCGATACCGAACGCGCAATCTTTCTCGTGCAGCCCAGCGCAAAAAGCTATGAGAAGGTCGAGAAGGTCGCGTTCGAGCTCTACCGCGTCTTTGATGAAACGAAAAATCCGCTCGGTTACGCGCTCCCGTGGGAGGGCAACGGCTTCCAGGGCAAGGTCCGCATGATGGTGGGCGTCAGCGCCGACCTCAACACCATCACCGCCATCGAGGTTCTCGACCAGGTCGAAACGCCCGGTCTCGGAACCAAGGTCACGGAGGAACCCTTCCGCAAGCAGTTCCAGGGCCTGGTGGCCGTGCCCCAGGTGGACTGGGTCAAGGGCGTGCCGCCGACCAAGGAAAATGAAATCCAGACCATCACGGGCGCCACGATCTCCTCGAAGGCCATCGTCGGCATCGTCAACGACGGTCTGGCGCATCTGCGCAAGGACATGGCGCAGGGAGGTGCACAGTGAAAAAACAGGTTTCCCTTTCAAAAGAATACGCCAAAGGCCTGTGGGATCAGAACCCCGTCTTCAAGCAGGTGCTCGGTATGTGTCCGACGCTTGCCGTGACGGTTTCGGCGATGAACGGCATCGCGATGGCGCTGGCCACGACGTTCGTGCTCGTGTTCTCCAGCTTCATCATTTCGCTCATCCGCAAGCTGATTCCCTCGCAGGTCCGCATCGCATCCTACATCGTGATCATCGCGACATTCGTGACCATCGTCGACCTGGTGATGCGCGCGCAATTCCCGGACCTGAGCAAGGCGCTCGGTCCGTACATCCCCCTCATCGTCGTCAACTGCGTGATCCTCGGACGGCAGGAGGCGTTCGCCGCGAAAAACAACCCGCTGCGTTCGGTTCTCGACGCCCTCGGCATGGGGACGGGCTTCATGCTCGCGCTCGCGTCGCTCGGCGGCATCCGTGAGATCATCGGCTCCCGCACGCTCCTGGGCATGCAGGTGCTGCCCGACGCGTTCGAGCCGTGGCTGGTCATGATTCTGCCCGCGGGTGCGTTTCTCACGCTGGGACTGATGATGGGATTTCTCAACAGCCTCGTCGAGCGCCGCAAGCGCCGCGATGAAGCAGCCGTACTCGCACAGCACATGCGGACGCCCGCGGCCGCGATGCTTGAAGGACAGGAGGGTTGACCATGGAACTGATTCTCATTTTTCTCTCCGCCGCGCTGGTCAACAACTTCGTCCTGGCGTACTTCCTCGGCATCTGCCCGTTCATCGGCGTGTCCAACAAATTGTCGTCCGCCTTCCCGATGGGACTGGCGACGACCTTCGTCATGGTGCTGACGGCAATTGTGACCTGGCTTATTTACCATCTCATTCTTGTTCCGTATCATGTAGAATACCTCGAGTACGTTTCGTTCATTCTCGTGGTGGCCGCACTGGTGCAGTTCGTTGAAATGGTCATCAAGAAAGTCAGCCAGCCGCTCTATCGGGCCCTGGGGATTTTCCTTCCGCTGATCACCACCAACTGCGCCATTCTCGGACTCGCGCTGTTCATCGTGCTCAAGGATTACAGCTTTGTCGAAAGCCTGTTTTTCGGCGTGGGTGCGGGCACCGGCTTCACCCTGGCGATCAGCATCATGGCAGGCATCCGAGAGGAACTCGATCTGGCGGACATTCCCAAATCGTTCCGCGGCGCGCCGATCACGCTCATCGTGGCGGGATTGCTAGCGCTCGCGTTCATGGGCTTCGCCGGCATGATCACGGTGTAATGAAGATGAAAAAAACAGTTATAGACAGGAGCATACACATGATTTCACGTCGTTCGTTTCTGAAACTGTCCGGCCTGGCGGTGGCCGCCGCCGGAGCCGGCTTCGGAACCGGAAGCATGCTGAGCCGCGGGGAAACGCGCCGCTTCGCCATGCACGGCTTTGTCCCTGACGACGATCGGGCAGTGAACGATCTTCTCCGCCTGTTCGCGGCGGAACTTCCCTCGGGCGCGTCTGACCCGGTCATCACCGCGGATGCGCGCTGGAACAGCGTCGTGCGTGCGGCGCTTCGGCCTTCCACGCGCAGCGCCGGCGCACTGCAGGGCAGCGGCCGGGTGCACGTCCGCCTCGTCCGTCTCGG
The DNA here is from genome assembly GCA_003246455.1 of Bacteroidota bacterium. GTDB lineage: Bacteria > Bacteroidota > Ignavibacteria > SZUA-365 > SZUA-365 > SZUA-365. The sequence continues at coordinate 27,471 of QKAF01000122.1, forward strand.
GAATACCCTCCCCGGTGACGTCCTTGTCTCCGACGACCGGAAGCGCATCTACAATCCGGAAGGCGATTTCAGCATGGCACTGCACGCATTGCGCTCGCGTCTGAAAGCGGGCGACGCGCGGTACATGATCAGCGCCGAGTACGTCGATGAAGCGCCGCTGGCCTCGATCTTTGCCGTGAACCGTGTCGTCGTCGTTGAAAACGACCGCGGAATCGTCGACCGGATAGCACTCGATGGACGCAGCACCCGCCTCAATGTGCACGGGCCGCAGGGAAAGACCGGAATCACGGTTACCGCCGCGGGAGTGCATGTCCACAGCGCGAGCTGTCGTCACGCGTTGTGCCGCGGTGCGGGAATCGCCTCCCGTCCGGGCGATGTCATCGCATGCGCTCCCAACCGGGTGCTGCTGCGCGTGGAGAACGCCTGAGGCGCGACCTGCCATGACTCGCCGTTCACCTGTTGCCATTACGATGTTCGTCCTCGCCCTCTTCAGCGTCGGCTTCTACCTGGCGCTGCAGTTTGCGAAAAAGGAGGAGGACACGGTCACGCGTACCCAGATCGCCCTGGGAACGCTGATCGAGGTGCAGGTGCGCGGACTCGAACGTGCCGATGCGGACGCCGCCATAAACGCGGCGTTCGCGGAGGTTCGGCGGGTGGATACGCTCTTCTCGACCTACAAGCCGGAGAGTCCCGTCTGGAAGCTGAACCACGGTGACGACACGCTTGTCGTACTGCCGTCCGAGGTGTACGCGCTTCTGCTCTGGTGCGATACACTGTGGCAGCGGAGCGGCGGGGCATTCGACGTCGCCGTGCAGCCCCTGATCGAGGCGTGGGGTTTCGACGGAGAACACCCGGCTGTTCCTTCCGCTGATCGGCTCGCATCCGCGCTCGCACTGAGCGGGTGGCGGCATATCGTGCTCGCGGGCGACGGCCGCGTCCGGAAATCCCGCGGAGCGGGAGTGAACTTCGGCGCCATCGCCAAGGGCTATGCCGTGGATCGCGCCGTCGCCGTTCTTCGCGAACGCGGTGTCACCGAAGCCCTCGTGAATGCCGGCGGAGAAATCCGTGCGACGGGTGGAAGCTGGCAGGTGGGAATTCAGCATCCCCGGTCGGCGTCGGAACTGCTGGCGGTCATCGATCCGCAGGGGCGCTCCGTGGCGACGTCCGGCGATTACGAGCAGTTCTTCGAAGCGGACGGCAAGCGGTACCATCACATTTTTCATCCCGCGACCGGCATGCCTGCCGCCGGCTGTCAGAGTGTCTCGGTCATCGCCGACGATGACATGGCCGCCGACGCGCTGGCCACGGCCGTCTTTGTCCTTGGACCCGATGCCGGGTTGGAATTTTTACAGCAATATCCTGATATTGAAGCACTTATCGTCGACAGTCTGGGAGTGGCGCACAGCACGCCCGGCTTCGAACGATACCGAACGAGGTAAGGAATCATGGATCTGAATATTCTGATTGCGATCGCCACTATGGGTGGCCTTGGTTTTATCTTCGCCGGCGCGCTCGCGATCGCCGACAAGAAACTCCGCGTGGAGGAGAATCCGCTCATCGGCCAGGTGAACGACGTGCTGCCCGGCGCCAATTGCGGCGCGTGCGGGAAAGCGGGCTGCTATGATTTCGCGGTCAATGTCGTCGAGGGCACCATGGCGCCGAACGGCTGCCCCGTCGGCGGTCAGGAAGTGGCCAACGACGTCGCCGCGCTGCTCGGAATCGAGGCGGGCGAGGCGGTGAAAATCGTCGCGCGCGTGCTCTGCCGTGGCGGCAACATCGAAGCCGCCCGGAAACTGGTCGAGTATCGCGGACCGCAGAGCTGCGCGACGATGGACCTGGTGAGCGGGGGATCAAAGCAGTGCCAGTACGGGTGCATGGGCGGCGGCGACTGTGTCGACGTCTGCACATTCAACGCGATTCACCTGAACGAAAACGGCCTCCCGGTTGTGATCGACGAACTCTGCACCGGTTGCGGCATGTGCGTGAAAGCCTGTCCGCGAAGCATCATCGAACTCCATCCCGCCGACCGTGAAGTCTTCGTTTTCTGCAAGAGCCACGACGATCCGAAAACCTCGAAGGACGTCTGCGAGGTCGCCTGCAGCGGCTGCGGCATCTGCGCCCGCAAATCCGACGGCGGCGTCATCATCGAAAACGGTCTCGCCGTCATCCAGTGGGACAATTTCGATCCCGACAAGATTCCCTTCGACAAGTGCAAGTCCAGCGCCATCTGTTTCCTGCGCGACGGATTTGCAGAACACCAGGCGGAAGTCGCCGCGGCAGCGGCGGAAATGTCTCCGGAACAGAGCAACTGACGGAAAGGAAACCGCATGCGCGGTGAGGATATTTACGAAGAAGGGATCGTCGTTTCCGCGGAAGGCGGCCGCGCCACCGTGGCCGTCGCGATGGGCGACGCGTGCGAGGAGTGCACGGCGAAAGTGTTCTGCAGCGCCGGGGAGAAGAAGGAAAACACGGTCGAAGCCCGTGATACGCTGGGGGTGCACCCCGGCGATCATGTCCGGATCGTGGTGCACGGCGAGGACATGTTCAAGGCGGCGTTCCTCCTGTACGGCATTCCGCTGCTTCTTCTGCTCGCGGGCATTCTCGTCGGGACCTACGTGTTCGATCCCGGAATGATGCCGACGGAACTGTGGTCATTCATCCTCGGCATAGGACTGGCCGGCATCTACTACCTGCTCTTCTTTCTGAACGGGGCGGATGCCCGGGGCGCGGGGATGATGCCGGATATCATTCTCGTTCAGGGGAGGGATTAAATGGACAGCGCCCCGATTCCCAACCGTCCCCTTACCCGCGACGAATTGCTCGACGTTTTGCGCAGCAGCTTCGTGTTCCCCGGGGAATTCCCGATTACCGTGATCGCACGCAGCGACAGCAGCTTCTATGCCATACTGCATTCGGCGCTCGAAGAGCTGCAGGGAGAATCGACGTTCACCATCCAGGAACGTCCCTCGTCGAAAAACAACTTCACCTCGTACCGCGTCGAAATCTACGTCGAATCGGCGGAAACGGCACTCTTTCGCAAGGAAGCGATTGGCAGGCTCAGCGGTGTGCTGATGATGCTGTGATCCTTCCGGTTTTCTTGCAACCCCTTCACTTTATTCCGTATTTTTCTCTGTTATGCTGAGTATGCATGCGATATATTCGGGCGCGCCGCTGCAGTCGCCGGACATCGAAACCCACGCCACCGACGGCACGGCGACCGATGTTCCGTCGAAGGTGATTCTCTTCAACGACGAGGTGCACACATTTGAAGAGGTCATCACGCAGCTGCAGAAGGCCATTCGCTGCTCCCGCGACAGGGGAGAAGCCCTCGCCTGGGAAGTGCACACCCGGGGACGCGCCTGTGTCTACACCGGAGAGATGGACGAATGTCTCCGGGTGAGCGGCATCCTGGAAGAAATCGCGCTTCGTACGCAGATCGAAATGTAGTTCCACCATCTTGTAACAGAAACCTCCCTATGAATTCAGCTGATATCCGCCAGAGCTTCCTCGATTTTTTCCGTGAAAAAGAGCATCGCATCGTCGACAGCGCGCCGGTCGTGCCGCATGACGATCCGACCCTCCTGTTCACCAACGCGGGCATGAACCAGTTCAAGGACGTCTTCCTCGATCTCGGAACCCGGGAGTATACGCGCGCCGCGGACACGCAGAAATGCATCCGTGTCTCGGGAAAGCACAACGACCTGGAAGAAGTCGGACGGGATACCTATCACCATACCTTCTTCGAGATGCTCGGCAACTGGAGTTTCGGCGATTACTACAAGCGCGAGGCGATCAGCTGGGCATGGGAGCTGCTCACCGAGGTCTGGAAACTGCCGAAAGACCGTCTGCACGCCACGGTCTTCGAAGATGACGACGAGGCGTTCGCGCTCTGGACAGAACTGACCGATATCGCCCCGGCGCATGTGCACCGCTTCGGCGCAAAGGACAATTTCTGGGAAATGGGCGAGACGGGTCCCTGCGGTCCCTGCTCCGAAATCCACATCGACATGACGGAAAACGGAGACGGCGCAGCGCTGGTGAACGCCGGGGTGCCCGAGGTCATGGAAATCTGGAACCTCGTTTTCATCCAGTATAACCGGGATGAAAACGGGGTGCTGCATGATCTGCCGAAAAAGCACATTGATACGGGTATGGGCTTCGAACGGATCTGCGCCGTTCTTCAGGGGAAAAAATCGAACTACGATACCGACGTGTTCATGCCGGTCATCCGCCGCATCGCGGAAATCACGGGTACGCCATACGAAGGCGAACAGGAGATGGTGTCGATGCGCGTGATCGCCGATCACGTACGGATGCTGACGTTCTCGATCGCCGACGGCGCGATCCCCGGTTCGGAAGGACGCGGGTATGTGCTGCGCCGTATCCTGCGCCGGGCCGCGCGTTTCGGACGCAACCTGGGCATGCGCGATCCGTTCCTCTGGAAGGTCGTCGAAACCCTCTGCGCGACGATGGGGGAGGCATTTCCCGAGATCGTCGAGAATCGCCACGTGGTCGAAAAGGTCATCCGCGCGGAAGAGGAAAGCTTCAATGCCACTCTCGACCGCGGACTGGAGATTTTCGAAGAGATCGTCGCGAACACGAAAGCGTCGGGTGTCGACATCATCGACGGCGCGGATGTCTTCAAGCTCTACGATACCTTCGGATTTCCGCTCGACCTGACCAACCTCCTCGCCGAGGAAAACGGACTGCGCATCGACGGAGGGCGCTTCGATGAACTGCTTGCAGAGCAGAAGGAGCGCTCGCGCGCGGTGACGAAGAAGAACATCGTGTTCCCGACAGCGGGGGGCTCCGGCGCGATCCAGCTGGATCTGCTCGACGGCGCCGCGCCGGCGAGTGAATTCACCGGGTATGAAGGGTTCACCGCAGAGGCGACCGTCACCGGACTGAAGGAAATCGGGGACCAGCTGTTCATCCTGCTCGATCGCACGCCCTTCTACGCCGAATCGGGCGGCCAGGTCAGCGACCAGGGAACACTCGTATGGAATGGCGTGCCTGCGACGGTGGACGGACTGATCAAGGCCGACGGCGGTATCATTCACGCCGTGCATGCCACGGATGCCTTCCGGCCGCAGCTCGGCGACAGCGTCATCGCGGAGGTGGACGTGCGAACGCGCCGCGACACGATGCGCAACCATACGGCCACACACCTCCTGCACGCGGCGCTGCGGACCGTTCTCGGAACACATGTCCAGCAGGCCGGTTCGCTCGTCGATCCGGATCATCTTCGTTTCGATTTCTCGCATTACGAGAAAGTGAATGACGAGCAGATTACGGCGATCGAAGCGCTGGTGAACGAAAAAATTCTCGAGGGCATCCCCGTGCAGCAGCATCGCGCCATTCCCTTCGACGATGCCAAGACCATGGGGGCGCTCATGTTTTTCGGCGACAAGTACGGCGATACGGTCAACGTGCTTCAGGTCTCGGATTTCTCCATGGAATTCTGCGGCGGAACGCATGTTCGCAATACCGCCGAAATCGGTCTGCTGAAGATCACCTCCGAAGCTTCTGTGGCGAGCGGCACCCGCCGCATCGAAGCAGTGACCGGTCGCGGAGTCGCACGGTATATCGAGGACATGCACGAACAGCTGGCGGAACGCCGCCGCCACGAATCGGCGCTGCATGAGGAGATCAAGCGTCTCGAGAAGGAAGTATCGAAGCTATCGGTCGAGCAGGGCGCGTCGCAGATCGACAGCATCCTGGCGGGCGCCGAGGAGTGGAACGGAAGCCATATCGCCGTCGCGCGCATGCAGGCTGGCGATGCCGACCAGCTCAAGGGCATCGGCGATGTCCTGCGCGAAAAACTGAAGTCCGGCGTCGGCCTTCTCGCCGACGTGGTCGACGGGAAAGTGCTGCTGGTATGCGTCGTCACTGACGACCTCGTCGCAAAGGGAATCAAGGCGGGCACGATCGTCGGAACCATCGCAAAGAAACTCGGCGGCGGCGGCGGCGGACGTCCGCATATGGCCACCGCCGGTGCAAAGGATACGGAATCACTCGATGCCGTACTCGCGGAAGCGCCGGCAATCATCCGGGAGACAGCCGCATCGTGACACACCCGGCACCCGTGTATCAGCGACTGCTTGCCGCGCATGAAGAGGGGCGTCCCCAGCTTTTCGTGCTGGTCGATCCGGACAAATCCGATCCATCCGAACTGCCGGGTTTCGTCGCGGATGCGCAGGAAGCGGGAGTGGACGGTTTTCTCGTCGGCGGCAGCCTCGCGCTGCTCCCGACGTTCGAGGAATGCCTCCGCGCGATGAAAGTCGCCGCGCGCGTGCCCGTGGTGATCTTCCCGGGCGGTATCCACCAGATATCCGGGGAAGCGGACGCGATACTCTTTTTATCTATCGTCAGCGGCAGAAACCCCGATCAGCTTATCGGCCAGCACGTCCTCGCCGCGCCGATGGTGCGCGAACTCGGGCTTGAAGCGATCGCGACCGGGTACATGATCGTCTCATCCGACGCGGTCACCTCCACCGAGTACATGAGCTATTCGAAGCCGATTCCGCGCGAAAAGGCCGAGATTGCCGCGGCCCATGCGCTCGCGGCGGAAATGCTCGGGATGAAGACGGTGTATCTCGAGGCCGGGAGCGGCGCCCCGCAGAGCGTCCCGAATGAAATGATCCGCATGGTCCGGGCGCTGGTGGATGTCCCGGTCATCGTGGGCGGAGGCATCCGCACGCCGGAAGCGGCAGCCGAGAAAGTGGCCGCCGGCGCCTCCGTCGTCATTATCGGCAACCATTTTGAAGTTGACGCCAACCGAGCGCAGCTGCGTGCATTCGCGGAAGCCGTGCACGAAGGCCGCGCGCGCGGTATCACCGAACTGTAACCCGGGAGGTCGCATGCACCGGATACTGCTCCCCGCCGCAGCTGCGCTGCTTTTCGCCAGTGCCTGCGGGCCGTTGATCGAACTCGAGGATGAAAACACCGCGCTTCGTTCGCGTGTGGATTCTCTGGAGATCGTCCTCGCAGAATGCCGCGGCCAGGGAGATTTGCTGCAGGAGCGGCTCTCCGCGATCGAGAACGAGAATCTGCAGCTCGATGATCGCAACCGCGATCTCGCCGCCCGCATCGCCGAACTGCAGTACACCGGCGGCGGACGCGTCCCGTTCGATCCCGACGCGCCGGCCGTCGCCGCTGCTCCGCAGACGGAAACCGGCACCGGCGATGCCGACAGGCCTTCCGCAGCGGGTTCCGAGAAAAACGCCTCCCCCGTCCCGGATGCTCCCGGCTCGACTACGCAAGCGTCCGCCGCGGAAGCCGGTCTCCCCGGGGTGAGCTACGACGGGAGTGTTTCGCCGGGGATCTCATTCCTGCAGAAATACCAGACTGCGCTGAATACCTACAATGGGAAGCGCTTCGAAGAATCCCTTGACCTCTTCGCCGACCTCCTGCGACAGAGCGCTGCCAATGACATGACCGACAACTGCGTGTACTGGATGGGCGAGGCGGCGGTACAGCTGGGGCGGCCCGTCCAGGCAGTCGCGCTGTTTTCCACGGTCATCGGATATCGCGGCGCCGACAAAGTCGACGATGCGCTCGCGTCCCGCGCCGCGGCATATTCCGGCCTCGGCCGGAAAGAGGATGCGCGCGCGGATCTCGAGCGACTGCTTCGCGAATTTCCGGGAAGCGAGCATGCGGGTGTGGCGCGGCAGATGCTGCGTACGATGCGCTGATCGCTTCGAAAACGTTTTTTTCACCAGTGAAATGGAATACGCATGGCCATGCAAGGCGCCCTGCCGACTCGTGATGAAATAGATCCCCGCAGCAAATGGCTGCTCGAAGACCTCTATCCTTCCGATGCGGAGTGGGAAGAGGAGTTCAATGCAATGGAACGGATGATCGGGGAGATCGGCGGCTTCCGCGGGACTCTCGGTCAGTCCGGCCGACAGCTTCATCGGTGGCTCGATTTCGCGGACGATCTCAACATCATCGGCGGGAAGCTCGGCAATTATGCGTTCCGCCGATATGATGAAGATACCGCGAACACGCGTTACCAGGGAATGATGGACCGGGTCCTCACCCAGCACTCCCGCCTGGGCGCGGAGCTTGCCTGGGCGGTTCCGGAACTCCTCGCTGTTCCGGATGCGACGATCCACGGCTTTCTCGCCGACACTGAAGAGCTCCGGATCTATGCGCATCATCTCGACGAGATTCTCCGGATGAAGAAGCACACGCTGGACCCGGAACGGGAGCAGCTGCTTGCCCTGTCCGGCGACGCGCTCAACGCGCCTTCAACAATTTTCTCGATGTTCAACGACGCGGATATCCGTTTCGGTACCATCCGGGGTGAAGACGGCAGCGATGTCGAAGTGACGAAAGGACGCTACATCCAGTTTCAGGAGTCCCGTGACCGCCGCGTGCGGGACGACGCCTACCGCGCGATGTATCAATCCTACGGGAACTGGAAAAATACCCTCTCCGCTACGTTCAGCAGCCAGATCAAGCGTGAAATGTTCTACGCCCGCGCGCGCAGCTACGCGAGCACCCGTGAGATGGCCCTGTACGAAGACAATATTCCCCTCGACGTGTACCGCAACGTCGTCGATACAGTGAACGACAATCTCGCGCCGCTGCATCGCTCCATCTCCCTGCGAAAGCGGCTGCTGGGTGTCGACGCCGTGCGCCCGTGGGATCTGTATGTCCCGCTCGCCTCGGAGGCGGATTTCCATTTCCCGTATGACGAAGCGGTGCGCCTCGTCTCCGACGCACTCGGCGTGCTCGGCGCGGAATACAGCCGCGATCTCACATGCGGGCTGGAAGGGGGCTGGATCGACGTCTACGAGAACCAGGGAAAGACATCGGGTGCGTACTCTGCGTGGACGTACGGTGCGCATCCTTTCGTTCTGCTCAACTACACTGACACGATGAAAGACGTGTTCACCCTGGCGCACGAGATGGGACACGCAATGCACTCGTATTATACCTGGAAGCACCAGCCGCCTGTCTACGGCGGATACACGATATTCTGCGCCGAAGTCGCGTCCACCTGCAATGAGATGCTCCTCGTCGACCACATGCTCAAGACCCGCGGCGAAAAGGAACTGCAGAAACATCTCCTCTTCCATTTCATCGATACGATCCGCGGGACCGTGTACAACCAGGCGCTCTTCGCAGAGTTCGAAATGTTCGCCCATGGCAGCGCGGAAGAGGGGACGCCGCTGACGGTGGACATGCTCAGCGCCAGGATGGGAGAGCTCTATCAGCGCTACTACGGTCCGGATTTCGTCTCCGACGATCTCTACGCCCTGAACTGGGCTCGCATCCCGCATTTCTATCGCAGCTTCTATGTCTTCCAGTATGCGACGGGGCTGTCTGCCGCCGTCGCCCTTTCCCGCCGTATTCTCGACGGGGAGAAGGACGCGCTACAGGATTACCTGCGATTTCTCCAGTCAGGAAGCTCCGCCTACTCCATCGACCTGCTGCGCAACGCCGGCGTGGATATGAGCAGTCCGCAGCCCATCGCCGC
>QKAF01000021.1 GCA_003246455.1 Bacteroidota bacterium
GGGAATCCTTTCACACTTCTGTGAACATCACGCACCTGAAGCTTCCGCTGAACGTTGCTCCTCCGCGATTTTTGAAGAATCGTAAAATTGGCGCGGTTGTTGCAGAGTCAAAGTCATCCCCCCATCAATAATAATCAGAGGAACCGTTACGAGTCACCTTGTCACACAATGGAGCCACCCCTCTTCACAAAACTCCGGAGGAGTCATGCGTGCCCTTATCCTTGCAGCCATTGTGTCCCTCATTCCTCTCACGTCGCATGCGCAGGAGTCCAATCCCGACCTTGCCCTCGCCGGCACGTACTACGATAACGGCGAATGGGAGAAAGCCGCCGATGCGTATGAGCACGTGGCCGGCGAGGACGCGCTCAGCGTCCGCGACATGCACCGCCACGCCATCGCCCTGGTCGAACTCGACCGCATTGACCACGCGCGGCGTCTGCTCGAGCGCATCATTGCCGTTACTCCCGAAGATCCTGTCGCCTGGTTCAACCTCGGCATCGTGCACAGTCATGCGGATCGCTATGCAAACGCGCTTGCCAGTTTCCGGCAGGCCGCGGAACTCGCCCCGCGCTGGGCGGAGGCCTGGTTCTGCGTCGGTCTCTGCGAGGTGGCGATGGGGAGCACCGCGCAGGCATGGGAAACGCTCGATGTCGTTCACGCGCTCGATGAAGAACTCGCGTTGAAATTGTACGAGTCCATTGTCGCGGAGGAAGCATATCGCAGCGATCCGGCGGAGGTGGAATAACATGAGCGCGAACAGCCCGCATCTCAGGGCGAAGGACGCCACGCTGAAAATGACCGCATTCACGGATGCGGATCGCACCATGCTCGGACACATCATCACCGTGGTCGAGCAGCTGTGTCGTATGCGCTCCGGGAACGCCGGGGAGGTCGCCTGTCTCAATGCGGTGATCGCCGCCCTGAATTCCACCAGTGTGACGGGACTGAGTGCGTCCGGGACCGCGTTCGCCTGCCGCTGCATCTGGCCGCTGCGGGAAATGGGAGGTACGCATATGAATCCCATCGCATTCATCAGTGGGAAGCACCGTACCGCCACGGCGGAGTATGACGGAACGATGACCGTCCGGCTGATGTACGGCTATCATGAGTTTTACAACCCCGGGGCTGCCGGACAGTATCTCGTCCAGGTCTGGAGCCTCGGACCCGTGGAGCACAGGGAAGTCTGGGATCGCAGCGCCAGTTATCATGTGTTCCGGGATTTCATTTCCTTTCCGACGGCGGTGCGCCGCCTGAAGCTTGCGGGCAGCGGTGTCCGCTTCCAGGCGTCGGTCAGCGCCGCGGAGCAGATCCCCTGCTCCTTCACGCACGACGACGTGCCTGCGACTCCGTGGTTCGAGGGCTGGGGCGACGGCGACGGACGTCTGCTCAACGGACGCAATCTCGAGCGCGGGTACCGCATGGGCATCTTTCACGATGAGATCCCGATGATCTGCGATCTCTGCGGCCGCGACCTCGCCGCCCAGCTGTACATGGTGCATGGCAGACTGATCGACAGCGGGATTTACGCCGACATGTGCGTTCCGTGCGCGGCGCGGCTGGGGCGGGGAGTCGGAAGAAACAAGGGACGGCTGTACACGCGTCACGAAAACGGCGGCTGGCTCTGCGTCGCGGGATTCTCGTTCCGCCCGCAGGCGGCCTGATGGTTCCGGTCGAATGAACGGAACACCGAAGGCGCAGGACGGAATGGTCCTGCGCCCGTTTTTTATACGCCGGGGAAGAACGCACATCACTCCGTTTTTTCCCCCAGGAATTCCGCCGGGGTTCTGATGATCATCCGCCGCATCTGCGCCATCCTGATGGGGTACAATCCCCCGATCGGGCTGAGAGGAATCCGGAACGGCTCGGGAAAGACGCGGCGGAGGAGGATCTCCTCGTGCGCCTTCGGGAACGTGGTCTGGCAGATCTGCGGCGTGAAGAAGCGCGCCATCGCCTCCCTGCCGTCGTAGAGCGCGCGCTGGAAAAACAGCATGGCGGCGCCGACGCGATCGAACACCTTCGCGGAGCAGGACCATGATGGGATATACGGCAGCGTGCTTTTCCGCATTTGCAGGCTCTGGGACGGCGGCACGGTGCACAGCCAGTGATGCTTCGGGCCGAGCACGATCGAGAGTTCGAAGGTGGTGTTGGGGAACGACCGCAGCCGGCCGGGCTGCTGCCAGACGATGCGGGCGAAGAATTCCGGTTCGAGGACGGACGGCTCGGGATCGTCGCAGATCGCGTGTATGACGTCTTCGTGCAGGATCTGCACGTCGAACATCGGACTGCCCTCGGCGAGGGCGAAGGTTCGCCGCAGCATCTGCGCGGCGAGGCGCGCTTCCGCGTCCTCCATGCGCGCGAGGTGATTGAGCGTGCGGACCGCGGCACCGTATTGACAGAGACGGAACTGCGTCACACCCAGGTAATACCGCGCCCGGATGTTGTCCGGCTCCTGCACGAGGCAGTGGTCGAGGTACACCTGCGCGCCGGGATATGCGCCGATCTGGCAGAAGGAGATGCCGTTAAATAGGGCGTCGGCCGGGTTGTCGGGGAGAGGGAAAAGGGAATTCATCGAGGGCTCCTTTTTAGCTGTTTCGAAATCGTGGCCGCAATAGGGATCAAATCGCCACCGGAGCGTTTACTCCGAAATTACTTTCTGGTCAATCGCCGTGTGTCGGCAGGGCGTAGAGCCCTTCGCGCGTGGGTACGGCGTCGGGAATGCGCCCCGTATCCTGATAGTAATGCCAGACCACGCGCATGTTGTCGAGATGCTCGCGCAGCAGCAGCCAGTACGGATCGCCGTCCTCCCGGTACTGCCGGTCCGCGTGAAGGGACATCTGTTCATAGTGCGATTCGTTGTCGTAGGGGATGACGAGTACCGGAA
>QKAF01000026.1 GCA_003246455.1 Bacteroidota bacterium
ACTGGAGAACGCGTCCACCGACTACACGTTCGAACGCATCGCCGAGCGCATCGGCACGATGCAGCAGGAACACGGATGGGAATTCGTATACCTCGGGGCGAACCAGGACGCGATTTCCGTGGCGAGCCGGATGAACATTCCCGCAGCCTCCAGCGCAAGCTTCGAAGCGACGGGCACGGGCGTACGGCACGCCTACGCGATGATGAACGAACAGGTTGCGTACATGCGCAGCTCCGCCGACGTCCCCCGGCGCAGGGGGACCAGCAAAAAGCGTGGGTAACGAATGGGAGAGGCGGCATGTCCCACACGCGCCGCTCAGGCGCTTTGCGATGTTTTGTTCAGGCCTGGTACGACCATCCCATTCTCCATGGTCCGGACAACCGGATATAATCCTGAATGTGTGCGACAAATGATATTATGATGTGAAGAACTTGTATATTGGGCAAGCTGATTTCACTGTCATATCAACACAGAGGGTTCGATGAAGTTCATATTGCTGCCGATTGCCATGATGTTAATTGCCGGATCGCTTTATGCACAATCCACGTCGCTATGCCCAGGTCACGGCGAATCACGCGCCCGATGTGCGTCTGTTCATGGCCATGGCCATGTATTCGTTCGCAGGCTACCCCATGGATCTGAATTTCGAATCCGGAACCGCGGAGCTCTGGCTGTACGGCTATCTGTCGGCCTCCGAACAGTCCATCATCACGGCCGTCGCGACCGAAAGTCCGCTGCTGGGAACCATGATCGGTGAGGTCGCATCGGATACCTGGCCAGAGGGAGCCGACAGCCTGTACACGATGTTGACGAGCGGCTGGTGGATTGATTCCGACAGCGCAGCCATGGTATGGAATACCACGGGAATGCGGAACTTTCTCGATTCGAGACCGTCGGCCTCCCTGTTGGGTTTCATGCTGATGCTCGGAGAAAGCGGCAGCACCGAATGGGGAGTCGTTGCGGCGGATGGAGGCGACACGCTTTCATGCTCGATCAATGCGTACACCGCTGAGGCACTCGCGTGCATTACCAGCACATGGGTCGATTCCCCTGCAGACGCTGCGGATTTCTCGCTCGGGCAGGTGTATCCGAATCCCGTTCACTCCGGACAGTTCGCGGAGATCGATATTACGAGCTCCACTGCGGTGCCGCTGGAAGTGGAAGTGTATGACACACAGGGACGGCTCATCGGACGGGTTTTTGACACGCCGGTATCGGTGGGGACGCGAAAGGTTATCATACCCGCGGATCTGACCGCTCGTCCGGGAGTCTACATCATTCAGGGCAGATCGATGCGCGGGACGGCGACGCGGAAATTCGTCGTGACGCGATAGCGGTATCCTGTTCATCCCTGCCGCAGAAAAGAAAAGCCCCACATTGCTGCGGGGCTTTTTTAATGAATGGGGATCGCTACTTGACGAGGGACATTTTTCTCGTCAGTACCGCACCCTCCCACTGGAGCTGATAGATATACACCCCTGAGGGAAGAGACGAGGCGTCGAAGGTGATGTGATATGTGCCGGCGGGTTTGGTTTCCTCCGCCAGCGTCGCGACCTCACGACCGAGCAGGTCGTGAACCACGAGCCGTACCGCGCCCGCATCCGGAAGACTGAATGCGATTTCGGTCGTCGGGTTGAACGGGTTCGGATGATTCTGCGCAAGCGCGAAATCCAATGGAGTCGACAGATTCTCCGCGACGTCCTTCGCCTGGTAATCGCAGGGACCAGGCTGATCCCCGTGCGCCAGGTGCGCGGGCAGGGCGGAAGGACTGATGCAGATCGTGTTCCCGTTGTGGCACACCTGCACTTTCTGCGGATTACTGCTGCAGTGGATGTCGATCACGGTGACCGTCGCAGTGCATGTCGCGGGCACATTGCGCGCATCGGTCACGGTCATGGTCACGGTGGTCGTGCCCACGGGATAGGGACCCGGGGGAGACTGCGTGATGGTGATGGCATCGTCGTCCGGGTCATACGAGCCGTTGTCGATCGATGCCGGCGCAAAACCGTTGAGGTCTGAGACGACGTACACGTCCTTACAGATGGCCACCGGCGCGGAATGCACGCGGAGCAGACCGAGGGAGAACAGCGATCCGCCGGTCACGTACGCCCAGCGGTTATCCGTCCCGATCTGTGTCGGGGAGAGGCGGTTCCCCCACGTCGGCATTCCCAGCTCCCCGCGGCTGTTCGGGCCCCAGGACCAGAGCGTGCCGCCGTCCTTGATGGCCAGGCCCTGGGACCAACCGGGAGAAAGAAGCTGCCAGTCGTTCGCCGTGCCAGCCTGAACCGGGACCGTGCTGCTCACATAATTGCCGGTGCCCAGCCTGCCTCCGAGGTTCGTGCCCCAGGACCAGAGCGTGCCGTCGCTTTTCAGGGCGTAGCTGGAGCCCGTTCCGCAGCCGACGGCGACCCAGTCCGTTGCGCTGCCGATCTGCGTCGGAACCCAGACATCCGTGTCCGTGCCGAGGCCGAGCTGCCCGTTGTTGTTCAAGCCCCAGCTCCAGAGTGTGCCGTCGTCCTTCAGGGCGACGACGTGCGCCGATCCGGACGCGAGCGACGTCCAGACCGCACCGCTGCCGATCCGTGTCGGGACGGAAAGGTCCGTCCCCGTGCCCGCCGTCCCCTGTCCCAGCTGGCCGTTGCCGTTGGAGCCCCAGCCCCACAGCGAACCGTCGGTTTTGATCGCGAACGATGAGTGTCCCCCGTCGCACACGATCGCCCAGTCGGCGTCCTGCCCGACCTGCACAGGGGTCAGCTGGCTGACAGTGGTGCCGACGCCTATCTGGCCGACCCCGCCCCAGCCCCAGCCCCAGAGCGTTCCGTCATTCTTGATGGCATGGGCATGATAGCTCCCCGCGTCGACACAGCGCCAGTCGGTGTCCGTTCCCGACTGCACGAAAACAGTGGACGTCACTCCCGTGCCGTTCCCCAGCTGTCCGCTCGAATTCAGTCCGCAGCCCCAGAGCGTTCCGTTCGCCTTGAGCGCGAGCGTATGGTGATAGCCGCAGGTGACGGCTACCCAGTCGGCGTCGGTACCGATCTGCAATGGCGTCATCTGGTTCACACCGCTCCCGTCCCCGAGTTGTCCGCCGATATTTTCTCCCCACCCCCAGATCGTATTCTGTGCTGCCAGAAGCGGCGGAAACAGAAGCAGAACGATCGTAATGCTGAAAAGTCTCAGCACGTTCATTGTACACCTCCTCAGTCTGATAAATATGAACGGTCCGCACCCGTACGAGGGATTTCAGGACGCTGCAAGGGAAGTATCCCAGACGGACCAGCAGCAGTGGAAACAGCCGTGCCCGGCAGCACCGGGGTGCTTTCAGCACGGCGCAGGTGTTTCGTGTCCTGCGCCGTGTGTTAGTCATCGCCGGTGCGGATGAAGCGGCCGCACCGGCATCGAGCCCGGGCTCCGAAACCTACCGGACCGGCGTCGAGGTGTTGCTCGTGGTATTATCGAGCACCTTCAGTCCCGTTGCATTGAAGACGAACTGCTTCTGCGCGTTGTAACCGAACGCACCGAACACCTTCACCTGCTTCCCCGTGAGCGACGTGGTGACGGTGGAGGTGAATTTCTTCACGATACTGATTTTCGTCGTCCCCTCGGTCAGGTAGATCCAGACGCCGATCGGCATCGACAGACTCTTTCCGACGACTCCGGTCAGCGCGATGCTCTGGTTGATCAGGTTTTTGGCGATGGGGTAGGCCTGTGAAACGGTGTAGGTTTTCACCGCGGATTCGGCCGTCAGCGAGGACGGGACGTTGCCTATGTCCTGCGATGACGATGTGGTTTCCTGTGCCAGTACGTTTGTGGCAGCGAGCAGCAGCAAACCCAGTGTAAGGCTCAGCATGCGTTTCATGATTCGAACTCCTTCTGTCGTTTTGGTTGTGTTGTGTTGTGTGGTGGATGTTCGGCGGCGGCATGCGTCCGGAAGTGTCGCTGTCCAGAATCGTCCGTTGAGCACTGGTGTATTTTTTATTGTTCCTTCATTCGATCATTCAGTTCGTGATTTCCATCTGTATACCGAAGGTCGCGATCTGGTCGAGCTGCCGTCGCAGCGAATAGTTCGGATCATATGCGACGCGCAGGTCGTAGCGGAGCGTGAACAGCCTGTAGTTGATGCCCGCACCGATCTGCAGCACGGCATGCGAATTCCGGTAGGTGAAGCCCAGCAGATCCTTCGCCAGGGCGACGCCGAATGCCTGCGTGAACGCCGAGAGGTTTTCCGAGAACTGGGAGTTGTATTCCAGCGCGGCGAGCGCGCTGAACCCCGACTCGAGCCGTACCGTCGGCGCCTGCCGTACGGCGGACAGGGGATTTTCGGGGTCGAGGTTCATCATCCTCTCGTCGGTCATCAGGAATTGGTTGGCAACGGTCTGCTGGAACGCGTAGCCGATGCCGTAGCGCACGCTCAGGCAGTGCTTGTTTTCCTCCGCCCTCCAGTCGAACCACTGTCCCACGTAGGCGGTCTCATAGAAAAACGCCGGATCGAGGAAGCGCATCGGGACGCCGTCGCGCGTGGTGTTGGTGAGCTGCGTCTCCATGGACATCTCCAGGAAAAGGCTCAGCTTGGTCCAGTCGGAGATGATGACGGACGGGATGAGCGTGATGACCAGGTTGTCGGTCATCGTCACCGGCGGGGCGTTGGAAAAAGCCTGGCGCATGAGATCCAGGTTGAAATACCCGCGCAGATGCACGCTGCTGATATCGGTGCAGAACTGCGAGCGAAGCTGCCCGTACATCGTCATGTGCAGTGCTTCCTCCTCCGGCAGCTGCACCGTGGACATGAGGAAGGTGAATGCCGGCCGGATGACATAGGTGAGGCCCTGCGGCTCCGGTTCTGTCTCCTGCGCGTGCAGTGCCGACGGTCCTGTCGCCGCGGCCAGCACACATGCGAGGAGAAGGCATGATCGCTTCATCCGGCTCGAACGGCATGAACTGCCCGAACGAGAATACGGCTCGCGACCCGTATCAACAGAGGTAAACATGGTATTATCCTGAAATGACGGATACAATCTACCGCTGCCGTAAAACAGAAGCAAGAGACCGCAAAATCCGAAAAACAAATTGTTTCTGTCCGGAATGCGGACGTGTCCCCATGCCGGAGGCCGCTTCTGCATCGTGGGGTAAAACAAAACCCCGAATCGGAGGATCCGGGGTTGGATGTCCAGCATCTGCTGTGCGGTTACTTCGTCAGGACCATGGTCCTGGTCTGCACCTGGCTGCCGGCTTCGAGCCGGTAAACGTAGATGCCGGAGGCGAGGGACGCTGCATCGAAACGAAGGGTGTGCCATCCGGCCTGCATCGTCCCGTCTGCGAGAGTGGCGACCCGCCGTCCGACCAGATCGAACACCGCGAGGCGCGCATGCTCTTGCCGCGGAAGGAAGAATTCGATGTTCGTCGACGGATTGAAGGGATTCGGCGTGTTCTGCCGGAGACGAAGGATGTGCGGCGGCAGGGGACTCTCGGGAACATGTATCGCGGTCGCCTTCAGCGTGATGGTGATGTCGGGTTCATCGGGATCATTGCTGGCGATCTGCACCAGCGCTTCTTTCTGTCCCTCACTCATGGGATGATACAGGATGCCAAGGCTGGCGCTCTCCCCCGGGGGAAGCACCGACGGCAGCGAAAAGGCGAGGGTGAATTCCTCTCTGCCGAAATTGGTCAGCTTCACGGCGTGAATGAACAGGGGCGCAGAACCGGTATTCCAGAACTTTACCTGCCTGAGTTCGATGTCCAGCAGGTTTACCTTTCCGAAATCGAGTGCGCGGGTGTCGGTGGTCAGCTGCGGCGCACCGAGCAGGGACGCATAGCGGTACCCGATCAGTCCGGCGTAGCGGTCGGCAAGATAGAGGATGCCGTTCGGGGCGACGGCGAGATCGGAGGCGACGTCGGCATGTTCGGCATGCGCCGTAACCGTGAAGCCGCTTCCGTCATACGTGCAGGCGTACACGCCGTCGGTATCCATGGAGTGGTACCCGGAATATCCGAGGAACACGGTCCCGTCAGTACCGACGCTCAGCGCGCTCACGCCCGCGAAGTATCCGCCGACAGCGAAAGGAAGGTGCCCGGCGGAGACGAACGACCTGCCGTTGAACCGGTAGGCGTACAGGCCGACCTGGCTGGTCGCGACGTATACCGTGTGTCCGGGTCCGAGGGCGACTTTCCGTGCCCAGTTATAGGAGCCGTCGCTCTCGCAGACGCGCGCGACGCACATCAGTTCCTCTCCCCGCCAGAGATACGCGCGCGTGCCGTCGGGACCGTCGGCGAGGAACACGGTCCCGGCGTCGGTCACCGCGACATCCATCGCCCTGCCGCCATCGTAGACCTGCCTGAGGTGCCGGAGGGACGTTCCGTCAAACTGGAACACCTGCATGCCGTCGAAGCCGCAGGCGAGGTAGACGCGGCCCGCAGCGTCCACGGCGATGCCGTTAGCGGGACCCACGGCGTCGGCGTGCGCGATCAGGGCAAAGGAACTGCCGGTGAACGCGTACACCGAGAGCGCGCTGTTATGCGCGAGAAAAACCCGGTTCTGCGCATCCGTGGCAACGGCCCGCGCGTCGATGTCAGAATCGCTGTCGCCGTTCGTGAACGCCATGCATTCCAGGAACGGCTCGGATCTCCGGTACGCCCGCAGTCCGTCTTTTCCGTTCGCGAGATAGATGTTCCCATCGGTGCCCACGGCGACACTGCACGCTTCATCCTCCTGGTGACAGTGCCCGGTGCAGCTGAAGACGAGTCCGTCCGAGAGCAGCGCCCGCAGTCCGTCGGGACCGTTTGCGAGGAAGACGGTGCGGTCGGGCATCACGGCGACGCTGCGCGCGTCGCACTCCTCACTGCGCCAGTATCCGTCCGTGATGAAGACGGACCCGGTGTAGTAGTAGACGCGGAGCCCGTCACCCGCGTTGGCGAGATACACCCGTCCGTCGGCGGTTGCGGTAACGCCGGTTCCGGCGCCCCCCGAGTTGATATACGCGGTCCGGACCAGCCGCACGCCATCGAAGTGATAGGCGCTGAGGCCGCTCTCAAGGTCGGCGAGGAACACCGTCCCATCCTGCCGCACCGCCAGATCGTGCGCTTCGATGATGCCGTCGGTCGTATAGCCGATACGCGTCAGTACCTCGCCCTTGAACAGGTATGCGCTGAGAATGGACGTATATCTGCTGGCAGCGTACACAACATTGTCGCTGCCGACGGCGATGGCGCGGAACTCCCCGCCATTGGAGGCCTGTGCGGTGCGGAAGATGCGATCCCGGTACCGGCGGTACACGGCGATGCCCTCCCGTCCCATCGCGATGAAGATGCTTCCGTCATCCCCGATCGCGAAATCGTTGATCGTGATGTCGTCAGTGATGCGGGCGATTTCCCTGAACGATGATCCCGTGTACACGAGGGCGGCGAGAAAACCCTGTTCGTGCGCCACGTACACCACACCGTCGGGTCCGACTTTAACCTCGCTCAGGTTTTCGCGGAAGGGAAGAAACGCCTGCGGTATGAATTTCGAGTCCGAATGCCTGTACGCCCAGAGTCCTCCGCCGTCGTTGACGAGGAAGATCGTTCCGTCGCGGCCGACGGCGAGGTCCGTGGCATTGTTCATCTGCATGTTGTTCATGCAGTTCGACAGCGTGTGGGTGTATTGTGCCTGGCTCGCTCCGCTCATGCAGAGCAGGAGGATGCCGAGGAACAGACCGGATTTCCAGGGGGCACCGTGCCCCCGTCGATGTCGTACCATGATCGCCTCCGGAATCTTTGTTCTTCAATCCCCTTTATTCGCGGCGCACACGTGTCCCGCGGTCGGGGGCTTCTTTCCTGCGTCCGTCGGTTTCCGATTGATACTCGCAGATTGCCGGTTGTCCTGATGGTCCGCTCCAGCTCCCCCCCCTGGGGGAACGATGTATGTGAATGCCCTGCGGCATGCCCCTGCAAGCGGCATTCAGGCGCTGCGGCGGCATGCGGCCAGACGGCGATGCTTCGTATTTCGGATGAGTGACGCTTGAAAGGTAGACGGTGTGCGCGGGAATGTCAATGGGTGTTGGTACCCATTTCTCGGGGCACGGCGCGGGAAGTGATCGCCGGGGCAGGGGGAACGGTACGTGGGCGGAAAAAACCTAGGAGGAGGGAAGGACGATCACGAATTCGGCGCCTGAGCCGTTGCTGTGGCAGGTGAGGGTTCCGCCATGCCCGTTGACGATGATGTCATAGCTCATCGAGAGCCCGAGCCCCATGCCTTCGCCCGTCGGTTTCGTGGTGAAGAACGGCTGAAAGATCTTCTGCTGGATCTCTGCAGGAATGCCGGGCCCGTTGTCGCGGACCCGGATCTCCACGTGATCGTTGCGCCGCGCGGTGCTGACCCAGATCGTGGGACCCTCGCCATTTTCGCCCGGCGTAGAGCCCGCGGCCGTGCCCCCGCCGCTTCGGGCGGAGCCCGCGGCGCGACCGTCCCGCGCGGCATACATGGCGTTGTTGAGCAGGTTCAGCAGCACGCGGCTGATTTCCTGCGGAACGACGCGCAGTTCCAGGTGTGACGCGTGGTAGTTCTTGTCCACCGCGATGTCGAACGTCATATGCGTCGCACGCATGCCGTGGTATGCGAGATTCACCGACTCGTCGACGAGGGCGTTGATGTCCGTGAGAATCAGCTCGCCGCTTCCCCCGCGCGCATGCAGCATCATGCCCTGGACGATGGTGTCGGCCCGGCGTCCGTGCTCCTTGATCTTGCGCAGATTACGCCGCAGGTCGTCGAGAATTGCCGCCCGCGCATCGGTCCCGTCCGCCTGCTCGAGATCGTTCAGCAGGTCGTGCGAGAGATCGGAAAAGTTGGTCACGAAATTCAACGGGTTCTTGATTTCATGGGCCAGTCCCGCGGTCATCTCGCCGAGCGTGACCATTTTCTCCGCGTGGATGAGCTGCGCCTGCGTCTGCTGGAGCTGCGTGAGGGTGCGCGTGAGCTGTTCGCTCGTCCGGCGGCGATAGCGGTAGCGGTGGAGCAGGAGTCCCGTCAGCACGAGCAGGATGATCACGCTGGCGATGCTCACGTTCCGCCGCAGGGTCTCCCGTTCGAGCATGGACGACTGCAGCTGCTTGTTTTTCATCAGCAGCGAGAGTTCGTCTTTCTTCTGCTGGTTTTCTATGCGCTGCCGTTCGAGCTCCACGCTGGTATTTGCGATCGTCAGTTCCTGGATCTCCCGTTCCTTGCCGAGCAGGGCGAGCATCTGCTGGTTGCGCTGCGATTCCAGCTGCCGGTGGAGCAGCTCGTCTTCCTGGTGTGCGAGGAGGACGCTCTGCAGCTGCTTGTCTTTTTCCAGCAGGACGATTTTCTGCTCGCGCTTTTCCGATTCGTATTTCGCCGCCATTTCATTGATCGAACGGATGTTGTCTTCGTTCAGAAGCGAATCCTTGTACACGGTGTAGTGGCGGTGGTATTCGTATGCCTTCGCGTAATTGTTCTTCAGCGCATACGCGTCGCTGACGAGCTTCGCGGCTTCCTTCAGCTGCACGATCGCCCCGACCTCCCGCGCGATGGTGAAGGCGCGGGTCCCGACGAGTATCGCGGAGTCGTATCGGCCCTGGCGGACATGGATGTCGGCGATGTTGGTGAGCGATTCGGCGATGCCGGATTTCTCCCCGAGTTCGGTCCGCAGTTCCAGGCTTCGGCGGGAGGAGGCGAGCGCCTTGTCGTACTGCGCCTGCCGCTTCTGGATGATGCCGATATTGTTGAGGATCAGTCCGAGCAGCTGCTTTTCGCCGTCGGCTTCGAACCGTTTGCGCCCCCGCTCATACAGCGCCAGCGCCTTGTCGTATTTTCCCTGGGCGGTGTAGATGTCGGCGATGAAATTGAGCGCGACCGCAACGCCGCCGTCGTCGCGGAGTTCCTCGAAAAGGGACATGCCGCGCGAATAGTATTCCAGCGCCTGTTCGGATCGTCCCTGGCTCATGTGAATGCGCCCGATGTGGATGACCGCCGAGGCCATGAGGACGCGGTTGTCGAGTTCCTCGCAGAGCTTCAGGCTTCGCTGAAGCAGGGTCAGCGCTTCTTCCTGCCGGCTCTGCTGAAACAGGATCGTTCCCATGCTGATGAGCGATCCGATGAGCAGGGATTTGTTCCCGAGCTCTTCGTTCAGTTTCAGGCCGCGGCCGTAGGTCTCGAGCGCCTGATCGAAGCGTCCCTGGATGTTATGCAGATGTCCGATGTAGGTGAGCGTGATCGCCATCCCGGATTTGTCGCCGAGTTCCTCGAACAGGGCGAGGCTTTCGTAGAAGTGCGAACGGGCGGGCGGAAACTCCCCGCGTGTGAGATAGATCGATCCGATGAGATACTGTGTCGTCGCGCGCCCGGCTTTGTCGCCGAGTTCCTCGTACAGCGCCAGGCTGCGCTCGAACAGGGAGAGTCCCTCGGTGTAATTGCTCGTCCGGCGGTCGAGATCCCCGAGATACTCGAGCGCCTTGGCGACGTCTTGTCGTGAACCGATGCGCTCGCTCAGCCGCAGCGAGGAGAGGAAGGCCCCCCGTGCCGAGTCGAGCCTGCCGCGCATCATGCTCGTGAGGCCCGCATCGCGCAGTACCGCGGCGATGCTGGCATCATCACCGGTCCCGCGCGCGGCTTCCATTGCCTGGTCGTAGTAGGCCGCGGCCCGGTCGGTGTTTCCCTGGCCGTACAGCATCGTACCGATGCCCCGGAGCGCGAGCACGGCGGTGATGCCGTCGCGGGTTTCCCGCGCGACCGCAAGGCCCGCTTCGAAATTTTCCTTCGCCTGCTGGCCCAGGCGCAGCACCTGCTGTGTCCAGCCGAGTTCGGTATGCGCACGGCCGAGCGCACGAGTCCCCGGCAGCCTGCGCGCGGCGCGCAGCGCCTGTTCTCCGTACTCCAGCGATTTCTGCAGGTCGCGTGTGCGGTACTCCGCGCAGAGCGCGGTGAGCGCATGCACCCGGACGCTATCCGGGATTTGCGCCCGGAGCACGCCGGCAAGGCTGTCGATTTTCCCATCCTGCGCAATGGCGGATGAGAAGAGGATCAGCGGGAGCAGTACGGTCAGGAGACCCGATCTATCGAACATGGCAGCCGTTTCACAGTGGGATGTATTGCTGGCAGAGATGACGCCGAATCGGATGACCGTGAGAGTCATCTCTGCGTTACCAACCGCGGTCAGCTCCGGCGCGTCGC
>QKAF01000043.1 GCA_003246455.1 Bacteroidota bacterium
GGCGCGATGACGCCGCCGAGGTATACGCCGCGTTCGTCCACGACGTTGACCGTCGTAGCCGTACCGCAGTCGACTACTATCACCGGCGCCCCGTATCGCGCTCGCGCGGCGAGCGCCCCGCAGTACCTGTCCGCACCCAGCGTTTCCATGCTCCGGTACACGGATGGGAAAAACGACGACGCGGCGGGACGCACCGCCGTCAGCTCCGCTCCCGCGGCCTCGCGCACAAGCTGCGCGACCGCGTCTTCGCGGGACGGCACCACCGAACACAGACCGGCTTCCTCTACCCGCGCATCCCCGCAGAGCTCCCGGAGCCGTTCGATCGCAGCGGGCTCCCGGAGCTCGTCATGAGAGAGCACCAGCGTCCCGCGCGCCTCAAGTCCCTCCATGAGGGCGATCCTGCATGTGGTATTACCGAGAATGGCTGCGAGACGATATCCGGCGGCATCGACGGTCATCGACGCCCTCCGCCGCGTTTCCGCCCTTTTCCGCCCTTTCGGTCGTTCTGCGCGTGCCTGTTGCCGCTGCCGGAACGCCCCGCGCCCGTTCCTCCGCGTTTCGCTCCGCTCGAACGCTTGCCGCCACGCCCTGATGCGTTTTCGTCGTTCCTCACGCGTCCGCCGGACTGATCACTAGCATGTTCTCTGCCGCCCCCGCGTTCGTGGCCTTCGGCGATCGGCGCTTCGTTGTCCGCCAGAACAAAATCGATCTGCAGCTCGATGCTGTCGACCCGTGCCACCTGCACCCGCACGTGATCGCCGAGCCGATACCGCCGTCCGCTTCGCTGCCCCACCAGCTGAAGGCGCGTCTTGTCGAAGTCGAAGTAATCGTCCATGCTGCGCACGTGCACCAGTCCCTCCACCAGCGTCGGATAAATCTCGACGTAGATCCCGTAGCGCGTCACCCCGCTGATCACGGCATCGAATTCATCCCCCTCGTGCCGCTTCATGTACTCGACCTGCTTGATCTTGATCGACTCGCGTTCTGCCTCGACCGCCAGCCGCTCGCGGACGGAGCTCTGACGCGCTATGTCGCCGAGACGCTTGAGCGAAGGCGGACGCCCCTCACCGCCGCCGAAATACTGATGCAGCAGCCGGTGTACGATGAGATCGGGATACCGCCGGATGGGCGAGGTGAAATGCGTGTAGTACTTGAATCCGAGCCCGAAGTGGCCGATGTTCTGCTCGCTGTACACCGCTTTCGCCATGGAACGGATGGTCACGTCCTGGACGACATCCTCTTCCGGACGCCCCCGCACGGTCTCGAGCATGCTCTGGAAGCTTTTCGAAGTGGTGTGGTCGAGCTGCACCCTGATCCCCAGGTGGCGGAGAAATTCCACCAGTTCCTGCGTTTTTTCAGGATCGGGAAGATCATGCACGCGGTAGATGAACGGACGCGGCGTTCCCTCGCCGCGCGCAACCTGCTGCGCGACGACACGGTTGGCCAGCAGCATGAATTCCTCGATCATCCGCATGCTCATCAGCCGCTTTTTCGGCACGATGTCCACCGGGTAGCCGGTGTTGTCGAGAATGAATTTCACCTCGGGTACGCCGAAATCGACGGATCCTTCACGGAATCGCTTTTTCATCAGCATTCGCGCCATGCGCTCCATGGACTCGAGGGTCGCGGCGTGCGGTCCCTCCCCCGCATCGAGGATGCTTTGCACTTCCTCGTACGTGAAACGCTTCCGCGAGCGGATCACCGACTTCGTCAGCACATGGTCACGGATGGCTCCCCGTGGCGAAACCGTCATCAGCACGCTGTAGGTGAGCCGGTCCTTGCCTTCCTTGAGGCTGCACATGTGGTTGGAGAGGCGTTCGGGAAGCATCGGGAACACCCCGTCGACAAGATACACGCTCGTGCCGCGCCGCAGCGCCTCGCGATCGAGGGGCGTCCCTTCGGGCACGTAATGACTCACGTCGGCGATATGCACGCCGAGCTGATAGTTGCCTTCCGCATCGATCGACAGCGAGACGGCGTCGTCGAAATCGCGCGCATCCTCCGGATCGATGGTGAAACATTCCATGTCGCGCAGGTCCATGCGCCCCGCGAGATCCTTCGCTTCGAGATTTGCGGGAATCGCAAAGGCCTGCTCGTCCACATCCTCCGGGAATTCGAGGCTGAGCCCGAAGCGGCGCGCAAGCGCGACCATTTCCACATCGGCGCGGCCGCGACGCCCGAGCACTTCGACAACTTCGCCCTCGAGCCCTTCGCTGCGGCCCCTTCTCGGAAGAAGGCGCACGACGACCTTGTCGCCGTCCTCGGCACCGCCGGTGGCATTCCGGGAAATCGCGATGTCGCCCTCGATGTCCCGGTCGTCGGGTTCGACGTAGGAGACGCGCCGGAATTCCTTGAACGCGCCGACGACCGTGCGTTCGAGCTTCTCCGGTTTTTCCGCGGCAGCTTCCGCCTGAGGCGTCATCCACCTGCTGTTTTTCAGCCGGACAATCAGTCCCTCCTGCTGCAGCGTCCGCAGGACGATCTTCAGCTGCTGATACTGCTCACCCTGTTTCGGCAGCTCCAGCTCCCTGGCGAGTTCCTTTGTCTTGAATGCTCTTCCGTCCTGGGCGGAGAGAAAGGTGAGTGTGCGATCGCGTAGTGTTTTATTCAATGTTAAAATGAGAACCTCTGAAGTATTTTAAGTTCCCAGACCGAATACTGCTGCGACTGCGTGGTGCTTTCGTAGGATTCGTTCAGGGTTTTGCGTGAGATCTGCACCATGAGATTGGTCCAGGGGATGCCCAGCACACGGCTCAGGGGAAAGTCCACCGACATGTTCGAACTCTCCAGATCGTTGATCTTCCCGTCGTAGGTGATGATGGCGCGGCCGATTTCGCTCGTCAGTTTCACCCGCGACTCCTGCGTCCCGAGTCCCGCGATATCCACCCGCTTGATGTACTCCTGCAGTCCCGCCCGATTGAGAAACTCCGTGGCCGCGCTCGATGCGAGCGAGGAGGCGATCTGGTTCAGCACCTCCGGAGACTTCTCGACGAGAGAACTCCGATCGCCTTCCGAACCGCTGACGTCTTTGGTGAACACCCCGAGCACGAGGAAGGAGACGACATCGGATTTCACGTCGCTGGCGCTTGCGACGGATTCTCCGTTGGGCTCGTCCCAGCGCAGGTCGTACCCGAGTTCCATTTTGTTTTTTGTCCCGGTGATCCGCACGGTGACGAAAACCTGGCGGCGAACCTGGGTGCGGGGATCGATATAGTAATCCGAATACACCGCGGTCAGATCGAGGTCGGGATTCTGCGGATCGCGCGTAAACCGGATCGATCCGCTCGCCGTCATCCGCTTCCCGAGAAACACGAAATAGGAATCGGGACCGAGCGTCACTTCGCCGACAAACTTGACCCCGCCGAAATTGTTCACCTTCAGATTATTGACGATGAGCTGCGCATTGAGTTCTTCCTGCAGCACGGAGAACGGAATCTCCAGCTGCAGCCGGCCCGTGGTGTTGAGCGTCAGATCGTACGCCAGGCCGTCCAGCACCGATCGCTGGGGCATGCGCGCCTCGGTACCGGTGCCGTTGGCCTGATCCGACAGCCGCGCAAACCGTCCGGCGGAAAGCGAACTGGTCACCTGTTTCGTCGTATCGTCGACGACCACGTAGGTGATATCGGTGTACTTGTTGACGGCGCCGCCCGACTGTTCGAGCGGGAACACGAGATTGCCTTCCTCGATGACGATGTCCCCGATCAGCCGGGAGCGGTCGAGGCGTCCGCGGTAGCTCAGGGGCTGGTCACCGGTCGAAATGTACAGGTCTCCATACAGTGCCCGCATGGCGGAGCGGGATGCGAAGCGCAGCACTTTCAGGCGGCCGTTGACGGTAAGGTCGAATTCGCTGATACTGAACGCCTCGGTCGTGATGGTGCCGGTGGCGGCCAGCCGGCCGTCGCGCCAGTCGGTGGGAAGATTGGCCGCGGAGAGATCCACGATGCGAATGTCGCGGCCGACGGCCTCGATCCGCATGCCGAGATCGTACTCCATGTTGTTGAACAGGAATCTTCCCCGCGCATCGCTCAGCGTCATGAATCCGTTGAACGACGGGTTGCTGGCGGTACCCGTGACGGTCAGGTCGGCATTCGCGGTACCGGTCAGCGGCGAAAACAGCCCGAGGAATTCCTCGATCAGGGCAAGAGGGAAATCGCGCATCTGCATGCGAAGGTTCGCGGAGGATTCCGCGGGCGCATCCGTCTCCCCGTCGAAGGAAATCGATACGGGAATGCTTCCCGACACAAAGAAAACCTTTTCGTCCTTCCCCTGCGGGGTTTCATAGGTGAGTTCGGAATACAGCTCCATTTTATTGCTGCTGTAACGCGACTCGAGCACCACTTCGCCGAAATGCGCGCGCCTGTACCCGAGGCTGTCAATATAGACATCCGCCGCGAGCAGCGGCAGGTGGTCATCGCCGGAGAGCGTGGCCTCGACAAATCCGATCCCGGCGAAGCTCTCTCCGTCACGCGCCGCACTGCTGCCGGTAAGAAGGAATTCCACTTCCCCGATATCGAGACTGTCGGCGTACACGGTGAAGTCATTTCGCCCGTCCAGCGAACGGGTTCCCGTCGCCGAAATGCGCATGGCGCCATTGGCCAGGTCGAACTGCCGGAGGGCTATCCCCGAGGAATCGAAGCGCAGCGAGATTTCCTTTTTATTCTGCCACGTCTCCCCGCGGTAGATCAGCTGCAGCACCGGCACCGCGATCGCGAACGCATGCTGTTCGTATCGCGCTCCAAGCTGAATATCGACCTGGGCGAGCGTGTCGACCAGGCTCCGCAGGCGCAGTGTGGGAGCGCCGTCGCGCCAGTCGACCTGCAGCTGGGCCCGGCTCAGGCGCAACCCGTTGATGTTCAGGTCCGACACCGAAAGTCGCGTGTTCATTGCGAGCTGTTCGAGCGGATCGGTCAGCCGCAGGTCCTCCACGCCGTAGCTGCAGCGCACCCCCGCGGCGAGCCAGGTGCGGGCGCTGTCGACATAATAGAAATCGCTCAGGTTGAGTTCGCCCCCGATATCGAAACCGTTCAACCCGCCGGAAATGCTCCCCTGCCAGGTCCCGCGCACGAGAAAGGTCGAGGCGTCGAAGAACTTCGCGATGCGGTCCGGATTCTTGAGCGTCATGCTGTAGCGTACGTCCATGAACGCCGTTGTGTCTTCGTCCATCGCCAGGGACGCGCTTTCGGCTGCCGTGCCGGGGGAACGGCGCCGGACGCTGCCCCCTGTGTCGGTGTCAGCGCTGCTGTCGGACTGCACGGAGAACGCGGACAGCGCGGCCGTGAGCGAATCGACCTGACGGGAGAGGTACCGACCGAAACGCGGAAGATCGAACTGCCCGACGAGCCGCGCGTCAGCGTACTGGGATTCGAGCAGCAGCAGCTCCGGTTCGCCGATCCTCTGCCGCAGCTCCAGACGGAACGTGTCCTGGTCGATGCTGAGTCCCTGCAGCCGTGACGGCGAGAATGCCACTTCAATGCCTCCCGAGAGGGTGGAGAGATCCACACCGTCTCCGCGGGCTTTGAGCGCGAAGGTCAGATCGCTGGACATTTCGTCGTCGTCGAGAATTTTCGCGAGATCGAGTTTCCGCGCATCGGCCGAGAGCCGGAATCCGGTGATGCTGTCGGGCTGGAAGCTCATGCCTCCCTCGGCGGCGATCGCACTCCCGCTGAGCGCGGAACGGAGATCGAAGGTGAGGCTGTCTCTGCGTATGTCCATACTGAGCGTGAGCGCGTTCGCAAGGTACCGCTGATAGCGCGTGGAATCTGCCTGCAGGTTCACGACCGCCGTCATCTTGCCCAGGCGGGTTCCCTGCCCCTTGATGGACGCCTGCAGGTTGAGGTCGCTCCGCAGCTTCGCATTGCCGAGCACGCTCTGCAGGTCGATGCCGCGTGTTCGGATCATTCCTTCGTATGCCAGCTCTTCCCCGGTCACGTCGAGGGTGATGTTCCCGGCAGCGGCACCGGCGTCGCTTTCCATGTCCATCGCCGCCTTGAACTGCAGGGGCCGGCCGTGGAACTCGATCTGGGAGAATCGGGCCGTCCCGAGTCCGGAAACGTCCATGATGGGGATACCCGGAAGGATCAGCGGCACATCCGCTCCGTGAATGGCGGAATTGTCGGAACGGACATCGATGGTCATATCCACGCCGTCGAGGATGCGGCGAAGCGTCCCGCTGAATGTGAGCGTGCTTTCGAGGGCTTCGAGCTGCAGGTGCTTGATGTTGAGTTCGTCAAGCGTGCCTTCCGCATCCACTTCGAGCGCCGCAGTGCCGCCGAGGATATCGAGCGACGGGAGAAAGTACTGCAAATCGCGGGCATCAACCGACGGTGCGTCGAGACTCAGATCCATGCGCATGCGGCGGAGCGTTTCCGTATCGAGGCCGCCGAGCAGATCCCCGCCGGCAGCGGCGGCACTGAAGATGAAGGACGACCGCCCGGTCTGAATCGACAGCCCCTGCACCGAAGCGAAATCCTTTTCGAGCAGGATATCTCCCGAAAGGTTGCGCATCGAAACGTCGCCGAACACGTTGTACCACGATCCCTGGTTGATCGAGAGCGATTTTCTGTCCGGGGCGATCACCGCGGAAAGCGCGAGATTGAGATGATCGAGCTGCATGTGCCGGGCATCGAGCCGATCACGGCGAAGAGGTCCCGGTGTCGTGGAATCGAAGACCAGCACCGTTGCATCGAGGAGGCGGATATTCTCCACGACGATGGTCCAGTCGAACGTCGATGACGAGGTATCCTCCTCGGTGGGTTTGATCAGCGTGCTGAGGTTCCAGTCCCGTCCCTGCCCCTTTGTGATCGATATGCGCGGCGCATTGATCGTCAGCTCGTTGATGGTGATGCGTTTCCACGGAGCGCTGAAAAGATCATACCGCAGCACGATGCTCTCGATGTCCGCGACGGTTCCACTCGTATCGGTGAGCGTCACCCCACGGAGCTTCCAGCCGGCAAACAGGTTTCCTTCGATGGATTCGATATTCAGGTGGGCATTGAGCGATGACTCCGTGGCGTCGATGATGATTCCGCGAAGCATCGACCGGAAGGTTTCCGTCTCCGAAAAACCGACGACACCGGCGAGGAGGACGACGAGTCCGAGCCCGGTGAACACGATCAGGCGCAGGAGACGCATCCCGAGGGAGCGCTTGCGCCCGGGCGCGGGAGTGTCAGTGTTCGTTTTTACAGTATCGCTCAATGATGGTCGCAATAATGTTTGTCGAAGAACGGCCCACTGTCAGGGGAATGGTGCGCACAGTTCCGCCCGCCGCCTCGACTTCGATGCGGCCGACGATATCTTCGAGTGCATAATCACCGCCCTTGATCAGAACATCGGGCAGAAGCTCTGAAATGAGCACATGAGGTGTATCTTCATCAAATATCACGACATAATCAACAGACGCCAGCGCCGCCAAAACGGCTGCCCGGTCTTCCTCCGGCACGATCGGCTTTTTCGCGCCTTTCAGGCGCCGGACGCTCGCATCGCTGTTGAGTCCGACGACCATGGCGTCACCCTGCGCACGGGCGTCGCGAAGGTACTCGCAGTGTCCGCGGTGAATGATGTCGAACACCCCGTTGGTGAAGACGAGCCGCCGGCCTTCCGCACGGAACTGCGCGCGAACGGCCTTCATCTCTTCCAGCGTGCAGAGCTGTCCCATCAGTCGAGCACTCCCAGGCGTCCGAGCGCGGCGTCATACAGCATGTCGCGATCGACCGGAACGATGCCGACTTCCTCGCAGACGAGACCGCCCGCGAAATTCGCGATATGCGCCGCTTCGTTCATATCCGCACCGCCCGCCATCGCGACGGCCAGCGTCGCAATCACCGTGTCGCCGGCTCCCGAAACGTCCGCGACCTTGCGGGCTTTCGTCGGCACACGCGTGATGCTGTCGTCATTCTGGAGCAGCAGCATCCCCTTCTCGCCGAGTGTCAGCAGGACATGCTCGCAGCCGAGCCGCTGCCGCAGCGCGCGCGCGGCATCCGCGAAACTGTTTTCATCGC
This sequence comes from Bacteroidota bacterium, assembly GCA_003246455.1. GTDB lineage: Bacteria > Bacteroidota > Ignavibacteria > SZUA-365 > SZUA-365 > SZUA-365. The sequence continues at coordinate 7,998 of QKAF01000043.1, forward strand.
TCAGTCGGAGCTTCAGCGCGTCTTCGGTTTCCTTGCGGTTGGGTTTGAAAACGGTCACCCCCCTGTATTCGAAGAAATTGCTGTACTTCGGATCCACGAGCACCGGGATCCCGTTCCGCTCCGCGAGTTCGATCACCTGACGGATGAGGTCCGGCCCGATAACGCCCTTGTTGTAATCCTGAAGGATGATGATGTTGATCGAACTGAGATGATTCTCCAGCCGGTCGATCAGCTTTCGCGCGGTATCTTCGCTGACATGCTGCCTGTTCTCATAATCGATGCGCGCGACATGCTGGCTGCCGGCGATGATGCGCGTTTTTACCGTGGTCGGGCGGGTGGCGTCCTCGATCAGGAAATCCGTAATGATCCGTTCCCGATCCAGAATGCCGCGCAGTTCATTGGCGGTGGTGTCGCTGCCGACCACGCCGAACAGGACCGGTACGGCTCCGAGACTCCGGATATTCAGGGCGACGTTCGATGCGCCGCCGAGGTGGTTACTTTCGCTGAGCACATCCACCACGGGCACCGGCGCCTCGGGCGAGATGCGCGTGACGCTTCCCCAGATATATCGGTCGAGCATCACGTCCCCGATCACCGCGACGAAGCGGTTCTGGATCTGTGAGAATATTTCGTGCAGGCGATTTTCGTTGAATTGCATGGTCATTGGTTTCGGAAGAACTTGTTGATTTGATTCCAGGCTGTATTCGTATTGACCTTGTGGTGATCGGGATGCTGGGGATTGAAGAAAAAGCGCCGGGCCTCCTTGTAATAGAAGACGTGCATCCGCTTACCCCGTTCCATGCACAACTCACGCATGGCGTTCACGTCACTCAGGCTGCAGTCCGGGTCGAACTGCGCCGTATTGAGAAGAAAGCGGCATTGCGCATCGAGCAGCCGGCGCAGCGCTGCCGCGCCGCCCGTCGGGTAGAAAAGCACCGCACCCTTGTAAAAGGGAAAACGCGCGATGACCTCCATCGCGATATTCGCGCCGACATCGAATCCGAGCAGCATGACCCGGCCGTCACACCCGCGTTCATTGATGAGTTCGACGGCAAGGGCCGTGACCAGCGGGACGTCGGAGGAGTCGATCGCCGCTTCGGGGAGCACGTTGAACGGCTGCTCCGGTGCGGAATGCAGCGGCAGCGCGTACGCGCGAAAACCGAGCGTCGCGAGCACCCTGAGCGTCGCACGCACGTTGTCCTGCAGTCCGTAGCGGTCGCTGAGGACGATGACCACGGGACGCACCGCGCTGACTTTCGGGAGGGCGTATTCCACGCGCACCGAATCCGATGCCAGCCGGATCCACCTGGCACGGACAGACGGTACCTGCCCAACGCATGCCGCGCCGGTCAGTCCGAAAATGAGCAGGCTGAGGAGATAGCGTTTTATCCGTGCCATAAGAGTGTCAAACAAATCGCCACGGCGAACCGTGGCGATAAAAAATACAAAATTTCGGGCTCAAATCGCGCCGCGGTCAGGCCGGCTGATGATTTTCGTGAAACACCTGCAGGCGACGCTCCAGTTCCGGCAGCTGCGCATCAGGAACCAGCGACACGCAGGCACGAATGCCCTCCAGGCGCTCGCTTCCGGTATTGGCGAGGGAGATGGCGCTGATTCCGTAATACAGGAGTTCCTCGATCAGGGCGACGCCGTCCATGCCGGGATACGCGACGGTGAAATAGAAGCCGTCGGCGATGGGTTCGTCCTCATCCTTGTCATAGACGATATAGAAGCCGTTGTCGACGAAGAACTTCTTCATGACCCGAGCCCGCTCGCCGTAGATCTTCACCTCGTCGATAAAGCGGTAGGTGGCGTCGTTCGTGGCCTTGAGCAGCGCGGCGAGACCGTACTGGGATGAGTGGGTCACCCCTGCCGACACGGCGTAGGCGGACCCGAAGACCATCGCGCGTCCGAATTTCGTCTGGGTGAAATACCGGGAGAGCGTCGGGACTTCGCGTTCGAAAAGGACATTCGAAATGGCGATCATGCCGACACGCTGTCCCGCGTAGCTGAAGGCCTTGGAGCTCGAAATCAGCAGGATGTAGTTATCCGTGTACTTCCCGACGCTCGGCTGAAACGGCGGTTTTCCCGGGATGGAATAATCCTTACGGAAATCCATCGTGAAATACGCGAGATCCTCCATGACGACGACGTCATAACGCGTGGCCAGTTCGCCGATGATGCGCAGTTCGGTGTCGGTGAAACAGATCCACGTCGGGTTGTTCGGATTGGAGTACAGGATACAGGAAATATTCCCTTCTTTCAGAATCGCTTCCAGCGCCTCGCGCAGTTTCTCACCGCGGTAATTGTAGACGTCGAGGCTGCGATGCTTGATGCCGAGGACGTTGAGCTGCTGCTTGTGTACGGGGAAACCCGGATCGAGAAAGAGCACCGTATCCTTCTCGGGGATCATGCGTCCCGCGACCATGAAGGTGACGAAGCTTCCGCTCGTGGAGCCGGTGCACGGAAGGCATCCGGCCGGATTGACGTCGAGATCCAGAAAGAGCTTGACGAATCGCGATATTTCACTTTTCAGTTCCGGGATGCCCTGGATATCGGGATAGTACGATGCGCATCCGCTGTCGAGGGCTTTCTTCTCGGCTTCGATACCGATTTTCGCGGCCGGGAGTCCGGGAATTCCCATCTCCATGCGAATGAACTTTTCTCCGCTCGCCTGCTCGATTCCGTCGATCAAGCTGCGAATTTCACGGATGGAGGCGCGGCCGATGCTTTTCAGTCCGCTGGCCTGAATTTTTTCACTGACGATGCTGCTGTCAATCGGAGTTTCTTTCATGTGCTGCCTGCTGCTCAATGGGGGAAATGGACAGGTGCTCGCTGTGCGGGCGACGCAATCGGAAGGCGAAAAGCTCCCTTTGCACGATGTGAAACCTACGGAAATTCGCCAGCTTTTTCAATCGTGAAAAGAGCGCGCAGCCGGGGCTGCACGCTCTTTTCGATTTCGCCCGAGGCGGAGACGCCTCGATGATGTCGGTTTATCCCGGCGGTTCCGCGTCACACTGCGGTGCCGGGATCCTGTTTCAGGCCTCGCGTTCTTCCACGCTTTCCTGCGCGTCCTCCATGACCGGCGCATCGTGCGGCACACCGGTGAGCGCGGTTTTCTTTGCGTCAGGCGCGAGTTCGTAGGTTTCGAGTCTGCGTGCATCGTGCGCGCGCCGCGAGCGTGCGACGCCGAAGCCGAGCACCATGATGATGATGCCTGCCCAGACGAAACTGATGAACGGTTTCAGCGACGCTTCCACGACAAGGGTCTCACGGAGATCCTTCGGATCCACCGCCACGTTCGGATTCTTCATCCGCACCTCGAGCTGTGAAAGCGCCAGGTCTTCCTTATTGGGAACCATGTTCAGAATTTCGATCTGCAGATCGCCGGCGGCGACCACGCCGGGCTCGTTCGAGACGCCGTCGGGCCCCGTCGTCTGCGCGACCATGATCTCCTGCACGTCCTTCCCATATTTCTCGACGCGGAACACGCCGCCGATGCGGAACGCCTGAGAGGTGCGGGAATTGTTCATGTCGAAATCGGTGAAGGTGATCTGGTATCCGCCGTACTCGAAGGTCTGGCCCTTCACGAATGCGAAGCGCTTGCCGCCCTCGTTGTCGGGCGCGTAGAGCGCCTGCGGTTCCACGTACACATCCGTCGCGAAAAACTTGGCGATGCCGGGATTCCGCATGATCTGTTCCTGCCCGCCGTACATCGAGACAAACATCACGGTATTGATGGTCTCGATTTCCTTTCCGGACGCAGCATCATCGAGCTTCACCTTGAAGTAGAAGCGCTCGCCGTTCCAGAACGGTTCGTTGCCGACATACGTCATACGGTAGCCTTTCCAGTCCACGGGTTCGCCCTGCTTGAGCTCGATGCTCTGGGAGGTGCTGTAGAAACCGGAGCCGATCACACCGAGCAGCATCATGGCGACGCCGATATGGGCGACATACGCGCCGGTGTATTTCGGATTCCCGCGCACGATGCGGAAGCCGATCACCGCGTTGGAAAGGAAGCTGAAGGAGGAGGAAAACGCGAGCAGGATCATTCCGGGGTCGTACACACCGCCGACGAACACGATGACCAGGGTCGTCGCCAGGGCGAGCGACGCGGGAAGAACCAGCTTGCGCAGCAGGTGGCTGCCGTTGGTGCTGCTCCACATGAGCAGCAGCGTGAAGCCGATCATCAGCGTCATGAGGATGGCCAGCGGCAGGCCCATCGCATCGTAGAACGCGGCGTCGACGGTATTGCCGAGCCGCAGATCCGTCCCGAGGGTCTGGAACACGCTGTTTACCGCATCGATGATGAACTGCGGAATGATGGGCATGGACGTTCCGACGAGAACGATGAAGGTCAGCAGTCCGACCACGCCGGCGCCGATGCCGAGCCAGGTCTCGCGCGACATCATCGCGAAGCTGTCGAATTCCTTTTCACTGTGCAGGCGGCCAGAGAACGTGTAGACGATCATCGCGAGTTTCACGATCAGCGCGGGCAGCCAGAGATAGCTCGCCAGGTTGAGCAGATGCGCGAGGCCGAGCATCGGGTAATACACCAGCAGAAGTACCGGGTTCGCGCTGCTTATCATGTCGCTGAAAACCGGGACCAGATCGCCGCTTACCTGCGCGAAGATCGGGATGCTCGGTCCGATGACGATGAGATACAGCAGGCCGTACAGTTTCCATCCGTCGTATTTCTCGAAGAGTCCCCGGCCCCACTTGGTGAAGCGGCCGAAAAGCAGCCCGAAGCCCACATCCGTGAAGGCGAACATGAAAAGCACCAGCAGCGTGAAGCTGAAACGCCCGGGATCCACGAACGAATGCACCGAAGCATCACCAAGCACACCGCTGCGCGTCAGGAAGGTCGAGTAGAGCACGAGAACGAATGCCAGGATGGCGAGAATGAAGTTTGTGAGAATCAGACCCTTGGTCCGCTTCTGTGCGACCATGGTGTGAATCAGGGAGACGGAGATCAGCCAGGGAATCAGCGAGGCGTTCTCGACCGGATCCCAGCCCCACCAGCCGCCCCATCCGAGCGTTTCGTATGCCCAGAAGCCGCCGAGCGCGATGCCCAGTCCGAGCACCATTGATCCGCCAACCACCCAGGGGAGAGAACTGACAACCCAGGCCTGGTATTTCCGCCGCATCAGTCCTCCGATCGCAAGCGCGAACGGCGGTGCCATCGCGGCAAAGCCCAGGAAGAGAATCGGCGGATGAATCTGCATCCAGAAATTCTGCAGAAGCGGGTTCAGTCCGCGGCCGTCCGCGGGAATCACGTTGCCCTCGATCGGGGCGAACGGATTCTTGACGATCAGCAGGAGCATGAGGAAGGACAGGATGCTCGTGTACACCCCCATGACTTCCCGCTCATTGTCGTGCTTCTGCGTGTAGGCCATAAGCACGATGCCGATGATCGACACCATCACCGTCCAGAGCAAGAAGCTGCCTTCCTGCCCGGCGTAGAAGGTCGACATCAGCAGTCCCAGGGGCAGATCACGCGAGCTGTACGCCCAGACGTAATGAAACTGGAACTGGTGCTTGACGATGAGGATCAGCAGCAGCACGGCTGCGATGAACACCGTCGTGACCGTGATATGGAATCCCGCGCGTGCGAATCCGATGACACGCGGGTTCTGTATGCTGCGGAAGTACGCGGCGAGTCCAACCACCGAGGCGATGAAACCCAGGATGATCGCGGCGTTGCCTACGAGACCGAGAAAATCATACATGTGCTGCTTCCTTCCTGCGCCGTGCGCAGCCGGTCGATGCCGGATAATTCAGATGCGTATTAGGGGCTATATGAGGAAAAAACGCGGGGCGGCACAGCTGCGCCTCCCCGTCTGTCAGAGCGCTGATTTCTGAACGCCATTCGTCTCGATGCCCTCGGGATGCGTCCCGTCGGGATTGCCTTCGTACTTCGAGGGACACTTTGTCAGAACTTCACTGGCCTTGAAGACACCGTCTTCGAAACGGCCTTTCGCGACCACGCTGGTGGCGATGTCGAAGTTGTTCGGTTTCGCGCCCGCGAATTCCACTTTCGCGATGCGGTTTTCCTCGTCACGAATATAGAAACTGAACGTGTTGTTCTTTGTGTCGTAGTCGGTGCTCATGTCCTGCACCCAGCTTCCGGTGACCTGGACCTTCTTCCCGCTCTGCTCCGCCTTGCTCAGCGTGGCGTATTCCACCGAGGAGTTGAGGAAGGAGAGTCCGCCGACAATGAGAAAGGCGACGACAATGACACCGCCGATCAGATACCGCTTTTTCATGATTGGGGTCCTTTATTTTTCCAGTTCTTTGACACTGCGATCGATGCGGAAAAGGTAGAAAAACACTCCCGCCCAGATCATCAGGACGATGAGCATTACTACGTAAATCGAATTCTGTTCCAGAAAATCGTACATGCAGATTGCTCCAGGGTTTCGTTACGAAGCCGTTTCGGCCCGTCTGAGTTTGATGCGGTGAATGCGCATCTGGATGCTCATCAACCAGCCGTAAAGGACGATATAACCGACCAGCATCGCGTACAGCACGATGCGCATCATCGCATCCATACCGCCGCTGCTCATCACCGGACCGGAGTTGCTGTCGTCGGCCGAACCGGGATGCAGACCCGGCATGATCCGCGGCATGATGAAAATGAAGAACGGCACGGTCGCGGCCGCGATAATGCTGTAAACCGCCGACAGTGTGGCCTTCTTCTCTTCGATCTCCACCGCGGATCGCAGTGCGAAATACGCACCGTACACGAGCAGCAGAACAAAGATCGACGTTTCCCGCGGGTCCCAGTTCCAGAACGACCCCCAGTTGAATTTCGCCCAGAGGGATCCGGTGGTGGTGCCGAGGATGCAGAAAAGCAGTCCGAGCCCGGCGGAAACCGCGGATCGGTAGTCGTCATCCATGTCCTTTTTGCGCAGGTAACGGATCCCGTACCACATCGAAACGAGGAAGGCGATCACGGTCATCCAGGCCATGGGCACATGGAAGAAAATGATTTTCGCGCGTTCCTCCAGGCCGGGAATCAGGGGGAAGGAAAAAGCGGGATATTCTCCGGTGACACGCTCGACTTCGACGCGATGGTTGTCATTATCATAGCGTGCGACCACCAGATATCCTTCGGCATTGTCGAGACCGTCCGGACGCGACGTGAAATGGAAATCGGCCTCGCGGTCATGCGCATCGCGCCCGCGGAGCAGCCAGCCGCCGCCCTCTTCCTCCGTCGCTGCCCGGCCTCGGTCCACGATCGTGAACTTCAGCGGAACCGTTTTCGCCTTGTCCATCTGCGCGAACATCGCGACGCTGCCAAGATCTCCCGCGATGGGAGTGACAATGCCGACGACACTGAGGACGGCGATCCAGAAGAAGAGCAGAATTTTCCACCACATATGCAATATTTTCCTTCGTCAAGTATTCCGGACAATGTACCAACAATGTCAAAAACTTACAATGACAAGATTCCTGCCCTCGCCATCCGAATTCAAATGCAATAAATACAAAGATTTGCAGAAGCGCAATGGAAATGAGACCTACCTGCGGATGACGGCGATTTTCCCCGTTTTCGCACCGCCCGTCCAGGTGATGCGGTAAAAGTAGACGCCGCTGGGTGCGAGCGTCCCGTGATCGGTCCTTCCGTTCCAGCTGACCGTGACTCCGGTGAGCGCATCCACCCCTATTTCCTGGTTGTCGAGCGAAGCGATCAGGTCCATTGAAGGTCCGAAAATGCGGATTGACGCGCGATTCGCGCTGATCGCACGCGGAAGCGGCAGGTAGACTTTCGATGTACCGTCGGGACGGAATGGATTGGGAAACGGGAGGTCGTGCTCCCCGGCGATCGCACCGCCGCCTTCGAGAACGCGGGCGCAAAAATCATGATCGGACTCTACTCTGTAAGCCCACCCGTTGTCGAGCGCGTGCCAGCCCGTGTCCGAGCCGCTGCTCCGTACGCGGAGCCGGAACTGCTTGCCGCTCTTCTCCCGTTTCGACGCGGCGGCCAGATCGGTGTTGCTGACGAGAATGACGACCGTGTCGATGCCGCGGTGAACCCGGAAATACATCGATGCGAGGGGAAGAAGCGTCGCAGTGAATTCCGCTTCATCACCGAACAGCTGCTGGTCGGCCTGGAAGCTTACCACCGGGAACTCGGCGGCATGATCGTAATACTGCGGCGAGATGCGGCCCGCGCGGTACCCGGTCCAGTACACGGACTCCCCCCACTGGCAGAACAGCTGCGCGTAGTCTGCACCTGCAGCGGCGGCGGCTTCACGCAGCGCGGCCACCGGCTCAACTGTGCGCATGTTCTCCCATGTATCGCGGAATACTCCGTCACCGAATCGCTGCGTAAGATACATCGGGTGAAGCACGAGTTCGTATCCCCGGTTTGCCCATTGATAGAACGAGACGTACGGGGTACGCATGAAATCATCCACGTACTGATGATAATCCCGGATATCGGGATAGAGTCGCGTTTCCATGAACGTGGACGACATCTCGTACATCCAGCGGTCGTTCCCCCACATTCCGTACTCCGACATCTGCACCAGGTGATGGAATTCATGCGCGACCGTCACGCGCGCCCCCTGCAGTCCGGTGGTGGCGAACTCCCGGAAATCGTTGTCAAGATGAAGGGCGCATTCGTAGGTCGGCATCGCGGTGCCGGCATTGGGCCGGGGGAGTCCCGGGTTCACGTACCCGTACCAGACGCCGCCAAGCTCGCTGATCTCGATGGGGATGGTCGTCGTGCCGGTCGGTGGCGACGGTCGGCGATAGCCGATCTCCGAGAATCGCTGGGAGACGGAGTCCAGGATGGAGGCAAGATGATCGACGAACACATGTGCGCTCCCTTCGATGCGCCGTCCCTCGGCATCCAGCATTGCCGGTGCGTCGATACCGACGGTATCGTAGTAAATCTCGATCAATCCGGACGGTGTCAGCCGGCGCACCTGCCGCGACTGCGGCGCGAACGCCGCCCGTATGGCTGCTGCGCTCTGCAGATCCGCGTGCTCTCTGCGGCGCAGCGCTTCGAGGATCAACCCGAAACCGCAGCCGCGCCCCTGCGGAAGCAGGGCGAGAAGTCGCGCTTCCGGGGATGCGCCAGTGGGGTGCGTCGCATATGCGAGCAGCCGGACGAACTCCGCGTCGCTCAGCGCCTGCAGCGCGGATTCGCTTTGCGACGCCGATACAGCGGACTCCTCCCCGCTGCGCCGGAGGTTGTCCTGCGCCCGCAGCGGTGTGCGGCCGGGCAATGCGAGGATGACGGACACGAGTACGAGAAGCGTGAGAACGAACTTCATGCGAATTCCCTCCGCAGTGTTCCCGGAAATGTCAGTCCTTCCAGACGAAATCGAACAGCAGGAATGACACGGTGGTGATAACGACGATGTACGATCCCAGCAGCTGCAGATCGGGCCACGCGGCATCCCAGCGTACGTCTTCGACGGCGATCTTCGTCGCGTTGATCCCCGCCATGAGCAGCGGCAGCAGGACGGGAAAAGACAGCACCGGGAACAGTGTTCCCTTCGTGTTCGCCTTCGCGATGATCGCCGCGATGATTGTCGTCGCAGATGCGATGCCCAGGCTTCCCAGCAGCATCACCAGCCAGAAAAGACCGAACTGGTGCACGACGAACTGGTCCATCGTCAGGAGAAACAGCGCAATGATGAACAGGTTCAGTGCCATGACCAGCACGAGATTGAAGATCAGTTTGCCGAGATAGACGGCCATCGGCTTTGCGAGAAGCTGCAGCGTCATGGTGGTGCCGCGTTCCTCCTCCGCCACGAAGCTGCGGGAGAGTCCGCTCATGGCCGCAAAAAACATGACGACCCAGAGCATGCCCGTGAGGGCGCCGGGAGTCATTGTTTCGCCGGCAAGCGCGAACATGATCACGGCCAGCGTGACGACAACGAACATCAGCAGCGCGTTGATGGCATAACGCGTACGCAGTTCGCTTGCAAGGTCCTTGTAAAAGACGGCGATGGCCTGACGGATCATGCGGCCTCCACGCTGATGGTGCGGTCGCATTGCGCAATATCTTCCGCGTCGTTCGTCGCGATGATCACGGTCCCGTGCGTACGGAAGTCCGCGACGATCCCGTACACGGTATTCATCCCCTGCGCATCGAGATTCGAGATCGGTTCGTCGAGCAACAGCAGAGGCGGTTTGTGCAGAATCGCGAAGACCAGGCGCATGCGCTGCTTCATGCCGGACGAAAACGCGCGGATGGGATCCGTGCGGTCGACCGGCAGACCGACGCGCTCGAGCAGTTCCTGTGCATCCCGCCGGGTATGCGTGAGACCGCGGATGCGGGCATACAGGGCGATGTTTTCTTCTGCGGAGAACTCTTCATACAGCGTCAGATACGGAGCGACGTAGCCCATTACCCGATGCAGATTCTCGTGCGTCACCTCGCTTCCGTCGTTGTGATAGCGAAGTGTCCCGCCCGTCGGTGTCAGAAGTCCGCCCACGATGCGCAGCAGCGTCGACTTCCCCGACCCGTTGCGCCCGGTGATGCCGAACACCTCGCCCGGTTCAACGGTGAAGGATATATCCTTGAATATCGGCCGGCGATTGAATTTCTTGCTCACATGTTCCGCGACAACCCGCACGAATTACCTCTTGATCACTGCGAATTTCCCGGTTTTCTGTTCTTTGCCATACTTGATGACATAGAAGTACACACCGGAGGGAAGAAGGTCGCCCCCGTCCGTTCTCCCGTCGAATCCGACAAAGGCGCCGAAGGTATCGTCCAGTTCGATCGTCTGTGACTCGCGTCGCGCGACGGCATTCATGCTCGCGGAGAAAATGAAGAGATCCGCCCTGTTCGTCGACAGGTTCCGCGGCAGCGGAAACTGGATGCGCGAGAACTCGTTCGGATTGAACGGATTGGGAAACGGAAGATCGCGTTCGACTTCGCTCGACGCCCCGCCTTCGAGTACGGACAGGCAGAGGCTGTTCGCCTCGCTGACACTGAATCGATATGCCCAGCCGTTATCGAGCGGCGTGAAGCTGCCGTCCCAGCCTGAGGCCATCACTTCGAGGGTGAAATCGACGCCGGTTCCCGCGCGCTGGATCGCCTGCGCGACGTTGGAGTTCGCGACGGCGAAACTGACGGTATCGATGCCCCGGTAGACGCGCATGTACATCGCTCCGGTCGGCGCCAGTGACCCGCTGATCGAGGCTTCGTTCGCGGCCAGCGACTGGTTCGCGTACAGCTGCACGCGGGCGAACGCCGGCGCGTCGTCGTAGACCGGAGGCGCGATTGCTGAAGCCCGGTACCCGGTGAAGAAATTCGCATGCGACCATGAACAGAGATCCGCTCCCATGTCGCCGCCGCGCTGCTGGATGGCATCGCGCATCGCGATCATGGGTTCCACCTGGCGCATGCGGACCCAGAAATCACGCACGATCGTCCGATCGTACTTCTGCGTGAGAAAGAGCGGCCAGAGCGCCAGCTCGTACCCGTCGTTCCCCCACAGCCACATGGCCCGATCGGTATTGCGCATGAAGGCCCGGATGTACTGGAAATAGTCATTGACCTCGGGGTAGACCGCTTCTTCGAAGTAGGTCGAGGACATTTCATGCATCCAGCGGTCGGAAACCCAGAGCCCGTACGTCCCGAGCTGCACCATATGGTGGAATTCATGCGCGGCGGTAACTCGCAGGCCGTTCAATCCGCGGGTTTCATACCCCAGAAAGTCGTTGTCGATTTCCATGTACGAGGCATAGGTTGGTCGCACGGTCCCGGTCGACGGCGTCGGGAGCAGAAATCTCGTCTGTCCGTAGAGCGCACCGCGGAAATCCATCACGAAAATATTGTACTGCGTCAGCGTCTCCTCAAACGGGGGGGCATCGAATCCGTACTCGACGACTTCGATCTGATACACGCTGTCGAAAACGGCCGCGACGGCCTGGGCGTACTCGTGGGCGGTGTTGGGAATGCGAAGGCTGTCTCCGGCGAGCAGCGCTCCCGCGTCCGTGCCGGAGGTATCATAATAGATGCGGAAGCGGCCCGAGGGACTCACGATGCTCGTGTGGCGCGCCTGCGGCTCGAGCAGTGCGCGAATGTCGGCGGCGATGGCGGGGCTGGCGGTCTGCATGCGGCGTGCCGCCTCGCTGGACACCGCGAAACCGCACTTCTCCGCCACGGAATGTCCGCCGCTGCCCGGCGTCACTGCGAGTGACGCAGGATCGCGGTACGAGCGCAAATACTCGACGAATTGCAGATCCGTCATCTCTTCCAGCGCAGTTTGCTGCGCCTGCGCGGGGACGGAGGAAAGCAGCACTGCTGCAGTCAACACGCTCAGAGTCAGTGCTCTCATGCCGGCCTTTCTCATTGTTCCATTTCCTTGAAGCTCTCTGTTCATTCAACCATCAGCCGTGAATTCGGTCAGCCCATGCGCTTCTGACGGCGCTCGAGCGCCTGCTCGAACCTGCGGCTCTGCTCGTCCGTCTCCGGTATCACCTGCGGCGACGGAGTCGGGACGCCCTCGTCGCTGAGTCCCACGAAGGTCATATACGCCGAGTTGGTATGCAGCCGCCGTCCGGTTTGCGTGTCCTCGCCGAAAACCTTCACGCCGACTTCCATCGAACTGCGGAAAACGCGGTTGACGGAGGCCTGCAGCACCACGACCTGGCCGAGTTTGATGGGATTGTGGAAATCAATGCGGTCCACGGACGCCGTGACGCACACCAGCCCGGAATGCCGCGACGCGGCGATGCCCATCGCAATATCCATCCAGTGCATGAGGCGTCCGCCGAGGAGGTTCCCGAGGAGATTCGTATCGTTCGGAAGCACCAGTTCGGTCATCTCGACCTGGGATGCGCGCACGGTATGCCGCGGCGCGGGAGCTTCGACCGGGAGGGAGGGATTCTGTCCGCTCATCGCAGCTCACTGCTCTGGCGCAGCCGATCCGAGGCGGCGGCCATGTTCGACTCCACCTCGCCGCGGTACTCGCTCGACGGATATTTTTCCATGAATTCCTTGCCGGAGGCGATGGCATCCGCGTAGCGTTTCATGGCGAGGAGGGAGCGCACCTTTCCGGCCATGGCGTCATCCGCGTACTCGGTGCTGTAATACCGATCGACCACGCCGCTGAAATAGATCAGCGCCGATTCCGGCACTTCCAGCTTCTCATAGAGGATGGCGGTGTTGTATTCCTTTTCCGCGAGCCGATTCACCAGTTCGAGCACCTGCTGTTCCACGTCCTGCGCCTTCGGATGCTTGGGATAGGCTTCAACGAAGTTCTGCAGGGCATCGATGGCGCGCATGGTGTAGGACTGATCCAGATCCACCTTTGGCGAAAGTTCGTAGTAGCACTGTGCGAACTGATAGTACGAATCGGCCATCAGTTCCCGCGACGCGCCGCTCTGGATGATCTGGTTGAATTCATAGGAGGCGAGCAGGTATTCCTCTCGCTGGAAACGGGAAAGCGCCGTAAAATACCGCGCGCTGTCAGCCACGGAACTCCCGGGATACTGCAGCCGGATCACTTCGAAATGCTGAATGGCTTCCTGGTAATTTTCATCCTGGAACTCTTCCATACCGAGCCGGAACTGCTGCTCCGCCGTTGGATTGTCAGGCAGGTCGCTGGAACTGCAGGCGAACAGCACGGCAGCGGTGCACAGGAGCGGCACGATTCTGAAGAACGATGTCATGAAGATCCTCGTACGGTGAAAAGCAAAACGACAATGACGGCGGCGGTGACAGTCACGAGCACGGGCTCGAGCAGTCCGTCCCACCACGACGTCTCGTCGTCGAGATACGAATGATACGCGAACGGCGCCTCGCCCTGCAGCGTGTCGCTGCGCTCTGCGGTGCGTTCGCGTGAATAGGCCAGTTTCCCCGAGCGTTCCTCCACGAGAATGCCGAGAGTGGCCACAGTCTTACGAAGATAGGAAGAATTTCCGGCGGAAACAGCAGACGAATACATCTCCCTCGCATCCACGTGCACCCGGCACTGCTCCCCGTCGCCCGTGGTCTGGACCGGGAGTCCGCGATCCATCAGCGCCTCGGAGAACACCTGTCTGAGCACGACCGGGGCTTCGCCGGGCGTGATCTGCAGGAGAACCGGACCCGACGGACATGCCGAAGCGGTTTCCGCCGCGATTTCGCGGAGAACCTGTACGATCGCCTGCTGCTCGCTGACGGGTCCGCTCTGCGCCGACACGCTCTGCGTTGACACAGGCTGCGCCGACACGGGCCGCGCCGCAGTGCCGCAGACAAACGCGATCATGAGGTATGCGGCGATCCGCCTCACCGGCGCATCTCCCTGCCGCCGATCACCCGTGCGAGTTCGCGCTGGAGGAACCAGGGGTCCTCGTCGAGAAAATGCCGCGATTCCCGCCTTGCAGCACGCACGGCCTCGGAATCGATCATCGCGGTCTGCAGTTCCTCGTTCTGACTTCCGCACACGGCGAGCACTTCGCCGCCCGCGTCGACGATTTCCGAACCTCCCCAGAACTGCACCCCGTCTTCGTAACCGACGCGGTTCGTGAACACCATATTCACGGTCAGCAGGCGGCAGAGTGCGCGATGATGTTCGCTGTTGATATCGTAAAGCGAGCGTCCGCCGGCCGGCGCCATGCGCGTCGGACTCGCGGAGATGACACAGATCAGTTCCGCTCCGTCGAACGCCTGAAGCATCGGCAGCGAGGGATGCCAGAGATCCTCGCACACCAGCACGCCGATGGCGCCGAAACGCGTGTGGACGAGGGCCGCGGATTCGCCTTTGAGGAAATAGCGTCCTTCCTCGAAGATGCCGTAATCCGGCGGATAGATCTTCCGGTACGTCTGCGTGGTTCCCCCGTCGAAAACGAAGGCGCTGTTATACACCCCGTAACGCTCGTCTTCCTCTATCCCGCCGAGAATGATGACGAGGTCCGCACTCTCACGCCGAAAGACGTCGAGACGCTCGTCATCCGGACGAAGGCAGAGTTCGTAGTTCATGTCGCGGACCGTGTACCCGGTCAGACTCAGTTCGGGAAACACCACGAGCTGCGCGCCGGCTTCCCGGGCGCGTGCGATGAAATCCAGATGAAGGTCGATATTCGCCTCCAGATCTCCCAGACGCGGGGCGATCTGCGCGACGGCGGCCTTTACGTTCATGATATGCGCTGCTCCGCTGGTTTGACTTCCATTTCGTTGATATCGTCGACGAAGCCCTCGAGATCGCCGAACTGCTCCTCGCTCAGCTTCTGCCGCAGGAACGGCTGTTCCGCGCGCCAGACGGCGTTGAGGCGGTGCACCCCGCCGCGGGCGAGATTCCAGACCAGATACTCCGCTGCCCGGGTATAGAGCATCAGACGACCTTCCTCGCTGTCAGGGGCGCGCCGCGCCTGTTCGTAGTCCTTTTTCCGCGCGGCAACGATGGGGTCGAACCACGACGCGAAGGCGTCGTTTGCGAAGACATACGCCTCGCCGTCGTACGCATACACCTCCCGCGTGAAGCCGATCACGTCGGAATGGGCCATCATGCCCCAGAACTGATCGGAGACGAGAATCTCCATGCTGCCGTCGCCGTCGAGATCCCGCAGTACGGGTGCGCCGCTCTGCGAATAAAACAGGAGCGTCATGTTCCCTTTCGCATTGAGGCCGTAGACATGCAGCCCCTGTGCCGCGATGGGATTGTTCCCCCCTGCATCGAGCCGCACGAGAATGTCGGGGACATGGTCGCCGGTCACATCCCGGCATTCGACCGAAACCCCGTAATCGATCACGTCGAGGAAGAGACGCCGGTATCCCTCCGCCGCCTGACGGTAGATATCGATGCGGTCGAAGCGGTCGAGCAGGAGCGCGTCTTCCGCCTCCTCATCGATGCGGGACGTCACGATGAGCTCTTCCACCCCGTCGCCGTTGACGTCCGCCCGCACGCTGTCGAGAAGGACGCTCCCTTCCAGGGCGGGCAGGATGGCCTGCCGCGTGCTGTCGTCCGCCGCGGCTTCGGCCCTGCGCTTCTCCTCCCCGCTGCCGCAGCCGCCGAGCAGGATCGCCGCAAGGAATACGGCAAGCGGAGCATGTCGAAGAAAGGGAATCATCGGGAAATGCTTCATGTGTGTATGGGATGCCTACCAGCTGCCTGAGGAACCGCCGCCGCCGAAACCGCCGCCGCCTCCGGAGAAGCCGCTGAATCCGCCGCCGCCGCCAAACCCGCCGCCGCCGCCGAATCCACTGCCGCCGAAGGGACCGCCGATAAACCAGATGCCGCCGCCGCGTCCGCCGCGCCCCTTGTTTCCCTTGATGATGATGTACATGATCACGAGAAAAATGATGAGCCCGACGATATTGCCGTCCTTGTCTTTTGTCTGACGCCTTTGACTGCGTTCGCTGACCGTGAATTCTCCGGTGGAAATCTTGATGGCGGTCTGCATCGCGTCATAGATGCCCTGCGCGTAGTTTCCGCTGCGGAAATGCGGCGCCACCACCTCGCTGATGATCAGCGACGTCGCGGCGTCGGTCAGCACGCCTTCAAGGCCATAGCCCACTTCGAAGCGCATTTTCCGGTCGTTGACGGCGACCAGGAAAAGCAGTCCGTTGTCCTTGCCCTTCTGCCCGATCCGATTGAGTTCGACGACGCGGATACTGAACTCCTCGAGGGACTCCCCTTCAAGGGAAGGAACGATGAGCACGACGAACTGGTTGGTGGTCGCTTCTTCGTACTGCCTGAGCAGCTGTTCGATATGATCGATGTCACTCGGCGCGAGCACTCCGGCCAGGTCGGTCACATAGCGCGTCAGCTTCGGCGGTTCGAGCGCTGCCGCAGGCAGCGTACACCCGAGAAGCAGCAGTATGAGCGCCAGTATCCGTCCCTGGGAACGCTGCATTAAAACTCCACTTTCGGCGCCTGATCCGCGCCGGCTGCCGCGCTGAAGGTGGCTTTCTTGCTGAAGCCGCCGATACCCGCCACGAGCGAGGCCGGGAAGCGGCGAATGGCCGTGTTGTATTCCTGCACCGCATCGATGAAACGCTTGCGCGCGACGGCGATGCGATTCTCGGAACCTTCGAGCTGCGACTGCAGCGCGAGGAAATTCTGATTGGACTTGAGATCGGGATAGTTCTCGGTGACGACCAGGAGCCGCGAGAGCGCACCGCCCAGTTCTCCCTGCGCGGCCTGGAAGCGCTCAAATGCCGCCGGATCATCGAGAATGTCCTTGGACACGTTCATCTGGCCGACACGGGAACGCAGCTCGGTGATCTGCGTGAGCAGCTCCCGCTCCTGCGTCGCGTATCCTTTCACGGTCTCGACGAGATTAGGGATGAGATCGAGGCGCCGCTGGTACATGTTTTCCACCTGGCTCCAGTTCGCGGCCACGTTCTCGTCATAGGAAACGAGGTTGTTCTGCGTCTTGACGTACATGATCACCAGGATCACGATGACGCCGACGGCGATCCATAATGGCAGATTCTTCTTCATTCCTGCTCCGTTCTCCTCTGTATGACTGTGTTTTCTCTTTCGTTGTATAGCGGGTGATATCGTGAAAAACTACGAAAACAGCGCGTGAGATGAAAGGCAGAGGAAATGCTCTGCCGATTACGACGAGTCGGGGCTCAGAGGCGCAGGGGCGCAGGATGCTGCGCCCCTGCAATAAAGTGCTTTAAACAAAAGAACCGCCCGTAGGCGGTTCTTCGATACCCTCGATACCCTGGAACGGGAGACGGTGAAATCAGTCGAGCGAGAAGTTCACCGAGAACATCATGCCGCTGTCGGCCTGATTGTCGAAGTAATCCTGATCATTGACCAGGAAGTACTCCAGTGTCCCGTCGATGCTGATTTTCGGACTCACGTAATAGCGGAAGCCGCCCATGATGCTCATGGTGACGTCGCTCTCCGCGGCAGGGGTCGGTTTCGTGCGCGTGACGATGCCTTCTGTCTGCCAGTCTTCGGTGTAAATCGAATATCCCAGGCGGACGCCGCCGTATGCGTCGAAGCGCGCCTTGGGGAGGAAGTGATATGCTGCCTGAAGGAGCGGCATGATCGTCGAACGCTGCAGCGTGCCTGTACCCGTGGATTCGTAGTGCTTGCCTTCCTCGCGGCCGAAGTACCGCACGACCACGCCCAGCCCGATGTTTTCATCGAAGCCGAATTCGTAATTCACGCCCCAGCCGATGGGTTCGGTGACAATCGTGGCGTTCACGCCGATGTAATGCGCGCCCATCTTGTACTGCGCGTTGCTCGTGGCACTCGCGAGGATGAAGGCCAACAGGGTAAGCAGCGAAAGGGTAAACCAACGTTTCATCCCACCGTCCTTGATAAGTGAATGATGATGGTGACTCAGCCCAGGGTATCCGGGTGTATGGAATATCGTAAACAGCAGCGTAAAAGAGAAATGTATCGGAAACGGAAAAAGACTTCGGGTCTGCTGCTCTGATTAGCGGAATCTACCGAAAATCCGCACAACAAAAAAACGTCCCCGCGGATGCGGGGACGTTCAGAGGATCTAAGTCAGGAGCCGATCAAAGAGTGAAATCCACTCCGATCGAAAGCTGGACCGCACTGCCGAAATAGTCGTCGCCGGCGACGCGAAATTCCAGCTGACCGTTCCCGGCAACCTTCGGACTGAAGAAATACCGGAGACCGCCGTACGCGGTGAGAAAGAGACCGCCGCTGTCACTGGCGCTTACGAAGTCGCTGTCGTAGCTGTAAATCGCCCAGCCGAGACGCCCGCCCGCATACGGATCGAGCTGGTCACCCGGCATGAAGTGGTAGGCACCCTGGAACTGCGGCATGACGACGGACCACGAATAATCGTATCCTGCGACGCTGCCGGATTTTCCCCAGTAGCGGATGATACCGCCGATGCCGACATTCTCGCTGATTCCGTATTCATACTGTGCGCCGAAACCAATGGGATCGGTGGCAAGGGTCAGAACAGGGCCAAGCCAGTTGCCGCGCTCGCGGAACTGTGCCTGGGAACTCGAGCTGCACAGCACGAATGCGACAGCTGCGAGCAGAGCGACGTGGAGAACGGATTTCATATGAGACTCCTCTTTGGGTGGATGGTGTTGCGCTTTCAGCAGGACGAGTCCGCGCAGCGTGTGTGCGGCCGCACGGTTCGTCCTGAATCTGTGCCTTACGCTTTCAGCAGTTCACGAGCGATAACAATGTTCTGAACTTCCGAGGTTCCCTCGTAGATCTCGGTGATCTTTGCATCGCGCAGATACCGCTCGACGAGGTACTCCCGCACATAGCCGTAGCCGCCATGAATCTGGATCGCTTCGAGGGCATTTTCTACGGCAACACGTGACGCGTACAATTTAGCCATCGCCGCCTCTTTTACAAACTTCTGATGCGTATCCTTCAGCCATGCGGCGCGGTACACCAGAAGACGGGCAGCATCGAGTTCCATCGCCATTTTCGAAAGCTTGAACTGGATGGCCTGGAATTCCGATATCGTCTGACCGAACGCCTTGCGCTCCTTGCTGTACTTGAGCGCCGCCTCGAAACTCGCCGCGGCGATGCCGAGCGCCTGCGCGGCGATGCCGATGCGTCCGCCGTTGAGCGTATCCATCGCGAAGTTGAAGCCCTTGCCGACTTCCCATACGACGTTCTCATCCGGAACGAAGCACTTGTTGAACAGCAGCGAACAGGTGTCGGAGCTGCGGATGCCCAGCTTGTCTTCCTTCACGCCGTAATCGAAACCGGGCGTGCCCTTCTCGACGATGAAGCAGGAGATGCCGCGGTATCCTTTTTCGCGGTCGGTCTGCGCGATCACGAGCACGTAATCCGCGGTCGTTCCGCTGGTGATCCAGTTCTTGATACCGGTGATTTCCCATCCGCCGTCGACTTTCACGCCCTCGGTTTTCTGCGACGTCGCGTCGCTTCCCGCTTCCGGCTCGCTGAGCGCGAAGGCGCCGAGCTTCTGGCCGTTGGACAGCGGCTTGAGGTACTTTTCCTTGATGAAATCAGAACCGTACTTCTGCACGCCGTAGGTCACCAGGGAGTTGTTCACCGACATGATGACGCCCACGGAAGCGTCGACCTTGGAGATTTCCTCCATGGCGAGCACGTAGCTCATCGTGTCCATTCCGGCACCTTCGTACTGCGGATCCACCATCATGCCGAGAAAGCCGAGCTCGCCCAGCTTCTTGACGATTTCTGCGGGGAATTCCGCATTCTTGTCGCGTTCCACCGCGGAAGGAGCGATTTCCTCCTGGGCAAATTCCCGGGCGGTCTGCTGAATCATTTTCTGATCTTCTGTTAACTCGAAATGCATATCCTACCTGCCTTGTTCTGAAGTGAGCGGAAACGTCAGGATGCCGAATAATCGTAGAAGCCCTTGCCGGATTTGCGTCCGAGATGTCCGGCGGCGACCATTTTCTTGAGCAGCGGACACGGACGATACTTCGGATCACCCAGTCCGTCAAGCAGTACGTTCATGATGTCGAGACAGACGTCGAGACCGATGAAATCCGCGAGCGTGAGCGGTCCCATCGGATGCGCCATGCCCAGCTTCATCACGGTATCGATCGACTCGACCGTGGCGACGCCTTCCATGAGCGCGTACACGGCTTCGTTGATCATCGGCATGAGCACGCGGTTGGAGACGAAGCCGGGGTAATCCTGCACTTCGACCGGCACCTTGCCGAGCTTCTCGCTGAGTTCATGAATCGTCCTGTAGACGTCGGACGACGTCTCGTGTCCGCGGATGATTTCGACAAGCTTCATCACGGGCACGGGATTGAAGAAATGCATGCCGATCACCTGCGCCGGACGCTTGGTGACGGCGCCGATCTTGGTGATGGAAATCGACGACGTGTTGCTGGCGAGGATGCACTCCGGTTTCGTCTTCTCATCGAAGGTGCGGAAGAGATTCTTCTTGATCTCCTCGTTCTCCGACGCGGCCTCGATCACGAGATCCGCATCCGCAAGCGCAGCGCCGAGATCGGTGTGCGCGTTGATGCGCCCGAGCGTCTCCTGTTTCTGCTCTTCGGTGATGGCTTCCTTTTTGACCTGACGGTCGAGGTTCTTCGTAATGGTGGCGAGGGCCCGGTCGAGGTATTCCTGTTTGACGTCGACCAGCTGCACCTGGTAACCCGTCATCGCGAACACGTGCGCGATGCCGTTCCCCATGGTGCCGGCCCCTACAACGGTAATGTGCTGCATGGCTGCTTCCTTGACATATGAAAAAGATGGATGATGGACTTCGTTACGGCATCAACGCTCGACGATCAGGGCACTGGCTTCGCCGCCGCCGATGCAGAGGGAGGCCAGACCGCGCTTTTTGTCGAAACGGCGCATGGCATAGAGCAGCGTCACGAGCACGCGGGTACCCGACGCGCCGATGGGATGTCCCATAGCGACAGCGCCTCCGTGTACATTGACCTTGGCCGGATCGAGCTTCAGAAGATCGTTGTTGACCAGCGAAACGACCGAAAAGGCCTCGTTGATTTCGTAGAGATCGATATCGTCGACGCCGAGACCCGCTTTCCCGAGCGCCTTGTTGACGGCGTCGGTCGGTGCGGTCGTGAACCATTCGGGCGCCTTCGCGGCGGATGCCTGCGCGACAATGCGCGCCAGCGGTTCGAGACCGAGTTCCTTCGCTTTCGCTTCCGACATCAGCACCACGGCGGCCGCGCCGTCATTGAGCGACGAGGCGTTGGCGGCGGTGACGGTCCCGTCTTTCTTGAATGCGGGGCGCAGTTCGGGCACTTTCTCGAACTTCACCTTCCGGATGTCCTCGTCCTCGGTGACGATGATCGGGTCGCCCTTGCGCTGCGGGATTTCCACGGGCACGATCTCTTCGGTGAAGATTCCCCTGTCGAGCGCGTCGATGGCACGCTTGTAGCTCTCGATCGCGTATGCGTCCTGCCGCGAACGGTCGATATTGCACTCGGTGGCGCAGAGCTCCGCGGCCATGCCCATGTGGTAGTCGTTGTAGACATCCCACAGTCCGTCCTTGATCATGCCGTCGACGAGCGTCGCGTGGCCGAAGTTGTAGCCGGTGCGCGCGCGGTCGAGGTAGTACGGGGAGTTGGACATGCTTTCCTGGCCGCCGGCCACGACCACATCGGCGTCACCGACCATGATGGCCTGGGCGCCGAGCATGATCGCTTTCAATCCCGACCCGCAGACCTTGTTGATGGTCATGCAGGGGACGGACTGCGGAAGACCGGCAAACAGGGCGGCCTGGCGTGCGGGCGCCTGTCCCACACCGGCGGTGAGCACGTTGCCCATGATGACTTCGGAGACGTCCTCCGGCTTCACATTCGCGCGCTTGAGCGCCTCCTTGATGGCGATCGCGCCGAGCTGCGGTGCAGTGAAGGATTTGAGCGACCCGTTGAACGCACCGATGGGCGTGCGGGCGGCGCTGACGATGACGACTGTATTCATGGCGTTTCCGTGAATTGGTGAAAAATCAGCTGTTCATATATTTGAGAAATTCCTTGTTGCTCTTCGTCCCGCGCATCTTCTCGATGAGGAATTCCATCGCCTCGACGGTGCTGTAGTCGCTGAGGACCTTGCGAAGCACCCAGACGCGGCTGAGCTCCTCTGGCGTGAGCAGGAGGTCTTCCTTGCGCGTTCCGGAGCGGTTGACATCCATGGCGGGGAAAATGCGGCGGTCGGAAAGCTTGCGGTCGAGCACGATTTCCATGTTGCCCGTTCCCTTGAACTCTTCGAAGATCACTTCGTCCATGCGGCTGCCGGTCTCCACCAGAGCCGTGGCGATGATCGTCAGGCTGCCGCCTTCCTCGACGTTGCGCGCCGCGCCGAAGAAGCGCTTCGGACGGTGCAGGGCGTTCGCGTCGACACCGCCGGAAAGAATCTTGCCGGAGTGCGGAACGACCGTGTTGTGCGCGCGCGCGAGACGGGTGATGGAATCGAGAAGAATGACCACGTCCTTCTTGGACTCGACCAGGCGCTTCGCTTTTTCCAGCACCATGTCCGACACCTGCACGTGCCGCTCAGGCGGCTCGTCGAAGGTCGAACTGATCACTTCGGCCTTCACCGAACGTTCCATGTCCGTGACCTCTTCCGGACGCTCGTCGATCAGGAGAACGATGAGCACGACTTCCGGATGGTTGGTGCTGATACTGTTGGCGATCTTCTGCAGAAGGATGGTTTTACCGCTTTTCGGCGGCGAAACGATCAGTCCGCGGTTTCCCTTGCCGATCGGCGTGAGCAGATCCATGATGCGTGTGGAAAGATCGTTCGGTGCGACCTCCAGCTGCAGGCGCTCGTTGGGATAGAGCGGCGTGAGATTGTCGAAGAGCGTGCGTTCGCGGATTTTTTCCGGTCCGTCGTAGTTCACGGCCTCGACCTTCAGAAGGGCGAAGAAACGCTCGCCTTCCTTCGGCGGCCGGACCTGCCCGCTGATCGTGTCGCCGGTGCGCAGCGCAAATTTCTTGATCTGGCTGGGCGACACGTAGATGTCGTCGGGTGACGGGAGATAGTTATAGTCCGCGGCGCGCAGGAAGCCGTAGCCATCAGGCAGAACTTCGAGCACTCCCTTGCTGAAACTCATGCCATCCTTCTGCGACTGCGCCTCGAGGATCTTGAAAATAAGCTCCTGCTTTCGCATGTCGCTGTAGCCGGAAATCTCAAGCTCCCGTGCGACCTGCGACAGCTCGGCAATGCGCTTGGACTTCAGTTCGGCGATGTCCATCGTCATGATGCGTACCCTGTGGTATTGAAACGGTAATACATGTTTTGAAATCTATCTTGCGGTGGGCGCCTTCGCGACCCTGTAGTGCGGAGAAAAGCCACATCGCGGCCGTGGCCGGCGAGCGTCACTGCTATGAATCGAGGAATTGCGTTACTGGAAGTGCGGGACGTCTGTGTACTTGGCAGGGATGGGGCTCCAGACACAAATATCCGCTACAGGGTCCAAAGAATCAAGCGACTTCAGCGTCGGTCACGCTTTTTTTCCCATTCCTGGAGGAATGCCCCCACCACGTAATGCGATCCGAAAAGCAGAACCGACCCCTCACCCGCCGTTCTCAGCTTCTGCTGTACAGCATCTTGGACGCGGCCGGCACCTTCCGCCTCGATACCCGCGGCACGGGCCTCGTGAAGCATATCCTCGAGCGACCGCGCGTCGTGCGACACTGCCTGCACCAGCGTGATCGAACGGGGAGAATACCGGGTGAGTACGCTAAAGATACCCTGAAGATCCTTGCTTTTCAAGACCCCGAACACGAGATCTGTCTTTTTAATGTCACGTACCGCCGTCCAGCTCTCCAGCATCGCGCGGATGCCGTCCGGGTTGTGCCCGACGTCCGCCACGAGTTCCGGGGTCCCCTGCAGCCGTTCGAGCCGCCCCCGCAGTCCGCTGCGCTTCCGGACCTCACGGAATCCCTCCGCGATCCGTCCGCTGGTGAGACGCGGAAATCCCTTCGTCGCCAGGATCCGCAGGGCCGCGGCCGCGGTTGCCGCGTTCTCGACCTGATGCGCACCGGTCAAACCGATCTCCACCGGTCGATCGAAATCCGGGAGGACGCACTCCATGCGATCGAGATCACGGAGCAGGGGCGCATCGGCACATGGCGGCACGAGATGCAGCGGGGCGCCGATCGCCGCCGCCCGTGCGCGAAGCACGGCCAGCACCTCCTCCGCGCGATTCGGCGTGACGCAGGGGACACCGGCTTTCATGATGCCCGCTTTCTCCGCCGCGATCTCCGCGATGGTGTCGCCGAGGAATTCCCGGTGTTCGATCGAAAGGCTCGTAATGACGGTGAGCGCAGGGGAGACCACGTTGGTCGCATCGAGACGGCCGCCCAGGCCTGTTTCGATCACGGCGACGTCTGCCCCTTCCTCGGCGAAGTGCTGAAACGCCATCAGCGTGGTGGCTTCGAAAAAGGTCGCCTGCAGCGCTTCGATCTGCGGCCGGAGACGGCGCGTGTATTCCACCACCCGTTCCTCCCCGATGGGAATCCCGTCGACGCGGATGCGCTCGGAGAAATCGACCAGATGCGGCGACGTGTAGAGTCCGGTCCTGTACCCCGCGGCCTGCAGGGCCGAGGCGATGAGGCTGCACGTCGATCCTTTGCCGTTTGTCCCTGCAACGTGAATGACGGGAAAGCGACGCTGGGGATCGCCCCATGACGCGGCGAGGGACCGGATATTGTCCAGTCCCAGTTTGATGCCGACAAATTGCAGGTCGAACAGCCAGCGTATGGTTTCGTCGTAGGTCAGGGTTGAATCGTCCATGTCATGGTTTCGTCAGGCTGCACGAACAGCACTTCGCTGACGGTATTGCCGAAGGCGTCTGTGACGCGTGCGTGCGTGGTTCCGTTACCGGTGGAATACACGACATCGTCCCCGCCGTACTGGAAGCCCACATATTTTCCGTCGATGTAAATATCGAGGAGCCGGTCGCAGTCATTGACGATGCGAACGAAGCCGAGAAACTCTCCTTCGCCGCGATTTTCCGCAAACAGCGACGATGCCTCGGCGAGACGCTGCACGACAGGCTCGCTGCCGGGAATGTAGGCGCTCGCGCTCTCGACGGCGATCACGGCATCCCGGTTCTGCTGCTCCTCGGCAATGCGCGCGGCTTCCGCCAGCAGCTGTGTCGCGGTGACGGTCTGCGCTTTCTTGCCGGCAAGTTTCTCCGCGAAACTCAGCAGTACGGCCTGCGCGGCCACCGCAGCGCCGTCGGCGTCGCGGCGCGCGTCATCGACTCGTGCGCCGAACCCGCGGAGGATCTCCGCCTCGAAGCCGAGTTCTGCGTTGAGGTTCACGTATTCGAGTTTCGGGAATATGGGCTTGCCGAGCGTGGAGGATTTATCCTGCGCCCTGAGGTTACCGGCGCTCAATCCGACTGCGAGTGCGAACAGGAACAGTACGAAAGGTTTCATGACGTGCCTCCGAATGCGGACAACGATGTGAAAGTGCAAAGTATCCCGGTTCTACGAATTGAGCAATGTCCGTGTTCCGCAGAACCTCACCCCCTGCTCCCCCTCTCCTGGAAGGAGAGGGGGACTGCGGGAGCTTATTTCCTATGTCCTATGTCCTACGTCCTACGACCTACGTCCTGCGACCGACGTCGCGCAGCGCGACTCAGCGAGCGTCGCCGAGATACACGAAGGCCGCCCAGTAGTACGGGAACGTCCAGTCTTCGTCCTCGCCCTGCGCGAGCATGTCGAGGGCGGCGCGGCGCGCGGCCTGCATCTTGCTCATGCCGCCGCGCAGCCAGGCACGGTAGAAATTCCGCATCCAGGTCAGCGTGGCGGCGTCATCCACCACCCAGAGCGAGGCGATCACGGACGGTGTCCCCGCGTACATGAACGAACGGGTCAGACCGACCAGGTCATCGCCGGCCGTGAACGCTCCTTCTCCGCCCGAAAGCTGCGCGGTCTGGCACGCACTGAGCGTGACCAGTACGGCATTGAGGTCGAGATTGAAGATCTTGGCGACGGTCAGATCGCCGTCGTTGACGCTGTCGGGATGCGCCGCGGCCAGAAGGATGCGCGACTGCATGGGATTGTCCTTGTTCAGTTCCCCGTGCGTGGCGAAATGCAGCAGATCGCGCGAGCCCATCACCCCTTTGACGACGCTTTCTTCCGCAGCTTCACGCTTGAGCACGAGAGCATCGCCCGCATACCGGGCAACCGTGTCGGCTTCGATCAGCGCCCCGTCGAGCGGATGGCGCCGGTACTTTGCATCGGCATACAGCGGATCACCGACGATGAGCGCCGTGGCGGCGCGGTGCACGTCCTTCTGCATCGCAAAGCCCAGCACGCTGGCAGACGGAAGGTAGGCCACGGCGTAGTCCTCGATGAGGTAGCGGGGACGCACCACGTGCCGGTCCGCCGAGAAATCTATCCCGAGCGGAGTAACGAGTGCCTGGAACGGCAGGTGATGCAGAGGGCCGTGGGGAACGACGTACAGCTGGGTGACTCCCCGAAGGGCCGGCGCGACAGGCGCGACGAGCAGGGAGTACATGTTCAGGAGTTCGTATTGCCACGATGGATCCGTTTTCTCGGCATACCATGCGCGAAGCGCTTCCTCGCTGCCCGCATTCCTGCCGAGCCGCTGCTCGCGAATGAACCCCAGCTTTTTCATCGGGAAATCGTAGTAGAGGCTGCGGCGCACTTTTTCGATCGCCTTGTCGAGATTGAAATCGGGATCGAATTCGAGGCGACGGACGAGGACCGTGTCCCGCCGCACGAGAAAAACAAAGGACGCGGCTTCGCCCACGAAATACTCGAGCACTGCGGTACTGTCGTCGAGCATTGCCTGCAGGCGAGGCAAGGGCACGGGGTCGATGCTCTTGACGGACGCATATTCCGGATCGGCATGACGGAGTTCCGCGAGCGTCTCCTGATGTTCGGCGATGGCTTTGCCCAGGGCGTCGCTGCTGTCGGTGCTGCGTACGAGATCGGAGATCCGCTGCTGAAGTTGCTGTTCGCGCTGTACGAGCCGCTCGACCTCCGGCGGACGCTCCTTCCCCTCGCCGATCGCCTTGTTCCCGAGCAGATCGAGGAACGAACGCGCTTTCGCTCGTTCGACGTACTCGAAGGCGCGGCTGACCTCGCCCCGCGTCACGAGAATGTTGATCAGGTTTTCATAGATGAAAAATTTGCTCGAAATAAAGCTGGTGCGAATATCCACCGACGAGAGATTTCCGCGCAGCTCTTCGAGAATCTCGATGCTTTTTTCGAGCACGTCCGCAGCCTCGTCGAGGCGTCCGAGCCGCTGGGCCAGCACGCCGATGTTCCCGAGCGCGAGCGCGCGCTGCACGCGGAAACCGTCCCGCGCATAGATCTCCTCGGCCCGGCGATAGCAGACGATGGAACTGTCGAGGGCATTGTCGAGCGAATAGTTGTTGCCGAGGTTCAGCCATGCGTCTCCCGTCGGATACAGCGCGAGGGAGCGCAGGAAACAGCCCTGTGCGATTTGATGAAGATGCAGGGCAGCAGTGGTGTCTCCCCCGGCGAGACGAACGATCGCGTGCTGATGATACACGTCACCGAGGTTATACAGCGAAATGGCGGCATGGTAGGTGTCGCCGCGCGCGCTGTCGTAGGCGTGGACATTGCGAAACAGCTGCTCCGCGTCCGCGAAGCGCCCGGCGCCCTTGTACACCACCCCGGTGTTGCTCAGCACGTTTTGCCGTTCGTCGAACCACCGGCGGTCGACCGGAATTCGCAGACTGTCGCCGCGCGCGATGCCCTGTTCGAGCAAGGCAAGGCTGCGCTGATAATGCTTCAGCGCGGCGTCCGCCTGTTCGTAGGCCAGCTGAATGCTCCCGAGCCATTTTTCGGACTGTGCCTCGAGGAGAAGATCCGCCGTGCTCGCGGCCTCGTCGCGGAGATCCGTAAAGTGTTTTTCCGCGCGATCGAACTCCGCCCGGTCATACAGCGCCCGGCCCGAGACGATGCGCGGATCTTCGGGTGCAAGATCGCTTCCTCCGCCGCAGGCGGTGAACAGGATTCCGGCAATCAGCAGCGCCAGGTGAATGCGGCGTTTCATTTCCCGATGTATGCCCCGGGCATACGGTTGAACAACGGCGCGAGCGTGGAGACCTGGTTTCCGAAACGAAGGAAC
>QKAF01000036.1 GCA_003246455.1 Bacteroidota bacterium
GCTCGGCAAGGCCACCGTCGTCAGCATCGGTCTCGTGCTCCTCGCGGCCCTTTTCGGCGACGGCGGCACCAACATCACGCTCACGCTGTTGATGATGGTGAGCGTCGGTCTTCTGTTCGCGTCGCTGTACGTGTACGGCGAACGGTTCATGAAGCTGATGAAGAAGCAGAAGAAATAATCTGAAACACTCAATAGAACGATTCCCATGGGCTTTCTCGACAAACTCAAATTCAACCGCCTGAAAGAAGGACTCACGAAAACGCGCGAATCCGTCATGGCGAAAGTGACGCGCGTGATCAAGGCCAAGCGCAAGATCGACGACGAGCTGATCGACGAGATCGAGGAGATTCTCATTCTCGGCGACGTGGGCGTTGCGACCACCGCGCGCATCATCGACGGACTCCGTGAGCGGGTCCGCCGAGAGCGTTTCGAAGATGCAAACGAACTGCACCGCCTGCTCCGCGAGGAGATCGCGAAGCTCTTCGAGCGGCACAATGTGAGCACCAACGGCACGGCCATCGAGCTGCCGGCCGGCGTTTCGCCCTACGTCATCATGGTCGTCGGCGTCAACGGCGTCGGCAAGACCACCACCATCGGCAAGCTGGCGTACAACTACCGCAGTTCCGGCAAGCGCGTCATCATCGGCGCGGCCGATACCTTCCGTGCCGCGGCGAACGAGCAGCTGGAAGTGTGGGCGAAGCGCGCCGACGTGGAGATCATCCAGCAGGTGCACGGTTCGGATCCCGCGGCGGTCGCCTACGACACCCTGCAGGCAGCGCTCGCGCGCAAGGCCGACGTCGTGATCATCGACACGGCGGGACGTCTCCACACGAAAGCGAACCTCATGGAGGAACTCAAGAAGATCAAGCGGGTCATGGCCAAGCTCATGCCCGACGCGCCGCACGACGTGCTGCTCGTGCTCGACGCGACGACCGGACAGAACGCCATCCAGCAGGCCAAGCAGTTCAGCGATGCCGTGGAGGTGTCGGGACTGGTCGTCACCAAACTCGACGGCACGGCCAAGGGCGGCGTGGTGATCGGCATCAGCAGCGAACTCGCGCTTCCCGTGAAGTACATCGGCGTCGGTGAGCAGATCGACGATCTGCAGGTCTTTGACGACGAGTCCTTCGTGCAGGCCCTTTTCGGCGGACTTCGCACGGAAGACGAAGTAACGGTGGAGGATTAGCCCCGCAAGGAGGTGCAGCCATGTTCATGCGCAAGCCCCAGTACAAGCGGTTCGATTACACGCCCCGCTATTACGATCCGAAGAAGGACGAAGACGCGCGCCGCCGCCGGCAGATCAAGTTTGAAAGCAACGTGCGGCGCGGCAGCAATCGGCCGCTGATCATCATCGTCATCATGTTCATTCTCGTCTACCTCATCTATACGTACGTCAACTGATTCATGTCACAGGACCCGCAGACCCCGTTCATACAGAAGCTTCCCCAGCATCTCGCCAACCAGATCGCGGCCGGCGAAGTCGTCCAGCGCCCCGAATCCGTGGTGAAGGAACTGATGGAAAACGCCATCGACGCGGGTGCGGAGCATGTCACCGTCAACATCACCAACGCGGGCAAGACCCTCATCCAGGTGATCGACGACGGGAGCGGCATGAGCGAGTCGGATGCGCTCTTGGCTTTCGAGCGGCACGCGACCAGCAAGATCCGATCGATCGAGGATCTCGAACGCATCATGACCTTCGGATTCCGGGGCGAAGCGCTTCCGTCGATCGCCTCCGTGGCGAAAGTGGAACTGCGGACACGGACGGCGGAACAGGACGTCGCCACATGGCTGCGCATCGAGGCAGGCACGCTCGAGGAACAGAGCAAGGCCGAGGGTCCGGTCGGAACCTCGTTCAGCGTCAAAAACCTGTTCTACAACACGCCCGCCCGGCGTCAGTTTCTCAAATCCAACGCGACCGAGTACAAGCACATCGCCGATTCGGTGCAGCGTTTCGTGCTGTCGTATCCCCATGTGCGCATCACCTTCATATCCGACGGCGCGACCGTGTACGACGCCATGCCGGGCGACCTTCCGACGCGCGTGTCCTACCTCTTCGGCGACCGCGTGGCGGAATCCCTGCTGCCGGTGAAGGAGGAGACCGACCTGATCACCGTGACCGGGTACATCGGCCGTCCGAGCTTCGCGCGGAAATCCCGCGGCGAGCAGTTCCTCTTCGTCAACGGCCGATACGTCGTCAGCCGCTATCTCAACCACGCGGTGGTGAGCGCCTACGAAAACATGATCGACCAGGGCGCCTTCCCGATGTACATTCTCTTTCTCAACATCGACCCGAAGCAGGTCGACGTCAACGTGCATCCGGCGAAGCTCGAGGTGAAGTTCTCCAACGAGCGCAACATCTACACCATTCTCAGCGCGGTGGTGCGGCAGAGCCTGTACCATTACGACCTCACCCCCAGCATCAGCTTCCGCGATACCGAATCCGGCGACGTGACGCGCGACCGTTCGCGCGATGTGTCCGACGGGGGAGGAGTGAACGGCGGGAGCGGCGCGATGCCGCAGGGCGACATCCCGCTGCCCGGTGCGCCCTGGCCCGATACGCCGGGCTACTCGCGCGTGCGCATCGACGCCCCGGACGAGCGCGGCGGCGGCGCCGAGCAGAAATACGATTCCTTCTCCTCGCTGCGGCGGGGGATGGGCGACCGTCCGGCAGCGGGCGGACGCATGGATCCCCGCCAGATCGACGACCTCTTCCGTTCGCTCAACATCGACGCCGGACAGGGCGGGGCGCCGGGCGGCGTGCGCGACGCGGGAGCGGACGGTGACGATTCCGAGACCGTCATTCTCCCGAGCGAGAAGCCCGTATCGGACACCCAGTTTCTCTGG
>QKAF01000101.1 GCA_003246455.1 Bacteroidota bacterium
TTTCCTCGCCGGCGTCCACGGTGAACACTGCCGTGGAATCATACTCGAGTGCGACCCCGACAGTGTCCTGCGCACGACAAACGGGAATCATGACACCGGCGAGCGCCAGCGTCAGTACAATGCGATTGATGCAGTTTTTCATGATGTCCTCCACCCCAGTGGTTTTTCATCTCGATATTTCAGGACAACATGCTCATTTGTATGGCACGAATCAAGCGCGGCGCGGCCCCGAAAACGAACGCCGTTGTCAGGAGGAGTCCCGCTTGCCCAGGAGAGCGTCGATTTCGGCGACCGACAGTCCCGTCCGTTCCCGTGCCACATCCCGGATGCTGCGACCATCGTTTTCCGCTTCCCTGGCGATTGCCACGGCCCGGGTGTAGCCGATGCGCGGGACGAGGGCGGTGACCGCCATCAGGTTGTCTTGGACTGCACGCTGCAGGCGCGGCTGGTTGGCTGTGGCGCCCGCGATGCAGCGGGTTGCGAAGACGCGGACGGCATTCGCCAGGAGTTCCACCGATTCGAGCAGACTGACCGCGATGAGAGGGAGCATGGCGTTGAGTTCGAAGTTTCCGCTCAGGCCCGCGAGGGCGATCGAGGCGTCGTTTCCGATCACGCGCGCGCAGACCATGGCGAGCGCTTCGGCGATGACAGGATTGACTTTCGCCGGCATGATGGACGATCCGGGCTGCACCTCGGGGAGATGCAGCTCCGCGAGGCCGGCCCGCGGTCCGGAAGCCATCCATCGGACGTCCGTGGTGATCTTCATCAGGGCGACGGCCGCGGTTTTCAATGCTCCGGAGAGATGGACCTCCGCGTCGCGTGCGGCCTGCGATTCGAAGTGATTCGGCGCTTCGCGCAATGGCAGATCGTACTCGTCCGCAAGAAGTCGGATGACCATCGGCGCAAACGCCTCGGGTGCATTCAGCCCGTTGCCGACCGCAGTGCCTCCGAGCGGAAGCGCGCACAATTCGTCTGACGCCTGCTCGATGCGCACGCACGCCGCCGACACCTGTGCGGCGTAACCGCCGAATTCATCTCCAAGCGACATCGGTACCGCGTCCATCAGATGTGTCCGTCCGACCTTTATAAAAGAAGAGAATTCATCGGCCTTGTGTTCCAGGACTGATTGCAGCAGTCGCAGCGACGGCAGCAGCATGCTTCGCACGGATGCGACTGCCGTGATGCGCAGCACCGAGGGCATGACGTCGTTGCTCGACTGGCTGCGGTTGACGTGGTCATTGGGGTGCACGTCCGTGACATCGCCCCCCGCCGTCTGCAGGTACTGCATCGCCCGCCGCGCCAGCACCTCGTTCATGTTCATGTTCGTCGAGGTCCCTGAGCCGGTCTGATAGATATCCACGGGAAACTGGTCGTCCAGTTTCCCCTCCACGACCTCCTGCGCCGCGGATTTTATCGCTTCGCCGCGCACACGGTCCAGCGCCGCCAGTTCGATATTCACCTCCGCCGCGCAGCGCTTGAGCAGCGCCAGGTCGCGAATGAATGAACGCGGGAAACGCTGTCCACTGATGGGGAAGTTTTCGATGGCGCGCTGTGTGCTCGCTCCCCACAGCGCGTCCGCCGGTACGCGGATTTCACCGAGTGAATCGCCCTCGATACGGAATTTCAGCTTTTCCATGCAATCCTGCCTTTCTTCCCTGCCGCTTCGCCGCATACCTCCTATCTCAACCGCACGCGCCGGAAAGTCGTTCCGCCGCAGCATACGCGACACATGCCCGGCGCAGAGGCCGCTTTGCGCATTGACACACGAGGATACAATTTCTATTTTGACGCGAATCGTCGGCCCTGTGCGGACAGGAAGTGCCTCATTAACCTGTCCGCTGCACCGGCGGGCCCCGGGGCTGCTCACCAAAGAGAGGAGGATTTGCACTCATGAAAACGGCGACGTTCGTACTGTTTGGCCTTCTGCTGCCTGCGGTGTGCTTGACACAGTCCAATGCGGACGGAAGCGGCGGCATCGACCGGCGAGAACTTCCGCAGATGTCGGTGTTCTCACCATTCGGGCACCTTATGGAGTCTTCGATGGAAAAGTCATCGCGGACCGCAACGCCTTTCGCCTGCCCGTATTTCCTGTATTACCAGAACGCAAGCAACGCCACGTATGCATATCACACGGAGAGTGTCCCGACACACGACTGGGCGACCAAGGTGTCCATTCCGGTCAACCCCGTTCAGCCGGTGACGCAGTGTACGGTGTGGACGGTGAAACTGGATTTCGAACTGCTGAACGCCGGTCCGCTCGACAAGGATACGATCAGGATTTTCATCCGCGAGGCGTTCAGTCCCTACGCGGATGTGTTCAACATCTTTTTTCTCGCGCGCGCGGGATTGAATCACGGCTTCTTCGAAATCGATCCGCCGAATCCTCCGCACCCCTATGTGAGTGTCACGCATTCGCGGCACGATTTCCTCATCGGGTATCGCGTCACCGGCGACAATTCGCATCAGGTGAAATTCAAATTCACCACGCCCTCCCTCAATACGACTTCGCCCCGCTCATATCAATTCGCGACGAGAACGAGCATCGTGCCGGCGAGCACGGCGGTGGGCGCGAGCGTCGACCAGGTGTTCGAGGCCCGCATCTGCACCGATTACATTCCGGTGGAGCTTTCGGCCTTCAACGCCCAGGTGGAGAGCGACGCGGTGCAGCTGTTCTGGCGCACCGAAACGGAAACGAATAATTATCATTTCGAGGTGCAGCGGGCAAAGGGTCCGCAGGGACCATGGGAGAGCCGTGCCTTTCTCCCCGGGCACGGAACGACCGCGCTTCCGCAGGAATACCGCTTTCGCGATCCATACACGCTCTCGGACTTCGTGCCGGGAGAATCGCGGGATTACGACGGAACGACCGACGATTTCGCGCCGATCCAGGTACACCTCGCGGACCTCGCGCAGCTGGGCTTCGAACTCCGCGAGGCGTATCCGAACCCGATGTCGCTCTCGGTGCATGATCACGCGTCCATCCGCTACCGGGTCGCGGAAGATGCGAACGTCCGCATCAGCGTGCACGACATGCTCGGACGCGAACTGGCGGTGCTCGTCGATCAGCAGCAGCCCGCCGGCGTGTTCGAAACCGCCTGGTACCCCGATCGCGGCAGCGCATCCCTCCGCAGCGGACAGTATTTCATCCGCATGCAGGCGGGTGCGTTCCATGCCGTTCGAAAGCTGAATATCATACGGTAGTGAAACGGCTGTACGGCCATCTTTCCGTGACGGGTATTCCCGTTCTGGAGGGATTGGTATGACAGAAGCTATCTGACCAGGATCATCCTGCGGGAATGTACGGTCTCGCCGACAGTCATCCGCACGAAATAGATTCCGGGGAGCATTCCGCTGCCATCGAGTGCAAGGGAGTGAATTCCTTCCTGGCGATACTCCCCGTCAAGCAGCCGGCGCTGCTCGCGGCCGAGAGCGTCCACGATTGTCAGTGTGACCGGTACGGCGTGTGGAAGGGAGAAACGAATAATCGTCGAAGCCGTGAACGGATTGGGGTGATTGGGGAACAGGATGAAATCCCCGGGTGAGGACACGTCACAGATCGCGGTCGTGGTGACCGGATCGATCTCCACGGACGTCTCGCAGCCGTTCGGTATATATGGGGTTTCACGTGAGCCGTACTTGACGTTGAAGACCGCGTATTGTGTCGTGCCCGTCGTGTTCCGGTTCTTCAGACGGAAGCCCCACACGAACTCCGCCTCCTGACCGGGGAACAGCACGCCGCGTGTCTTCGGATTGGTGTTGTCGCCGGGATACTCCGTATCGAATTCTATCAGGTCCAGACCGCTCCCGTCCGTCCATTCCACTTCCGCGACCACCTCGCTGAGATTCGCGCCGCCCGTGTTCCGCAGCGTCGCGGTGACCGTGAACTTCTCGGGATCGTATCTGTCCGGTACCGGATCGTACCGCAGCGCGCTCACATCCGAAGTCAGCATCTCCCAGAGACCGGTCCTGAGATTCGCGATCGGCAGCCAGTCCTCGCACATGATC
>QKAF01000066.1 GCA_003246455.1 Bacteroidota bacterium
GCACCGGCGTCGCCGTGGCCATGCTTCCCACCAACTACGGGTGGGTGCTCATCGGCGCGGTGGTTCTCGCGAAAGTGTACCTTCTGCATCGTCTCGGCTACACCGACCTGATCCGTTCCCGCGACCGCGACACCCATTATTCCCATGTCCTCGCCATGCGCGTGGTGCAGAAAGGGCAGGTGAAGGTGATCGCCGGCGCCAACGGAAACGGAAGCAACGGATACCATGCCAACGGCAACGGCCACGCCAACGGCCGCGCCCACGCGAACGGCAACGGCCATGTCAACGGCAACGGCCACACGAACGGCAATGGCCATGCGAAGGGGAAGGACAGCGGTCTCGGTATCCGCCTCAACGGCAACGGGTATCACAACGGGACCAACGGAAACGGAAGCGCGGCAAAGCCGTCGGAGAAAAAACCCGATTCGGAACAGAATCCGGATGCCAATGCCGCGTGATGCGTCTTCGTCCGCCTTCGGCGGACTACGCCGGCATGAATGCATGTGCCGCCCTTACAGGGCGGGGGAGAAGTTTTCCTGCGCTCCGTTTCGGGGTGCCGCTTTACCTCTTAACCCCTTTACCGCTTTACGAAAAACCGCCTTTCCCCTTTACGCCTTCACCCTTTACGAATATTCGACCCCTTAACAATATCCCCATGAGTTCTTATGCCTTATAACATCGCAGTCATTGGTACCGGATACGTCGGTCTTGTTTCCGGCACCTGCTTCGCGGAGAACGGCAATCGCGTTATCTGCGTCGACAACGATCCCAAAAAACTGGCGAAGCTCAACAACGGGCAGATCCCCATTTACGAACCGGGGCTGCATCCGCTGTACGAGCGCAATTTCCGCGATGGCCGTCTGACGTTCACGGACAACCTCGAAGAGGCGGTGATCAAGTCGGAAATCATTTTCCTCTGTCTCCCCACGCCGCCGCAGGAAGACGGCAGCGCCGACCTGCAGTACGTGCTGAAGGTCGCCGAAGACATCGGCGTCATCCTGGCGAAGAACGCGCCGCAGGATTTCAAGGTCATCGTCGACAAGAGCACGGTGCCCATCGGGACGTCCGAGCGCGTCACCGCGGTGATCCGTGAGAAGTACGACGGAGAATTCACCGTCGCGTCCAACCCGGAATTCCTCCGCGAGGGATTCGCGGTGGAAGACAGCCTGCGTCCCGACCGCGTGGTGATCGGCACCTCCGACGCGCGCGCGACAAAGGCGCTGACCGATCTCTACGAGCCGTTCGTGCTTTCGGGCAATCCCATCATCGTGATGGACGAGCGCAGTGCGGAAATCACCAAGTACGCCGCGAACAGTCATCTCGCCATGCGCATTTCCTTCATGAACGACCTCGCGAACCTCTGCGAGATCCTCGGCGCCAACATCGACAACGTGCGCCGCGGTATCGGCACGGATTCGCGCATCGGCAAGAAATTCCTTTTCGCCGGCACCGGCTACGGCGGTTCCTGCTTCCCGAAAGACGTCAAGGCGCTGCTCCGCACCTCGACCGACGCCCAGCACTCGCTGCGCATCGTCGAAGCGGTGGAAGACGTGAACGCCGACCAGCCGAAGCGTTTCTTCAAGAAGATCTACGATTACTTCGACGGCGACCTGAAGGGCAAGACCTTCGGCATGTGGGGCCTCGCATTCAAGCCCAACACCGACGACACGCGCGAAGCCCCGGCATTCATCATCATCGACCTCCTGCTCGAAGCCGGCGCCGTGGTGCAGGCCTTCGATCCCGAAGCGATGGAGAACACGCGGGAGCTGCGTTTCGGCAGCCGCATCACCTACTGCGAGCATGCGTACGAGGCGCTGAACAACGCCGATGCGCTGCTGCTGGTCACCGAGTGGAACGAGTTCCGCATGCCCGACTGGAAGAAGATCAAGGACATGCTCAACATCCCCGTCGTCTTCGACGGCCGCAACATCTACGACATGGAAGAAATGGAGAAGAACGGTTTCGACTACTTCTCCGTCGGCGGTCGTCCGATGGTGCGCGGACGGAAATGAACTTTCAAACCACATCGCTTCCCGGCGTTTTACTGATCACTCCGAAAGTTTTCGGCGACGACCGCGGATTCTTCATGGAATCCTATCGGCGGGATGCGTTCGATGCGGCGGGAGTGCCGGAGCTGGTGCAGGACAATCACTCGCGTTCCGTTCGCGGCACGCTGCGCGGCCTGCATTTCCAGCATCCGTACGGCCAGGGCAAGCTGATCCGCGTGGTCACCGGCACCGTCTTCGACGTGCTCGTGGACGTGCGGGAGGGTTCGCCCGCCTTCGGCAAATGGGAAGGGTACGAGCTTTCGGGAGAGAACAGGCAGCAGCTCTGGGTGCCGCCGGGTTTCGCGCACGGATTCTGCGTGCTCAGCGACACCGCGGATTTTCTCTACAAGTGCTCGGACTACTACCATCCCGAAACCGAAAGCACATTGCTCTGGAACGATCCCGCCGTCGGCATCGACTGGCCGGTGACCGATCCGATACTCTCCGAGAAAGATCGACGAGGGGTGCCGTTACGGGAGCTCACGCGGCTCCCGCAATTCCCGAGTTGAAAAACACCCCGCCACTGTGCGGGGTTTTTTATTATCAGGCATGGAGGAGGCGATAGAGGAGTAAGGGAGGGAGGGCAAGGAGGCGGCAGAGAAGATTTTACCGCGGAGGCGCGCGGAGGATCGCAGAGGATATTTGGAGAATGGCGTTCGATTTCATCCCGGGCAATGTTGACAAACGTTGTGTGTGTATGCTTTTCGTCATGCCGAGCAGGTCGCGGCAGCGACCGTATCGAGGCACGATCCCTCGATACGCGTCGTCCGCCTGCGGCGGAACGCCGCTACTCGGGATGACGCGTTCTTTAAAATCCTCCGCGCGCCTCTGTGCGCCTCCGCGGTAAAATCTTCTCCGTGTCCTCTGCATCCTCCCTCCCTTTCTCCTCTCTTCCCCCTATATTTGTCTATGCGACCGTTCACCGACATTCAGAAACGATGGATACTCCTTGGGGTGATCGTCCTGGGGACGGTGCTGCGGCTGCAGCTGTATTTTATCGGGAGGGGGCTGTGGCTCGATGAGGCAATGCTGGCCGTGGGGATCATCCGGTACCCGCTGCCGATGATATCGCACCTGCTCGATTATCGTCAGCAGGCGGCCGTGGGCTATGTGCTGCTGACGAAGCTTGCGAGCGTTCTGTTCGGGGACGGTCCCATGGCGCTGCGGCTGCCATCGATTCTCCCCGGCCTCGCCCTGCTTCCGCTGATCGTGTATATCGTGCGCAGGCTCGATCTCCGTTTCAGCGCGCAGCTGCTGGGCGTGGTTCTCGTCGCCTTCAATCCCTACCTGATCAGCTATGCGAATGAAGTAAAACAGTATTCGCTCGATGCCCTGATGGCTGCCGCGGTATTTGGGGTGTTCGTGAGTGATGGCCGATGGCGGACGCCGGGATTGGTGCTGCTGCTCACGGCGGGAGTTTTCTTCAGCCATCCGCTCGTGTTCGTCGCCGCTGCGGCACTCGTCGCGGAATGGATCCGGCTCGGGGTGCGAGACGGGCGTATGTTGTTCCGTCGCATTCTGCCGATGGGCGCGCTGCTTCTCCTCTTCTTTGCCGCACATTACTTCCTGTTCGTCCGGCAGAGCATCGATGCCTACCATGAGCACTGGTACACGATGAACTACCATCGCGACTTCTTCATGCCGCTGACCTTCTGGAAGCTCGAAACGCTGCTCTGGTTTCCCCGTTCCGCCACCCGTTTCATGACGCATCTCATGTACTTTCACCTGCCGCTGGTCGGGCTGCTGCTCCTTGGTGCCGGGGTGATCCACGGCCTGCGCTCTTCAAAGCTTCGAGCTTCCACCGTGCTGCTCGTGCTCAGCATTGTATTTGCCGCGCTGGCCTCCAGTCTGCAGCTCTACACGCTGAAGACACCGCGCATGATGCTGTACGCGATGCCGCTCATGGCGGTACTGTTCGCGTTCGGTTTGCAGGCGGTTCTGCGGATGGAGAAAGCGAGGATGTTCGTTCAGGCCGCGACCGTGCTGGTCTTTGCCGTCGCGGTGCTTCCGCCCCTGGGAATCCGTGCCTGGCGCATGACCGACACCCTGCGTTACGGGTACCGCGAGGAGGTTCGGGAGGTGTTCCCGATATGGATGCAGGAAAAGCGTCCGGGGGACGGTACGTATGTGCACTACCGTGTCCAGCCCATCGTGCACTACAACTGCATCCGCACGGGGACAGTGCGCGACTATCCCGTTCACGATTACATCCCCGATGAACACCTCGCCGACAGCCTCATTGCCACCGTCGGCGTCCGCGGCTGGGCGTTTTTCTCCAACACCGACCTGGCGTACCAGCGCATACAGGGCACGCTCGATGCGCGGTACCGTATTCGGTATTCATGGTCGCATGATTCCAGTGCTGTGCTGTTGAGGCTGGAGGCGAACGAGGAGTAAGGGAGGGAGGGCAAGGAGGGCGCTGAGAGGATTTTACCGCAGAGGCGCACAGAGCGCGCAGAGGATTTTGAAGAACGCGTCATCCTGAGTAGCGGCGTTCCGCCGCAGGCGGACGACGCGTATCGAGGGATCGTGCCTCGATACGGTCGCTGCCGCGACCTACTCGGCATGACGAAAAGTATACACACACAGCGTTTGTCAACATTGCCCGGGATGAAATCGAACGCCTT
>QKAF01000159.1 GCA_003246455.1 Bacteroidota bacterium
CAATTGCGAGCTGTATCCCATGCGATCCTTCTTTCCTTTCTCAGTACCGGTTTTCTTTCTGACATTTTTCCTCGTTTCCGCGGCGCAGGGACAGTCCGGGGGCATCCGGGGCCGCGTCACCGACGCCGAAACCGATGCGCAGCTTCCGGGGGCGAACGTCATCGTGCGGACGGTGGAACATGGAAGAAGCGATTCCGTGGAAACGGAGGGTGCGCGCGGCGCGGCGACGGACGGGGAGGGACGCTTCGCCATCGACGGACTTCCGGCCGGAAGCTACACGGTGCGCGTGAGCTACATCGGCTATGAACCGCGGGTCCTGACGGATGTCGTCGTGCGGCCGGGACGCGTCACTGCCATCGATGCGGCGCTGAATTCTTCGGCCTACAGCGCGGAGGAGGTGGAGGTGACGGCCGGCTATTTCACGGCCGTGAAGGCGGAGGATGTCAGCGTCGCGGCGTTTTCGGGAGAGGAAATCCGCCGCTCGCCCGGCTCCGCCGGCGACGTGAGCCGCATCATGATGGTGCTGCCTTCGGTCGCGAAGGTCAACGACCAGAGCAACAGCCTGATCGTGCGCGGGGGGAGTCCGCTGGAAAACGCGTTCTTCGTCGACGGCATCGAGGTGCCGAACATCAACCATTTCCCCGCCCAGGGATCCAGCGGCGGACCGCTCGGACTTCTTCCCGTCGACCTCATCCGCGACGTGACCTTCTCCGCCGGCGGTTTCCCTGCGCGTTTCGGCGACCGGCTTTCGTCGGTGATGGACATCAGTTTTCGCGACGGCGACAGGGAACGGATTCTCGGACAGGCGGATCTGAATTTCGCGGGCTTCGGCGGGCTGCTCGAGGGTCCGGCCGGGGAGAAGGGAAGCTGGATTCTCTCCGCCCGGCGCAGCTATCTCGACCTGCTGGTCTCCGCCATCGACATCGGCACTTCCGTCGCGCCCTGGTACGGCGACGCCGCGCTGAAGGCGTCGTATGAACTCTCGCCCGCGCATCGGATCAGCGTACTCGGACTCTGGAGCGACGACCACAACAATCCCGACGCGGAAACAGCCGCGGAAAACGACATGCAGTATTACGGGCGGCAGGACATCTACAACTACACCGGCGGCGTGAGCTGGCGCGCGCTGTGGAACACGCAGACGTTCACGACGACATCGCTTTCCTACACCGGAATGAACTTCGACGAGCAGTTCCTCAAAACCGGGAGCGGACTGCCGCTGCTGCGCAACGATTCGCGCGAAAGCTGGGTGCAGCTGCGGACGGAAACGCGGTGGAAAGCGGGTCCGGCGTTCAGCCTGGAATTCGGCGGCGACGTGAAGGCGCTTCGCAGCAGCTACGACAACCGCTACGGCGCCGCGCCCGACGAACTCGGAAATCCCCGGCCGGAATTCACGTTCCAACGCGACATCAACGCCATGCAGAGCGGGGTGTTCGCCACCGCGGTACTTTCACCGCTTCCGGCGCTGACGGTGTCGGCGGGACTCCGCGCACAGCATACGGAATGGAACGACCGCGTCGCGATCGAACCCCGCGCGGCCGTCGCCCTGCAGCTGTCGGATCTGACCAGCGTAAGCGCGTCCATGGGAGTCTATACGCAGTCGCTTCCACTCCCGCTGCTGGCCCAGGACGACGCGAACCGGGGGCTGGAGAATCCCCGCGCGCTGCACGGGGTACTGTCGCTGTCGCATCTGCTGACCGAGAGCACGCGTCTCACGCTCGAAGGGTATGTGAAGGAATACGACCGCTTCCCGGTGGATCCCGACCAGCCCGGACTTTTCCTCGTCGATGAAATGAACTACCGCTACGGCTTCTTCATGCCGCACGGCAGGCTGCAGTCCACCGGCACGGCCCGGTCGCGCGGCGTGGAAATGACGCTGCAGAAAAAACTGGCGCGCGATTTCTACGGCATCGCTA
Source organism: Bacteroidota bacterium (assembly GCA_003246455.1). Lineage (GTDB taxonomy): Bacteria > Bacteroidota > Ignavibacteria > SZUA-365 > SZUA-365 > SZUA-365. Next base: position 1,917 of record QKAF01000159.1, read on the forward strand.
GTGCGTCCTATTCGACGTCCCGCTACACCGATGCGGAGGGCGTGGAGCGTCCGCGCGTCTACGACAACCGGCTGCTCTTCAGCGTCGAAGGCGGATACAAACCGAGCGCGGAATGGGAGTTCAGCGTTCGCTGGATCTATGCCGGCGGCGCGCCGTACACGCCGATGGACGCTGCCGCATCGGCCACCGCGCGGCAGGAAGTGCTCGACGCCGGCCGTATTAACGCCGAGCGACACCCGGATTATCACTCAATGAATGTCCGTGTCGATCGTCGCTTTCATTTCGATAGCTCCGCCCTCGTCGTCTACCTGAGTGTCTGGAACGCCTATAATCGGCAAAATATTGCCGGTTATATCTGGGATGATGCGAATCAGCGTGTCAAAACGCTCTATCAATGGGGTCTTTTGCCCATTTTCGGCGTGGAATGGGAGTTTTAGGAGGCAGGAGGCAGGAGGCAGGAAGCAGGAGGCAGGAAGCAGGAGGCAGGAAGCAGGAGGCAGGAAGCAGGAGGCAGGAATGTGAATAACCGGCAATATGTTGCCGGTTATGTGTAGGGGCGCAGCATGCTGCGCCCCTACACAATCTCAAATGGGAATAAATGTCACTTCGCGGCGAGTTTGTCGAAATCGTATCCGGCACGCTGTACGGCACGGCGGGCGGGATCGAGTCCGTCGGGATTGTTGATGTGCTTTGAAAGCGGAGGGGCGGGATGCTCTGCGAGGCGCAGGACGAGTTCCGGATGTTTATCGCGGCAGCAGTCATCGAGGGTGTCGTAGAGGGTGCGGTCCGTCTCTTCAAGAAGATTGTGCTTCTTCAGCAGGGCGGCGAGTGCCCGGGTCACCTCCGGCGTCGGCGGCGGAACCAGCAGGG
>QKAF01000061.1 GCA_003246455.1 Bacteroidota bacterium
GTGGCTGTCGCCGTCGTCACCGCCGACACCTGGGGTACGGAGATCGGCGTGCTCGCCCGGCACCAGCCCCGCAGCGTACTCTCCGGGCGCCGTGTTCCCCCCGGCACCTCGGGCGGGATAACCCTCTCCGGAACGCTGGGCGGCGTGACGGGTGCGCTGATCGTCACCCTCACCGCTCTCCCTTTCATCACACTTTCGCTCCCGCAGATTCTCGCCATCGTCGCCTTCGGTGCGCTGGGCAGTCTGATCGACAGCGCTCTTGGCGCGACAGTGCAGGCGCAGTACCGCTGCCCGTCCTGCGGCAGGAAAACCGAAAAGCCCGTGCACTGCGGCACAGCGGCGGAGCTTACGCGCGGATTTCCCTGGCTGCGCAATGACGCCGTGAACCTCATATCGACCCTTCTCGCCGTCGCCCTGACCGCTGCACTGCTCCTGCTCCGCTAGGTAGAATATGCCGCCGACAGGTTCATCTCCTTTTCCGTTCCGATCTGTTCTGCCATCCGATAACGCGTATACCGGTCGTATGACCTGATATTATTGACATCCCAGTCTTTATTCCCTACCTTCCTTGGTCCACCAGATATTACCTCTCCATAGAGAAAAGACAGGTTCACCCCTGAATCCTGAGAACGTCTGTTTTGGGGATGCGTGCCGCCTTTTGACCGCGTTTTCTCCCCGCCTACGAATCCGCACCTGATCTACATACTCTTTCACCTTCAGAGGAGGTTCGCATGACCCTTCGAAGTGTGATGCTTGCAATGCTGTTGATTTGCTGCATCGGTGCGCCGCTTCAGGCGCAAACGATTCTCGCACGCGACGTGCTCGGCAGCGGCGGCTCCGACATGTCGAACGGGACTCACCGCATCACTGCCACCGTCGGACAGGCTGTCATCGGAACCGCGTCCGGCTCCGCCTGGACTGCCGGCGAGGGATTCTGGTATCGCATTCTATCCGCTCCCAATGCCATCGAAGATCCACCGGCGCTTGTCGCTCGGCCTGTCCTTCGCCAGAACTATCCGAATCCCTTCAACCCTTCCACCACGATCGAATTCACCCTTCCCGTGCAGGCGCATGTGCGACTCGCACTGTATCGACCGACCGGACAGCTGCTTCGTGTCCTGATTGACGGCGCGATGTCTGCGGGCATCCACCGGATCCAGTTCGAGGCGGGGATACTGCCCGCCGGGATTTATGTCTGCCGTCTTACCAGCGGAAAATTCTTCGCTGAGCAGAAGATGGTTCTTCTGAAATAAACATCCAGAAAGTTGTGAAAGGAATCGTCACCGTTTTACAAGGAGAAACCATGCGCAGTTCACTGATACTCCTCTTCGCGCTTGCGCTGTTCGCCCTCTGCAGTCCAATTGCCCAGGCGCAGATGCCGCAGACCTTCAGCTACCAGGGAGTTCTCACAGATGCGGCGGGAACGCCGGTCGCCGACGGCAGCTACACGCTGACGTTCAAGCTCTATGATTCACGCAGCAATCCCACTCACCTCTGGACGGAATCGCAGGTGGTTTCCGTCCGGGACGGGGTATTCAATGTGATGATCGGAGCGGTGACGGCCCTGACCCTGCCTTTCGACAAGGGATACTTCCTCGGCGTCTCAGTGGACGGGGGGTCTGAACTGCTGCCGCGCACCGAACTCGCCGCGGCGCCGTATGCGCTCATGTCCTCACGCGCGGAACTCGCCTCGGGACTCGAACCCGGTGCGACCGGTGTGGTTACCAGCGTCAATACGATCAGCGGCGACGTCACGCTCGAGGGCGGCGGCGCCACGACCGTGACACGCGCCGGAAGCAAAATCACCATCAGTTCATCCGGTGGTTCCGGCGGAACGGGAATCCAGGGCGTGCAGAACACCGACGGGACGATGACCGTGCAGAATCCGAATGGCCCGGTCGCAACAATTGGTCTCGCCGACAACGGCATCCCGGGCGGAAAGCTGCAGGACGGAAGTGTTCGCGAGTCCAAACTGGCCGCAGGCAGCGTGAGTGCGGCGAAAATCCCGCAGGGACAGGTCGTCAAAAGCCTCGACGTGAACGGCACGCAGCTGCGCGACGACGTGGTGCTCGAAGCCGGCACGAATGTGACGCTCACGCCCAGCGGGAACAAGGTGACGATCTCTGCCGCGGGCGGAAGCGGGGGCACGGGAATCCAGGGCGTGCAGAACACCGACGGGACCATCGCGGTACAGAACTCGAACGGTCCTGTCGCAACCATCGGCGTAGCGGATAATGCGGTGAGCACCACCAAGCTCGCCGACAATGCCGTGACGTCGACGAAGATCGCTCCTGGTCAGATCGTCTCCGGCGTGCGCGTGGGCACGGTGACATTGAAAGACGAAGTAATACTCGCGGCGGGAAGCAACGTGACCCTCAGTCCGAGCGGCAGCTCGGTCACCATTTCCGCCATTGGCGGAAGCGGCGGTTCGGGAATCCAGGCCGTACAGAATCTAAATGGTACGCTGGATATCCAGAACGGGACGGGACCGATCGCGACGATCAACGTCGCGGCCAACGGCATCGGCAGCGCCCATATCGCCGACGATGCGGTGACCGGCGCCAAACTCGCGGATGGCGCGGTGACTGCCACCAAACTGGCGAACGGAGTCCTCCCGACTTCACTTCCGCCCAGCGGGGCGGCCGGTGGTGATCTGACTGGTACCTATCCCGATCCCGCTATTGCGTCGGATGCCGTGACCAGTTCCAAGATCAGTGACGGCACAATCGCCACCGCGGACCTGGCGGATGCCTCTGTCACTCCGGCCAAGATAAACGGTTCGTCTGCGAGCAACGGCCAGGTGCTCAGTTGGAACGGTACGGATGTGGCGTGGACTACGCCGTCTTCGGGTGGAATCAGCGGTTCCGGAACGGCGAATCAGGTCGCTTTGTGGAGTGGATCAGCCGCCGTCACCGGCAGCACGAATCTGGTGTATTCTGGCAGCAAACTCGGCGTCGGAACAGGCAGTCCGTCAGCAACTCTGCACGTCTCCGGGAATGACGGTCTTCTGGCGCAGGGAAACCTGAGTGGCGGATCAGCTTTGAACCTGGGTTCCGGAACTCGGATGCATTGGTATCCCAAAAAAGCGGCATTTCGAGCCGGGAGCGTATTGGGATCGCTTTGGGATGATGCGAGCATTGGGAACTCCTCCGTCGCGTTCGGAGAATCTTCGACAGCCAGTGGTGCAAGTTCTACGGCGATGGGAGGGTATACAACTGCCAGCGGTGCGGGTTCTACGGCGATGGGACATTCGACGACAGCCAGCGGCATCTATTCCACTGCCATAGGGTCTTCTACGTCGGCCAGTGGACAGAACTCCCTTGCGACCGGTTTATTCACCGATGCGAGCGGTGCGTCGTCCACAGCTCTCGGATATTATACAACGGCCAGCGGAGATCGGTCAACCGCGTTGGGATGCCTGGTTTCAACCAACAGTCTCACCGGTGTTTTCATGATCGGTGACGCGAGTGCGACCTCCGCCTTTACCGCAAGTTCCATAAACAAGTTCTATGCGCGTTTTGCGAATGGCTACGACCTGTTTACCAACTCTGCTGGAACGATCGGCGTGAGGGTGGCTTCCAATGGCAATTCCTGGACCAGCATCTCCGACTCCACAAAAAAGGAGGGCTTCCGCAGCGTCGACGGAGAATCCGTCCTGCGGCACTTCAGCCAGCTCCGTCTCGGCAGCTGGAATTACAGGCAGCAGGATCCGACGCAGTACCGACACTACGGACCCATGGCGCAGGAGTGGTTCGCCGCTTTCGGTCATGACGGCGTCGGCACGATAGGAAACGACACCACGCTCGCCACAGCCGACGTCGACGGCATCATCTGCATCGCGATTCAGGCGCTGGAGAAGCGGACCACCGAGTTGAAAAAGACTTCCGCGCAGCTCGAGAAAACGAATGCGGAACTCGCCAGGGTAAAGGAGCGCAACCGCGATCGCGATGCGTTGCTCGAGCGGCTGCTGCACCGCGTCGCCGCCCTGGAGCAGGCCTCAACCAAAGAGCGCAACGCTGGTGCAGTCTCCACCAAACAGGCCTCGCTCGTCGAAGAGCAACGGTAAACCGCATCGAACCCTCTCCATGAAGAGGAGATCCGCGAGGGTCTCCTCTTTCCTTAATAACCCAATCTGTGCAATCTGTGTAATCCGTGGTTACTCTTCCGCGTGCATCTCTACACTCCCAATTTCCCCTTTCGCATCTCCGGCTGGAAACGTATGTTATCCGGATACGGATTTTCTTCGCACATGCATTTCACCAGCCACAAAATATTGCCGCGCCGCCGCCTGCTGCTCGTCCTCGGCATCATGCTGCTGTTCGTTGCCGCGGGTTGCGAACGCGAACGCATCGTCGATCCGGGGCCGGACGAACTCGCGCCCCTGCCGCCGGCGGGAATGCTCGTCGAGGGTGCGCATGACGGGTATATTTTCATCAGTTGGATCACCAACAAGGAAACCGACCTGCGGGGCTATATTGTCTACCGCGCAGAAGAAGGAGACCCCGCACGTTTTGACGCGGTGGATACGGTCACGGTATTCTACTTCATCGACGTACAGCGCAGCTACGACACGACCTACTCGTATTTCGTCACCGCATTCGATGAAAGCGGAAACGAAAGCCCGCCGTCCGACACCGTGACGGCGCGGTCACGCAACGTCTATCCCCCGGACCCCCCCCTCGATATCAACGTCAACGGATTCAACGACGGCTCGCGGCGCATGATGCTGCTCGCGTGGAGTTCCGTCGACGAAGCCGATCTCGCCGGATACAGGATCTATCGATCCGATTCTCCGTTCGATTCCGCCGACCCCTCGCTGCTCGCTGCGGAGAGCACCTCGGCATTTTACGACGATCTCTCCGTGACAGAGATCGGACGCGGATTCTACTATGCGGTCACGGCCGTGGATCGCGGCGGACTCGAAAGCACGCTCTCGCGGTCCGCATACGACTATATCGCTTCCCGCCCACTCCTCGTTTCGCCGAGCGAAAACGGCTACGCAGACGCATACCCGCTCCTGCGCTGGCTCCGCGTCCCGGAAGCCGCGGCATATCTTCTCACCGTGTCGGTCTCGGAGAACACCGGACAGGTCTGGGCAAAGATCGTGACGGCGGACGGAAGCGACACCCTGTCGTTCCGATACTCCGGCCCCGGGCTCAGCGCCGGCGAAACATACTACTGGCGCGTCTCTTCGGTGACCGCCGAGAACGGAAATCCCAACGGCATCTCCGACGCATGGCGCTTTCAGATACGCAATTGAGCCGGAGTGCCGTGCGTCTCGGTCCGTCGCTTGCGGCGATGCTGCTTATCGGGCTGACCATCCTCACGCACACTGCGCATGCGCAATTCACGCCTGACGACACGGCGGCGGCCGACAGCAGCGGTGCGTTCGGCGGACCCGGTTCGCTCACGTTCGGCTTCGAACGCAACGTCAATACCTACCTCTGGGACTTCATGGGAAACTGGCGTGCGGGCACGGGTCCATGTCGTGTCACCGCGGATGAGCGATTTCAGCGGACGCTGATCCGGACCGACCGCAGCACGGTCAAGGACGAACAGAGTCTCAACCTCGGGGCGGAACACGATCTGTCGAAGCAGGTGGCCCTGACCGCGTCGTTTTCTTCGTTCATCTTTTCCGACAACCGCGCCCTCGCTCTGAACGATCTCTCCACCAACAAAGCGCTGTTCGGTACGCGGTGGACTCCCCTGCCGCAGTTCCAGGTCACTCCCATGGCCGGCGTGAGCTTCGACAATCAGCAGGGTATCGACGATCGCGGGTTCATGTATTCCGCGACCGCGAGACTGCAGGATCTGACCATCGGACGAACGGCCGCACAGGCGGAACTGTACTCCTCCGCCGAGTATATCGATCCCCGTTTTCAGCAGGAACACCGTGGGTCTGCCGACTTCTTCGCACAGTTCGCCGAGGAAGGGCTCAACCGCACCCAGCTGCAGTTCCGTTCGGTGCGGAGGGAATTCTACCTTCCCTACGACTCCTCGCTCGACGCCACCCGCGGCGTCGCCTTTCCGATCGAATCGCGCGACGAACGCATCGTCACGCTGAGCAATGCCCTGCAGTATCAGATGCTCCGTACGCTTCGTCTCGCCGCCAACGTGGACGTCACCCAGCGGGATATCGCGCGCACGCGTCCGGTGAGGAATCCGAATGAAGCGGTCCCGTTCTTCGACGCCGATATCAGCGAATTCCGACTCAACGGAAACCTGCTCCTGCTGTACGACAACCGGGAAGGAACGACGGGACAGCTGCGCATGGAACTCAATGAGCGCGAAGAAGTCCACGAAATCCAATCCTTCGACGGCGCGAGCGCGACGTCCTTTTCCCGACAGCAGTCACTCGAGCAGCAGAAGAACAACACCATCGAGCAGGCACAGCTGGGATTGCAGCTCTCGCATGCGCTGACCGACCGCGATACCCTCTGGCTGTCCGCCTCGACCGTGAAGCTGCAGTACGATACTCCGAGCGAAGACAATTACGACGATCGCGACGAGCTGTTTGTCCTCGCCGGATTGCGCTGGGCGCATCGTTTCAGTCCCGTCTTCCACGCCTCCGTTGCGGGGGACGTCAACCTGCGCCATACCGTGTTCATTTTCGCGGAGCGATCTGCGAACAATACATGGAACCGCGTCATACGCCTCTCTCCTGCCACGGAGCTGCGTCTCGGACCGTCGTTCGTCAGCCGGAACGCGGCGGAGGTCGTCGCGAATTATACCGTGTACGATTTCGAAACCCCCGGACAGTCGCAGCGCAGCTTTTCGCTGCGCCAGCTCACGCTCAGCGATTCATCACTGCTGCGGCTCGGCGACGTCATATGGGCCGAAGCACAGATTCACCTCCGGTTCTATGAGCGCGGCGAACTGCGCTGGTCGGCGTTCACGCTGCGGCCCCTGCAGTATTTCGACGAGCGCACCTTTTCGCTCTCGTTCCTCCGCCTCGGCGAACGCCTCCGGGCCGCACTGGGCTTTCGCCTGTTCGAGCAGCGCCGGTACGGGTACGACGGTCTTACGCGGAAGGCCGCCGGGACGCTTCGCAGCTACGGACCCACCGCCAGCATGCGGCTCCGGCTCACTCCTTTCACGGACGTACTCGCAGAAGGCTGGTATCAGCTTACCTCGGAGAACAGGAGCGAGACCCGCGCGACGCCGAACGTATCATTGCGCGTCATCTGGAATCTGTGACCGGGATTGCCTACTTTACAGACCCGAATTCATCGCGTCTAAGCAGGAGACCCACCATCTGAGCGACGCCGTTTTGAATAAAGTCATCAGCATTCCGAGTGTTCGATCGAACATTCGCATCGTCGAGGCATTTGTTCTCGAACTGAACGATGCGCTCGACCTCGAGGAATCCATCCTCGACCGGATCATGATTTCCATCACCGAGGTCGTGAACAACGGCATCATACACGGAAACAAATCGGATCCGAAAAAACAGGTGCATCTCAGCTGCACCTGCTATGACGACCATATCGATTTCTCAGTGCGGGACGAGGGGGGCGGCTTTCATCCCGATGATCTGCCGGACCCGCTCGATGAAAACAATCTTCTCAAGGAAGGGGGCCGCGGCGTCCTGATCATCCGTTCGATGATGGACGTGGTCGAGTTCCGCCAGGCGGAGAACGGAATGGAAGTTTTCCTCAGCATCCGTCGCGCACCCTTGGCTCCCTGATTCTTCGTACCACCACAGGATCACGCATGCCCGACCGTCCATACATCCCCGGCGACGAAGCCAGAGTCATGACCATCCAGCGCTACATCGCCGAGATGGAGCGCGTACATCCCGATGCCACCGGCGAATTTTCCACCCTGCTGCGCAATCTCGCGCTCGCGGCGAAAATCGTATCGCGCGAAGTACGTCGTGCAGGGCTCGTCAATATTCTCGGTGCGGCGTCCGCCACGAATGTCCACGGCGAAGACGTCAAGAAACTCGACGTGTTCGCCAACCAGATGATCATCAACGCGATGGAAAGCGGCGGACAGCTCTGCGTGATGGCCTCGGAAGAGAATGAGACCATCATTCCCATTCCGGAGGAATTTCCCTGCGGACACTACGCGATGCTGTTCGATCCGCTGGACGGCTCGTCCAACATCGATGTCAACGTCACCATCGGGACGATCTTCTCCATTTTCCACCGCGTTTCCGACGGCGAGCGGGGCACCGAAGCAGATGTCGTGCAGGCCGGCGACCGTCAGGTCGCGGCGGGATACATCATGTACGGTTCCAGCACCATCATGGTATTCACCACCGGCGAAGGCGTGCAGGGTTTTACACTCGATCCCACCATCGGGGCTTTTCTGCTCTCGCATCCGAACATGACCATCCCGAAACGCGGGCGTATCTACAGCACGAACGAAGGAAGCCGCATGCTGTGGGATGAGGGATTTCGCCGCTACATCGATTATCTCCAGACGCCGGATACGGACAGCGGCCGTCCCTATAAAGCCCGGTACGTCGGGTCGATGATCGCCGACGTTCATCGGACCCTGCTGTATGGAGGAATTTTCGCCTATCCGTCCGACCGGGACAACCCCAACGGAAAACTGCGCCTCATGTACGAGGCGAATCCGATGGCGTTCATCATCGAACAGGCAGGCGGCCGCGCCAGCGACGGTTCGCGGCGCATTCTCGAGATCGCCCCGCACGATATCCATCAGCGCACACCGGTCATCCTCGGCAGCGAAGAGGACGTACTCGATGCCGAGGCCTTCATCGCCGGAACACGATAACAGACACCCCATGAAATTCAGTTCAACCGCGTGCGCATCGCTTGCAGCCCTTATGCTGCTGATCGCCGCTCCCGCCCTGGCCCAGCGATCCGCCGGAGACCGGGCGAATATCGATCCGCAGTTTCTCGTCGACATGCCCGTGGCCGGCATCATCCCCGCGACCGCCGGCGCGGTAGAGACATATCTCTATCCGGACGGCGGCGTCCTGGCCGGGTTCACGTACGGCCTGATCACGAACCTGAACGTGGGACTCTCTTTCGGCGGTACGCGCGTGATCGGCAGCGGCGGCATTACCTGGAACAACCTTCCCGGCCTGGCGGTGCGCTACCGCGTCATGGAAGAAAGCATGTTCAACCCGGCGGTCGTTGTCGGGTTCGACTCGCAGGGCCATGACGGGTGGGTTCCCTTTCTTCGCCAGTACGTGATGAAAAGCCCCGGATTTTTCGTCGCGGCGAGTAAAAACTACCAATTTTACGGAACCGTCAGCTTTCATGGCGGCGCCAACTACTCACTCGAGCGTCACGACCGCGATTCCGATCCGAATATCTACCTCGGCGCGGAAAAATCCATCGGTCCGATCGTCTCCTGGCTCGTCGAATACAACTTCGCTTTCGATAACGACCGCAACAGCCGCGGATTCTGGAACGGATCCCTCGGAACCGGCGTGCGCGTCTCCACGAATATCGGGTTCAATGTCGACATCCTGTTCAAGAACCTGCTCACCTCCGAGTTCGCCCACGACAAGATCATCCGCGCAATTCGCATTCAGTACGTCCGCTACCTGTAGACCGCTGCGTACGTCATTCCCTCACGTGCAGCGTCAGGGGAACAATCTGTCCCCATTGCGGAAACGGGGTGTCCTCGAACGAGGTCACTCCACGCCCCCTTTCTTTTGGCCTTGATGCACGATATTTTGTTTCCGTGCTCGAATGGGCGACTTGCCCGTATCACCGAAACGACACGATTTCGGCATGAAATTTGTTAATTACTATAGAGCGTAAAAACGAGAACCGATGAGGTGTGTCATGAAACGGAATACCACTCTCCTGCTTGCCCTGGCTTCGGCGGTCGTCATGCTCGGAACCTCGGGCTGCTACACGCAGCTGACCGTGCGAGACGACTATCCGCGCTACGAGGAATATGATTACCCGGAATATTCGGAATCATACGTCGACAGCACGGGCAATACCATTACGAACAACTACTATTATGACGGTTACGGCCGCTCCGGTACGTATTTCAGCTTCTACTACCCGGTGCGTTTCGGATCCGTCTGGTCAAGCTACTATGATCCCTGGTACTACGATTATTATGCACCGCCGTACTGGGGCTACTATAATCACTACTGGGATCCCTACTGGTACTGGGGCGGCGGGTACAGCCATCACCACTACGGCGGATGGGGAGGAAGTCCGTACTACTACGGCGGAACGAATGCACGCTATACCGTCCGCACCGACGGGACGAGGATTCGCACCGGCGGGAATTCCCGCACGATGGACACGCGAACGCGCGTATCCGGCGCATCGCGGTCCGCATCCCGCAGCGGTTTCACAGGCACGACCACCGGAAGCAGTTCGGTGCGCTCATCTTCCACGCGCTCGCGGTCCACGACCGGCGGCAGCAGCTACGAGCGTCTGAACAGCAGGACCAGCCAGAGCAACAGCACGCGCTCTCGCAGCTATAATGGTGCTTCGTCGCGATCGGGCAGCTACCAGGGTACATCGACGCGTTCGAGTTCGGGCAGCAGCCGATCCAGCGAAAGCACTCGATCCAGCAGCGGCTCCGAATCGTCGTCGCGTCCGAGCTACTCGCCGCCCTCGCGCAGCAGGAGCAGCAGCTCCGGATCATCATCGCGCCCGAGCTACTCGCCGCCTTCGCGCAGCAGCAGCGGTTCGTCGAGTTCGTCCGGTTCGCGCAGCAGCGGATCGAGCGGCGGTTCCCGTTCGTCGGGATCCTCGTCGAGCGGCCGCAGCCGTTCGCGCTGACAGCGCAGTGATTTCTTCGCAGGAGAGCCTTTATTCACACAGAGTATCCCGCCCGAACCGGCGGCAGCATGACACACCTCGCCGGTTCGGAATATCCGGAGGACAACATGAAACGCGCGATTATCCTTTCTCTCTTCCTTATGTTCGTCACGGTCCTGACCGCCAGGGCCCAGATTGTCGAAGACGCTCTTCGGCTCTCGCACAGCGGGACTCTCGTCAGCGCAAGAAGTGCGGGTATGGGCAATGCGTTCGTCGGACTCGCAAATGACGCTTCGGCGCTCTATTGGAATCCTGCGGGCCTCGGCCAGCTCCGCATGCGGGAATTCTCCATCGGACTTGCGAACGTCGGCATGAGCAACGACGCCACGCTGCTCGGGACGACCGCCAACGGCAGTGAAAGCGGCATGGCCCTGACCAACCTGAACCTTGCGATTCCTTTCCCCGTCGCTCGCGGCAGTTTCGTGGTCGCTGCCGGGTATAACCGTCTGCTCGATTACACGGGTACAATGCAGATGGCGGTGTTCAACCCGCAGAGTTCGATCCAGTCCTCTCTCTACGACGGCGAAGAGAATTACGATTTCGCATGGAATCTCGGCCTGGAAGACACTCTCGTGCTCAGCTATATCGATGAAGGGAAGCCCGGCTGGTTTGCCATTCCCGTCGCGAACCGGGTGCAGCAGACCATCGACCAGTTCGAAGAAGGCGGACTCAACCAGTGGAGCTTCGGCGGAAGCATGGAAGTCGCACCGAACGCGATGGTGGGTATCTCGCTCAACATTCTTTCCGGCTCCTACCGGTATCAGCGCTCCTTCATCGAAGATGACATCAACAACGTCTGGCAGGATGTGATTGTCGGCATCGACAACGCTGCCCGCACCGATTTCCAGCGTCTCGAACTCGAGGAAGAATGGGAGCAGGATATCTCCGGATGGAACGTACGCATCGGCTTCCTCTATAACCTGAACGACAAAGCGCGTTTCGGTGTGGCGATACAGACCGCAAACATGATTTCCGTCAGCGAGGACTACTCGAAAACCGGGTACAGCAGATTCGCCGATGCGAGTCTCAGCTACGATCTGACCGTCGACAACAACAACTACGACATCACCACCGCCCCGATCTACAGTTTCGGCGCCTCCTGGTCGCCGGTCGAATTCGCGACGATCAGCGGGGATTTCGAGCTCATCGATTATTCCAAGCTGGAGTTCGGCGACAACAATAATTTCAACACCACATCGCTCAACCGCGACCTCCGCAACCTGTTCCGCGCTACCAACAATTTCCGCATCGGCGCGGAATTCAACATCCCGAAAACCGGGCTGTTCGTCCGCGGCGGCTTCGGGTATCGGTATTCACCGTGGGACGCCGACAAAGGAGATTCGAAGTACGACGTGACAACCATCTCCGCCGGACTCGGCTACGAATTTGAAAATAACTTTGCTGTCCAGGTCGCATATTCGGCGTCAAATTACGAGACCTTCAGTTTCAACTATACGGATCCGGATAGCGACGTGAACGAAAACGCCTTTACCACCGAGCAGCAGATCGACATTTCCCGGCTCATGTTCGGCATCACATATCGCTTCTGACAGGCATTTTGCCTCAGAATCCGACGACCCCGCGGTTTCCAGCGCCGCGGGGTTTTCTTTTACCCCGTCACCCGGATGACGGATTGCCTTTCCGCATGCATTGCATCATAAGGGCAACTCCTATATATTTGTTAGCTTGTATATCTGTTCTTCATACGTGGAGTAGTTTAACATGGGTATGATGACCAAAATGCGCGACAACGCGCACGTTTTCATCATGGCTTTCGCGGTCATCTTTGTTGCATTCTGGGTCTTCAGCGATCTGGATATCGGCTCGATCATGCAGGGTTCGATGAATGAAATCGGAAGCGTCGGCGGGAAATCCATTTCCTACCAGGAGTTTCAGGATGTCGTCGAGCGCGTGTCCGAGCAGCGCAAGGATCAAAACAAAGGCCGTGAACTCACGGAAAACGATTATATGCAGATCCGTGAACAGGTCTGGAATGATTTCGTGACGCAGGCAATCGTCGAGCAGGCCATCGAAGATTTCGGCATCACCGTCAACGATAAAGAAATCACCGACTGGGTGTTCAGCGACAATCCCCCGCAGCAGCTCGCCCAGTATTTCACCGATTCCACCGGCCAGTTCAACCGGGACGCCTATCAGCAGTTCCTGCAGAACCCGGGTCCGGAAAATCAGCAGGCGCTGGTTGCGATCGAATCGCAGCTTCGTTCCGAGCTCCTGCGCACCAAGCTGACGAACATCCTGACTTCCTCGGTCATCGTGCCCGAGAGCAGCGTCCGTGCGAAATTCGTCGAACAGAATATCGACTTCGTCAGCAGCTACATTTTCTTTGATCCGCGCGTGTACGCCGCTACCGATACCGCGGCGCCGACGCAGGAAGAATACGACAAGTTCTACGAGAAGAATAAAGAGCGGTTCAAAACCGAGGACATGCGGAAAATCAAGTTCGTCCTCTTCCCCGAGATTCCTTCGAAGAGCGACACCGCGGCGATCGTGAATGAACTCAATACCATCAAGGATCTCGCGGCCAATGGCACCGATTTCCTTGAGCTGGTTGCCAACAATTCCTCCGAGCAGTACGATTCGACACGCTGGTTCTCTCGCGACCAGGTGGCGGCCGATGTCGCCAAAGAGGTGTTCTCGCAGCCCGTCGGTTCCATCGTGGGCCCCGTGGCCAACGAGACCGGGCTCTCGCTCTACAAGATCATCGACGAGAAAATCAGCGATAACGTCATGTATCATGCCGCCCACATTCTGCTCCGCACCGACGGCGGACAGGACGAGGCAGCCCAGAAAGCCAAAGCGGAAACGGTACTTGCCAGGGCGAAGGCGGGCGAAGATTTCGCCAAGCTTGCCGCGCAGTACTCGGAAGAACCCGGTGCGGCCGAGCGTGGCGGTGACCTCGGGTGGTTCGGTAAGAACCGCATGGTCGCGGAATTCGATGCCGCTGTCTTCAGCTCGCGTCCGGGCGACATCAAGGGTCTCGTGAAAACCCAGTTCGGGTATCACATCATCAAGGTGCTCGATCGCTCGACGCGGGAACTCAAGCTTGCGGAGATCCGCATGGCCATTACGGCCGGCTCCGGTACGAAGGATGCGCTCTTCGAGAGTGCTCGCGATTTTGCGTACTTCGCTTCCGAGAACGGTTTTGATGCAGAAGCCGCTTCGCAGAAACTGCAGGTTCAGGAAACGCCCGAGTTTGCCCAGCAGACGGGTTCCTACATTCCGAACATCGGCACCAATCCCGCACTCGTGAAATTCGCCTTCGAGAACGGTGTCGGGGAAGTCAGCGAAGTACACCGCGCCAGCAACGGCTACGTCGTCGCAACGGTGTCGGAAGAGCGTCCCGCCGGCTATCGTGCTCTCGACGAAGTGAAGGACCAGATCAAGATGCAGGTGGTCTACGATCGCCAGATGATGAAGACGCTTAAGAAAGCGCAGTCGATCGCCGGAAACGGAAAATCGATCGAACAGATCATCGCCGCAAATCCCAACCTGACCGCGACCACCACGCCGCCGTACAAGATCCAGGCGGGTGTGCCCAACGTCGGTGCCGATCAGGCGTTCATCGGCAAGATGCTTTCCCTCAAAGCAGGCGCGGTCACCGCTCCGTTCATCGGGCAGCGCGGCGTCTATGTCGCGCGTCTCGACAGCAAGTCGGCGTTCGATGAAACCGCATACAAGGTCAAGAAAGACGAAATTCGTCAGCAGCAGCTCTCGACTCTGCAGAATGAATTCGTGCAGTCCTGGATCGAGCAGAAACGGAAGGAAATTGACGTCGTCGATAATCGCGATAAATTCTTCCGCTGATTCTGATTGAAGATTCCCACGTCCCTGTGACAGGAGAACAGAACAGGATTCCCTGACCACGACTGGAAGGAACAGAATGAAACACCCCCGACGGATGCCGTTGATCTCAGCGCTCCTTCGGGGGTGTCTGTTTTTGCTGCTTTTCTCCCCGGCGTATGCGCAGCGCGGCGAGCACAGTATTTCGCTGTTCGGCGGCTTCGTCGACGATGCACAGATTTTCCTTTTTCCCCAGTCACCCGATCCGATCGCGCGCCAGCAGACAGCGGACGTCGGCGCGTCGTTCACCGGCGCGGTTTCCTGGCGCTACCGCTTCATCCCGACACTCTCCGCGGAACTGCGGGCGGAGTATCTCTCGCACGATTCCGAATCGTCCGACGTCGTCGGTACCCCGGTCGTGCAGGGATTCCGCATCGCGATGTTCGAGGGCAGTGCGCTCTTCTCCCTGCCGTTTTCGACGAAGCGCTTCGAAATGTATGTCGGCGGCGGGATAGGGCTCTATTCCGGCAGGCGTCTCTATTCCATTGCCGGTATCGAATCGGAGCATGTCTCTTCGATACCCGCCGTCGGAATTCACGTTCTCGTCGGAGCGGAATACCTTTTCGCCGGCAATCTGGGTGTTCGTGGTGAAGTCATATTTCGCGATCCCCAGATGGGAGTGGAAAATCGCTTCCCGCAGCCCTCGGTCACTTCCCATGGCATTACCTACCCCCTGCAGACCACCCCGTTCCGTTCGAATATCAACCTGAACGGAAACGTCTACTCCCTTGGACTCTTCGTCTATCTCTGATCCTACATCTTCTCCGGTGCGTCGATCCCGATAATCGAGAAGCCGTTGCGAAGCACCTGCTTCGTGGCGCGGCAGAGCGCGAGACGCGCCGTGCTGAGGGCCTTGTCTTCGGTCACCACGCGGCAGTCGTGGTAGAACTTGTGGAAGGCCGTCGCGCAGTTCTGCAGGTATGTGCACAGATGCTGCGTCTCATAGGTTCGCGCGGCAACACCGATCCATTCCGGAAGCCGGAGAAGCTCCTTGATCAGCGTGACCTCCGACTCATGCGTCAGCAGCGAAAGGTCCGCCTCATCGAGACCCGTGGCGCCTTCGCTCTCCGCGAAGCGCAGGATGCTGGCGATGCGCGCGTGCGCATACTGCAGGTAATAGACCGGATTGTTTTCGCTCTGTTCCTGTGCGAGCTTGATATCGAATTCGAGATGCGAGTTCGCGCCGCGCATGATGAAGAAAAACCGGACGGCGTCCACGCCGACGTCTTCGATCAGATCGTCGAGATAATACACGTTGCCGGAACGCTTGCTCATTTTCACGGCCGCGCCTTCATTGACGAAGCTCACCATCTGGTGAATGATCACGTCGATATGATCGGTGGAAAGATTCATCGATCGCACGCCCGCAAGCACGTCGGGAATCGTCGCGATATGATCCGCGCCGAAAATATCGATAATGCGGTCATAGCCGCGCAGCACTTTTTCCCGGTGGTAGGCGATATCGGGGAGCCGGTAGGTGGGTTCCCCTGTGCTTTTGACGATCACACGGTCCTTATCCGCGCCAAAGGCGGTGGTTTTCAGCCAGACCGCGTCGTCCTTGTCGTATACCAGTCCGGAGGCGCGCAGCTGTTTCAGGACTTCGTCGATCTTTCCGTCGGCGTACAGGCTGTCTTCATTGTAGAAGACGTCATGCTGCACGCGCAGCGTCCCAAGCGTGCGCTTGATCATTTCGAAACAGCGCACCTCGCCCTGCTTGCGGAAGAACTCCAGCGGGGCGTCCTTCTGCGCATCGCCGTACTCTTCATGAATCGCCCGGGCGATATCCCCGATGTACTCTCCCGCGTACTGAATGTTTTCTTCGTTAATCTCCTCGCCCAGCAGCGCCCGATAGCGCTCACGAATGCTCAAGCCCAGATTGTTCATCTGGCTGCCGGCGTTGTTGAAATAGTACTCCCGCGTTACTGTCCAGCCGGTCCACTCGAGCAGTGAGCACACCGTCGCGCCGATGCAGACCTGCCGGCCGTGTCCGGCATGCAGGGGACCGGTCGGATTCGCGCTGACCCATTCCACATTCACCGTCTTTCCGGCATGTTCGTCGCTGGCCCCGAAACGGTCGCCCCGAACGAGGATATCCTTCAGTGCGTCGTAGAGGTGTTCGCTGGCAAAGCGGAAATTGATAAAGCCGGGTCCCGCGATCTCCACGGCGGAAATCCGTGCCGGATCGAGTGCGAGGCCGTTGACGATATCCTGCGCGATCTGGCGAGGGTTTTTCTTCGCCTGGCGCGCAAGCGTCATGGCGATATTCGTCGAGAGATCGCCGTGTTCCGCGACTTTCGGTTTTTCGAACTGGATGTCATCGTTTTCCGCTTCGAGTTCAAGAGCGGACAATACGCGCGCGATCTGTTCTTTCAGATATTCTTTCATGAAAATACTGATGTTTCGGAAGTGGGGACTGCGGGGAAGAACCTGGGTCAGTCGTTGACGACCGTACGGGGAGCGTCTCCCCAGAGTCGTTCTATGTCGTAATATTCGCGGACTTTCGGCTGGAAAACATGCACGACGACGTCGACGAAATCGAGCAGCACCCATTGAAGGTTTTTCAGGCCTTCACGCCGCCACACGCGCGAGCCCTCCTCGCGCGCACCGTCATCGATGGCGTCGGCGATGGCCTTGACCTGCGTGTCGGATTCCCCGGTGCAGATCACGAAATAGTTCGTAACGTCGGAAAGACCGGTCAGATCGAGTATGACCACGTCTCTGGCTTTTTTCGAGAGGGAAAGTTCTGCGGTAAGCTGTGCGAGTTCCTTTGATTCCAATGCGGATCCGTGCTGTGAGCGATTATTTCGTGGGCTTCAGTTTTTCGTAATCTCTTCCGATAACCACAGAGACATTCAGGTAATAGTCGGCGTTGATCTGCTGTACGATATTCTTGTCCTCGATACCGAGCGCATATGCGACTTTCCGCGCCGCTTCCAGATCTCCCGTGCGGTCGATCACCAGCGATTCCTCGACGTCGAAGGTCTTGTAGTTGGTGGACTGCACGACGTCGAAATTCCGCTTGCGCAGATAATCGGTGAACAGCTGCGCGACTCCGGAGGCGCCGCAGCCGTTGAGGACATCCAATTGAATGATTTCCGCCGACACCTCGCCGTTCTTGGGCGTATCCGTTGTCCAGTCAACCGGCTTATCCGTCAGCGTATTCGTGATGAACGAGTAAAGCAGGAAAAAAACAACGACAGCCAGAAGGGCTATCACGATGTTGAGGAAAAGGTGTTTCGGATGAAGCTGTTTATTCTTCTTTACCCTTGCCATGGCACCAATATACGAAAAAAAGCCGAGTGCGTAACCCGGCTTCGGTGAACAGATCCATCGGGAAGGCGCTTATCGCCGGTCGTCATCTTCCCAGTTATCGAAAAACATTCCGGTGCCCAGGCCCCGCATGCCGTACGGATTGTACAGCGCGTACGGATCATTGCGGTACTGGAGGCTGATGTGCATGTCCTTGCTCGGACGATAATCGACGCTCGCCCTTCGGAGGAATATCCCGGAAAGATCCTGCTTGTTGAACATGCTCGAGGCGCTTCCGAACGGTGAAAACATCATCGCAACGTCCGCACGCACGCTCAGGGGCTCGGATATCTGGTACCGCATGCTGTTGGTGTACATCGACATCCCCAGTCCCTCGTCGCCGAAACTGCCGTAGCTGACGGAAACGCTGTGCCGCATCTCGAAATTATCAGGATTAAAGAATCCCAAAATATTATTATTGCCTGAAGAGCGGTATACCCCTTCGCGAACGGGTGGGGCAGTCGGCTCTTCACCCCGAAACTGTGCCTGGGTGAGCAGCGGAAGCGCGAGCAGAGCGAACATGGACAGGAATACGGTTTTCTTCAAAAGCACGGTGTTACCTGTTACTTCATTATTTTGAATTCTACGCATCGCCCGCCTCAAAATCAAGTCATCCGGATATCCGGCAGGCATTCGTCTGCCCGATTTCCCCCCCTCCGGAGTCCGGAAGAAATGGTCAGAAAAAAACGAAAAATATTATTCCCCTATAAGTCATTGTGGCTCCCGTACTTTGAAAAAGTCAAGTGTCGACGCGTTTTTTTACGTGTTGAAAATCATCTTTTCCATGTCTATACTATCCATCGTCATCACAGCCTTCAACGCTGTGAATAAGTTGTGGATAAGTTAAATCCATTAATCAAGATAGAGATTGGTTAGAATTGGGCGGTTGAACCACCTTCCGTCGCTGGCGTTAAATCTCCTGATGCTCTTATTCTAAGCTGTTCTATTTAAAGGATTTGGCGTAATTACTGCGCCGATTTCCGCGGGATGTCTTGCCTCTTCGCCACGACGAGGACGTGATGGCTCTGTTTTTTTGTGAAATATACCCTTTTGTGAATAACTCCGACGCTCATGAACGTTGAAACCGGCACTTCCGCCGTTGCCGCATGGAATAATTGTCTTGAACTGATCCGACCGCAGGTCAAGCCGCTGACTTTCAGTACATGGTTCGAACCGATCATCCCGTCCACCCTCGACGAGGGACTGCTTACGGTGGAGGTACCGAGTACCTATTTCTACGAGTGGCTGGAGGAGCATTATTTCGACCTCCTCCAGGATTCGCTGCGGGAGATTCTCGGCCCGAATGCCTCTCTGCAGTACGCGGTGAAAGTCCCGAAGCAGGAACAGTTTAATTTCGCCTCCGAGAGCAATCCGTACCCCGCAGGATCTCCGTCGGCCGCACAGCCGCGCGAGAACAACGGGACTCCGACACCGGTTTACGTACGGGAACCGTTCGTCAGCAATCTGAATCCGAAATTCACCTTCGAAAGCTTCATCCGTGGGGACGGCAACCAGTTCGCGCGCGCCGCGGCGCTGAATGTCGCGAACAATGCGGGCGAAACCGCGTTCAATCCGCTCGTGCTGTACGGCGGCGTGGGACTCGGCAAGACGCATCTGATACAGGCTATCGGCAACCACGTCTCGCACACGAACCCCGGCAAGCGCGTGTACTACGTGAGCAGTGAAAAGTTCACGATCGATTTCGTGGACGCCATCGAGCGCAACAACACGATCGAGTTCTCCAACTTCTATCGGAACATGGATGTACTCATCGTCGACGACATTCAGTTCTTTTCCGGCAAGGAAAGAACGCAGGATACCTTCTTCCATACCTTCAACACCCTTCATCAGCTGAAGAAACAGATCATTCTTTCCTCCGACCGGCCGCCGAAGGATCTCGTCGGACTGGACGAACGTCTCATCTCCCGCTTCCAATGCGGTCTGACGGTGGACGTTCAGCCGCCTGACCTCGAGACCCGTATCGCCATTCTCCGGAAGAAGGCGGAAGGAGACCATATCGACATTCCCCAGGATGTCATCGAGTTCATCGCCTCGAATGTCAAATCCAACATACGGGAACTCGAGGGCTGCTATATCGGACTCATTGCACGGCACACACTCGAGCAGCGTCCGCTCGATGTGACGCTCGCGGAACGCGTGCTCAAGCATGTCATCTCGTCGGAGAAGAAAGATCTTACCGTCGAACAGATTCAGAAGCTCGTTGCCGACCATTTCAAGGTTCCGGAGAACTCCTTGCGCGCGAAAACCCGGAAACAGGAAATAGTCCTGCCGAGGCAGGTCGCGATGTATCTCGCGAAGAATCTCACGCGTGCCTCCCTGAAGACCATCGGTCTCCATTTCGGCGGCCGCGACCACAGCACGATCATCCATGCCTGCAAGTCCATCGCGCAGGGAATGGAGAAGGACGACGAACTGAAGGGAAGCGTCGAACAGCTGCAGAAGCAGATTTCCTACATCGCGCGATAGTTCATCCACACATGTGGAAAACCACTGTGTACAAAGCGTCAGGGCGGCCGGTAAATTGTCAACGGCCGCCCTTTTTCGTTGTGGACAACCCCGTTTCCCATGCTGCTTGCTGTTCCCAACACGATGCTAACACATTCCAAACATGAAGGAAATCTTCAAGTCAGAACGGCGGAAGTCTTTTCATTTCAACAGCTGCGCCATCGATTTTTCCGTTATCCACATATCCACATTTTCAATAACAATAGGTATTATGATCATATCACAAAGATGTGAATACAATTGGCGTGTGGTGAGCGGTTCAGGTGCGTGAAATGAACGAGCGAAAGAGAAAAATACAGCAGGAATGGAGGGAGGACTGGACGAAAAGCGACTACTGCCTGTGCGTCACGGGAAGCGTCGCGAGAAACGAGGAAACGTCTTTCTCCGATACGGATCTTCTGGTTATCCATCAGAACGATGAACCGTCGTCAAGGATGAATGAAGATATCATCAGTACGCTTTCTGCCCGGTTGGAGAATGCCAGCATCACCGTGCGTTCTCTCGATGACATCGCATCCATGCTTGAAACGGATATCCGTTCCTGGGTCGCGCAGATGGATGCTGTTTTTCTTACCGGGGCCGAGAAGGTTTTCTGTCTCTTTCGTACCATCGTACGAGACGGAGTGCTGCAGAAAAATGCTCAGATCATCGAGGCACTCGAAGCGCTTACGAAGGAAAGGTATGCGCAGTACGGCAATGCCGTATCGCTGCTCGAACCGAACGTGAAGAACAGCGCCGGTACGCTTCGCGATGTTCATACCGTGTATTACCTGGGACTGCTCGATGCACTTGTCGATATCCCCGTTTCGACTGACCCGTGGCCGGCTGTTCCCTCGGTGCTGAATCAACTGTCTCTCATTCCCGAACGCCGCGCGGCATTGCGCGCTGCCTATGAATTTCTGCTTCAGGTACGGGATCAGATGCACGTCGTCAGCGGTCATCTGCATGATACGCTGGATTATGATCTGCAGCGGAAGGTCGCGCGTCTCCTCGGGTTCGGGGAACAGGAGCAGAGGAAAGGCGTCGAGCTTTTCATGCACAGCTATTATCGGCATGCGCGATCGGTACACATTTCGCTGCAGCTCGTTTTCCATGATCAGAAGCGGAAACTGGGCATGGACCGGGTGACCGACCAGGGGATTCTGTCTCTCGATGACGCTTCCGAAACACTCGATGACGTCGGCATCATGCGGTTGTTTCTGAAAATGGCGCAGCGGCGTTCATCGCCGGGAGGCGACATTATTCGGGCAATGGACACGGTCGCGGATACGCATTTCTCCCCTGAAGCGCTGCGTCTCTTTGATCAGATCCTCGGAATGCCGCATCACGTTGCCGACACGCTCAAAGTCATGCATGAACTCGGCGTCCTCGGACGCATCCTTCCCGAGTTCTCCGCGCTCGAACATTTTTTCCAGCACAACGTCTACCATTTTTTCACTGCCGACGAACATACCCTTCGCGCCATTCACGCATGCGAAACATCGATGCGCGAACAGGATCACATCGCGCGCGTACTCGCCGAACTTCCCGACGTATCGGTGCTGTATTATGCCGTTCTGCTGCACGACATCGCAAAACCGCTCGATCTGCCGCGCCATGAATTCGTCGGTGCGGAACTTGCACCGGAGATATTGAAGCGGTTCGGCAGGGACGATATCGTTGAAACGGTTTCCTTCCTGGTCCGGGAGCATCTGAGCATGGAGCAGCTTGCCTTCCGGCGAAATATCCGTGAGGTGACGACGCTGCAGCCGTTTATCCAGCGCATCAGGACCGTGGAACGCCTGAACCTTCTGTACCTTCTTACTGTCGCGGATATGTCGGCGCTCAATCCCGGTGTCCTCACGGACTGGAAGAGAGAGCTGCTGCGTGAATTATACGATACGGTGCGGCATGTGCTGGAAACCGGCGATACCGGTGTCGAACAGATTCAGCAGCAGATTGAAGAAACCGTTCCAGAGTCGGCACTCAGCGAAACCGAGTACACTGCCGCGATACAGGACGTCATCGACGGACAGCGCGTGCGCATCCATCTGCAGCACCACCGCGCGTACACGGAAGTTTCGATCTTCTGCATCGACCGGCCGCAGCTGCTGGCGCTGTTTTCCGCCGCATTGTTCGGCGCCGACTGCAGTATCGTCGATGCGTCCATCGACACACATAACGATGTGGTGGTGGATACGTTTCGTGTCGTGGATATTTTCAGCGGGAAGCATCTCAGAGCGGAACAGGCGGCGCAGCTGCGGCAGATGATACAGTCCGTCTGTGCCGGCGAACTCGATGCGGAGCAGCTGTTTGAACGCTACCGGAGGAAGTGGGTGCGGAAACTTCGAAAACTCCCAAAGAAAAACGTCACCCTGGACGTCGCCTATATTCCGCATTTTTCCGCGGACGGGGGAGAGCAGACCATCGTCGAGGTCTATGCTCCCGATACTTTCGGACTGCTGTATCGTCTTGCTTCGGAGCTTTCCACATTTGGATTGAACGTCGTATTTGCCAAAATTGCTACACGAGTCGACGGCGTTGTTGATTCTTTCTACGTGGTGGACAGTGAGGGAAAGGCGTTCACCGACGAGCAGAAACGACAGGAACTGAAACAGCGGCTTCTCGGACAAATTTCCATCCTTACACAGTAGACCCGTGGCACGCTCCTGGAACATATCGCAAAAGCAGAAAAGCATCGGGGTCTTTGATTCCGGTATCGGCGGACTCACCGTCGTGCATGCGCTCATGCAGCATCTGCCGAATGAAAACATCACGTACTTCGGCGATACCGCGCGGGTACCCTATGGATCGAAATCCGCGGAGGTGGTTCGGGAATATGCCTTCGAGGATACGCGGTTTCTCATGCAGCAGGGAGTCAAAATAGTGGTGGTCGCCTGCAACACGGTATCCGCAGTGGCGATCGACGACCTCAAGGCGCAGTTCGACATTCCCATTATCGGCATGATCGAGCCGGGTGCGGATGCCGCGGAACAGGCAACCCGGCGCGGGCGCATCGGTGTCATCGGCACACTGGCGACGATCGCAAGCGAAAGCTACACCCGGGCACTGCATCAGCGGCAGCGCTCGTTCGAGGTCATTTCTAAACCCTGTCCGCTTTTCGTTCCCCTCGCGGAAGAAGGATGGACCGATCATCCCGTATCGCAGATGGTCGCGGACGAGTATCTTGGCGAACTGCGGCAGAAAAACATCGATACCCTGATTCTCGGCTGCACGCACTATCCGATTCTCCGCGGCGTCATTCAGCGTTCAGTCGGCAGCGGCGTGACCCTGATCGATTCCGGTGAGGCCGCCGCAAGGGAGGTGGAACAGCTGCTGCGACAGGAAGATCTGCTCAACACCTCGTCCGATCAACCCAACTACTCCTTTTTCGTCTCAGACGTCCCTCAGAAATTCAAGCAGCTCGGTCAGATCTTCCTCAATCGGCCCGATCTCCGGGTGACCAAGGTCCACCTGACATAAAACCGGACAGATGCGGTTTTTTTCCTGAGGGGAATTCGCTAAATTTATCACAACCTTTGCCGAAGGCTTTTTTTATGCCGTCGGCCTTTAGAAACGATGCAGAGAATACACTCATGAGTGACATCGGCAAGTCGAATGATAGCGAGAAACTCTTTGAGGAGTTTCCCGTGCCCACGAAGGAAAACTGGAAAGATCAGGTTGTTGCCGACCTGAAGGGCATGGATTTTGAAAAGCTGGAATGGGATACCTATGAAGGGATTCGCGTCCAGCCCATGTATATGCGTGAGGATCTCGCGGCCCTTCCGCATGTGGGGTCCTTACCGGGCTTTGATCCGTATGTACGAGGCATCAGTGCGCTCGGACACGCGGCACAGCCCTGGAACATCGCACAGACGACGGAAGCTCCCCAGGCCGCGGACGCGGCGAAAGAAATCGTGCATGCCCGCGAAAACGGGCAGAATGCGGTGGCGCTTCGCTTCGATCGCGCGGCAGTACACGCATGCGGAACGGCGGATGCTGCTGCGCAGGCAGGGGTAGAGGGAACGTCGGTTCAGCACATCCCCGATCTGGAATTGATAACGGCGAAAATGCAGCCGCGGGTAAGCTTTGATCTGCTCGCGGGAATGTCTTCCCCGGTCTACCTCGCGATGGCGTCCGCAACGGAACGCTGTTTTTCGCATGTCGACTTCAATCCGCTCGCACACCTGGTCAGCGAAGGAACGCTTCCGTATTCGATGGATACGACGTTCACGCTGCTCCGGGACGCCATCACCTATGTCGATCAGCGTTCTCTCCCGTCCACCGTCATCTCCGTCTGCGGAGAGTGCTATCACAACGCCGGCGCGAACACGGTGCAGGAACTGGCATGCATGCTGGCCTCCGCCGTGGAGTATCTCCATCGTCTGACGGAGAAAGGGGTCACCCCGGACGCCGTCGCACGCCGTATCCGCTTCCATTTCCCTGTCGGCATGAGCTTCTTCATGGAAATCGCAAAGCTGCGCGCCGCGCGCCTGCTCTGGTCGCAGGTCACGGACATGTTCGGCGTGAAGGATGACGAGTCGCGGAAAATGCACGCGCATGTCCGCACCTCCTGGTGGCATCAGACGAAGTACGATCCCTACGTCAACATGCTGCGCGCGACGGTCGAATCGATGGCCGGGGTGATCGGCGGAGCGGAGGCGATGTACACCGCACCGTTTGACGAGGTCGCGGGCACCCCGGGGGTCTTCTCGAAGCGCATCGCGCGCAACCTGCAGATCATTCTTCGGGAAGAGTCGCAGCTCGGACAGGTCACGGATCCCGCCGCGGGCTCCTATTACATCGAGACGCTTACAAGCGAAGTTGCGCAGAAAGCCTGGGCGCTGTTCCAGGAGATCGAGAGCAGGGGAGGATACCTCGCCGCGCTGGAAAGCGGTTTCATCCAGGACATGATTGAGAAAACCGCGGAAGAGAAACGGAAGAATATCTCGAGCCGACGCGACGTTATCGTCGGCAGCAACCAGTACCCGAATCTCACCGAGAAGCCCCTCGACAGCACGGCACCGGATGCGGCGCAGGTCTCCGCGGCCATAGACGCCTCACTGCAGGCGCACCGTGCGAATCGGACTTCGGATGCGGCGGTGCTGTCGCAGTCGCTGCAGGAAGTTCTGCGCAGCGGAACAGGAAATCTGATCGCGGCGATGGCGGCGGTGCTGCAGGAAGGTCTCACCGTGGCCGAAGTCAACGACGTTCTTCGCAACGGCGGAAGCGACGCGCCGCAGGTTCGCCCGCTCAAAAGTTTCCGTGCCGCCGAGGATTTCGAACGGCTTCGTGATGCGGTGGCCGCATCGGATCGAAAACCGCGCGTTTTTCTCGCGACGTACGGACCGGGCGCGTGGCGTCACGCACGCGCGACATTCTCCTCCGGCTTTTTCGGTACCGCCGGACTCGACGTCATGAATAATCCGGGATTCGATACCCCCGAAGCAGCGGCGGAAGCCGCGCTCGCGGCGGGAGCGGATATTCTGGTCGCCTGCAGCGACGACGAAAGCTACAGTGACATGATGCCGCGCGTCATCGATACCCTGCGCGGCGCGGGAAGCAACATGATCGTGGTCGTTGCCGGGTACCCGAAAGACAGTATCGAAGCACTGCAGAAGGCAGGTGTGGAGATGTTCATCCACATGCGCTCCGACGTCGGCGCGTCTCTGAAGAAAGTTCTCTGGCGCCTGGGAATCGCAACGGATAAAGGAAACGAGGAATAACAATGAAACCAGATTTCACACAACAGCACTTTGATGTTTCCGGCCTTGCGAAGCACTCCTGCGAAGAATGGGAAAACAAGGCGCGCGCCGAAGCTCCCGGGCACGATCCCGAGCTTCTGACGTGGCTCACCCCGGAACATATTTCCGTCCGCACGCTCTATACCGAAAAGGACCTTGAGGGTCTCGAACACCTGGGCTTCGCCTCGGGCATTCCTCCGTTTCTTCGCGGACCATACAGCAGCATGTACGTCACGCGACCGTGGACCGTCCGGCAGTACGCGGGCTTTTCCACCGCGGAGGAATCGAACGCATTCTACCGGAGAAATCTTGCGGCAGGACAGAAGGGACTGAGCATCGCCTTCGACCTCGCGACGCATCGCGGATATGATTCCGACAACCCCCGTGTCGTCGGCGACGTCGGCAAGGCGGGGGTCGCCATCGATTCGATTCTGGACATGCGCATTCTCTTCGACCAGATTCCGCTCGACAAAATGTCGGTTTCGATGACGATGAACGGCGCCGTCCTCCCCATCATGGCGCTCTACATCGTTGCGGCGGAAGAACAGGGCGTGAGCATGGAACAGCTCAGCGGGACCATCCAGAACGACATTCTGAAAGAGTTCATGGTCCGGAACACCTATATCTATCCTCCCGCGGCGTCGATGCGCATCGTTTCCGATATCATCGCATTCACCGCGCAGCACATGCCGAAGTTCAATTCGATCTCCATTTCCGGGTATCACATGCAGGAAGCGGGGGCGACAGCGGACATCGAAATGGCGTATACGCTCGCGGACGGACTCGAGTATGTGCGGGCGGGCATCGCGGCGGGACTCGACATCGATCGATTCGCACCCCGGCTTTCCTTCTTCTGGGCCATCGGAATGAACTTCTTCATGGAAATCGCGAAGATGCGCGCAGCCCGGATGCTCTGGTCGAAGCTCATCCGCCAGTTCAATCCGAAGAATCCGAAGTCCATGTCGCTCCGCACGCACAGTCAGACCTCGGGGTGGAGCCTGACGGAACAGGATCCGTTCAACAACGTCGCGCGCACCTGTATCGAAGCCATGGCGGCCGCACAGGGACACACCCAGTCGCTGCACACCAACGCGCTCGATGAAGCGATCGCACTGCCCACGGACTTTTCCGCACGCATCGCGCGCAACACGCAGCTGCTCATTCAGGATGAAAGCAATGTCTGCCGAGCGATCGATCCGTGGGGCGGCTCGTACTATGTCGAACGGCTGACGCATGAACTCGCGCATCGCGGCTGGCAGCTCATCGAGGAGGTCGAAGGACTCGGCGGGATGACGAAAGCGATCGAGGCAGGCCTGCCCAAGATGCGCATCGAGGAAGCAGCCGCGAGAAAGCAGGCGCGGATCGACGCCGGCAAAGACACCATCGTCGGCGTGAATAAATACCGTCTCGAGAAAGAAGACCCCATCGATATTCTGGAAGTGGACAACAGCGCGGTGCTCGAGGCGCAGAAACAGCGCCTTGCCGAGCTTCGCAAAACGCGGAACGAGGCGGATGTGCAGAGTGCCCTCGAGGCAATCACCCGCGAGGCCGCCGGCAGCGGAAACCTGCTTGCCGCCTGTGTCGAAGCAGCGCGCAAACGCGCGACACTCGGCGAGATGTCCGATGCAATGGAAAAGGTATTCGGCCGGCACCAGGCGGTGATTCGCTCGATCTCGGGTGTCTACAGCAGCGAGGCCGGAGACGATCGCGATTTCCTCGCCGCCAAGAACATGGCCGACCGTTTCGCGCAGAAGGAAGGACGCCGTCCCCGCATCATGATCGCGAAACTCGGGCAGGATGGACACGACCGCGGCGCAAAGGTGATCTCGACGGCCTTCGCGGATCTCGGCTTCGACGTGGATATCGGTCCGCTGTTTCAGACGCCGGAAGAGGCGGCCCGCCAGGCAGCCGAGAATGACGTGCACATCGTCGGCGTGAGCAGTCTCGCCGCCGGACATAAAACACTGGTTCCTTCACTCGTCAGGGAACTGCAGAAGATCGGTCGTGACGATATTCTCGTCGTCGTCGGCGGTGTGATCCCGGTACAGGATTACGATTACCTCTATCGCAGCGGCGCCGTCGCGGTATTCGGTCCGGGGACGATTATTTCCCGCGCCGCCCAGCAGGTCATGCGCATCCTGCTGGACGAAGATTCCGACATCTGATCGAGATCTCGATACCGTTCTGTTTTCCAGGCTGTCCGTCGGTTTCGGGCAGCCTTTTTATTTCGAGGATCCGCTGCCTGATCTCCGCGGGTCTCGTTTGTCATTGAATCTCAGGTCGCAATTTTCTACTATTTATGATATCGTTTCAATACAGCGGATGGACGAGGGTAGACGCATGACGCGAATGATATTCCGTATCTGCACCATTGTGCTCGTGGTTTTCTTTGCATCCGTGCAGGGAGTACAGGCGCAGGCCATTTCCTATATCATTCCCGATATCGGGACGCCGGGGATGAACACCTATGTCGAGGTTATCGGGCCGTATGATCAGCCCGGGAATTACGGCACGGACGGATTCTATCCGAACAATGACGGCGACGCCCTTCGGCTCGAATGCGTCAATCCCGACGACTCCGCGAAGATCATTATCGGACCGCTGGTCGTGTCGTGGAACGGACGAATGATTTCCGCACAGATTTTCGTGCACCCCGATGTCAGGCCGAACAGCGACAGCTGGCAGGCGATCGCCCCGGAATTCATCATTCCCCTGCAGGTGCGGCTCAACGGAACAACGACGAATTCCGCGACATTCTACATCGTCCGTCCGCAGCCCGCGATCAATACCGCGACGAACGGCGATATCGGGAGCGGCGGTATATGGGGTCTGCGTTCACGCAGCGGTGCGATGATCGTCGACAGTCTCGATCTGCGGGGAAGCCGCTACGGGATTTCCACGGCGGACTGCGATCCCGGCACGCCGGGGAACCAGGGTTTTCTGCCCGTGACCATTATCGCGAAAGGGCCTGTCCGCACCGGCAGCAATACGCTCATCACCGTTGATGCGGATGCGAAAAACGGGGGACCGGGTGGCGGCGGCGGTGGCGGAAACTTCTGTGATTTCACCGGAAGCGGTTCGGATGGCGGTGACGGATATACGGGCGGCGGTCGCGGCGGACGCAACCGGTCAGGCAATCCGGCAGGAAGCGATGAGTTTCGCGATCCCGGTACGGGCAGCGGTGCGCGGATCGCGAACACCGGCAGCAGCCTCAACGGGACGCTCGGCGGTACGACCCCGGCCTACGAAGCCTCCGGCGGCGGGACCGGACACCCGTTCGGGACTTCGGGGACGGGCTGCGGCGACGGTTCCGCCTGCAATCCCCCGGGCGGATACGGCGCCGGAAGCGGACAGCAGCAGCAGCAGGCAGGCGGTGCCGGCGGGTACGCTACCGCGGGCGGATCGTCGCGAAACGGGAACGGCGGAAACGTGCACGGAAACGAGTTCATTGTCCCGTTCGCAGGCGGATCGGGCGGTGCGAGCGGTAATCCGCAGCTGCCCTTTTCCTGTTCCGGTGACGGCGGCGGCGGCGGCGGTGCGCTGCGTCTGTACGGCCGTGATCTGAACGGATATCTCTTCACCTCGATCGGCGGGGCGGGCAAGAATGGAGCCAGCGGAGACGGTGGTTCCGGATCGGGCGGTGCGATCCTTCTCGAAAGCAAACTCCCGTCCGGCATCTGGAAGATTCGCGCCGAGGGCGGTACCGGTCCCGGTCCCCGCGGCGGCGGCGGACGCATCCGCATGGACGGTCCGATGGGGTGGTTCAGCAGCGGACTGCCCGTCGAGGAAAGCATGGCGTTCGGTCCTTCAACGGATACCACGACCTTTGTCCGCAGGACGTTCACTATCACCGGTACGGGAGATGATTCGGACATCCGCCTGTTTCTGAAATCGAACCGCATGCCGTGGACGGAAATCGGCATCGTCAGCGGGTACACGACCGCATGGAGTTTCGACGTCGATCTTCCGGCCGTTGACGACGTGTACTATCTCGTTGCCATGCAGACCGTCTCCAATCCTCAAACGGTGGAATTCCTCTCGCGTCCGCAATTCGTGATGTCGCAAGCGGCCGCGAATGTCCTCATATCCCGTACCGTGCCCCAGATCCTCGCGGAGTCGGAACGGGAATTGCCCGGACTCCGCTGTGAAGACACCGTGTACGATACGATGTATGTCAGGAATGTCGGCGACGGCATCCTCACCCTGAGCGATGCACGTTTTGTGCCGGGCGCAAGGGGCTTCGCACTCGTCGAACCCGCGGCATTTCCCGTCGACGTCAATCCGGGCGACTCCATCCGTTTCATCACGGTCTTCACACGTCAGGCGGGACAGCGGGGAACAGTGACAGACTCTCTCATGCTGTCGAGCAATACTCCCGCATCCGGTCCTCTGTACGTCGCGTTTCGCGTTGTGGTCGATGTGGCGGAAATGATGCCATCCGTAACCGATATCGCCTTCCCGGATGTCGTGCTCTGCGATGCGCCATCGTCGGAGGTCTCTTTCGATCTCAGCAACACGGGCACGCTTCCGCTGAAGCTGTCGCTCCCGGTTTTCGACAACCCGGCATTTTCCATCGTTTCACCCGCACCCGGGGTCTGGCCACTCATTCTGCAGCCGGGGGCCACGCTGCCGGTGCAGCTGCGGGTGACGCATCCGGGTACCGGGACGCAGCTCGGCACGCTGCGCTTCGAAGCGGACCAGGACGGGTGCAACGCATTTTCTGAAATCGCACTGCGCGGCGTGGCTCGTGATGTCGTATTGACGGTCGAAAGCGATGCCTGGTCGCCGGTGCTTCTCTGCAGTGATGAGACCGCGGATTCGGTGTTCCTGATTCGAAATGACGGTGATATTCCCTTCGATGTCGTCGAAATCACCTCGTCGGATCCGGCGTTCATGGTACTCTCACCCGCGACGCCGTTTTCTCTCGCACCCGGGCAGGAACAGACGGTTCTGCTGCGTTTCGCACCGGCGGTGCCCGGATCGTACAACGCGAACGTGCACGTCGCCATCGATCGCTGCGGACTGGAGGCCGACGTTTCGTTTGCCGGACAGCGCGACAGTATCGGTCTGCAGCTCGGGGCCGTGGACTTCGGACTGCAGCGCGCGGATTTCCTTCCCGTCATCCAGTCGACGACGCTGACGAACACCGGCAGTGTTCCGGTGACGATCGCATCCGCCACGGCCATCCCGCCGTTCCGCATCGTCGGCGGTCTTCCGGTCAATCTGCCGCCAGGTTCGAGCGTGAATGTCATGGTGCAGTTCGATGATCCCGGCATGGATGGCGAACATTCGGAGTTTCTTCAGATTCAGCTGTTCCCCGCCTGCGGGGAGGTGTTCCTTCCCGTGCACGGTATCCGTGGAACTGCCAGCGTAGCACTCGTCGTCGATACACTGAGCGCGGAGCCGGGACAGATGATCGACGTTCCGATCTATCTGCGCAATGCCCGGAACATGACGCTCTTCGGGGCCACCGCCATCAACGCGCGGCTGCGATATCGGACCAGCCTTCTTGTGCCGCTCGGTGCAGATCAGGGAAGCATCATCGGCGGAGAACGCGTGCTCGATGTGACCATTCCCCTCGTGACGGACGCCAACGAGGTCGCGCTGCGCGTGCCCATGATGGTGACGCTCGGCGATGCGGAGGAAAGCGATCTCCTGCTGACGGAGGTCGTTCCGGTCGGCGGAGACCTGACCATCAACGTCGTGCAGGGGAAATTTACACTGCTCGGCATTTGCAGGAACGGGGGCACACGGCTTTTTGACGGCGGAAGCGCGGTCGAACTCAAGCAGAATCGTCCGAATCCGTTCAACCCGTCGACGGAGCTGGAATTCGTCCTGATCGAGCGGGGACACACCGTCCTCCGCATCTACGACGCGGTGGGGCAGGCGGTCGCGACGCTCGTCGACGAATGGCTCGAGCCTGGAATCCACTCGCGGGTTTTCGATGGCAGCGGCCTTCCCTCGGGCCTGTACATGGCGGTGCTCCGTACTCCCACGGTCGTGAAGCAGAGAAGAATGCTCCTGATGAAATAACGTCCAGCGGACCGTTGACCGGACGAGGTAAATGCCGGAGAAAAATCGGGAGTGAAAGGCGGGTACCTTGTTTCGCGGCGTGCGATTGACGAAATTAGTTGACGCTGCTCGAGTGGCGGAATTGGCAGACGCGCTGGACTCAAAATCCAGTGGGCTTTAAACCCGTGCCGGTTCGACCCCGGCCTCGAGTACGATAGAAAAAGAGGCTGTCCCAGATATTCTTTTCCTCATGCAGGTCATGCTTCAAACAGCTGGGCATGAC
Organism: Bacteroidota bacterium; assembly: GCA_003246455.1. GTDB lineage: Bacteria > Bacteroidota > Ignavibacteria > SZUA-365 > SZUA-365 > SZUA-365. Next base: position 32,487 of record QKAF01000061.1, read on the forward strand.
GTAAACAGCAGCATGAAAGAAGGAAATCCGGGACGGCCTCTTGAATTCTGGAGCGCCCGCTATTTCGCCCAGCGCACCGCGACGGAACCTAGTCCGCTTTGAAGATCGAGCGAGACGCGTCGAGCGCTTTTATCGTAGTCCGGCGTCATGTACAGGGCATCATTCTTACGGATGAAGCGGTACATTTTCCGGGAGCTGAACCAGTTGTCATCGGTCATGGCCTTGGCGCCGACTCCTTCCGGCAGGACGATGGTCAGCGATCCCACGCCGACGTCCGTAGCGATTCGGGCATTGTCCGGCAGCGGGCCCGTGCAGTCGAGCGTATATTCACCGAGTCCTCCCTCGAAATCGAGGACTTTGAAGCGCAGATTGCCGAGATGTTCGGTCCGCAGCGATCCGACTCCCGCCGATATTCCGACACGCCCGATTTCTTCCCGGTTCGGGCTGTCCATTTTCAGGCGAACGGATCCGGCGCCGGCATCGAGATTGAACTCGCGGACATGCAGGTCGGTCAGGTCGATCGACGCTTTTCCTGCTCCGATGGTAACATCGAAGCGCACGGGCACCTGGTCACTGATCGTCACATACCAGGTGCGCGAGGAATTTCCCTTCAGGAGACAGGCCAGCGCGTTCATGTCGTCGGCCCCCTCCGTGCCGAGATCGACGGTCAGATAACCGACGCCATCCTCGACATGATAATCGATGTCGATATCCGTTTCGTCGGATTCTTCGTCTTTTCGTTTTTCCTTGAGGGTCATCAGGCTGCCGCCGCTTCCGCGCTTGAGGTACAGCGTTCCGAAGCCGCCGTTGATTTCCGCCACGACTTCCTGCGCGCCGTCGAGAGCGACACGGCGCACCGTTCTGTCCTGAGCGCTCGACACCGCGGACACGGCGAGAAGGATGAGCGCCGTCACCGCAAATTTCATCATTGTCATGGTGTGTCTCCTGTACCCATAGAGCGTATTCTACGAAAAAAAACGGTATCTGTTTCAGATCATCGGAGTTATACGTTGACTTGCAGGGACCCGTTTCGTAAGTTCCATTAATTACACGTTTAGGTGCATGTTACCTCAACTGAAACTTGACGCGGCCGCCGTTGCGGACTTACTGACTGGCTTCATCAAGCAGGAAATCGGCAGAACCGGTTTATCCCGCGCCGTCATCGGATTGTCCGGTGGAGTCGATTCAGCACTTTCCGCCGCTCTGGCCGTACGCGCGCTGGGAGCGGAGAATGTCCTCTGCGTCATGATGCCATACAGCGGCAGCAGTCCGGAGAGCGTGGAGCACGCGGAACTGCTCATCAGCCGTCTGGGCGTCAGAAGCGAGCTCGTGGATATCACGCCCATGGTGGATCCCCTGATCGCCACGGATCCCGAAATGGATCGGGTGAGACGCGGAAATATCATGGCGCGCGAACGCATGATCATCCTGTACGACCGTTCCTCCCGCGAACGCGGTCTTGTGGTCGGGACGGGAAATAAAACCGAGATGCTTCTCGGCTACAGCACGCTGTTCGGTGATTCAGCCTGCGCGATAAATCCTCTCGGAGATCTCTACAAAACGCAGGTCTGGCAGCTCTCCGAATACCTGGAAATACCGGAGGTCATCGTCAGGAAAGCGCCGAGCGCGGATCTCTGGGAAGGGCAGACGGACGAGGCGGAGCTCGGCTTCACTTACGGACGCATTGATGAACTGCTGGTACAGATGATCGATGAACGGAAATCGGACCGGCAGCTGGTCGCCGCCGGATTTGACGACGCCTTCATCACGTCGGCCCGGAAACTGATCCGCCGCAACCAGTTCAAGCGCATGCCCCCGGTCATCGCGAAGGTCGGCTTCCGCACCGTCAACGCGGATTTCCGTTATCCCAGAGATTGGGGTGTTTAACTCCTGAAATACCTGTCCGGCGCCGTGGGCGTCCGGAGTCGTTTTCCTCATCCATACACAACCGTGGACAGCGCCATGTTCGAACGGAACATCGAAGAGACCATTGCCTATCTCCGCAAGGAAACCATTGATTCCGCCGACAGCATCACCTCGCGTCAGATTTTCGCGTCGTCGATGCCCCCGGCAATCAAGCGGATGTTCGAAACAGATTTGGAAGTCTGGGTTCGAGAGGAGAAGGATCGCCTGCTGCAGTCGCCGCATTTTCGCTACGACGAACCGGAGGTCGAATCACTGTTCGTCCGGATCGGGGAGAAGGCGCGTGACTTCGCGTTTTTTTCGGCAGATGAATATACTGCGGCCCTGGAGAAAAATGTCAAGCTGCTCTTCAACTACATCTGCCGTCCGCAATGGACGCTGGTAAAATACCTGTTCGCGGAGAGAGAGCATGCGGCAACCGATGACATTCTCGAGGCGCTGCGTTCATTCTGGCACTACGAATACTATCAGCTCATCCTGAAGGAATACTTCGAGAAAAAGAATCTTTCTGTTATCAACGCAAAGAAATTCACCGACCTTATCGAGCACATCGACCTGGAGGTGGTGCGGAGCTTTGACAGCAGGAAGACCGGACATCTCGCGGAGCCTCTCTTCGATCTTTTTAATATCGGCGTGGAAGCCGATGAGCTGTCAGCGCCGATCGAGGCGCTCTCCATCTTCTACGACGACAAGAACATGACATCCATCGTCGAACGGCTCGATGAGGAAAAGAAGCGGCACGAGCGGATGACCCTTCACGAGCTGGTCATGCTTGTCAGCGAGGCCGATTTTACCCTCGGCGTAGATATTTCGAGTATCGTCAACGAACAGCTCACGCAGGGAGGCGCCATGAAACCCGAGCGGACCGTTACCGCAGGTGAGGATTTCGAAGTTCCCCTGATTGAGGAAGCCAGCGACGACGAGATTCACCATGGGGATCTGGGCCATGAGCACGACGATCTGGACTTCATCATTTCCGATGAAGAAGAGGGGGTCATCGTCCAGGCAGGCGATCATATCACGCGTACGCTGGATGATGACGACGACGAAATGGATCACCATGAGGGTCTTCACCTGATGATGGATGAGGAGGACCTCGCCGACGATCTTGCGGATGAGGTTATCGAGGCAGAGGAACAGCCAGCGGAGGTCACGGATGCGGAGCTCGACAGCATGTCCGACATGGCTGAGGGTGCGTTCACCGATGAGAGCATCCTGAATCTCGAGGCCGAGTTTGGTTCATCCACTGGTGCCGCTTCATACGAAGACGATGCATCGGTGTCGGTGTCTGATGACGGCGAGTCCATGCCAGACATTATTCTCGGGGACGAGGAAGTGCGGCCAACGGAGAATTACCTTTCTGCGAAAGATGAC
>QKAF01000030.1 GCA_003246455.1 Bacteroidota bacterium
GGAACGTTGCATGCACGGTGGATACATCACGATGAGCGCACGCTTACAGCGCGGCGCGAAGCACGTTGACGATGTCGTCTTTCGTCATAGTCGGACGTCCCGGAAGATTGCCGTTGCCGTCGTTGATGATGCGCAGCGTATCGTCGGCATACCGCTCGATCAGCTCCTCGCCGATCCCGAGTTCGGAAAGATGCGTCGGGCAGCCGATGGAACGGAGGAACTCCTCGAATCGATCGATGCCTTCGCGGGCGGCCTCCTCCGCACCTCCGCCGTTGCGCTGTACACCGAACACGCGTTCGGCGAACTGGGCGAAGCGCTCAGGACGCTGCTTCGCGGCGAAACGCATCCACGAAGGATTGACAACCGCGAGTCCGGCTGCATGCGCGACGTCATGGTGTGCCGAAAGCGTGTGCTCGATCATATGCACGGGATACCCCGCCTTGGTTCCGATCTGCACCCAGCCGTTGAGCGCTGCGACGGAGGCCCACTGCACCTGCGTCCTGGCTTCCAGGTCATTGCCATCAGCGACCGCCTTCGGTCCCCATTCCATCGCCGTCTGGATGACGCCCTCGGCCCAGCGGTCCTGCAGCGGCGTGCCGTCGACGCCGTTGAAATACCCTTCCGTCACATGCGTGATGAGGTCGCACACACCGTAGGCAGTCTGATCGGCCGGGACCGTCACCGTGAGTTCCGGATCGACAATGGCTGCCTTCGGAAACAGGATGGGGACGTTCACGAAGGATTTTTCTTTTGTCTCTTCATTCGTGATCACGGCGCCGCTGTTCATTTCCGATCCCGTGGCGGCAAGCGTCGGGACGGTAATAACCGGCAGTGCACGCGTCGGCGGAACAAAGGTGCCTTCGCTGCTGAAGAACATGTTCCACGGCTCGTCTTCATAGTACACCATGGCCGCCATCGCCTTCGCTGCGTCCATCGTGCTGCCGCCGCCGATCGCGATCACGACATCGCAATTTTCATCCTTCGCGATCTGCGCGCCGCGGACGACCGTCGACAGTCGGGGATTGGGTTCGACGCCGGAGCATTCCGTAACGGAAACGCCGGCGGCTTTCAGGCTTTCGATTGCGCGGTCGAACGTCCCGTTCCTCTTCACACTGCCGCCGCCGGTAACCACCAGAGCGTGCTTTCCATACCTTCCGGCGACCTCGCCCAGCTGTGCGAGCATACCGGCACCGAAAATGATCTGCGTGGGATTTTTGAAATTGAACTGCATTGTCTGCTCCGATTGATTCTTGTATTGGGATTCTTGGCTTCTTCGCGGTTCGACCGGCTCGATGCCTGCATGTGTGCAGAGACCGGTCTTTGAATCATTCACAAGGTACGTATCACGAGCATCCGGGCTGTAGCGTATTCCTGCCGGATTCTTGCCCATTCCTCCGGAAGTTCTGAACGATCGTACCGAAGCTGGGGGCGATGATCTCCGTCAGCCAACCGTGAGATCCTGTTTTTCTTCGTGTTTTCACCATGTTTTCCGGTGCGCACCACCTTCTGCCTGCAGTGTGCGTTCTGTGAATAGGGTGCAAATTCTGCCCAATGATCCGGACACCAGCCCCCTGCGAAGAATCCTCCCTGCTGCGGTCCCCGTGGATTAATTCCCTTCCTCGATCGATCGTCGAAATTCCTCCGGCGACATCCCTGCGTGAGCCCGGAAGAACCGGGAGAAATTCTGGGCTTCGGCAAACCCGAGCGCAAAGGCGACGTTCTTGATCAGAACATCCTCGTCGGTCAGCATGCGTTTGGCTTCGAGCAGCAGCCGTGCCGAAATCAGCTGCCGCGGGGTGATGGATCGCGCCTTCACGACGTGCCGGTCGAGCGTCCGGAGGGAGACATGAAGCAGATCCGCGTACGCGTTCGCATGGTGCTCGGTGCGGAAATGCGTCTCGAGAAGCGTCAGGAATTCCGTGGTCAGACCGTCCTCGGGATCGTGTGTCCATCGTGAGGCGGCGACCTCCGGCAGTGTCGCGAGCGTAAACGTCAGCAAATCGAACGCCGCAACCGTCGCGCGTATCGAGTACCGCGTCGGAGGCAGCGCCTGATACTCGGTCAGCGTCCGGAATGCGCGCCGGGCCAGCGTGAAGGATGCGGTTCCCAGGACGATGAGCGGTTCACAGCGAAGAAGCGACAGTCCCGCTTCCAGAACCTGCGGTGCCTCCACCCCCCTGTATTCGAGGAACGACTGCGTGAATATCGCGAGGGAACCATGAAGTCGACGATCGGCGGCAAACGCCTGCACATGCATCGCCGGAATAATGAACAGGTGCCCGGCCTTTGCCGGGTACTGCTCGAAATCCACGTAGTGCGACGAGGTACCGCTCTCTATGAGCATGAGTGCATTGAAATGAATTCGCTGCAGTTTCCAGAGATCCTCGGCCGCTTTTCTGGAAAGCAGCTCCCCGAGCTGCAGGATTTCCACATCGAAGGGAAGCCGCTGCCGCGGCTGAAACAGTACCTCCCCGGGAGAATCCGCAGTATATGCCTCTTCTGAATTCATGACGTATTATGATAGCATATTTTCCCGTTTTCATCAAGTCAGAGCAATTTTTGTCTTGTTTTGATCATAATCTGTCGTGATAGGATCGTGTGCCCGGAGATATGCGGTGATATATTTGAAGCGGATCGTACGGTTGCGGTTCGGATTTTTCATTTATATAGACGGAGGATACTCTCATGGCAGACGCATCACGGAAACAGCAGGTGGTGGATTTACTCAAGAGCATCGAAACGGGAGACTCGGGGCCTCTCAGTGT
>QKAF01000037.1 GCA_003246455.1 Bacteroidota bacterium
GGCGGCACGGTCCGGATTGTCTCCGATCTCGAACTTCCAATCTCCGGTCAGATCGACGATGCGCTCCATGCTGCTCTGGGCGTTCGCTGTCCCGCAGAACAGCAGAGCGATCAAGATATGTATGGTGAATTGCCGCAACTGTGTCGTACCTCTGACCGGAAATTAGAAAACTGCACGCGCCGGAGTGTCGCCGTAGGGTAAAGAAATGTCAGCGAATGTCATCACTGGTGGGAGGGCATTGCGTTCAGCGCCGACAGGCATCCGTCCTGCTGCCGCGCATCATACCAGTTTGTACCCGATCCCGTGCACCGTAAGAATGGATCGCGGGTGCGAGGGGTCTTCCTCGAGCTTCTGACGGAGCTTGAGAATGAAATTGTCGATGGAGCGTGACGAAATCGAGTCGTCGTAGCCCCAGACATCCTGCAGGAGCTGATCGCGGCTGACCGTCTGTCCGCGATGCTCGTAGAGATACCGGAGCACTTCGTACTCCTTGTGCGTGAGGGGGATTTCCGTTCCGGCGTCCGACGCGGTGTAGGTCTGAAAATGCACAAGCAGTTTTCCGATCGTGACCGGGGGACCCGACGGAACCTGTTCGCGCTGGGTGCGGCGGAGCACCGCCTTGACGCGCGCAAGGAGTTCGCGCAGGCTGAACGGTTTCGTCATGTAATCGTCCGCGCCCAGTTCGAGTCCGAGCACCCGGTCGATTTCTTCGCCCTTGGCCGTGAGCATGATAATGGGGGTGGTCACCCCCTTGCCGCGCGCCGTCCGACAGACATCGAATCCGTTCATGCCCGGCATCATGACATCAAGGAGAATAAGATCCGAAGGCGCGGAAAGAATCAGCGCCAGCCCGTCGCTCCCGTTCGCCGCCTCCGCCGTGGTATATCCTTCGAATTGCAGGTTGTCGACGAGACCGCGGCGCATGTCCGGCTCGTCTTCAATGACCAGTATGTGTGCCATCGGATTGCCTGTGATGTTGATCGGAGACGGGGAAGGTGAGCCGGAAGCGGCTTCCTTCACCGGGGACGCTGAAGAGGTCGATGCGGCCGTGGTGCGCGTTCATGATGTGCTGCACCAGGGTGAGTCCGAGACCGCTGCCCTTGGCGGTGTGCACCAGTCCTTCGGAGACGCGGAAGAATTTCTCGAAAACTTTCTTCTGCAGCGGTTCGGGAATTCCCATCCCCCGATCCTCCACCTCGACCCAGGCTTCCTTCTCCGCGCTGCCGGTTCGTACCGTGATCTGTTTTTCGTCGGTGCTGTACTTCATCGCGTTGTCGATGAGATTGAGCAGCGCCTCGGCCACCGCTTCCTCGTCCGCATCGATACGGGGGAGATGGGCGCAGGTTTCGGCACTGGCGAGAAAGCCGCGCTGTTCGAGGTGGTGCCGATACAGGCTCATCACGTCCGAAACGATCCCGTTGAGATCGGTGGGCGCGATGTGGTAGCGCTTCTTTCCGGATTCGATTCGCGAGAAGGTCAGAATGTTGTTGATCAGCCGGGTGAGACGCTCGGTTTCCCGGACGATGATGCCGTGATATTCCTTCTGTGTCTCGGCATCCGTGATACGTCCCATCTCCAGAGTTTCGGCGTACATGCGGATGAGCGCGAGAGGCGTCTTCAGTTCATGCGAGACGTTCGAAACGAAGTCGGTCTTCATCGCCGCCAGCTGCAGTTCCCGTTTGAGGTTCCGGTAGACAAACCAGACGCCGAGCACGAGGAGCAGATCCACGGCAGCGAAGAGGAGTCCGTTGGCGACGAAGCGCTCACGCGCGAGTTCTTCCACCGTTTTTCCGCGCAGCCGAATCCCGATCAGGTAATCGGGGAAGAGCCAGAGTTTCCGCTGCTGGTACAGCGCGCGGCCGGCGGTTTCGCTTCCGGTACTGGTAATGACACGACCGCTCGACGCATCGGTGCACGTGAGTACGAATTCGTTTCCCGAGATTTCCTGGAGCTTCACCGAAAGGACTGACGAAATGAACGACTCGGATTCCATGCAGAGAAGCGAGAAGAACTGCCTTCCATGCATGTCTGTCGCCGGCGAGACCAGCGCGAGTATCGTCGCGGAACCGGCAGGTCGCAGCAGCAGCGGTTCGCTTTTACGATAGCCGCTCTCCTGCAACCGAAGCAGGCGGTTCAGCGTATGCCTGTGCGCGGAAAGACTGTCCCGAAGCTGCAGTATCAGGTCGGAAATGCTGTCGCGCGGAGCGCGGGCCATGACCTGCATGAAAACCTGCTGCGTGTCAAGAACAGCCGCGAGCAGCACGGAAGGCTGTCGCAGCAGGGCCGGCGGGAGGCTGTCCAAAGCGGGAAAACTGTCCCGGTCCGGGGTGGAAATCGACGGGGAAACGGTATTCAACGTCTGCAGCCAGCCCCCGGTGACATCCCAGGCGTACTGGTTCACGGAAAAGAGGACGGCATCGAGCTGTCTGCCGTACACGGAGGCCAGGTCTTCTTCGCTGTCGCTGAGGCGTGAGAATTCGTATCCCGTATAGAGAAATGCGGGCAGAAGAATCAGCGCCATCATCAAAATCAGCAGCGCGGAGAGTCTTTTGGGTGTCAGGGTTGGCATGCGTTTCCTTACGCGAATATGTGAACGCTCGCGCAGACTTACAAAAAACCGCGGAATTACTACATTGCATGAAACCGAGGAGTTCAATGGACAATACTGCAAAACCCGATCAAGCCGTGCGTCTGCTCGAGGCAAAACTCGGAAGCGCCCGCGGACGGCTTACCGCATCCGATGCCGCGACAGCGACGGGCCTTCCGCTTGAGAGTGCGCGTGAATCTCTCGAAGTACTGATGAACCGCTATATCTGCCGTCTGCAGGTGACCGGGAGCGGGGAGGTGCTGTACGACTTCGGCACGAGCCTCCGCAGGCGGGGCGAAAAAACGCTCCGGGACTATCTGCGATCAGCGGGTGAACTGCTGTGGAAAGCGTTTACCGTCGGCTTCAAAATATGGATCACCGTGACGCTGGTGGTATACTTCGTCATTTTCGTCATTCTTCTCATCGCGCTGCTGGCCAGCGGGCGTGACAGCAAGAAAAGCGTCAAGCTCGGGTGGATCGGTGATCTGTTTGCGGACCTGTTCTGGATATCTTCCCGCAACATGGCGATTGTCCATGCGGTGGACAGCGGCGGATACCGCCACAGGGCGTATCGGCAGCAGAAGCGCCGGGGCGGGGAAGTAGAAAGCGGGAAGCGGTTCGTGCAGTCCGTCTACGATTTCGTATTCGGTCCCGCGCGTCCCGACTACGACGTGTTCGCCAACGAAAAGGAGGTTGCTGCCTGGCTCCGCGGGAATCATGGCATCCTGACGATGACCGAACTGGTGGCACTGGCGGGATGGACCTACGAGGAGGCGTCGGAACGCATGGCCGATTACCTGACGCGTTTCAAGGGTGAGGCAGAAATCACGGACGACGGCGTGCTCATCGGAAATTTCGACCGTATGCTTGCCGCCGGCGACGCGCAGATGGAGGGCGGAAAGGTGGAGCTGTTCTGGGATGAGTACGAAGCGCCCTTCGAATTGACGGGAAACGAAGCCGGACGCAATGCGGCGATCTTCTGGCTGAACGCCTTCAATCTCGGCTTCGCCGCATTCATACTGTTCTCTCCGGATCTGCGTGTGCAGATCGAGGCCCTGCTCTACGAATTCGGTATCGGGGCGGGCGCGGTCTTTGTCGCCCTGGGTGTGATTCCGCTCCTTTTCTCCCTTCTGTTCTTCGCCGTTCCGCTCCTTCGGATGCTTCCCACGCGGACGCGCGAGAATGCGCGCAGGAAGCGCAACGAACGGCGACGGGTGCTGCGCCACATCTTTTCCCGGCAGGGGAGGCCGGTTTCCATGGCCGCGCTGATGGAGGACGTGAACCGGGACGGGACCCGGCCCATGACGGAAAAGGATCTGCGCCGCATCGTCGAGGGGCTCCTGCCGCTCTACGGGGGGCGGACAGACCTGGCCGAAGACGGGACGGTGCTGTACAGGTTCGATCGCATCGAGCGGGAAAACAGTGTGGCGGAAAACGTGCGGCGGAGGCAGGGCGATACCGCCTCGCTCGGCGGCGTCATATTCGACACGGGCGATGCGCACGGCGGATGAGTTCTGTGACGCCGTATCGGCGGAATGAAACGACCGACTGATCTGGATTCGATTGTCGTTTTCTTTTATATTCCATCAGCTAACCACTGGCCACATATCATATGCCCCTGTCCTGGCCATCGGCCCCTGGAGTTCCGGGACCGGGGATGATCTCTCACGCCACGCCTTGCACAGGAGCGACACATGTACGAGAAAGAAGAACACCGTCTTATCCGGAGCACGGTTCGCGAATTCGCCGAGCAGGAAATCCAGCCGCTTGTCCGCGAACTCGACGAACAGGAAACCTTTTCCTATGAACTGACACGGAAGATGGGTGAACTCGGACTCTTCGGTATCGTCGCTCCGACGGAGTACGGCGGGCAGGGGATGGATTATCTCTCCTACATCATCGCGGTCGAGGAACTTGCGCGTGTCGACGGCTCGCAGGCGGCGACAGTCGCGGCGCACAATTCGCTCGGAATCGGTCCGCTGGCGAAATTCGGCACCGAAAGCCAGAAGCAAAAGTATATTCCGCCGCTCTGCACGGGCACCGGGCTCTGGGCATTCGGCCTGACGGAGCCGGAAGCCGGATCCGATTCGCGCGGCAGCAAGACGACGGCGCGTCTGACCGATGGGCAGTGGGTGATCAACGGTTCGAAGATTTTCATCACGAACGGATCGACCGAGATCACTCTCGGGGCGACCGTGCAGGCGGTATCCGGTGAAGTCGACGGAAAAAAGGAGTTTTCGACCATTATCGTGGACAAGGACACGCCCGGCTTCACGACCCGCACCATGAAAGACAAAATGATGTGGCGTGCCTCGAACACTTCGGAACTGTACTTCGATGACTGTACTGTTCCGGAGGATCATCTGCTCGGCGCCCGCGGCGAAGGTTCGAAGATCATGCTCAAGACGCTCGACGACGGGCGGCTCTCCATCGCGGCGATGGGTCTCGGGCTTGCCCAGGGCGCGTATGAACTTGCGGTGAACTATGCGCAGGCACGCCGGCAGTTCGGAAAACCCATCGCGAAATTCCAGGCGATCGCTTTTAAAATCGCCGATATGGCAACAAAAATAGAACTGGGACGTAACCTGCTCTACAAGGCGTGCTGGCTCAAGCAGAACAGCAGGCCTTTTGAAATGTACTCCGCCATGGCGAAGCTGTACTGCTCCGAGATCGCAAAGGAAGTCGCTGATGAGGCGGTGCAGATTCACGGCGGCTACGGCCTGATGAAGGAATACGATATCGAGCGTTTTTATCGCGATCAGCGGCTCCTGCAGATCGGCGAAGGGACGTCGGAAATTCAGCGTCTCGTGATTTCTCGCTATCTGCTTGGATAAAAAGGAACAGAATGCTGCAGTTTACCGTGCTCGTTGAACGAGGCATCGATGGAATCGACGCCTCCATCCCTTCCATCCGCGAATGTGCAACCTGGGCAAGCAGCGAAGACAGTGCGTTGACTGCCCTGATCGACCGACTGGCTTTTTTTCTGCACCGCGAGCCGGGGTTCAAGTACCATCTCGACTACATGCGCCGTGAAGACGAAAAGACCTACTACAAACTGATCATCCTTACCTGACATACACCGGTCCCGCTGACCGGATTGTTCCACTCATTGAGAAAGTGGTAACACCATGCGTACGACACTATGCTTCATACTGGCGTCGCTGTCCTTCGTTACCGTTGTTCTTGGGCAGGAATATGCTGTCCCGGAAGCAGAGTATTCCGGGAAATACCTCCATGCGGCGGATTCGATCCAGCTGGCTGCGCTGCAGATGCGCGTGATGCAGACGTATCAGGAGTATCCTGATTCGGCATTTCTCTTCGCGCAGCGGGCCTATTCGCTTGCGGAAAAGAGTATCGTCGGCGGAGATCATCCCGATCTTGCCGGCGCGGTCGCCAACCTCGGATATTTTCATGATGCGCGGGGTGAGAGAGCGGCGGCGCGTCCGCTGTACGTCAGGGCGCTGGAAATGAGCAGGCGCATGTACCGGGGCGACCATCCGATGCTGGCGCAGGCGCTCAACAACATGGGGTACTTCGAGTACACCTCCGGCTCGTATGCGGCGGCGGAGTCCCTTTTCGTCGCGGCCCAGGAGATGAAGCGGCGAATCTATCCCGGGGATCATCCGGAAGTCGCGGGGGGACTGAACAATCTGGCCGTCTTCTACGATCAGCTCGGAAAAAGCAGGGAGGCCGCGACGTATTACGAGGATGCGCTCGCAATGTACCGGCGGCTCTTCGAGGGGGATGCACCGGAACTTGCGCAGATCATCGGAAACGTCGGGTACTTCTACGTGACGCAGGGACGCTATGCCGAGGGAGAGCGGATGTACAACGACGCTCTGGCGATGTACAAACGGCTCTTCCGAGAGGACAACGAAAGCACGATCACGATGATCAACAATCTGGCGTATCTGTACGAGAATACGGGGAGGCTTCCGGAAGCAGAGCAGATGTTTCAGCAGTCGCTCCGTGCGTGCCGGCATCTCTATCCCGGAGATCACCCGGTGAAAGCGGCTGCCATCAATAACCTCGGGGGGTATTACCTCTCGAGGGGAATGGACCCCGAGGCCGAGGCCCTGTATGTGGAAGCGCTCGAAATGCGCAGGCGTCTCTACCCGGAGGGACATCCCGACCTGCTGGTTTCGATCAACAACATGGCCTATTTCGACACTCGGCGTGGCCGCTACGGGGAAGCCCAGGAATTGTATAGCGAGGCGGAAAAGATTCTCGATCGCATCACGCCCGGGGATCATGCGCAGCGGGCACTTCACTACAACAACCTGGCATCGCTCTTCGCAGAACAGCAGCGGTGGGCGGAAGCGGAATCATTGTACACCGCGTCGCTCGAGATGAAGCTGCGCATGTACGACCGTCCGCATGCGGACGTTGCGCTGGCGTACAACAACCTGGGCACCGTGCTGCGGGAGCAGAACCGCCAGCAGGAAGCGGCGGAATTATTTTCGAAAGCGCTCGACATATTTCGATCTCTTGAAGAGGACGTCTCCTTCGAGATCGCCGTCACCCTGGGAAATCTCGGGAAAACCTGGGCGGACCTCGGCGCCTTCGCGGAGGGAGAGTCCCTGCTGCGGGAGGCGCTGCGCATGAAGCAGTCACTGTTCGATGAAGGGCATACCGAGCGCATCGAGACCGAGCGGTCGATTGCGCAGGTGTACGCTCGCCACGATCGTCCGGATGAGGCCTTCTCACATCTTGAGCAGCTGCTGGCGGAACTCGGGACATCGATGCGCCTCTCTTTCGGATTCGACAGCGAGTCGCATCAGCTTGCCTTCATGAACAACGTTCTCAAGCCTTCGCTCGACATCCTGACACTGTACTGTCTGCGGAACGCCGACCGCGACCGGGAAATCCCGGCGCTGATGCTGCAGGCGCTGATGCAGTTCAAGGGTGCGGTGGCGAACGAAACCGCGCGGCGCAGCGCGGAATGGTCAAAAGACCGGTATGCGCTTGAAGTGCGCGACGAACTGACGCGACTGCGCGAGCAGGATGCGCAGCTGGCGAGCCGTCCCTACGATGAACAGCTCCGCAGTGAACGCACGCGCATTCAGCGGAGGGCGGATTCCCTGGACGCGGCGCTCCGGAAGCTGGATCGGGAATACGAGAAACTTCGGGCGCGGCAGGAAGCGGACTGGCGTGATGTGCAGCGGCAGCTTCGCGACGACGAAGCGATGGTCGAATTTGCCGCGGTGCCGTACAATGACGCGTACGAGATCGACGCCGACACGATTCGCTACGCCGCGGTGATCCTTCGCAGAAACGGGCCGCCGCGCATCGTCCCGCTGGCGGACGAATCGACGCTGCGGAACTTCGCCGCCGCGCCGATGCGCCCGGGAGCGGACTCGTACGTCACCGATCCGGAACTCTCCCGCATCCTCTATTCTCTCATGTGGAAGCCCTTCGATTCCTATCTCGACGGAGTGGTGCGCGTGTATCTGATCCCGGACGGTATTCTGCATCGTATTTCATTCCATGCGCTGGTCGCCGGTTCGGACAGGGACAGTCTGCTGTACCTCGACGACCGCTACGAACTGCACATGCTCACCGGATCGCGTGATCTGCTTTCACGAAACGTGCGGTACCGTCCCAGTCCGTACCGGCATCCGGGGAACGCGGTGCTGCTCGGCGATCCGCAGTTCGCCTCCGCAAAACAGAAGGACATCGCGCGAAGCACGCGAGGGGAGGAAGCGGACGTCACACGCGGCGGCAGCTGGAAAGCTTTGCCCGGCACCCGCGTCGAGGTGGAATGGATACGCACGCTGTGCGAAGGGCATCACATCCCGGTATCAATGCTCGTCGGCGGGGATGCGCGGGAAGAGCAGGTGAAGCAGCTGAGCGGGAATGCCCCCCGGATCCTGCATATCGCCACGCACGGATTTTTCTTCCCCGTGCCGCGTGTGACGCCGGATGAATTATCGGAGGAGATGCGGCAGCGCGGCGGCGGTCCGCAGCTGCGCGTCGAGGACAATCCCATGCTCCGGTCCGGTCTGGTTCTCAGCGGTGCGAACGACGTGTGGACCGGCGGTGTGCCTCCTGCAAAGGGAGACGATGGCATCCTCAGCGCTCTGGAGATCAGTCGGCTCGATTTCAGCGGTACGGAACTCGTGACGCTGTCCGCGTGCGAAACCGGACTGGGTGACATCACGAATGGCGAGGGGATATTCGGACTGCAGCGCGCGTTCCAGGTGGCGGGGAGTTCCCGGCTGCTGATGACGCTGTGGCGGATTGCTGACGAACCCACGGCGGAATTCATGCAGCGCTTCTACGATCATCTCCTGCAGGGAACGGAAATTGAAGCGGCGCTGCGAACGGCACGCCGGGAAATGCGGACACGTTATCCGTCACCCTACTACTGGGCGGGTTTCATCCTGCTCGAACAGTAGCCGTTTCAGACCCGCCGGGGGGAGACGCGGACAGACGGATCAGCGTTCGCCAAGAAGCTGGAAAACGCCGTCGTCACTGCCGAAGGCGATCGATCCATCCGGACCGATCGACGGCGTGGAATGCACGGGACCCCCGGCGGTGTATTTCCATCGGATCGCTCCCGCGGCAGATACGGCGGTCAGCTGTCCGTCGGGCGTTCCGACATACGTCACACTGTTGATATCCACCACCGGACTCCCTTCACCACCCGCGAGCGCGACCGGCACCACCCACATCATCGTTCCTTCATTGTCGAAACGATACAGCTTGCCCTCCGACGTCATCACATGAATATACCCGTCGCGCGTCGCCGCGGGCGTTGTGATGATGGGGCTGTGCAGATCCCGAATCCAGGCGGGCGTGCCATCCGGACGAAAGGCATAGAGCCATCCGGCTTCATTGCCGATATAGACATGCGATGTGGGACCGACCGAGGGACTTCCGCTGAAGGCGGCGTCGGTGGGATAGCTCCACTTCAGAGCACCGTCATTCCCGAAGGCGTAGACAATCTGATCACGGCTCGCGACGTATACCGTTTTTCCGTCCGGAGACAGTGCGGGACTGCCGTCTATCGGACCGTTCGTCTGTTTCCGCCAGCGCAGGCTGCCGTCCGGACCGAGACAGTAAAGCGAGTTGTCGGTTGATCCGATATAGAGGCTGCCGGATTCGTCGAGCACGGCATTCGATCGGAGTATCGGAGCATTCACGGACACGTTCCAGACCTTGGTCCCGTCCACGGCAAGGCGATAAATTTTCGCGCTGCTGCTTCCGAAGAAAACAGATCCGTCTTCCGCAATTGCGGGGGCGTTGCGTATCCACGATGAACCCGAATTGTACATCCACTTGCTCGATCCATCTGCATAGATCGCGCGCAGAAGAAAATCATCCCCCCCCACGTACATGGTGCCCGCTGCATCAAAGCCGGCACTCGACCGAATGGGGGAACTGCTTTGTACGCGCCAGGTGCGCAGAGGAGAGGATGGACCTGCGAAGGGACTGTGCCCGCTGTGCTGGGGGTCGCGCATGAACATCCACCAGTCGCCCCTCCCGAGTACGGCGGTGCCCAGCACGACAATCGAAAACGGAGAGGACCATGCGGAAATCCGTCCGTCGGCGTTCACGGCCCGGCAGCGCATGGAGAACGTCCCCGGCCGGAAGAAATGATGACTGATCGTGAACCAGAGACTGCTTTCGATGCCGCTGTAGGAGTCGATCGGACGTCCGTCTCCCCAGTTCACTTCATACGTGAGACTCTTGTTCTGCGGATCGTCCGAGACGATCAGCACCTCGACCAGCTGATCCACTTCCGTACTGTCATCCCCGCGGATTATCCGCGGAGCTGTCGGCGGCTCCGTGGGTTCGTTCGAGTCACAGCCGGTGAACAGAACAGGGGAGAGGAGCAGCAGCAGCACAGGAAGGAAC
>QKAF01000071.1 GCA_003246455.1 Bacteroidota bacterium
GTTCAAGAATCTCGGTCTGCTGATCGTCGACGAGGAGCATCGCTTCGGCGTCGCGGCGAAGGAAAAGCTGCGCGCCCTGCGCGAGAACGTCGACACCCTCACCATGACCGCGACGCCCATTCCCCGCACGCTCAATTTCTCCCTGCTCGGCGCGCGCGATCTCTCGGTGATCGAGACGCCGCCGAAGAACCGTCTGCCCATCATCACGCATATTCTTCCAGCGGAACGCGAAACCATCGTCGAGGGAGTGGAGCGTGAGCTGCAGCGCGGCGGACAGGTGTTCTACGTCACCGACAAGGTCAAGGACCTCGAGCAGCTCGCCGACCTGCTGCGGGCATACCTGCCCGGCGTGCGCGTCTCGAGCGCCCACGGCCAGATGAAGCCCGCCGATCTCGAGCGCGTGATGATGCGCTTCATGGAGAAGAAGATCGACGTGCTCGTGGCCACGAAAATCGTCGAAAGCGGTCTGGATATTCCCAACGCCAACACCATCTTCATCAACCGCGCGCATCACTTCGGCCTCGCCGAACTGTATCAGCTGCGGGGCCGCGTCGGGCGTTCGAACATCCAGGCCTACGCATATCTGCTCATTCCCCCCGAGGCGAAATTTTCGAAGGACGCGCTCAAGCGCCTGCAGGCCATCGAGGAATTTTCCGAACTCGGCACCGGCTTCCAGCTTGCGATGCGCGACCTGGAAATCCGCGGCGCGGGCAACCTGCTCGGCGCCGAGCAGTCGGGCTTCATCACCGACATCGGATTCGAGCTGTACATGGCCACGCTGGACGAAGCCGTGCAGGAACTGAAGGAACAGGAATTCGCCGGGATTTTCCCCGAGGAAGACAAGCCGGTGCGTCCCCGCGCCGACGTGGTGATGGAACTCGGTCTCGACGCATATTTTCCGCATGGCTACGTGCGCAACGCCACCGAACGATTCGACCTGTACAAGCGGCTCTACAACTGCGAGACGGACGAGGAAATCGACGAAATCGAAGCGGAAGTCGCCGACCGTTTCGGTCAGCTGCCCGTGGAAGCGAAGGACCTGCTCTTCTCGGTCCGCGTCCGTCTCATCGCCGCGCGCATCCGTCTCGCGCGTGTGACCCTCGAGCAGAAGCGGCTCAACATCGCCATGCCGCCTCCCGACGATCAGCTCTTCTACGAGAAGAGCTTCCAGCCGTTGATGGCCTGGGTGCTTTCCAACCGCGACCGCGTCAAGATGGAGCAGGACAGCCGCCAGGTGCGCATCATCGTCAACAACATCTCGCATCCGCTGGAGGTGGAGGAATTGATGCTGGAAATGGAAAAAGTGGCAACGGATAACGGGGACAAGGCACAAAGGCACAAAGGCACGGAGGCACAAGACAATGGCTGATCATTCCGGAACCACCCGCGAGCGCCGCACGGCGTATTTCATCATCGCCGTCATGGTGCTCGCGCTCCTGTGGTTCGCCGGCCAGGCCGGGTGGTTCTCCGCCGGATCCGACGAACGCGCCGACGTTGCTCCCCCGCCTTCTCCGGCGAAGCAGATCGACCAGCGACGGGGACTTTGTCTGCCCGTCGGGAGGCTTGCGGATCTGCGCGACCGTCTCGATGCCTCCGCAGCCGGGAAACTGCACGAAAACGGCGTCAACTGGCTGATGCTGCGTCTGCCGGTATGGACTCCCACGCCCCGCCGCTTTGAGTACAACAGTTTTGAACTCGAACACCTTTCCGACATCGTTGAAACCGCGCATGCCGCAGGAATGGGTGTCACCCTCGCGCCGGTGTACTGGGACGGCAGTGCGCTGTCCACGATTCCCCCTGTGCCGGTGAACGCCACCCTCTTTGGCTATTACCGCGACATTCTCCTCGACCTGGGAGGTGTCGCCGCCGAAAGCGGCGCCGACGCCCTGCAGCTCGACGGACTTTTCGGCAGCACCGCGGTCTCTGCCGTCGAGTGGACCGATTTGCTCGGCGAACTTCGCGCACGCTTCTCCGGCGCGATCGAAGGACGCATCGACGAGGGGCACACGCCTGCGATGTACCTCACGCAGCTCGACGCGGCGGCGCTTGCTCCCGCCGACACGACCGCTCCGGACATCAGCGGGGACCTGTTCGCCGCGCTCCGGGAGAAGCATGTGAACAAAGCCCTCCTTCTCATCATGCCGGACCCGGACCGCTACCATTCGAACGGCATGGCCTGGGACCCGATCTGCACACCGAGAAGCGACGATGACCTGGCATTGGAGTTTCTTTCCCTTCCCGCGCTCATCGAAGGCGAAAGCAGCGGCTTTTTCCTCTGCGGTGCGGATGCGTTTGAGATCCTCAGTCACTCCGTCGACGCCGACGCTCCCCTCGCACGCAGGCTGCGCGCGATCCGCGACGCGAGCGTGCGGAAAGCTCTGGAGGACGGCCGTCGCGAACATTCGATCACGCAGTGACCGGCCCATCCCCGGAATTCATGCAGCACGATGCATGATTTGCAGGGAAAGGCGTCTACGCTTTACATCCTTTCCGCGTACACCATCCGCTCCAGCGGGGTCGAGAGAAGTTTCCGGCCGGTGGGCACATAGCGCGCGGCGAGTTCGTCATAACCGAAATGTTCGATGAGGCGCCAGCCGTACCCTTCCAGCCACGCCCCCACCTCGTCCGGCCGCATCCCGAAAAACCAGACCCTGCGCCTCTCGATCATGCTTCCGTAGATGTACTGCTGTCCGTAGAGTTCTTTCCCTTCAATGAAATCCTTTTGCACGTAGGTGAAAACCAGGCGGCTGCCCGAAGG
>QKAF01000121.1 GCA_003246455.1 Bacteroidota bacterium
TCCTACAGACATTGCGTACCTGGCGTTCGCTGACGTTCAGATAACAGGCATTGGCGCGTCAGGGACAAGGCCCTTGTTTCCCTGTTTGTCAGCCGCGTTCGCGCCGATAATGAATGGCGACCGCGCATATCAGGCATGCTCGCCCCGGACTGTCAGTAGATCCGGTCGAACGACTTGCCGTTGAAGCGGCACACGCTGCCGTCGCCCATGCCGAACCACAGGGCGTCCCGCTTGTCCCGATAGATGGCCCACACCATGGGACTGGTCAGCCCGTCCTCGATCGTGAAGTTCGTCAGCGCCGCACCGTCGTAGCGCCATGCACCGTTGTCGCGTGTTCCGAACCAGATGCTGCCGGCGGCGTCTTCCGCAATCGAGAATACCCGGCCGAGAGAGCCGGACGGTCCCTTCTCGCTGATGCTGAGTCCGTGCTGTTCGGTAAAGTTGGTGACGGTCTGTCCGTCATAGAGTAAAACCCCGATCCCGTTGTTGCCTATCCAGAGATTTCCCCTGCTGTCTTCGAACAGGCTGCGGACGTGAAGCCGTTCGCTTTCGGACACGATCCCCAGTGTCTTGTCGTTGATGGCCGTGAAGAATCGACCGTCATACCGGAATACGCCCGGATAGGTCCCGAACCAGACCGTTCCGCCGCGTCCCTTCGCAATGCTGGTGACGAGGAAGAGATTGTTTCCCGCCGCTCCGTGCGGCACGGGGAAGGCCAGATACGAAAGCGACCGGCCATCATATCGATACGCGCCCTGTCCGGCTGCGCCCGCACGCATCCTGCTGTCGCCGGGAAACCAGAGATCGCCGCCCTGGTTGTGCCCGCTGTCGCCCGGGGTGATGGCCGGAATCCCCGCATTCGTCGCGGTACGAATCGTGAACTCCTTTCCATCGAAGCTGGTGATCCCGTCTCCCGTCCCGAACCACATGACGCCGGCCGCATCTTCCTGGATCGTCCTGACCTGGTTGTCGCTCAACCCATCGCTCACCGTGTAGTAGATGAACGCGCTGCCGTCGAACATGCACACGCCTTCCTGGTGGCTTCCAAACCAGAAGCGCCCCTTGCTGTCCTCGAAGATGGATCGGATCCCGGAGGTATACCTGAGCTGCGCATTCGCATCGCCCGCCGCCACGCGCGTTCCCAGCGCACGGTGCGCAGATTTCTCGCTCGGCTCTCCGTCCGGAGTACCCTGACTCGAGCAGCAGCCGAGCAGCACGATGATGAGCAGGAGCGCCCATTTGGTATGCATTCTTCTGGTTCCTTTCACTGTTTCCTCCGCGACAATCATCCCCTCAGTCCGTTTTCATCAGGCGGGGATCGAATTGAAATTGCTGTCCTTCCCCGATCGTGAGTTCGGGGAAATCCGGGTGGTGTGGATTGATGAGGAAAATCCTTTCGATGGGGACGACCGCGCTGGGGACCGCCAGCACGACCGAGGATGAATCGGCAATCCACTGCGTTCCCAGAGCACGCGTCGACGGAGGGGCGGGGTCGTCGGCCCAGTCCGGCGGCAGGTCCTGCGGCGACAGCTGTCGGCACAGCGCTTCATCGAAGCTGACCGGGATGCTGCGATACCTCTGCAGGATGCCCGGACCCGGAAGGTGGACGAGCATTTCGAGCGCGGCCAGGGACAGCGATCCGGCGGCGTACACGACGGCTGCACCACGTTCATTCCATCGGCCGGGATACTGGCTGGCACCCCGTCCGTCGAATGCCGTCTGAAGATATCGCGGCTGAACGATCCTCCAGGCGGTGATCATCACGAGAAGACTCCGTGCTCCAGTCTGCCGAGGATATCCTCGACTTCCCGTGCACCCGGTTCGGTATCGGCATACGCGAGCGGTGATTGTCCGCGCAGCGTGCGCAACGGTTCCCTGAACCACTGTCTCGCCGCGTCGATGTCGCCGAATACCTCGACAGCGCTGTCGAAAAGCCTGGAGAAGCGGAACACGCGTTCGGATTCATCGGGCTGGAACACGCCCTCCCGCTTTCTGCGCGCGAAGGTTCGCGGCGCGATGCCGGCGGCGGCAGCCAGGACCAGCGGTGCGATGTCCATCGCTTCGCACAGGTGATCGAATTCCTCGATCGTCAATCCCGCTTTCAGTCGATCGATAACCGCAGCCGTATCGCTCAGCTTCAGACCGAGCGATTTTCCGTGTACGCTCGCTGCCTTCCGCGTCGGCGTTTCGAGCGTCGCGGGTTCAAATACCGCGAATCCGCTCGGTGTCCAGGAAACCTGGTATTCCGCCCTCTTCCGGTTTCTCCCCGAACCTTTTCCTTTTGGTTTTCGGGCCTTCGGATGCGTGGCTGACATGCGTTTCTCCTGTTTGTGCCATAATGCATAAAAATGTATGCCATATGGCATTCCATGTCAACCCATTTCGCGATGACAGGCTCGCCCTCCCTTCACGCGTATGATGCGAGGCGTTCGCGCGAGAGCGCGGGAGAACTCACACGGCCTGTATCACCACCGCGCCGGTGTGCTTCCCTTCTTCCAGGACGCGATGGGCGGCAGGAGCGTCGGTGAAGGCGAAACGCTCTGCGACAAGGGCCTTGAGGGCGCCTTTCTCGATGAGTTCGCCGGCGGCGCGGAGGTCGTCGACCTTGCCGGGCGCCAGCACGCAGAGCATGCGGTGCCTGCCGCCGAAGGAGGTGCGCATCATCTGCAGAAGATGCCGCATCTTGAAGCTGACAGACAGGACCGTGCCGTAGTCGTTGAGCAGGGTCTTCGCCTCTGCGAACGGCAGAC
>QKAF01000100.1 GCA_003246455.1 Bacteroidota bacterium
TGCGGGGATGCGTGCGATGGCCGTGATATCGCCATCGGGGACAAGTATTTCTGCTGCAACGGCTGCAAGACGGTCTATGAGATGCTCGCGGAGAAGGATCTCTGCGACTACTACGCGATCGATGACGCCCGGCGCGGGAAGAGTCCGCTCGACAGCGGCTACTCGCACCGCTACGACTACCTTGACGACCAGGGCATCATGGATCAGCTGGTCGATTTCGCCGACGGCGATACGCGCATGGCGACCTTCCGCATTCCGTCGATGCACTGCAGTTCCTGCATCTGGCTCATCGAACGGCTCAACGCGCTGAACGCGGGCGTCATCTCTTCGCGTGTGAACTTCCCCCGGAAGGAAGCGACCGTCACCTGGAATGCGACGCGCGTCACATTGCGGGAGATCGTCATACTGCTCGCCTCCATCGGCTACGAGCCGCTGATCAGCCTGCAGGACGTCGCCGAGAAACGCCGGCATGTCAGCGACCGCAGACTCTATTACCGGATCGGCATCGCGGGGTTCGCCTTCGGCAACATCATGCTGATGAGCTTCCCGGAGTATCTCGCCTCGGAAGGATCGATCGAACCGGTATTCCAGTTCGTCTTCCGTCATCTCAACCTGCTGCTGAGCATCCCGGTGTTCTTCTACAGCAGCAGCGAGTATTTCGCCTCGGCATGGGCCGGACTCCGCCAGCGGTACCTGAACATCGACGTGCCGATCTCGCTCGGCATCTTCATCCTGTTCACCCGCAGCGTGTACATGATCCTCGCCGGTACGGGCGCCGGGTACCTCGATTCGTTCACCGGACTCGTCTTCTTCCTGCTCATCGGCAAGATTTTCCAGAAGAAAAGCTACGACGCCCTGTCGTTCGACCGTGATTTCCGCTCCTATTTTCCCCTCTCGGTCGCACTGCGCGAAGAAGACGGGGAGCACAACGTTCCGCTCACGCAGCTGAAAGTCGGGAACCGCATCGTGATCCGCAACCAGGAACTCGTTCCCGCGGACGCCGTGCTGCTGCGCGGCGAAGCGAATATCGACTACAGCTTCGTCACGGGCGAGGCGGACCTGATCGCGAAGAAAAGCGGCGATCGCATTCACGCCGGCGGACGGCAGGTGGGACAGGCGATCGAACTCGAGGTCATAAAGGATATCGAACAGAGCTACCTGACACGGCTCTGGAACAACGACGTGTTTACCAAGGAATCGCACGGGCGGCTGAGTTCGATGGTCGACCGCATCAGCAAGCATTTCACCGCCGTCGTACTCCTGGTCGCCTTCGGTGCTGCCGCGTACTGGATGATGACCGATCCTTCCCTTGTCACGACCGTCTTCACAGCCGTGCTGATCGTGGCCTGTCCCTGCGCCCTCGCGCTTTCCTCGCCCTTCGCGCTCGGTTCGGCACAGCGCATCTTCGGCAGCAACGAGTTTTACACGAAGAACACCGACGCGGTCGAAACGCTCGCGCGCATCGACACCATCGTGTTCGATAAGACCGGGACGCTCACGCAGGCACGGAGCACGCAGGTGCGCTGGCACGGTCCCGTGCTCGACGAAAACGAGCGGGCGATGGTGAAATCCCTTCTCCGCCAGAGCACGCACACGCTGAGCCGGCAGGTTTTCGCGTCGCTCGCGGGCGACGTGACCTTCGATGTCGATGCGTACCGGGAAATCGCCGGACGGGGCATCGAAGGGACCGTGAACGGACACGCCGTCGTGATCGGTTCGGCAGAGTGGGCATGGCGCGACACCGCCGACCCCGTCGATGCGGGCAGCTCGGCCGTGTATGTCGCGCTGGACGGCGCACCGCGCGGACATTTCTCCGTCCCCAACCTGTACCGCGACGGCCTGCAGCCGCTCGTGGCCGCGCTCAAACCGGAGTATCAGCTGGTGATCCTTTCCGGTGACAGCGACCGCGAAGCAGCGCGGCTGCGCAGCGTCTTCGGCGACGACGTTCCGATGCATTTCGAGCAGTCGCCGGAAGACAAGCTCGCCTTCGTGCAGCGCCTGCGCGCGGAAGGACGGCAGGTCATGATGGTCGGCGACGGACTCAACGACGCCGGGGCGCTCAAGGCCGCCGATATCGGCGTGTCGGTTTCCGAAGACATCAATACGTTTTCCCCCGCCTGCGACGGCATTCTCGCGGCCGGCCGTTTCCCGGTCTTCGCCCGTCTGCTGGCGTTTTCGCGGACCAGCGTCCGCATTGTGAAGGCGAGTTTCGTGATTTCCTTCGCCTACAACATCATTGGATTGAGCTTTGCCGTCGCGGGTCTGCTGTCGCCGCTCGTCTCGGCCGTTCTCATGCCTGTGAGCTCGGTGACCGTCGTTGCGTTCACCACCGCAGCCACACGCATCATGGCGCGACGGAAAGGGCTGCGCTGATCATGTATGTCATGTTCGTACTGATCGGGTTCAGCCTGCTGGTCGCCATCATTTTTCTCGTCGTCTTCATCTGGGCCGTGCGCAGCGGACAGTACGAAGACCAGTACACGCCTTCGGTGCGCGCCCTGTTCGACGACGAGGCCCCGAAAAAACAGAAAAACGAAGAATCGAGCAAACCAGATAATCAAGAACAGAGGAGTACGGATTAATGGAAGTGGAAAAATTCCGTTATGACAACCAGATCGTGCGAATGTTCCTGTTCGCAACGATCCTCTGGGGCATCGTCGGCTTTATCGTAGGCCTGCTGATTGCCCTCCAGCTCCCCTTCCCCGGGCTGAACCTATCCGAGGCGCTGACGTTCGGCCGTCTGCGTCCCCTGCACACCAACGCCGTGATTTTCGCGTTCGTGGGCAACGGCATTTTCCTCGGCTACTACTACTCGGCGCAGCGGCTGCTGAAAACCCGCAACTTCAGCGACCTGCTCTCGCGCATCCATTTCTGGGGGTGGCAGCTGATCATCGTCTCCGCGGCGCTGACGCTGCTCGCCGGCGTCACCACCTCGAAAGAGTACGCGGAGCTCGAGTGGCCGATCGATATCGCCATCGCTCTCGTCTGGGTCGTGTGGGGCATCAACATGATCGGAACCATCCTGAAGCGTCGTGAAAAGCACATGTACGTCGCGATCTGGTTCTACATCTCCACGCTCATCACGGTGGCGGTGCTCCATATCGTCAACTCCTTCGAAATGCCGGTCAGCTTCCTGAAGAGCTACTCGCTGTACGCGGGCGTGCAGGACGCGCTCGTGCAGTGGTGGTACGGACACAACGCGGTCGCGTTCTTCCTTACCACGCCGGTGCTGGGACTGATGTACTACTACATGCCCAAGGCCGCCGAACGGCCGGTGTACAGCTACAAGCTGTCCATCATCCATTTCTGGGCCCTGATCTTCATTTACATCTGGGCCGGTCCGCATCACCTGCTCTATTCGTCCACGCCCGACTGGGCGCAGTCGCTCGGCACGGTATTCTCGATCATGCTCATCGCACCGAGCTGGGGCGGCATGCTCAACGGACTGCTGACCCTGCGCGGCGCGTGGGATCGTGTACGCACCGATCCCGTGCTCAAGTTCTTCGTCGTGGCGGTGACGGCCTACGGCATGGCGACCTTCGAAGGTCCGATGCTTTCGATCAAGAGCGTCAACGCCCTGTCGCATTTCACCGACTGGACCATCGCCCACGTGCACGTCGGCGCCCTCGGCTGGAACGGCTTTTTCATCTTCGGCATGATCTACTGGCTGACGCCGCGGCTGTACAACACGAAGCTGTTTTCGACGAAAATGGCCAACGCGCACTTCTGGCTGGGAACGCTCGGCATCCTGTTCTACGTGATCCCCATCTACTGGGCAGGCATCACGCAGGGACTCATGTGGAAGCAGTTCACGGCAGACGGCGTCCTGCAGTATCCCAACTTCCTCGAAACGGTTCTGCAGCTGATCCCCATGTACATGCTCCGCGTCATCGGCGGTTCGCTGTATATCGCGGGCGCGCTGCTCGGGGTCATCAACCTTGTGCGCACGATCCGCGCCGGCAGCTTCGTGCGCGAAGTCGAAGCCGAAGCGCCGCCTCTGCGCGCGGTCAATCCCGGCGAAGAAAAAACGTACTGGGGCCATCGCTGGCTCGAAAGCCGTCCGGTGCAGTTCACGGTGCTCGCCTTCGTCGCGATCGCGATCGGGTCGGTCATCATGAACGTCCCGATGTTCGTCATCGAATCCAACATCCCGACCATCGCCAGTGTCAAGCCCTATACGCCGCTGGAGGTCGAAGGACGCGACATCTACATCCGCGAAGGCTGCGTCGGCTGTCACTCGCAGATGGTGCGCCCGTTCCGCAACGAAACCGAGCGCTACGGCGAGTATTCGAAAGCCGGCGAGTACGTCTACGATCACCCCTTCCTGTGGGGATCGAAACGAACCGGTCCAGACCTTCTGCGCGTCGGACGCAAGTATCCCGATGCCTGGCACTACAACCACATGTTCGACCCGCGCACCATGTCGCCCGGTTCGATCATGCCGCCGTACCCCTGGCTGCTCGAGAAAAAGCTCGACTACAGCTCCCTCGGATCGAAGATTTCCTCGCTGCGCGCCATCGGCGTTCCGTATCCCGAGGGCTTCGAAAGCAAGGCGCCGGCGGAACTGAAAACACAGGCGGAAGGCATCGCGGCGAATCTGAGCGCGAGCGGGCTCAAGACCTCCTGGGATCGCGAGATCATCGCGCTGATCGCGTACCTCCAGCGCCTTGGCACCGATATCAAGGCAGAATAAACGCGGAGCATACGAACGATGTTTAAATCCCTTGTCGATTTCTCCCAATACGAATCATTCGGCGTGCTGGTGACGGTGTTTTTCTTTCTCCTGTTCATCGGCATGATCGTGTGGGTGCTGCTTCTGAAAAAGAAGTACATCAAGAAAATGGAGAATCTTCCCTTACAGTCTGATGATGAAACAACAACTGCGCACAAGGAGCAGGAATGAGCGACAAGAAACCCAAGGATGAAGTCCTCCACCATGACTTCGACGGGATACAGGAATACGACAACGACCTGCCGGGATGGTGGAAAAAGCTGTTTTACCTGACCATCATCTTCGCCGTGATTTACGTCCTGCATTACATGGTGCTCGGGACCGGTGATTCACAGCGCGTCGAATACATGAAGGAAATCGATCCGAACTACACCGAGCCCATGGTGGAGCTCTCGGGCGGCGGCGTGTTCAACCGCTACACCTCTCCCTATCTCGCGGACCAGGATAATCTCACCCCGCGGGTGCGCGCCGAACTGCAGCGCATCGTGGACGCCCCGTTCGAAGAACAGATGTACCGCGCGATGAGCAAGGCGACCCCCGATCAGCTCAACAAGCTCAAGGCGGTGTTCCCCGAACTCTACACGCAGTTCGAATCCGGAGCCTTCGCCGCACCGGCCGCTCCGGCGGCCTCCGCGGGCGCCATCGCTTCGACGCTGACTGAACCGCTGACCGATGCCGGCGCGCTTGCCGCCGGGAAGCAGCTCTTCGAAACGCAGTGCTTCACCTGTCACGGCAAAGCCGGTGAAGGCGGCATCGGACCGAACCTGACCGACGACTACTGGATTCACGGCGGGACGATGCAGGAAGTGCTGCACACCATCTACAAAGGCGTGCCCGCGAAGGGCATGATCTCCTGGGAAAAGACCCTCACCCCCGAGCAGATGGACAACGTCGCCAGCTATGTCCTCGTCAAGCTTCACGGCACCAACCCGCCGAACGGCAAGGCGCCCGAAGGCAAGAAGGCGGAATAAGACGGTATTATTTTTGTGCCCTGCGAACGGTACATTACAGGGGCCGGCAAAGGCGCGTTTGAATTTGCAACGGCATAATTGAAATTGCATCGGTATGTTTGAATTTGTAGGGGCGCAGCATGCTGCGCCCCTACAAAACCCGGCAAGACCCATAGACCCGGCAAGATCCGATAAACCCAGCACGCCCGGACAGGTCGATTTTATGGAAACGCAGCAGGACGGATTTTAGAAAGGCAGAACAATGGAAGCACATGATCCCGCAGAAGTCGCTGAGAAAGCGGAGGTCACATTCAGGGACAGGATCGCAACGGTAAACGAGGAAGGCGGACGCAACTGGGTCTACCCGAAAAAGCCGACGGGGAAATTCTACCGCTGGCGCACATGG
Organism: Bacteroidota bacterium; assembly: GCA_003246455.1. GTDB lineage: Bacteria > Bacteroidota > Ignavibacteria > SZUA-365 > SZUA-365 > SZUA-365. The sequence continues at coordinate 6,089 of QKAF01000100.1, forward strand.
CTGAGCTGGGTTCTGCTCGCATTTCTCTTCCTCGCGCCCTTCATCAAGATCAACGGTGAGCAGCTCCTGCTGTTCAATATCCTGGAACGGAAGTTCGTGCTCTTCGGCATCACGTTCTGGCCGCAGGATTTCCATCTCTTCGTTCTCCTCATGATCGCATCGGTGGTGTTCATCTTCCTTTTCACCGCCGTCTACGGACGCATTTTCTGCGGGTGGATCTGTCCCCAGACCATCTTCATGGAAATGGTGTTCCGGAAAATCGAATACCTCATCGAAGGAGACGCGCAGCAGCAGCGCGCCCTCAATGCCGCACCCTGGACCACCGCGAAAATCCTGAAGAAAGTTTCGAAGCAAGCGATTTTCTTCGCCATCTCTTTTCTCATCAGCAATCTGTTTCTTTCCTACATCATCGGGATGGATCAGCTGCTGGTGATTGTCAGCGAACCGCCGACGGCGCACATGGGCGGGTTCATCGCCATTCTGCTTTTCTCCCTGGCCTTCTACTTCGTGTTTTCGTGGATGCGGGAACAGGTCTGCACCCTGGTGTGTCCTTACGGACGCCTGCAGTCGGTGCTCCTCGATGAAAACAGCGTGGTGATTTCCTATGATTTCGCCCGCGGCGAAGAGCGCGCCAAATTCCGGAAAAACGAAGAGCGCACGGCGGGCGACTGCGTCGACTGTCATCAGTGCGTGGTCGTCTGTCCGACCGGCATCGACATCCGCAACGGGACGCAGCTCGAATGCATCAACTGCACGGCGTGCATCGACGCATGCGACGGCGTGATGGACAAGGTCGGTTTCCCGCGCGGCCTCATCCGCTACGCGTCCTACAGCAGCATCGCCACGGGCAGTAAAAAGATCTTCACGACGCGCGTCATCGCCTACACCGCGGTGCTGGCCGTCATCATCGGCGCCCTCGTGACGCTGTTCGCGCTCCGCACGGACGTGGAAACCACCATCCTCCGGGCCCCGGGAACACTGTATCTCGAATCCTCCCCGGGGACGATACGCAATCTCTTCACCATCCGCGTCGTGAACAAAACGCGAGAAGAACTCCCGATCCGCCTGGTGCTCGAAGAGCCGAAAGGAACCCTCGAAATGGTCGGCGGCGGCAGCATGACCGTCGAGCCGACGAGTCTTGAGGAATCGGCATTCTTCATCGACATCACTGACGCCAACCTGACGGGGATGAAAACCCCGATCCGCATCGGCGTCTACTCCGGCGACCGCCTGGTCGAGGAAGTGTCCACCGGCTTCATGGGGCCATCGAAATGAGCGAGCAGAAAACGAAGCGCGTGTATCACCCCTGGGCGGTCGGCATCAGCGCCGTCATCGTGGCGTTCCTCATCACCACGATCTCCGTCGTCGTGTATATCAGCAATCAGGACTACGATCTCGTCACGCAGAATTATTACGAAAAAGACCTCGGGTATCAGAAAGAGATCGACACGCGGAAGCGCACCGACGCGCTGACGGAGAAGCCGCGTCTCGAACTCGACCGCGACGCGAAAGTGTGCAACGTCGCCTTCCCCGCGCGGGAGGATTACAGCGGCATCGCGGGAGAAGTCGTGTTCTACCGCATTTCCGACGCCGCGCGCGATCTCCGTCACCCGCTCGCACTCGGCGCGGAAGGACGGCAGTACATCTCCGTAAGCGGGCTGCAGGCGGGACAGTGGATCGCCAAGCTCCGCTGGACGGAGAACGGCGACGAGTATTACCTCGAGGAAAGGATGTACCTGGAATGACAATGCTCTGGTCAGGATTTGTTCTCGGTCTCGTCGGCAGCCTGCACTGTCTCGGCATGTGCGGTCCGATCGTCATGGTGCTGCCCGGTTCGGTGCGCGAACGGTGGAAGTTCTTCTTCGGCCGCGTGCTCTACAACGTCGGGAGGGCGATCACCTATGCGGTCATGGGATTCGTGATCGGCCTGATCGGTCAGAGCATCGCGCTCGCCGGCTACCAGCAGTGGCTGGGCATCGCCGCCGGATCGCTGATGGTGCTGAGCGTCCTGCTCCCCGCGCTCGGCGTGCAGCGCGTTCTTCCCGCGAAACACTTCGACCGCCTTTTCGCCGCGCTGAAGTCCCGGCTGGGAAGCATGCTCGGCAACAGCTCCAGATCCTCGCTGTTCACCATCGGCATTCTGAACGGCTTTCTTCCCTGCGGACTCGTGTACATGGCCCTCGCGGCTTCCCTCGCCGTCGGATCGGCGCCGGGGAGCGCCGCGTACATGTTCCTGTTCGGCATCGGCACGCTGCCGGTGATGTTCGCCGCATCCTATGCCAGCGGACTCATCACCGGCGAGGTCCGGCGGAAAATCACTCGGCTCATCCCGGTGGGCGTCGTGATCCTCGGACTCCTCTTCATCCTGCGCGGGCTTTCCCTCGGGATACCGTTCATCAGCCCCGACATGGAAATGATGAAGCGGAAGGCCATGCCGCCGCAGAAGGTGGAACTGAACATGGATGTCCGACCTCCGTGCTGCCAGGGAAAACACGAATCGCCGGAGTCCGCCGCTTCCCCCGAGTCTGCCGCGTCGCCGGCGGACGCTACTTCCCCCGCGTCTCCTGACGCGACATCTCCAGCTGCCGACGCAGCGCCCTGATCTCTTCCCGCAGCGCCTGCTGCTCTTTCTCCAGTTCCACGGTCCGCCGCAGAAGCGCCTTGATGGCGATGAGCGCGATGCCGTCGATATCCGACGCCGTAATGGTCGTGTCCGTCCCCACGGCGCCGATGCCGTCATCGCCGAACGCGGAGTAAAAATCCTGCGCGGTTGGCCCGTAGTGCCGCGAAGGCTGCTGCTGGCCGCGGTACTGCCACGACGGCACGGGAAGCCGGCCGAGCTGCGCCAGCACCGCGTCGCCGTCCACCTCCGCGAAGCGCTCCTTGCGCCGCGCGTCCGACACCGTGGCCCAGGAGCTTTCACCCGGACGCAGGATGGCGCCGATTTCATTGAAACCCGGCGAACTGAAGCCCGTGATCACACGCACGCCCCCGGTCGCCCGTACCGCGAATTCATTATCACGCTCGGAAGGAAACGGACCCGACGTCGTGTCGGCCCAGACGAATGCCCCGTGATGTCCCGCCACGGCTCTGCGGCCGCCGGCGAAACTGAATCTGCCGCTGGTAATATTGCCCTGTCCGCCGGGGATGACGGACCAGTCACCGTCGGCCTGGTTCTGGAGAAATGAACCTCCTGCCCCGGGCGGGATTCCACCGCCGCCGATGACCGCGTAATCGCCGCGCACGACGTTATCCGTTCCCCCGCCGACAGTCGAATACGCCCCTTCAATCCGGTTGAGTATCCCGCCGCCAACTGCCGAGTAGTCTCCGTCGACGGTATTCCCGGCGCCGCCGCTGACGGCCGCGACCCGGCCCGGCGCCTTGTTCCCCTGTCCCCCCGCGACCGTCGCTCCCTCGCCCGCCAGGTTTCCGTGTCCCCCGCCGACCGTTCCGAGATCGCCTTCGACCACGTTCGCGAAAAAGGAGCTGCGGTCCCTGCCGCCTCCCGATATCGTCGCACTGCGCGCCGCGGAGTCGACGCGGTTGAAGCGCGAGCCGAGGATGACATTCGGCGCCCATGTCTCCGACACCGGCTCGATGCGGAGACTGCGCCTGCCCGCCGTGTGGATTTCAAAGGCCGTGCTGTCCTGCGTGCCCAGCCAGTCGGTCGTATCAATGGTCCCGCTGTTTCCGCCGACCTGCCAGCCCGCCGCGGCCGTCGACGCGATGCGAAGCGTTCCATCCTCCCCCGTAATCTCGATTCCTTCTCCCGCCAGCAGACGCACCGTATCCGTCCACCCGTTCAGCGAGCGGACGACCGCACCGGAAGAGAGATCCGCGCCTGTCACGCTCCCGTCACGGATTCCCGCAGACGTCACGCTGCCGTCTTCGACCGCGCCGCTGCGGAGACTGTATCCCACGGCGGTCAGCGCCACGCGCGGCGTCATTTCGATTTCTGGTTCCACCGTCAGTCCGAGCCAGTACGGCCGGTCGAAGGGCAGGTCGAGTGCCTTCGTCGCTCCGAGGACGACATCGAAGATGCCTTCGGTCACCATGACCGAGTGCGCTTCTTCCCACAGTGCGGCACCGCCTGCCTCACGGTCGTACAGCGCGAAGCGCATGGCGTACACGCTGTCGGGAGCATCCGCTCCGGCGGATTGCCGGAGGGCGCCCTGGTAGTTGATCAGCCGTGGAACCTGGGCCTGCGCGTTAGCCAGGCACATGCATACCGCGGTGCATATCGCCAGCAGGCAGTTCACCGCG
>QKAF01000051.1 GCA_003246455.1 Bacteroidota bacterium
GTCGGCATGGAGGCAGCGGACCCAGCCGCCGAACTCTCCATGAAGAATTTCGAGCCTGCCGTCGCCGTCCACATCCGCGACGGTCGGAGGAGAATCGCTGCCGCGCGTGGATGCTGCCCACCGAATCAGACCCGTTGCGCCGTCGATGCAGTAGGTTTTCGGGTTGCACGAACTGGGCACTATCACTTCCAAGCTTCCATCCCCGTCAACGTCGACGATGAGCGGCGCGACGTCGTTGCAGCCATGTCCGCCCGGCACTCGGGTACTGACCTTCCACAGCATCGATCCGTCCTCCGCGTTCAAAGCATATACCGCGCTGTCATTTCTGTAGCAACCGAACACTAGTTCCAGCTTCCCATCCCCGTCAATATCCCCCGCGGCGGACTGTCCAAACGACGCATCTTTCGTGTCGAAATTCCACAGTATTCTCGGCGTCTGTCCCTGCGTCACCGGAGACAGGCAGATGAATGAAAAGAGAAAGACACTGAATGCCGCAAGTAATGGTTTCATGGCGCAAAGGTATGAAGTCCGATCCATACCGGCAACCGGCCCGGCGGCTCTCACGCACTCGCAAGGTTCCGGGCGCCGATTCCCCTTGCGACCACTTGCTTTTCTCCCTGTTTGTCCGCACCATACCGGACAGAACTCATCGGTATTATCAGCATTGGAGCGCATCATGGGCGAAAACACTCTCACGGGCGAGGTTTTCTATCCGTCGTTCGATTTCCTCGGCGAACCGCATATCCGCGACCGTGCGGAACTGACCGCGGAAGCGGAAAAAGACTACACCGGATTCTGGGCGCGTCACGCGGAGGAACTGCACTGGTTCACTCCCTGGGAGAAGGTGCTCGACGACAGCAATCCGCCTTTCTATAAATGGTTCACCGGTGCGAAAACGAATATCGTGTACAATTGCGTCGATCGGCACGTGCTCACTGCCCGGCGCAACAAACTCGCGCTGATATGGGAAGGGGAGGACGGGGAATTCCGCTCGCTCTCGTATTTCGCCCTCAAACGCGAAGTGTGCAAGTTCGCAAACATCCTGAAGAGCCTGGGCGTGGAAAAAGGCGACCGCGTCACCCTGTACATGGGACGCATTCCTGAACTCGTGCTCGGCATGCTGGCCTGCGCCCGCATCGGCGCGGTGCACTCGGTCGTGTATGGCGGTTTCTCGGTGGAGGCGCTGCACGAACGCCTGGAAGACAGCAAATCGAAGGTGCTCATCGTTGCGGACGGGGCCTTCCAGCGCGGGAAGATCGTTCCGCTCAAGGAAATCGCCGATGAGGCGCTGCAGCGCGCAGCGACGGTACAGAGCGTTCTCGTGGTGCGACGCACGGGACAGCCGGTCAACATGGAGCAGGGGCGCGACCTGTGGTATCACGATCTGATGCGGCTTCCCATCGCCTCGAGCAGCTGCAGCCTGGAAATCGTGGACGCCGAGGATCCGCTGTTCATGCTCTACACCTCGGGCACGACCGGTCGTCCGAAGGCGATCCTGCATACGCACGGCGGGTACATGGTCGGGGCGTACACCACGCTCAAGTATGTTTTCGACATCCAGGACCAGGATCGGTACTGGTGCGCCGCCGACCCGGGGTGGATCACCGGGCACAGCTACATCGTCTACGGTCCGCTGCTCAACGGAACCACGAGCTTCATGTATGAAGGAGCGCCGACCTTTCCGTATCCGAACCGCTGGTGGCAGATGATCGAGCGATACGGCATCACCATCCTCTACACGGCCCCCACGGCGATTCGCGGCCTCATGCGTTTCGGCGATGCGTGGGCCGAGCGGCACGACCTGTCGACCCTGCGTCTTCTGGGTTCGGTCGGGGAACCGATAAATCCGGAGGCGTGGAAATGGTATCATCGTGTGATCGGAAGGGACCGCTGTCCGATCATGGACACCTGGTGGCAGACGGAGACCGGCATGTTCATGATCACGCCGCTGCCCTGCGATCCGCTCAAGCCCGGTTCGGGCGGAAAGCCATTCCCGGGACTGGATATGGATATCGTCAACGAAGAAGGCCAGCCGGTCGCTCCGGACGAGGAAGGATATCTCATCGTACGCAATCCCTGGCCCGCGATGCTGCGCACGATATACAAAAATCCCGACCGCTACGTCGAACAGTACTGGAGCCGTTTCCCGGGTGTCTACATGACGGGCGATTCCGCACGCCGCGACGCCGACGGCTACTACTGGGTCATCGGCCGCGTCGACGACGTGATCAAGGTCAGCGGCTACCGTCTCGGAACCGCGGAGATCGAAAGCGCGCTCGTCTCTCATCCCGCCGTATCGGAAGCCGCGGCAATCGGACTTCCTCACGAAGTGAAGGGCAACATCATCCATGCCTTTGTCATTCTGAAGACCGGCGTCGAGGTGCATGACCAGCTCGAGGAAGAACTGAAACGGCACGTGGGACATGAAATGGGTCCCATCGCCAAGCCGCAGACGATAGAGTTCGTCGAGAGTCTCCCGAAAACCCGCAGCGGAAAGATCATGCGGCGCGTGCTGCGCGCCCGGGCGCTCGGAGAGGATCCGGGCAATCTGGCAACGATGGAAGACTGATCTGATGAAAGAAGGCCTCCGCAGGGAGGCCTTCTCTGTCATACGGGATGCGTCGTCTGTTTCAGCGTGCGATCACGAGAAGTCGGTGTACGGATTCCGTCGGCGTGCTCAGGCGGAGGAAATACCTGCCTGAAGGGAGCGGTCTCCCCGCGG
>QKAF01000076.1 GCA_003246455.1 Bacteroidota bacterium
TTCGGGGAGCACACGATCCACATAGAGTATCAGGATGTCACGATCTGGATGTATCATGTTCTGTCTCAGGTATGCAGTAGGGAAGAATGAATATTCTCTCGCCGCAGTATCCGCCGCAGTTCAATACGGCCGCGGTGCAGACGGTTCTTGATCGTGCCGAGAGGCAGTCCGGTGATGACGCCGATTTCCTCGTGCGTCTGCTCATGCATGTAGAAGAGCGTTATCAGCGAGGCGTACTCCGGTTTGAGTTTCGCGATGGCACGGTTCAGCGCATCGCGTAATTCACGGGATTCCATTGTTTCTTCGACACTGTCTGCGGAGTCCATGAGTTCGGGCGAGTCTTCTTCGTCAATCGAATGTGTCGCAATGCGGCGACGCGAGATCTGCGTAACGCATACATTGTAGGTGATCCGGTACAGCCACGTCGAGAATTGCGCGCGCTGCTCGAACTGATGCAGACTGCGGAACGCCCGCACGAAGGCATCCTGTGCGGCTTCTTCTGCCTCTTCCCGGCGGGGGAGCATTCGCAACGCAAGCGTCATGACTTTTCCCCGGTACCGCTCGAGCAAGAGTGCGTATCCGTTTTTGTCACCTGCTGCGATGCGGCCTATGATGTCATGGTCGGAAATTGTCATTTCGCCGCAGCTGTGAATCGTTCGTATGTACTTTGACCGGCGGCAGCGGTCGTGGGTTTCAGAAAAATTGTTGAAACCCTGAAACGCGGACCGCAGTCAAAGGATGCAGAAAGACTCATCTTACATATTGGATGGTGACCGCCATGAACGAAGAAATTCTCATTCCGCTGACCCTGTTTATCGCTACCGCCGTCATCCTCTGGAAGTTTATCGACAGCAGGAAGCAGATACGGGCCATGGCACTCGAGAAAGGGAATATCGACGAGAATATGAAATATCTCTTCACCAGCGAGCATTCCTGGATCTTCAAGCCCAACCGCTACTCCGCACTGAAATGGGGACTGGTGACCTTTTTTGTCGGCATTGCGCTCGTGATAAGCATTCCGCTGCAGTCCTATGAATGGGCGCGTATTCACAAAGGCGAACTGGTTACGGGCCTGATGTTCGCCTGCGGGGGGCTGGCATTTCTCATCTACTACGCGATCGTGACGAGAGCGCAGAAGCAGGAGAATGCCTGATCAGGGCATGACGAATTCCCGCTCCGGACTGCGCAGCGAAAGAACGGGGCAGGGGGCCTTCCGGACCACCTTTTCCGCCGTGCTTCCGAACAGCGCGTGTTCGATGCCTGAATGTCCATGGGTTGCGATAATGATCAGGTCGCCTTTTTCCTCTTTTGCGACCTGAATGATTTCCACGAACGGTTTGCCGGATCGAATCACGCATCGCGCGCTGATTCCTTCCGGCACTTCTTTACGGATCAGGGCATTCAGCAGCTCAAGACCCCGATCATGTACTTCCCGTTCCATGGAGGGCAGTGCGACCTGGCCGAAACTGAAGTCGGCGGGATAGATTATCGGTTCCACGACATACACGAGAATCAGTTCCGCGTTGAAGGTCCTTGCGAAATCCACCGCATACCGGAAGGCTTTTTTCGAGTATTCGGAGAAATCAATCGGGACGATGATGCGTGCAATCTGCGGCATGGCGTGCTCCATAGCTGTGGGAATACCGGAAATATACGCAGCGGAAATCGCGAGTCAATGCTATTCGGGACAATGCAGGACGTCATACCAGTTGGCGCCGGATTTCCCTCCGCCGTTCCATTGCGCGGGGAGAGGGAGCACGGTGCGGAACTCTCCGATGCCTGCACCGCCGTGATCATCCTGCATGCCGCTGATCACGGTGTACCGCCAGTGATCGAAGCCGCCGCCGAGAAAGCGCCGGGGGATCGCGAAACGGATCGTGGATGTCGCAACGCTTCCGAACGCGTCGGACAGGTTTTCGGGAATATACTCGCAGAGGATCTCCCCGCCGGCATTCGTCACGCGGACACCGCCGCCGACGAGGATCAGGCGGTCATACCCGCTGCCCTCGGGAAAACGATAGTTCGCGTTCAGTCCCGGATCGGTGGCCTGCACGGCCGGGTCATGCGACTGGTCGATCGCGATGGCCAGAACCGTGAGCTGGAAGCCGTACTCGGGATGCCATCCCGGCTGGGCGAGCGCGCGCATGCGAATCGTGAAGTACACGTTATCCTGATCCGTGGAAACGTCGAACCATAACAGGTCGGCGATTCCCGGGGCGAACAGAGGATTCGAGGGATAAACCTGTGTCCCGTCCGGCCCCCGGTCATCCCCCTCCGGATCGGAAGCGGTGCAGATGCTTTTCGCCGCGTCGTTGCGCTGCAGCGCTGTTGCGGCGGTGAGGCGCGGCCAGGGCGGGGGCTGAATCGTCAGGATGCTGTCGGTGCTGATCGGAGCGGCGAAGAGGGGAAGGGATTCCGGGAACGCCGTCGCGCGAGCGACAGGGGCGGGAGCAGGGCCGCTGCGCTGTTCGCCCGGAGCGAGAAGCATCGGACTGTCGGCTCCGGTGTCGATGCGGATCGTCGATGCCCCTTCGAGATGACGCAACTGCATGGTGATGCCTCCTTCGCCCTTCCGGTATACGAGCCGGACGCGCGCGCTGCCGATGCGAACCGTCGCGGCGACGGAATCTCCCGGCTGTGCGAGAAGGACGGAAGGCAGCGCGGGACGGATATGAAGCACGGGTGCCCCGTCCTCCCAATCCGGATTGACCCCGAGGTAGTCCTGATACCAGTTTCGCAGGTACTCCGCGTTGCTCCAGGCCTGCGAGAACGTTCCTGACCAGGTGAGGCCGGTTTCTCCCCGGCGCGGCAGAGCGTCGGTGCATTCCGGCAGGGTCCCGACCGCGGCGGCGTCCATCGCCAGGTGCTGCAGGGACTGCGTGAGGGTCCAGGCGGAATCCTGCAGTCCGAGGTGTGTCAGCGTGCTGACGGCAGGACCGGTAAGCCAGGTCCAGATCGTTCCGTTGTGGTATGCGGCGTCCTTGGCATAAAACCGCGGGGCTTCATGCCAGGGATGAAAGTTCGTGTCCATTTCAGAGAGCGATGCGACGCCCCAGGGAAATACGCATTCGGCAATGGTTCGTTTTATCACCGCGTCGAGCACGCTGTCCGGGACCTCGGCGAGGATGTCGGAACCGGGAATCGTCAGGGGGATGAACACATTGGGGCGGATCTGCAGATCGTGGCTGTCATCCGTATTCAGATGATCGAATACCTCCCTTGCGTCCGAATCCACATACAGCCTGAGTACCGAACTGCGAACCTTGTCGGCATATCTGTTCCACCCGGCGGACCGTGCGTCATCACCCAGCACCGCCGCGATATGCGCCGCCGCCCGCAGCTGGGCGTACCACAATGCCTGGATGTCGATTGCGCGATTTCCGCGAGGGGACCACGCACCCTGCGGTCCCACGGCATCCATCCAGGTTTCCGCGTCCTCATGCGTGAGGAGAAGATTGTCATCCGTGTGCCGCAGCGCTCCGGCGATCGTCCGCTCGACGTCAGGGAATATTTCCTGCAGATATGCCCGGTCGCCCGAGTAGCGGTAGTATTGCCAGAGCTGCACCACCATCCAGGGCGTTCCGTCCACGGTGTTGTAGATGACATCCTGCATCTGGATACGGTTCGGAATGCGGCCGTAGGTCGGGGAGGACTCGTTTCTGTCCATGTAGAGGAAGTAGGAGCGGAACACGGCTTTCGCGAGTTCGAAGCGTCCCGTCACCAGCAGCGCGCCGGGCAGGGAGATGAATGTATCGCGTCCCCAGTAATCATCGAACCACGGCAGGCCGGCATAGATTCCGAATCCGGACTGCCGCATCAGGAGGGCATCCATCGACGCGGCTATCCACCGGTACACATCCGTGGTTTCTTTGTCGCTGCAGTCAAAAGCCGTCTGTGCGAGCATTCGCTCGATGCGCCGCTCCTTGTTGATTCTCATGCGCTGAATGGCCTTGACCTCCCTGCCGACAGGGGGGATGCCGGGAAGGAGAAACTGCACGGCGAAGGTGAACGTTCCTGTCGATTGTCCATAGTACTGCAGCGGCATATGCATCGGCGCGGGATTCGAAAAGGCTTCTGCGTCGCGCGGACGGAGGATATCCCAGTCGCCTGCGAGCCCGGTCACCGTGGCGCCGCCCTGCAGTCCCTGTTTGAACAGCCGATACATATCGCCGTGCCTGGACTGCGTGGCGTCCTGCCACCAGATGGACAATCCGGGGTAAATGTGTACTCCGCCGCGGTATTCGCTGCGGATGATGACGCAGAGCAGGCTCATCGAATCCGCGAATACGACGTCCTCCACCGTGTTATGAAGCGGATATGTGCGTCGGAATCCGGCAGGGGTGATCTCGATCGCTGCAGTGGAAGGATCGAGCATATCCTCGCCGAGTTGTATCCAGTAATTCTCGAAGACTTTCTGCTTCTCGCGGGTGATGCCGTGGAAACCGCTGCTGTTCGCCCCGTTGAGCACGCCCGCGTAAAACGCATCCAGCGTGTTGGTGTAGCAGAACAGCCGCGGCTTCGCGTGTGCCGCGATCGTGTAGGTGGGGACCTGCGCAGAGCCGGCCTCTCCCAGCATCAGGAACACGAGGAGGCAGAAAACAATCCGTTCCATAGAGTAATCCCGCTAATGACTGCCGATAGTGGTGACCCCCTAAGTTATCAAACGCGGCATGAAATGCAACGCTCCGGCGAGGGGCCGGAGCGCTGTAAGGGTATGGGGAGCGGTCTCTAGCGGAGGATGCTGAATTTCTGCAGCCGCGTTCCGCTGCTGCCGGTGAGCCGCAGGAACCACGTCCCGGGCTGGAGGTCCGATGAGGGGATCGCGAACTCGCGCGATGCGCCGGCAGTCATGACACCGTCGAACACCGTCCGCACTTCACGACCGAGCATATCACAGAGTACCAGCCGTAACGCGTCGTCGGAACCCGAAGACAATGTCACGTGCACGGGAGTGCCGGAGCGGACCGGCTGCGGAAAGACGGCATCGATGGCAGCCGCACCCGCGGAGGCGGTGCCGACGGTGAGAGCATGGGAATAATGCACGGTCCCGTCAAGATCCGTCTGCGCCAGACGATAGTGCGCGATGCCTGTCAGCGGCTGACGATCGCACCATTCATACTCGTGCACATCCGAAGCGGACGCGCTCGCGGGAACGAAGTCCGCGTCCGTCCAGTCGCCGCCGTCATGCTGACGCTGAATACCGAAGCCGTAATTGTTGACCTCATTCACCGTCTGCCATTGCAGACGGACAATGCCGCCGTCATGCGCGGCGCTGAAGCTGATGAGTTCGACCGGGAAGAGTGTGCCTTCGCTGCCGACAGCATAGGGGAGGCCGGCCGCGGAGAAGGTGATGATGCCGGAGATCATCCGCGTGATGAGTCCGCTGCCCTGTGCCGCGCCGGCAGTCTGGAGCGCATCCCAGCTTGCGCCGGCGTCGTTGCGGGAAATGAAACTCTGCGTCCGATTGAATCCGTTGAGTTCCTCCGCCGCTGTCCAGGCAAAGAGGAGGCTGACGTCCGACTGCCCGCTGCCGGCGGCGATATGCCATGTCCGGTCGACGACGCCCGAGGCCACCGGCGTTCCGAAGGTGCCGCCGGTGAGAACGTGTTCCGTAACCCGTACGGCGAAACTGTTCGATGAGGCGGCGTTCGCGAGCGTGATCGGCGTGTAGCTTCCGTTCGCCGCGCCGACAGGAAAATCGATGGCGCCGCTTCTTCCGGAGGTGCCGAGATCCATCTGCCGAAGCATGCCCGTGCCGTTGGTGACGACATGATGTGCAGCGCTGACGCCGGTGATGTCGGCAGCGGCCGAAATAATGAGATCGTTGTCGCCGAGATACAGGCTGCCGTTCTGCAGATTCAGAGTGCCATCGATGACGAGCGGACCCGCGAGTGATACGCCGGACGGATGGTTGATGGTGAGACTGTTGAGCGTCACTGGCGGAATCGAGGCGGGAGGCGCAACTCCGGAGGGAATCGTCACGTCGTCCCCGATTCCGGGAGTAGCACAGGGGGAATCCCAGTTCCCGGTCGTCGACCAGTCGTCGCTGACGGCGCCGGTCCAGACAAATACTGCCGGGTCTGCGGGATACACGGCGATGGTGACCGGGGTCGATGTGCTGACACATCCTGTCGCGCTGACCACGACGTCGTAGAGACCGCTGGTCGATACAGACAGGACCGGGCCGGTCGCGCCGGGAAGATCGTTTCCGTCGAGGCGCCATTGATACGTGTAGCCGCCCATCTGCGTCGCACTCAGCGTGATGCTCTGTCCCTGGCAGATATTCGGGCTGCTGGGGAGGGTGATCTCCGCGATGGGCAGCGGAATGACGCTGACGTTCACTGGCGTCGAGTGTGTGACGCAGCCGTTGTCGATAATGGCCAGCGAGTAGTCCCCCGTTTCCATCGCGACATAGGACGACTGCGTTGCCCCGGAAATGGGGAAACCGTTGCGTGACCATACGTATGTGACGCCTGCGCCCGTGCTGCCCGAGAGCTGCACGCTTCCGCCGTCGCAGAACACAGTCGGACCGGACGGTGTGATCGTTACCTCGCGGGTGGAGAAACTCCAGACCGTGGACCAGGGACTGGTCCCCGCACCGCTCACGACGTTGACCCGCCAGTAGTATCTGCTTCCGGCGGTGAGCGCTGGAAGCGTGACGGAGGTGGAAGTGAGATTGGCATTGTCATAGACCGTCGTACTGAACGCGGCGCTGGTGCTGACCTGCAGGCGGTACGTAACGGCCCCCGGAACGGCATTCCATCCGAGCGACGGGCTCACACATTGGTTCTGCGCCTGGTTCGAAGGCGAGGCAAGTGTCGGTGCGACGTTCGCAAGCGGTTCGATCCCGGTGATCATTCCCTGCCAGTAGGTGAAGGTATTGGAGCCGGGAGTGATGTCATTGAGATACAGGTAGCCGTTGAGGTAGCCGCCCCAGCCAAAATTCATGTGAAAATAATCGGTGCCGTTGTAGCCGTCGACGATGAAGGCATGTCCGCCCGAACCGTTCTGTTCCGATCCGCGGTACATCACCGGCCTGCTGTTGTCGAGCTCGGTGACAAGGAGTGAAGTCCACGTCGTCGTTCCATAGCTGCTGCGCCAGCGGTACTGGGCCGTGGATTTGTAGCGGAAGTAGTTCACGAGCGCATCGCGTGCGTCGGAGGTATTCGCGCCGGAACCCGATGGAGAATAATCCATATCTACCGACACGCCGCAGTGATAGCTCAGCTCCGCGATTGCAGCCTTCGCAGTACTGGAACTGCTGGTGCTGATGCTGTTGGGCATGGCGGCCCAGTTGTAGGTCGTGCTTCCGAAGTCCGCGCTCTGCACGCCGTAGGTAGAATGCGTGTAGCTGTGCGACCCGACACCGGTGGCGGGATGACCGTGATAATGCATGACCATCGCCATCGCGGTCGCGACACAGCCGACGTACACATGTCCGCCGCTGCCGCCGCTGGTTGCAACGGGGCAGTCCTGGTTATAGGGTGTCGTCTGATTCCATGTCGCCGTGATCAGCGGCGAGACCGATGCGATGCCCATGCCGCCGCCCTTGAACAGACCGCGCTGTGCTGCGCCTTCCGCCGAGAGTTCCTGCCACATCCCGGCAATATGGGCGGGCTGTGAAAGCCCGTCGCGGAGATCCGCGACAAGGTCGCCGGCGTACAGATCCAGCATTTCCCCGAGCGCGGGCGGCACGGTGCTGCCGTCATAGCTCCCGTGCGCGGCGTACATCAATACCGGGGCGGCGATATCGTCGCCCGCGACGAAGACGAATCCGTCCGGAAGGAGGTTCACGATGTAATGTGTGAGCACCCCTTCACGAGAAACAGGGAACACCGCCGAAACCGACAGCGCTGCATATTCCGAGCCGCCGCGCGTCAGCATCCAGTTGATGGCGACGGTGCGGGCTCGCTGCTGATCCACCGGTGCGGCATGAAGGAGAGAAAGAAAACTGAGGGCGAGGAGAAGGGTTGTCACAAATCGTTTCATATCACATCAGTTGGTCGTGAGGCGGAAATCCTTTTCCCGGGAGCGACGGACAGCGTGATCGCCAGGGCAGTGGGCAGTAAATTACTTGCCCTGATTCCGCGGGGCAATACGTTCAGGGGGAATTAATGAACATGTAATGTGAGGCGCATGCCGTTTTTCCCGTCGAAATAGTGTGCATGCGCCATGTCGAAATACATGTCCACCGATGCGCCCATTTCAATGGGGCGCAGCTCGGGCGAGCGGCCGGTGATGCGGAGCGTCTCCGTGGTGAGGTACAGGTACATTTCGTTGCCGAGCAGTTCCGACATCTCGTGCTTCAGGACGAGATGCGCGGGATGCGCACAGGCTCCCGGTGCGGAACGCACATGCTCGGGCCGGAGTCCGAGTGTGATTTCCTGCCCCCGGTAATCGGTAAGCAGGACTCGGTGTTCCTCGGGCACGGTGATCGGCCGTTCCCCGGCGATCAGAAGAATGGAGCCATCATCAATGATGCGCGCGGGGATGAAATTCATCGACGGACTCCCGATGAATCCAGCGACGAAAGTATCCGCCGGTTGATTGTACAGTTCGACTGGCGTTGCGACCTGGTGGATGTCCCCGTCCTTCATCACCGTGATCCGATCTCCCATGGTCATGGCTTCGACCTGGTCGTGGGTGACGTAGATCATCGTCGTCCCGAGCCGCCGGTGCAGTTTCTTGATCTCGGTACGCATCTGCACGCGGAGCTTCGCGTCGAGATTCGAGAGCGGTTCGTCGAAAAGAAAGACCCGGGGTTTTCGGACAATCGCGCGGCCCAGGGCCACACGCTGACGCTGACCGCCGGACAGTTCACGCGGCTTTCGATCGAGCAGTTCTCCGATTTCCAGCAGTGCCGCCGCCTCTTCGACACGGTGTTCTATTTCCGATTTGTCGAATTTCCGCAGTTTCAGTCCGAATGCCATGTTCTCACGCACATTCATGTGCGGATAAAGCGCGTAGTTCTGAAACACCATCGCGATGTCGCGGTCCCTCGGGGCGACGTCGTTCACGACGCGGTCGCCGATGGAAAGTGTGCCGGAGGTGACGTCTTCCAGTCCTGCGACCATGCGCAGGGTGGTGGATTTCCCGCAGCCGGAAGGTCCGACCAGCACCATGAATTCCCCGTCGCGTACGCGCAGATCCAGCTGCCGGATCGTCGGCGCGTTTGCGCCGTAGCTCTTCGAGACGCGCTCGAATCGCACCTCAGCCATGGGAATCCTGTTTCTCGGCGAGGGCCGAATCCCGCTTTTTCAGCAGGGTGCGGAAAAGACTGATTTTCGTCAGGTACAGAATCACCAGCAGCACGACATAGCCTGCCGCCATGTACAGAAACCAGGGGTGATCGCCGATGAGCAGGTACATGACGCCCAGACCCAGCACCAGCATGATCGGGGTCGTGGCGTAGATGACGAAGAGGAGGAAGCGGTCGTTCATGCGCGTAAAGGAATTAACGTTGGAAAAGAATAATTTACGCCTACGGAACACCAATTGAAAGAAGCACGGGAATCGCATGGAAAAACCGCGGCTGAATTTCTGGCAGATCTGGAATATGAGTTTCGGCTTCCTGGGCATACAGTTCGGCTTCGCCCTGCAGAACGCCAACGTCAGCCGGATATTCGAAACCCTGGGCGCGAGCATCGAGGATATACCGATACTGTGGATCGCCGCGCCGACGACCGGACTCATCATCCAGCCGATCATCGGGTATCTGAGCGACAGGACATGGGGACGCCTTGGGCGTCGCCGTCCGTACTTCCTGATCGGCGCCATCCTGGCCTCGGCGGGCCTGCTGATCATGCCGAACTCGCCAGCTCTCTGGGTCGCTGCGGGAATGCTGTGGATGATGGACGCCTCGATCAACATCTCCATGGAACCCTTCCGCGCACTCGTCGCCGATCTTCTGCCGTCCGTGCAGCGAACGACGGGATTTGCCGTGCAGAGCTTCTTCATCGGCACCGGGGCGATCGTTGCCTCCGCGCTTCCGTGGATGTTCACCAACTGGTTCGGCATCAGCAACACCGCGGCGGCCGGGGAAATTCCGCCGTCCGTTCGGTTCGCGTTCTATGTCGGAGCTGCGGCCTTTTTCGGCGCGGTGCTGTGGACCGTGCTGCACACCCGCGAGTACCCTCCCGGAGATCTCGAAGCCTTCGAACGCATGAAGAGGGAGAAACGCGGTCTGGGGCATGGGATCCGTGAAATTCTCTCCTCGATCGCCGGCATGCCGCGCACCATGCTCCAGCTCGCGGTCGTGCAGTTCTTCTCCTGGTTCGCGTTGTTTGCGATGTGGATTTATACGGGCACCTCCGATCCGACCTCGATGCTGTACAACCAGGGAGCGGACTGGGTCGGCGTGCTCATGGCCGTGTACAACGGTTTCGCCGC
>QKAF01000136.1 GCA_003246455.1 Bacteroidota bacterium
TCCGACTGATCGATGCGTCGACGCTCGGCGACGGGGTGAAGGAACGTGCGAAGGCGATGTTTCTCAATCTCGCGCGCGCGGAAGCCGCGGTGCATGATACCACGGTAGAGGAGGTCCACTTCCACGAAGTGGGTGCCGTCGATTCGATCGTGGATATCGTCGGCACGGCGATCTGCATGGATATCCTCGGGGTGGACCGCGTGTACTCGACACCCGTGCGCACCGGCAGCGGGGGAACGGTACGGACACAGCACGGTACGATGCCCATTCCCGCACCGGCGACGGTCGAACTCCTGAAGGATTACCCGGTGGAACTGACCGACATCCCGCATGAGCTGACGACGCCGACGGGGGCTGCGATCATCGCCACGCTTTCGGCAGGCGTGATGGAACGGTCGGCCCCGATCCGCGTGCACGCCATCGGATACGGGGCGGGGAGCAAGGAGTTCGCGAACCTTCCGAACATGCTACGGCTCGTGGTAGGGGAGATCGATGCGGATGTGCTGGACGAACGGCTGACGCTGCTCGAAACGAATATCGACGACATGAATCCCGAGCTGTTTCCCTTCGTTCTCGAACGGCTGTTCGAGGCGGGAGCGCGGGACGCATGGCTGACACCGGTGCTGATGAAGAAGGGCCGGCCCGCGCATGTGCTCAGCGTCCTCACCGACGATGCGCTGCGCGACGCATCGATCGACGTCCTCATGCGGGAGACCACCACCCTCGGCGTGCGCATGCAGCCGGTGACGCGGCGAACGCTTCCGCGCGAAACGGTGCGCGTGCGTACGGGTTTCGGCGAGGTCGTCGTGAAGCGCATCACGCGGAACGGCGCCCCGGCATACACGCCGGAATTCGAGGAATGCCGGCGCATTGCGCAGGAACGGAATCTTCCGTTAATTGAAGTATACAAGCGGATCGAAAGCGATCTGCGGGAGTCTGCAGCCACCCTTCCGGCCGACACCGGATCCCACACGCAAGACAAGACCAGCGAATGAAGCGACGCATCTCCATATTCCTTTTCATGATCAGCCTGTTCGCCAGCGCGCATGCGCAGGATCCGCTGGTGCATCCCTCCGAAGTGCCCGAGGATCTGAAGCAGGAGATCATCAGCGACTACTTCAGCGACCGCTTCAGCCTGGGCATTCTCTGGGAACACTACCGTACGGAAACCTTCATCCTGATTCTCGCTGCGCTCGGTTTCGTCATCGGCATGCGGAATTACGCGCGCAGCGTTGCCCGTCAGGAACAGCGGATTTTCGACACGCTGCAGAGCAACGCGTTCATCCTCTTCGACCGCGGCTCCGATCTTCGCCTGATGAACCGCGCGGCCAAGCAGCTGCTCGGGCTCGACGAATTCGTTTCGATGTCGGAGGATTACAAATACTATCTGAAGAACGCTCCCTCACCCGAAATCCTCGACGTATTCGAGGAAGTGCGCAACAACCGCCATTCCGTCGAGCGTGAGGTCGTGTTCAACCACAACAAGGTGATGCGCACGCTCATCGTCAAGGCGTATCCGTATTACTCCGAGAGCAAGCGCCTCGACGGTTTCGTCATGATCATCGCCGATATCACCGAGGCGATCGAGAAGGACCGCCGCGTCAACTGGTCGGGCGTCGCACAGCATGTCGCCCACAAGGCGAAAACGCCGCTGTCGACGATCACGCTCACGGCGCAGCATCTCGAAATGCTGCTCACCGAGCGGGAAAACACGCCCGCGGAGGAAATCACGCGCTACATCGACCGCATCGTCGGCGAATCGCGGAAGCTCAACGAGATCGTCCACAACCTGACGCGTCTTGCGAACAAGGAGCAGATGAATCTGCTCCCGAACGACGTGAACATCATCCTGCAGAACATTTCGGACGAGTATCGCGCGAAAGTCACGCGCAATATCGACATCATCACGCATTTCTACCGCTCGCTGCCCAAGGTCGGCATCGACATCGCGCATTTTCCCGAGGCGGTGGAAAACCTGCTCGACAACGCCATTCGCGCGGTCGGGACGCGTGACGGACGCATCATCATCGCCACGGCACCGGGACAGTGGATCAACCGTCCGGGTGAATACGTGGAAATCACCATCCAGGACACGGGTGTCGGGATGGATGATGAAGTGAAAAAGAGTATATTCCGTCCGTTCTCCACGCACAGCAAGGGCGGTACGGGGCTGGGCCTCGTGATCGTGCAGAAAATCGTGCAGGAGCACAACGGCGAAATCACGTTCAATTCCTCGCCCGGACTGGGCACGACATTCCAGATACGTTTACCGGTCACCAAATATTGATGCTACCATGGCGGACAAACCCACAATCCTGATTGTTGACGACGAAGAAGATTTCTGCCAGACCGTTTCCGACATCCTCGTGCATTCCGGGTATCACACCGTAGTGCGCCAGAATCCCGTCGAAGCGCTGGAACTGATGCAGGTCGAGAACGTCGACCTCGTGCTGCTCGATATTCTGATGCCGCAGATGGACGGCCGTCAGGTTCTGACCGAGATCGTGCAGAACCATCCGGAAATCCCCGTCATCATGATCACCGGCCAGGCCTACAACGTACCCGTGGCCATCGAAACGGCAAAAAAGGGATCGTTCTCCTTTTTGGCGAAACCCATCGACCTCGTGCAGCTGCGCGAGTCGGTCAAGCAGGCGATCGATTCGAAACGCCCGAAGATCGTCTCGCAGTCCATCGAGGAAGTGATGA
>QKAF01000118.1 GCA_003246455.1 Bacteroidota bacterium
AGGATTTCGAGGTAACGGTTCGCGAGACGCTTGCGGGCGTGGAGCGGGCGATCGAGGAACTGGCGCTGGACGGCGTCGAGACCTATCCGACTGACGGGGGAGGAATGCAGCTGCTGTTCGAGAGTGGGGGCTTCCTTCGGCTCGATCCGGATGGCGGAGCACAGCAGCTTCGACTGCTGCGGGGAGACGAGATCATTCCGTTCTATTACGATTCTGTCGAGGAGCACTGGTTCGCCCGCTCGGGTGAACAGCCGCTCCTGCAGGTGCTGAGCAACGAGATCGGCGCGCGGCTTTCCCGTTCCATCATTCTTCCCGATCTGATATGAGCGGTGGAACGGACGCATACCCCGGATCGATTTTCTCGCTCACGGATCATGAGGTGTATGTCGTGACCGCGCGTGACGGCGAGCGCGACAGCGGGCAGATCGCGACATGGATCATGCCCGCGACGCTGGTGCCGGATCGTCCGCGCGTGGCGGTTGTGATTTCCTCGCAGAATTTCACCCACAGTCTGCTCGCGGTGAGCGGCCGTTTCGTCCTGAACCTGCTCAGCGATGAGCAGCATGCGCTGCTGCCGCTGTTCGGCCTGTACTCATCCCGCGAGGTCGACAAGTTCGCGGACATGCAGGTGCAGCGGAGTCCCGAAGGCATGATCGTCCTTCCCGACACCTGCGGCTGGGCGGAATGCCGCATCGTCTCGCAGCTCGATCTGGGCGATCGTATCATCTATGTCGCCGATGTCACCGCACAGGAGATATTTCCCGGCCGGCGGCCGCTGCGCAAGAAAGAGGCCTTCGCGCTGCAAACGCCGGAGGTACGCGCCCGCCTCGAGGAGAAGCACCGGACCGATGGCGCGCGCGACCGCGTGTTCATGAAACAGTTCACGCGATAATTGGAACAGCCGACGATTTTGCTTCCCTTCCCCATTCTCGCTACCTTTAATATTCAGGCCCTCATACATCAACCGGAGCATTTCTTGGCAACAGCAACAAACGGCGACACCGTCGCAGTGCATTACACCGGTTCCCTTGCGGACGGTACCATCTTTGACTCCTCGCGCGAGCGTGAGCCGCTGACGTTCACCGTCGGTGAAGGGCAGGTGATTGCCGGCTTCAACAATGCCGTGGACGGTATGAACGTCGGAGATTCCGTCAAGGTGACCATCCCCGCCGCGGAGGCGTACGGCGAGTACAACGAGCAGTTTGTCATCAGCGTTCCGCCCTCGGACATTCCCGCCGAAATCGAAGTGGAGGTAGGCATGGACCTGCAGCTGCATCAGGAAGACGGCGGTGCGATTCCCGTGCGCGTGACCAGCGTCACCGAGGATGCGGTCACCCTCGACGCCAATCATCCGCTCGCCGGACAGGATCTCACCTTCGATATCGAACTCGTCTCCATCGGGTAGAAAAAACCACGAAGACGCGAAAACACGAAGAAGAGCACGAAAGATTTTATGAGCGAACAGCGCCCGGGTAATTATCCGGGCGTTGTCCTTTTTACAAAGCTCTTCGTGTTTCCTTTTCGTGTTTTTGTGTTTTCGTGGTTTTTTCCTCCCGGTCATGATTTTTCCCTTTCATCGAGGGAGGGGGTTTGGGTAGATTTCGCACATCGTCATCCTGAATGACGACAGGGAAACTTTTCTTACCACATATCTCCAGGGAGCCATCATGAATGGAAACACCATGCGTGCGTTCGGCGCGCAGCTGCCTCGTATTCTCACCGCAATCACCGTCGTTCTCCTCCTGTGCACCGCCTGCGACGATCCGCCGCCGTCGGATTCGTCCGACGTCCTCCCGGCTCTTGCGATGCCAGCGGACCCTGCATTCGCCTGTGGCCCGGTCAACACCGCAAACCCCTTGGAGCATGTCGGTCTGCGGCATAACGCATGCGTGCATTCGGTCATTCTCGCGGCCGAGCCGTGGGATACGCTGAGCATGCCCACGATGTTCTCAAGGATTCAGAAAGCGATTCCGGCCTGGGGTGAGGAAGCAATCGGTATTCCGCTCGAACGCGGCATCGCGCATGTGAAGACAGCCTTCGCACTCAGGATCGACAGCACCGCCCGCCGGCAGCTCGCGGAGTTCGCATCGCCCGGGTGCAGTCCGCGCGAAATCGCCTATCTCCGTCGCATCGGACGCGCGCTCTGCGAGATGACGTCGTTCCGCGCGCTCGAAGCCGGGCTCCTCGCGATCGAGAAGGATATTCTCTCGGAATCCTGGCCCAAGGGGGACAGCACCGAGATGGCGGCGCGCGTCGCCATCAGCGTCGCCAAGCACTCATGCGCGTACTGGAAGAACGTCTTCTGCATTTCCGCCGGCATCGATCCGTCGACGATCGATGACGTCTCCTCCTTCCGCAAATCCACCGAACTGCTGATTCACCTCACATCCAGGACGGAAATCGTGACAGCCGCGGATGTCGTGGCCGCGGTTTCCGCCGCGGAAGCCGCCGCCGTTTTCGGTCCCCTCGCACAGCTCGAAGCAGCCGTCGTCTCCGGTGGCGCGGTATCGATCGTCGTCGCGACGCTGGTGTATTTCCAGGAGATCAAGGGCTTTCTCCAATCCCTCTGTCCCTGGAGCGACCACAAGTAACGCCTCACTCACAGGGAGCATGCCATGAGACAGGTACTGTATTTCATCGTCTTCCTCCTCCTCGTGCTGGTGTACATGTTCACCGGCAACGT
>QKAF01000077.1 GCA_003246455.1 Bacteroidota bacterium
TTTCCTCCGGAGAATGCACGGTTTCGGCGCAGCCGGCACGGAACATCCGCTTTGTCCCCGCGGATTTTTTCCCCATTTTAGAGTCGTATTATCTGGGAAACGCATGACAGTCGCGTATCAGCTCATCATTATTGCGCTCTCGATCGTGGGTCTCTGGAAAGGGGCTGAATGGGTGGTGGAATCCGCCGCGCGCGTCGCCCGCAAGCTGGGGCTCTCCGAGCTGGTGATCGGCCTGACCGTGGTTGCCATCGGCACCTCGGCCCCGGAGTTCGCGGTGAGCGTCACCGCCGCGGTCAAGGGACAGGCGGATATCTGCATCGGCAACATCGTCGGATCCAATATTTTCAATCTCGGGTTCATTCTCGGGGGCGTAGCCCTGTTCGGCGGAATCGGCATAACCCGACGCATGCTCTGGCGCGACGGCGGAATGCTCATCGGAACCGGCGTGCTTCTCGTTATCATGCTGTATGACGGAACGCTGCAATGGTGGGAAGGCACGATACTCTCAGCAATGCTGATCAGCTATATCCTGTACCTGTTCATTCAGAATGAGGCGCTGGAGGATGCGCCGCCCGACGGAAGCTTCCGCTGGTGGGATATTCCCCGCGTGATCCTGGGGATCGCCGTCATCGTCACCGCCGGACATTTCCTGGTTGAATCCGCGTCGGCGCTGGCTCGCCTCGCCGGGGTGTCGGAATGGCTTATCGGCGTGACCATCGTGGCGATCGGAACCTCCATGCCGGAATTCGCGACCTCGTTCATCGCCCTGCTGCGCGGAAGGCACGGACTGTCCATCGGCAACCTCATCGGCAGCGACCTGTTCAATCTGCTCGGCGTGCTCGGACTCGCGGCCATCCTTCACCCCCTGCACGTCACGGCCGAGGCCTGGGAAAGCGTGGCTGTACTCGCGGTCTTCATGGTGATCGTCGTCGGAATGATGCGTACGGGCGGAAAAATCTCGCGCCGCGAAGGCGTGTTGCTGCTCGTCCTGACGGCGTTTCGCTGGTGGCTGAATCTTTGAATCACGACGAGCCGATGGCCCGGATGACGGCAATATGCGTGGGAATTTCCTTCCGCCCCTTCCGTCCCTTCCGTTCCTTCCGTTCCTTCCGCCCCTACACGCGGTCCCTGATCTCGCTCACTTCGTGGGGAAGCACGACTTTATGGTATTCGGAAAAATACTTGAGCAGCTCGTCGACGATCGGCGCGGGAGATTCACGGAGCGGATCCACCGCGGGGAGCCCGGTGACATGCGCGAGTTCCCGGACCGTCAGCCGGTAGTCTTCCTTGTTCAGGTCCATGGAATTCAAACCCATCGCCACGACGTTCGCCTTTTTGAACACCCCGATCATGCGCTCGTGCAGTTCGATGGTCGCGGGAATGCCCGGCAGCGGCAGACCGTAGCCGTCGGTTTCACGCGAGGGCTGATGGCACAGGATCATGGCGTCGGGCATGGCGCCATGAAGCAGTCCGAGAGCGATCGGTGAATTTCCGCAGTTCGACAGCGCGCCCTGTCCTTCCACGATCACGTATTCGTAGCCTTCGTTCGCGGCCTTGTCGATTTCGAACTCCACGGCCCCGTTAATGAAATCCGCGGGGATATCCTCTATCGAAACGCCGCGCCCGCTGATGAGAATGCCGGTCGGACCGGTGCCGATCATGGCGACATTCAATCCCCGGCGCAGCATCTCCCGGTGCAGCATGAGCGCAGTCGTCATCTTCCCGGTATCCGAGTCGGTGCCGACGGTGAGGATCGTGCTGACGTTGCGGCGGCGCCAGCTTCCCTGGGCGCGGATCAGGTGGCTCTTCGAAACCTGGTGCAGATCGTGGATGCGAAGGCCTTTTTCATCCGCGATGAACGCGAATTCTTCGTCCTTTCGCAGCGGCTGCTTCAGGCCGCTGACGATATGGAGGCCGGAATGCAGGGCGCCGCGGATGATGTGCCGCCAGCTCTCGGGCAGCTGTCCGCCCATCGGCGTGATCCCGATAAGCAGGGAATCCGGTTTGAATTTCATCGCTTCTTCGATCGAATGCACGATCGGCGTGTCGCCCCCGAACCCGATGACCTCCTGCGTCGTCCCGCGTTCCTTCGTGCTGTCGATGACCGCGACGATGCGGTCGGGGATGTACAGCAGCGCGGCGATCACCATGCGCAGGCCGATCGAACTCAGGCGCCCCTCCGCGAGCAGCACCATGCGTTCGCTATGCCGCTCGAGCATCACCATGCCGGCGTATCACCCGGGAAAAGGATCTGCGCACGCTTGGGACCGACACTCACGCAGGCGATGCGCGCGTCGATCATCTGCTCGACGGCGCTGACGTACGATCGCGCATTTGCCGGCAGCTGGTCGTAGGACGTCATGCTCGAGAGGTCTTCTTCCCATCCCGGGAAGGTTTCGTAGACGGGACGCATGCGGTCGAGGGTGCGCAGGTTGGTCTGGAAATGATCGGAGCGCTTGCCGTCGTATTCGTACGCGACGCAGACCTTGATCTCTTCGAGCCCGCTGAGCACGTCGAGCTTGGTCATGCCGCAGCTCGTAATGCCGTTGAGCATGGCGGAATACCGCATGGCGACCGCGTCGAACCATCCGCAGCGCCGGCGGCGTCCGGTGGTCGAACCGTATTCATGTCCTTTCGTGAGCAGATGCTCGCCCACTTCATCCTCGAGCTCGGTCGGATAGGGTCCGAGTCCCACGCGCGTGGTGTACGCCTTCATCACACCGATGACGGACGTGATCGCGGTGGGCGCGATACCGAGGCCGATGGTCGCTCCGCCGCTGACCGGATTCGACGAGGTGACGTAGGGGTACGTCCCGTGATCGATGTCGAGCAGCGCGCCCTGTGCGCCTTCGCAGAGCACATCCTTCCCGTCGCGGATGGCCTGATTCAGGTAATGCGCCGTGTCGGTGACATACCCGTCGATCAGCTCATCGAAATGCTTGTATTCCTCGATGATCTTTTCGACATCGAGCTCCTCCGCGTCGTAGATTTTGCTGATGATCTGGTTCTTGTCTTCGATGTTACGGCGGATCCGGGATTCGAGGATGCCGTGGTCCAGCAGGTCGACGATCCGGATACCCACACGGGCGGCCTTGTCGTAATAGGCGGGACCGATGCCGCGTCCGGTCGTGCCGATCGGCGCATGGCCCTTTTCGACCAGCGAATCGAGCAGCTTATGATACGGCATGATCAGATGCGCATTATGGCTGATCTTCAGCCGGCCCTTGAGGGAGATGCCCTGGGATTCGAGGAAGCGCATTTCCTCCATCAGCGCGACGGGGTCGATGACCACGCCGTTCCCGATGACGGACGTACAGTGTTCGTGGAAAATTCCGGAGGGAATCAGATGCAGGACGAACTTCTGATCGCCGATCTCAATGGTATGGCCCGCGTTCGCACCGCCCTGATAGCGTGCGACCACGTCCATATCCTTGCTGAGGATATCGACCAGTTTTCCTTTCCCTTCATCTCCCCATTGGGCACCGACTACAACTCGCACGGCCATGGGTCATGCTCCTGTGTTCTGAAAAAAGAACTGGCCTCCCCGATGTCCCCGGGAGGCCGTCGTTATCAACATGTATACGCGAGGTTCCGCTCAGGAAGCAAAGCTGGCGACGGCCTCGTCAACGGTATCGAATGGCATGAATATCGTATGCAGCTTCGTGATTTCGATGAGCTTCCTGACGTTTTCGGTCAGGCAGGCGAGCTTGAGTTCACCACCGTTGTTCTTCATGGTGGTGTAGCCGCCGATCAGCATTCCCAGGCCCGAGCTGTTCATGAGCGTCACCTGGGAGAGGTCGATGACGACCTGCTTCCTGCCTTCATCGATCAGTCGATGCAGTTCCTCGTTCAGCGCGTTGGCCTCCGGGCCGCCAAGGATCGCTCCCTGCAGCACCAGGATCGTTATGCCGTTTCGGTCTGAAGAGGGAATATTCATGGCTGCCTCTTAAAACGTGATTTTGGTGTTCCGGTTCTTGACCCAGTCCAGCGTCAGCGCACCGGCGACAAAAATGCTCGAATACGTACCGGTCAGCACGCCGATCGTCATCGTGAAGGCGAATCCGCGCGTGGGCTCGCCGCCGAACACCATCAGGGCGATCATGGTGAGCATGGTCGTGAGTCCCGTCAGAATGGTACGGCTCATCGTGGTGTTGATGCTCTTATTGAGCAGGGGCTCGAACGCGGAAGTCTTGAACAGCTTCAGATTCTCACGCACGCGGTCGAACACCACCACGGTATCGTTGATCGAGTAACCGACCAGCGTCAGGAAGGCGGCGACCATCGCCTGGTCGAATTCAAGATTCAGGCCGGGGATGACATCGGTGAAAATCGAGACAAGACCGAGAGTGAGGATGACGTCATGGAACAGTGCCGCCACGGCACCGATGGCGAAAATGAATTTGAAGCGGAAACCGATGTACACGAGGATGCCGATCAGCGCGAAGAAGATCGCGATGACCGCGTCGCGCCGGATTTCGGAACCGATCTTCGCCTCGACACGGTTCTCCTGGAGGATTTCGATCCCCTCTTTGAAGTTCGCGTTCAGCGCGGCTTTGATATTGTCGGAAATCGTCGAGCCGACACCTTTCTGGTCCGTGCGGATGATGTAATCGGTGTCGGTGCCGAAGGACTTGATTTCAATCGAACCCATGCTTGCCTGCTGCATGATGCTGCGCAGTTCACCGATCTTGACGGCGTGGGGAAGACGCACGACGACCTCGGTTCCGCCCTTGAAATCGAGGCCGAACTGAATGCCCTTCAGTCCGATGGACCCGAGTCCGATCAGGATGATGACCGCGGAAAAGAGGTAGAAGGCCTTCCGCTTGCCCATGAAATCGACGTTCAGATTCTGGAAAATTCTCATGACTCTCTATTTACTCCTGGATCACTTTCGTTGCTGGTATTCCGTTCGGGTCATCCGAATTTAACGATGCCCGGCGCCTTGTCAAGGGTGATTTCGAAGATGACGCGCGTCATCACGATCGCGGTGAACAGCGAACAGATGATACCGATCATCAGCGTCAGCGCGAAGCCCTGGATGGGACCGGAGCCGAACTGGTACAGGATGATCGTCGTGAGCAGCGTGGTCAGGTTCGAGTCGATGATGGCAGGGAACGCGCGGGAGTACCCCGCGTCGATCGCGGCGCGCATCGTCTTGCCGGCGCCGAACTCCTCGCGAATGCGCTCGTTGATGAGCACGTTCGCGTCAACAGCCATACCCACAGTGAGCAGGATACCTGCGATGCCGGGCAAGGTGAGCGTGCCGTGGAAACCCGCCAGGATGGCGAGAATGAACGTCACGTTGAATATCAGTGCGATGTCGGCGGGCACGCCGCCGAACTGGTAGTAGAGCACCATGAAGATCATCACGATGCCGAAACCGATAAGGAACGAATTCAAGCCCTTGGAGATCGAATCCTCACCGAGCGACGGACCGACCGTGCGCTCTTCGATGATTTCCACCGGCGCGGGAAGCGCACCGGCCTTGAGCACGATCTCGAGAAGCCGCGCTTCTTCCATGTTCTCCATGCCCTCGATCTGCGAATTTCCGCCGATAATCTTCTGCCGCACGTTCGGCGCGGAGAAGACGGCGTTGTCGAGCACGATGGCGATGCGCTTGTTAACGTTCGCACCCGTGATGCGGGCCCAGTCGCGCGAGCCTTCGTTGTCCATCTGCATGGTGACGACGGCGCCGCCAAGACCGGCCTGGTCGGTCTGCGCACGGGCGTTCGTGATGACCTCACCGGTCAGCTCGGGCTTGCGCTTGAGGGTATAGAATTCGTAGTACTCCGAGCCTTCGTTGTTCAGCTGCGGCTTTGCGCTCCACGCGAAGGAAACGTCGTCGGGGATGACCCGCCGGACGTCGTCACGCTTGAGGATGTTGTTGACGCGCTCGCGCTGCTCGGAGGTGGCGAAGATGCCGTACTGCGTGGCAGTGAACATCGCGAGGAAGGGGTTTTCCTTCTTCCACTGCTCAAACTGCTCCTCTTTACTCATGTTCGCTTTGGCGATCGAATCCGCCTTGCTGTCGGTCGTATCGGCCGAGGCCATGGTCTCCGAGGCGGCCGCCGTGGTGTCGCCGGCGAGTGCGGCGGTGTCGACGGGCTCTTCGATCGGCTTGCCGAGCAGCACCTTGTCGATGTTGCCGAAGGCCTTCAGCTGGGTGTTGTCGTCCGCGAACAATTTGAACTCGAGCTGCGCGGTTTCCTGGATGAGCTTGCGCACTTCCTGTTCGTCGCTGACGCCCGGGAGTTCGAGAATGATGCGGCGGTTGCCGCTGCGGGTGATGCTCACCTCCGACACGCCGTACTGGTCAATACGGTTGCGGATGATTTCCATCGCGCGATCGACGGCCTTCTCGGTCTCGTCGGAGAGCGTGGACATGACCTCTTTGTTGGTGTTCCGGATGTCGCCGTAATAGCGGCTCATGCGCATGCCACGCTCTTCGAACTTCCGTCCGAACAGGTCGATGACAGGCTCGTCGCTCGTCAGCGATTCGTTGCGCACCTCGGCGAGGATTTCGCGCAGATTATCGTCTTCGTTTTTCGCCAGCTTGGTGAGCAGCTCGATGATGTCCACTTCAAGCGTGACGTACATACCGCCCTGGAGGTCAAGACCCAGCTTCAGGCGCGACTCGCGCGCGCTGCGGATGGCATCCTCGTTCTCATCGAAGTACTTCGTGCTGTCGGCATCGGAAAGTTGCTCGAGCTTGTCCGAATGGATTGAATCCATGAACGTCGGGTAGAGCAGGTATCCGGCGAACAGCACAAAGGCGGCAATCAGGGTGATTCGAAATAAATATTTCTTCACGGCCAGTCAGACCTCCAACGTCAGATATATGTAGAACAACGAAAAATTCAATTTCAAAATGGCTCAGAGAGACAAATATATGGAGGGGGGGCTATAAAGTCAATTCAATGCGGCAGTCTTATGAAAAGAGTGCCGCGGAGACTACAGCCCGTACATCTCCCGGATCAGCGTCCGTACGCGCGGATTTTCCTCCGTCGCGACCCGGGGCAGGAGTATGCGGCGCGCTTCCGCATCGCCGAAGAGGCGCAGCGCCGACACCGCCCAGGCGCGCACCGGCGGGTGCGGCTCATCGAGCCAGCCGAGCAGCATGGCGCGGATGCTGTCAGGATTCTCCCGAAGGATAAGCAGTGTTTCAAAGGATTTCGTCCGCACGGGGAGCGCATGGCCCGGCCCGGCCAGCCGGCGGATCACCCCGGCGAACTGCGTGTACCGGTACTTCTGCACCCAGTCCAGCGCCGCCAGCTGCACCACGTCGCTGTAGGATTTTTTCTCCAGACGCTGGCCGACGATCGCGGCCCCCGCGACGGAGTCGACCGTCAGAATGCCGTTCATCGCCGAGGCCTCGGCATAGCTGCTCGAATCGTCGAGCATGCGGCGGAACTCGGGGATCAGCGCCGGATTCCGGAAATTATTTAATCCGTTGAGCGCGGTGGATCTGACCCCTGCAAAGGGATCCCGGGTGAGGCGAAGGAACAGCCCCTTCAGTTCTTCGGCGAACGGAAGCGCGTCCGGATGCAGGTTTGCCAGCTGTGTGGCGGCCGCTTTTCGCGCCTCGGGTTGCGGATCGCTCGATGCAGCCGCGAACAGGGCCTCCCGCGCCGCGGGTTGGTCGACGTGCACGGCAAGGGCCTCCGCGGCAAGAATCCGCTGTGCGGGACTCTTCGCCTCGCGCAGGGTCCGCGCCCATTCCTCTATAGAATAATCCATGCGCAGACGGCCGCAGATCAGGTTATCAGGATCGACTTCGACATAGCGCTCGTCATCATCGCCGATCTCGAACACTGCCTCCGTGACCGCATCGTCGATCCATACGCGTTCGCTGCGTCCGCCAGGCCACCGCACGCTCACGGGCAGGCGGAAATACCCGCAAAGGGAATCGCGGGCCTGCACCTGCCGGAATGTCAGGCGCAGGCTGTCGCCACCTGCGGTCATCACCCGGCTCACGGCGATCTCGGGGTATCCGGCGCCGTAGAGCCACTGCCGGAAAAACCATTGCAGGTCGCGCCCCGTCACGTCCTCCACGGTGCGCTTGAAATCGTTGGTCTCGACGCTGCCGAGGGCGAAGCGCTCGAGCCATGCCGTGATGACGCGGCGGAACTCCTCTTCTCCGATAATGTCGCGCAGCATATGCAGCACCGCCGCGCCTTTCGAATACGTGTTGGCCGAACCGCCGCGCCGTTCCCCCACCACGGGAATGCGCCCGGCCCTGTCGGCCCAGTCGAGATAACTGCGGATGCCGTTGAAACGCTGGATGATCTGGTCGGCGGTGCCGAAACGGTACAGCGTCCAGAGCTGCTGGAAATAGGTCGCGAATCCTTCGTTGAGCCACTCGTTTGACCAGTCGATATAGGTCACGTAATCGCCGAACCACTGATGCGCCAGTTCATGCGCGATCAGGGGCTGCGGATCGTAATCCACCGCCGCGCGGGCATCGACCACCAGCCGGGTATCCGCCATGACGGTTGCGCCGGTGTTTTCCATGCCGCCGTAAAGAAAATGCCGCACCGGAATCTGTGCGTATTTCTTCCAGGGATACGCGACGCGCGTGTACTCGGAGAAAAACGCGAGCATATCGTCCGTATCCTCGAACGTCCGGCGGACGTCCTCCGGAGCGTCGCCGCGGTAATGCCAGGAATCCACCGGAATCCCGTCGCGTTCGTCGTGGAACACATCGTAGACGCCCGCGGCAAGCATGATCAGGTAACTGCTGTGCGGCAGATCCTGGCGCCAGTGCCAGGTCGCGGTGCCGTCGCGGTTATCGCGCCGTGAAAGCAGGGCGCCGTTGCTCAGGGTGGCGAGCGCGGTATCGACGGTGATCAGGACTTCGCTGGTCGCCTTGTCGTTGGGGAAATCGTAGCAGGGAAACCAGTGGCGGTTGTCCTCCCCCTGTCCCTGCGTCCAGATCTGCATGGGATCGTCGGGAAAACTGGCGTTCGGTGAAATGAAGTACAGCCCCCGCTGCGGCCGGCAGTTGTACGCGATGTGCAGCCGGCGTTCCTGTCCGTGCGCGATCGCCTGCGGCAGCAGCACGCGCAGCTGGAGCGAATCATAGGTCCAGGAGACGTCCTCCCGCACGCTGCCGATCGACGGTCCCAGCTGCACGGCGCGGATATCCATGTTGACCGCATCGAGGACGACCGTGTCGATGGCGGTCCTCAGCGGAGTGAAGGTGATATCCACTTCCCCGTCGACGCGCCGGTCGGAAGGGTCGAGGCGGACCGCGATCCGGTAGTGTGCGACGTCGTATGTCCGTTCGCGTCGTCCGAAATCCTGTGAAGTAAGCGCCGGGGAAAAAATGGCGAAGAGGAGAAGAGGAATGAGAAAACGGAAAAATGGAATGATGGATTGATCAGGCCGGAGAGCCGGCGATTTTTCCATCATTCCATTTTTCCTGATTGCCATGTTCTGCTATTTGAGGAGCATCATCCAATGTGTGCGCACGACACCGTCTGCGCTCAGGCGCGCGAGATAGCTGCCGCTCGGGAGACCCGCCGCATCGAAGGTGACACGGTGGGTGCCGCCGTCCTGCTCGCCCTCGAGAAGGCTGCGGACAAGTCGTCCGGTCGCATCGAAGACCTCGAGGCGGACACTGTGGCGTCCTTCAGGGAGGCGGTATTCGATCACCGTCGCCGGATTGAACGGATTCGGGTAATTCGCCACGATGGCGTAGCTGGAGACGGCCGACGGATTCTCGACGGCGGTCGTATTGTCGACGGTGACCTGCCAGGTATACGAAACTGCCGGACCGACGCCCTTGCTGCAGGGATCGTAGACGTCGACCCGCACGAGGTACGAAGCCTCCGTCGCGAAAGAGTGCGTGAAATTGCGTGTCGCATTCGTCACGGAAATTCCGTCGATGAACCATTCGTAGGTAAGCGCCTGGCGCTCGAAGTCGTACATCTCCACATCGAAGGTGATATTCGTGTCGGTATGCACCGTCATCGGCGTCGCGGGTGACGCGGACAGGATCTCCGGAAGCAGATTGCCGCCGGCCTTGCGCAGAATCTGCGCGGAACATTGCACCGGCAGCACCGATGCCGACTGCACGAGTGTCGTGATGTCGGACGTCGCGTCCGCGCACGGGAACGGGAGGACCGGGATCAGCTTCCAGCTCACCGTACCGGAGGTGCCCGGTGCAAGCGGATCCGCTACGGCCTTTGTCGCGTCTTCTCCAGCGGCAAGCGTGAATGAGACGGGGACAATCAGACCCGCCGCGACATTTGCCGCGTCGGCGCTTCCGATGTTGCGGACGGTCACACTGTATGTCACTTCCGTGACAGAGCTGTCGATTTCCGTCGGACTGATGTCGCAGGTGACGTCGAGCTGCGCCGCGGTGAGAACCGGGACCGTGAGCATGATGCGGGCCGTATCGTTCGGATAGCCCGCCGCTGTACGCACGAACGTAAGCGGGTAATCCGTTGCCACCGAGGGGCGCGGGTAGCGGAGCGGCCATGTGAGCGTATTGCTGCTGCCCGAGGCAAGGGCGGTAAACGACTGAGTGGCGGATCCACCGTCGAGCGTGACATCCTGCGGCAGGATGATCGTGACATCCCCGGCCGGGCTGTCGTTCGTACCGGCGGAGGTGATTTCCGCACGGACTTCCGCGGGATCCGGCGTATACGAACCGGCCTGCACGGTAATCACGTCGGCGTCGCAGCGCATGGCCACGGCCGAAGTGGCGGGCTTGATGTTCATGTAGAGACGCTGCTGCGCAGCCGTCCCTTCCGCCGAGGTAAAGTGCACGTCGACCTGCGCCGTCTTTTCGGTGGCCTGCGGCTGCACCTGTACGTACCAGGTAACCGTTCCGGTCTCACCGGGCAGAAGCGAAGACGGGGTCAGCATCGCAACGCGGCTGCCGCCATAGGCAACGCGCACATCGTCCGACTGATCGAGAGTCGCCTCGATACCGGTGAGCGGGAGGTCGCCGTCATTTTCGACTTCAATCGTCACGATGCCCGGGTCCGGATCGTAGTGTTTCGTGGTGGCATTCCACCGGAACACCAGCGGCAGCGCCTGAGTCGACATCGAACCGCTCTGCGGACGAACGGTGATACGGGCGGAACCTCGCTGCACGGTCAGGCAGCCGCGGCTGAGCGACACATCGGCAACCTGCACCTGCACGTCGGTATTCGCCTGCACGCTTCCGGCTTTGAAGGAGAGCATCATGAGCGTGCCCGCGCCGCTGAGGCGCGCGGAACCGCCGAGCGTCACGACCGCTCCCGTGCCGTTCATCGCAACGGAGGCATTCATTCCCTCGGCGAGATGCCCGGTCGTGACCGCACC
The DNA here is from genome assembly GCA_003246455.1 of Bacteroidota bacterium. Taxonomy (GTDB): domain Bacteria; phylum Bacteroidota; class Ignavibacteria; order SZUA-365; family SZUA-365; genus SZUA-365. The sequence continues at coordinate 11,314 of QKAF01000077.1, forward strand.
CGTCAGCTTCAGTTTCGTCGTGTCAAACGACAGCGAAATCGTACCGGCGTAGAGACGCTGATCCTGGATGGCCGGTGAGATCTGGAGCGCAACATCCTTCGTCGTCAACGAGACGATCGACGCGGTGTCGGTCACCATGGTCACGGTCACATCGCCGCTCGGGTCTGCATCGAGCACGAACGGCTGCTGCACCTCGGCACTGTCGTTTGCGATTTTCACCTTCACATCGAGCGAACGGTCTTCCCCGTCACGACAGACATTGTTGCTGCGGTACACCAGCTGCGATGCGGCCGCCGTTCCGTTCAACGCGTCGATCACTTCCTGGACGAGCAGATCGCTGTTGGTGTAGTAGGTGCCCTTCGTCTCCTGCGAGAGGCGGCGCAGTTCCGTATCGCTGCCGACCGCGTTGATACCGAAGCAGTGCACCCTGACATTTCCGCTTATCGCGATATTGATTACGGATTGCACATCGAGCGTTCCGCCGTCGGCTTTCCCGTTCGAGAGCAGCACAACCGCGCGCGAGGGATGGGTGCTGTTCGAGAGGCAGTATTTCACGCCGTTGAAGGCGCCGTCCCAAAGATAGTTTGAGCCGCCCGTCGGGACGATGGAATTGATAGCATTGGTGAGCAGCGGCTTGATATGGGTGATATCCTGCTGCACGAAGTAATTCCCGTCATACGTCACGATCGCACTTTCGTCGATGACGCCGTTCATCCGATCGACGAGACGGCCGGCGAGGCCTTTCGCGAACGCGATGTCCGCCGCGGTCATCGTCGAACCGACGCCGATGATGATCGTAAGCGAGTACGGCTGCGTCGCCTGCGGATGCGTCAGATGAAGCGGCGACTGCACGAATCCGTCTTCCTTCAGCGTGAAATTCGTACTGTCGGTCGAACGGACAATGACCCCGTTCTGCCGCACCACGACGTTGGCGGTCACATCCGGGAACGCATTCGTTTCAACCTTCTGCACTTCTATGGAATACTGCGAAAACGCGGTAGGCGCAAACAGCAGCGTCAACAGCAACCAGGCCGCAAATCCCTTGCAACGCTTCATGGACATATCCTCCGTAATTCAGAGATCAGGTATGAAAGAAAAAAGATACGCAAGAGCGGGGAAAAATGCAGTATGTTTCCCCGTCAGGTTCTCCTGCGGTCCCATAGATGACACGCATGTCCTCGCATTGTGACATCCCGCGGACAGATTCCCGCCGCCCTTGCCTCTCCGCCCGCGCCTGCCTATTTTCCGTGTATTCATCACAATGCGACATTCCCATGCTCAAACCAGAAAACATGTTTTCAGAACAGGACAAAAAGCGCATTGCGGAAGCGGTCAGGGAAGCGGAACAGCGGACGTCTGGTGAAATCGTGCCCTACGTCGTCGGCCGCAGCGACACGTACCCCGAGGCGTGGCTGCGCGCGGGCCTGCTGCTCGCGTTTCTTGTCCTCTTCCTGTTCGCTCTCGTCGACATGGGGACAGACCTGTGGCTTCCCTTCGGCTACGCGGAGTCGGGTGTGCTCGTCATCCTGGCTTTCGGCATCGGTGCCCTGCTCACGGCGTACGTCCCGGCGCTGAAGCGCGTATTCGTTCCCGGCGGAATGCTGCAGCAGCGCGTGGACGAACGGGCGGCCCTCGCGTTCGTGGATGAAGAAGTGTTCAACACGCGGGAGCGTACGGGCATTCTCATCTTCATTTCCCTCTTCGAACGCCGCGTTCGCATCCTCGGCGACTCCGGGATCAACGCGCTCGTCAAGCAGGACGAATGGGATGCCATCGTCCAGCTCATCGTCGACGCCATCCGGAATGGCGTTCCCGCGGAGGGAATGCTTGAAGCCATCTGGAAATGCGGCGAACTGCTCGAGCGCAGCGGCGTGGAAATCCGTCCCGACGACGTCAATGAACTCGATGATCGCGTCCGTTTCAGCGATACGTGAGGCCCGCATGAACCGCATCGCATACTTCCTGCTCGCCACCGTCCTCGTTCTCGCCACCGCGCGCGCGCTCGAGGTCCCCTTCCTCTCCGGTCACGTCAACGACAACGCGCATCTCCTCAGCGCGGAGATGGTCACCGAACTCGAGCACATGCTCACCGCTTACGAAGACAGTACGGGAAACCAGATCGTGCTGCTGACGATCACGTCTCTCGAGGGAGAAACGCTCGAAGAGTATTCCCTGCGCGTCGCCGAAACCTGGAAACTCGGGCAGAAAGGCGTGGACAACGGCGCGCTCCTGCTCATCGCGAAGGACGACCGGAAACTGCGGATCGAGGTCGGCTACGGACTCGAAGCCTCGCTGACGGACGCGATGACCTCCTACATCATCAACAGCGTCATCACCCCGCGCTTCAAGCAGGGCGACTTCGAGAGCGGCATTCGCGAAGGGCTGGAGAGCATCGTGCGCACCGCGGACGGGACGCTGGGCGAAGGAGACATCACCTCCACGGCGGACGATGATTTTCCCATCTGGCTCTTCATGACGGTGTGGTTCGGACTTGTCGGTTTCTTCACCCTGATGGGACTGTTCACCGAGGGCTGCATGGGCTGGGGACTGTATGTATTCCTGATCCCGTTCTATCTCGGTCCCGCCACCATCGTCTCGGAATCCACGGGTTCCTCGGCGGGCTGGATGGTGTTCGGTATCTACCTCATCGCATACCCGCTGCTCCGGCTGATCATACCGAAAACCGAGTACGGGAAGAAGCTCACGAAGAAAATGAGCACGAGAAGCACGTCCCGCGGAGGGAGCTGGAGCAGTTCCGGAGGATCGTCATCCTCTTCGGGCTGGTCGAGCAGCAGCTTTTCGTCGAGCAGCAGCTTCAGCGGCGGCGGCGGCAGTTTCGGCGGCGGCGGCTCGAGCGGAAGCTGGTAGACGCGGAAGCTGGTAGACGCAGAAATAAAAAAACGGCTCCGGAATCCGGAGCCGTTTTTCATTTGCGAACGCAGCGATTAATACATTCCGTCCATGCCGCCGCCCGGCATCGCGGGCATCGCGGGTGCAGGCTCGTTCTTTTCGACGATCGTGCACTCGGTGGTGATCAGGAGGGAGGCCACAGACGCGGCGTTCTCGAGCGCGATGCGCGAGACCTTGGTCGGGTCGATCACACCGGCTTCGATCAGGTTCTCATACACTTCGGTGGAAGCGTTGAAACCGAAATCGCCGGTTCCTTCCTTGATCTTCTGCACGATCACCGAACCTTCGAGGCCGGCATTGGTGACGATCTGGCGGAGCGGTTCTTCGAGCGCGCGGCGGATGAGATCGATGCCGACGTTCTGGTCGTCGTTGACGCCGGTGACGCCGTCGAGCTTTCCGAGCGCACGAAGGAGGGCGACGCCGCCGCCCGGCACGATGCCTTCTTCGACCGCGGCGCGCGTCGCATGAAGAGCATCCTCAACGCGCGCTTTCTTCTCTTTCATCTCGATTTCCGTGGAGGCGCCGATTTTCAGAACGGCGACGCCACCGGAAAGCTTCGCGAGACGCTCCTGCAGCTTCTCACGATCGTAATCCGAGGTGGTGTTCTCCATCTGCACCTTGATTTCGTTGATGCGCTGCTTGATTGCATCCGCTTCGCCCGCGCCTTCGACGATCGTCGTGTTGTCCTTGTCGATCTCGACGCGCTTGGCGGTACCGAGGTAATTGAGCGAAGCGTTTTCGAGCTTGTAGCCCTTCTCCTCGCTGATCACGGTGCCGTTGGTCAGCACGGCGATGTCTTCGAGCATGGCCTTGCGGCGATCGCCGAAACCGGGTGCCTTGACGGCGGCCACACGCAGCGTGCCGCGCAGCTTGTTGACGACGAGGGTGGCAAGTGCTTCACCTTCGACATCCTCGGAGATGATCAGGATCGGACGACCCTGCTGGGCGGTCTTCTCGAGAATCGGGAGCAGGTCCTTCATGCTGCTGATCTTCTTGTCATAGATCAGGATGTACGGATTTTCGAGCTCGGTCTTCATCGAGTCGGTATTCGTCACGAAATACGGGCTGAGGTAGCCGCGGTCGAACTGCATACCTTCAACGACCTCGAGAACCGTGTCCATTCCCTTGGCTTCTTCAACGGTGATGACGCCGTCCTTGCCGACTTTCTCCATCGCGTCGCTGATGAGCTTGCCGATGGCCATGTCGTTGTTGGCCGAGATGGCGCCGACGTTGGCGATCGATGCCTTGTTGTCGCCCACTTCCTGGCTCATTTCACGAAGACCTTCGACCACCTTCTGAACGGCGAGGTCGATACCGCGCTTGATGTCCATCGGATTCGCGCCGGCCACGACGTTCTTGAGACCTTCGCGGACGATCGCCTGCGCGAGCACCGTCGCGGTCGTGGTTCCGTCACCGGCGACATCGCTGGTCTTCGAAGCCACTTCGCGCACCATCTGGGCGCCCATGTTCTCGATCGGATCCTCGAGCTCGATTTCCTTCGCGACGGTCACGCCGTCCTTGGTAACGGTCGGTGCGCCGAATTTCTTGTCGATGACAACATTGCGGCCTTTCGGTCCGAGGGTGACCTTGACGGCGTTTGCCAGCTGATCAACGCCGCGCTTGAGCGCGTTTCTCGCGTCGACGTTGTACTCGATGATTTTCGATGCCATGAGTACGTACTCCTTGTATTATGTATCGATGAAAAAATATTGAGTGAATTCGTTCGAAGTGCGTCTGTCTATCCGACAATCGCGAAAATGTCATTCTCACGCATGATCAGGTAATCTTCGCCTTCGACGGAGACTTCCGTACCGGAGTACTTCCCGTACAGCACCTTGTCCCCGACCTTGACTTCCATCGCGATGGCCTTGCCGTCTTCCGCGGTGCGGCCAGGTCCGACAGCAACGATTTCACCCTGCTGCGGCTTCTCTTTCGCCGAATCGGGGATGTAGAGACCGCCAGCGGTCTTTTCCTCGGCCTCGAGCGCACGAACAATGACCCGATCCGCGAGAGGTTTCAGATTCATTGCCATAATGTTTTTCCTCCAGAAAGATATTTTGTGAAAATAAGGTTGTATAGCGGTGTATTAGCACTCTCATCTACAGAGTGCTAACATAAAAAATCACCACGGCAAAGTCAATACCCTGCAAACTGCCATTATGTCATATTTTATGACATAATGGCATATATACACCGAAACTGAATCAGAATGGCGGGAATGACAGGGGTTGAAATGCGCGGGAGAGGCGAATTACAGCGTCCACATTCCTTCATGCAGTTCTCGAAACACGAGAAGCACGCCGTTACGCATGAAGATCGTGAACTTATCATCGAGCGCTTCGTTGCAGGTTCCTTCCGTCAGACCGAAGGAAAGGGACTCCCCCTGTAGCGGATAACGCAATCCGGAATAGTGGATGCCGTCGGAAGGCGCGAGCGGAACGATGCTGATTCTGTCCGCGGGACGGCTTGGGAAGGTCCGTGTCGCGGTTATGATATCGACGCGATAATGGGGATCGAACAGAACGAGGTCGAAGTCGTCGCGGTAGCGGAGCAGGATGGAAAAATTCCCGAGCGTATGATCGAGCAGCTTCCCGGTAACGCCGCAGACGGCGACGGTTCGGACTTCCTGCTCGCGAAGCAGGAGCAGCGCTTTTTCGAAATCGGTATCGTCCTGCCGTTCGAGATGGATCAGCGGGACACCCGCGCGCTCGTAATACGCGCGGGTGTCGCCGGTGATCGAATCGAAGTCGCCGATGATGGTGTCCGGCATGATGTCGAGGCTGCGCGCGGCGTTCGCGCCCCCGTCGGCACAGACGATGGTGTCGACCTGCGATACGAGAGAGTGCACCACCTCGTCGGCGGCCATTTTCCCGTTACAAATCAGCAGTGCCTTCCGTGTATTCATGCGCACACCTTTTGATTGAGATCCCGGATTGCGATCAGATGCCGAGAACGATGTCGACGAAATAGTTGCGTTCCGCGGCCACGAAGAACTGATCGCCTTCTCCGCTCTGCGCGTACAGCTGGTCGAAGACATTGTTCACGCTCAGCCGGAGATCCAGGGAACGCATCCCGAATACCGGCGGGAGGCCGTATCGTACCGACGCGTTGAGCACCGTGAACGCGTCGACCTTCAGATCGTCACGCTGCGTGTTGTCGGTGTACTGGTCCCCGACGTATTTCCACGTGAGGACGGTGGTCAATCCATGATGCTGCCACGTGAGCTTGATATTCGCGAGCTGCTCGGGAAATCCCGCTATGCGGTTTCCCCCGAGGTCCACCGCGACCGGGTTCCCTTCGCTGTCGCTTTCGTAAACGACGTAAGTCTCGAGCCGGCTGCGGCTGAGCATGCCGTTGACGTCGAGGTGCAGCGTCCGAAGCGGCGACCAGCGCGCGGAAAGTTCAATGCCCGCGTGCAGCGTCCTGTCCGCGTTCCCGGTGATCGGCTGACCGAATCGGTCGAGCCCTCCGCTCTTGATGATCTCATCGCTGAAATCCATCAGGTAGGCGTTGAGCAGCACGCGCGCGTTCTCGGCCGTGAAACCCGTACCGAGTTCGAAATTCAGCAGCCGTTCGGGCCTGACCAGGGGCGAAGTGAAATCATAGCTGCCATCCGATGCGAGTTCGAACTGCGGTGTTGCGCCGCCGCTCGATTCCGCCGCATCATACAGGTTTTTCAGCCGTGGTTCCCGTTGCGTCAGCGACAGGTTGCCGTAGATGTTCCATGCATCGCTGACGTTGTAGTTGACCCCGATGCGCGGATTGACGAAATAATAATCGGTGCTGAAATCCGTTCCGACATATTTCTCGTCGAAAAGCGAATACCGGTTCATCACGAACTGCACGTTGCCCATGATGTTGAGGCGGGAGGTGAGCTGATACTGCTCCTGCACGTATGCCGCGGCAATATCCTTCCCTCCGCGGTACTCGTAGTAGTGGCGGCCGGGATCGATGCCGGCCGGGAGCTGCTCCGCCCACTCGATGCGGCCCCAGTGCTCGCTGCGATGCCGCCGCAGCTCGAGTCCCGCGGTGAGCGTGCCGTCCGTATGCGCGAGGGTCACGCGGGGCATCCAGCCGACCTGGCGGTTGTCCACCCACGCGCGGATAATCGGATTGACGGGATCTTCGGCATTGTCGAAGCCGAATTCGGGCGTCAGACGATAGTAGGCAGCATCGGTCCATCCCGTCCCGTCATAATCGAAGTAGCCCTGCCCCAGCACGTAAAAGAGCGCGCTGTTGAATGTCAGGCGGTCGCTGGCCTTCCATTCGTTGAGCATTTCGAAATGCGGCTGACTGAATCGTTCGTGCTCCTGCTTCCGTCGCGGGGACGTCCAGGTATAGGCGCCGTTTTCCGCTTCCCAGTAATTGTAGTTCTTCCGGCGCTCGTCACGATCCTTCACCGCGAACTTCGGCAGGCCGTAATACACCAGACCGTCTTCGAGCGGACCGCCGTACACGTTGACCCGTGTTGTGAACGAAGGATCATATCGCGTAGCGGCAAAATAGAACGAGCTTGCGTTCGTGTACGAATGGTCCCGATATCCGTCGGTGCTCATCTGGGAGAGACGGCCGTAGATCGTGTAGGTGTTGTCGATCAGCCCCGAACCGGCAGCAAACGCGTAGCGCTGCGTATTGTAGCTTCCGCCGCCGGCGCTGATCGTGACTCCGCGGCGGTTGGCAAAATCCCCGGTAATGATATTGATCGAGCCGCCGATGGCAGGCGGACCGTAAAACGCGCTGCCCGCGCCGCGCTGAAGCTGAATTTCCTCGGTGTTGCCGAGGAGGTCCGCCATGTCGATCCAGTACACGTTATGGTCCTCGGGATCGTTCTGCGGCACACCGTTGACCATGACCGCCAGGCGGCGCTGATCGAAACCGCGGATGCGCAGGTAGTTGTAGCCGATGCCGTTCCCGCTTTCCGAGTAGAACGTCACCGACGGGAGATCGGAAAGCATGACCGGGACGTCCTGGACGAAGTATTCATTGGAGATGTCGTCGCTCGTCAGATTCGAAAATGTGACCGGAGAAAATCGATCGCGCGCCTTCATGGCCGAGATCTCGATTTCGGGACCGGGCATGGCCGCAGGCTGCAGGAGCACGCGCAGGCGGGTGGCGCCGGAGCCTACGACGACGCGCTGTTCATCGGTCGTGTACCCGATGAAACTCGTCTGAAGCAGATAGGTCCCTGCTGCGACATGTTCGAAGGTGAAATGGCCGGAGCGGTCCGCCGCCATTCCGTATTTATGCGCGCCTGCGGCGTCGGTGCGCTGGTCCGTCTCCGCGTCGGACGCGGGGATGAGCAGAACGTTGGCGGATGCGAGCGGCAGATCCGTTTTTGCGTCACGGACGCTGCCGCTGACGCTTTGTGCGTGGAGGCCCTGGAGGAGTGAAATCGCTGCCAGGGCGAGTAACCAGAAAATCCTCATGATACAACTCCTGGAGATGAGTGATTCTGGAACTCGACCCTTGCGCGGCTCGAAGAGGAGGAAAGAAAAACCGTTGACCCTGCGAGTGCAGAACAACGGTGTAGGAACTTCCTTCCCTACGCCGGCATTATCCGGGTCAGGTTCGACGGGTATGTTCTCAGCTATCGGCGTTTCCGACAGCACCCCGAGATTTCTGCAAGGTAATGCGGCGGCCGGGTGAAAACAAGTGCGGGACGATGTCCCTCCACGCGTCCATTGCGCGGAATAGCGCTCACAGGGTATTTTGACAGAATGAAAAATCGCACGCTTCTCCTCCTCGCGCTGGTACTCCTGTCGGCCGGCAATTCCGCCGCACAGGATTACACCCCGCAATTCGAACAGTTCACGCTCCCCAACGGCCTCTCGGTGATTCTGCATCGGGATACGACGCTTCCGCTCATCTCGACCAACATGGCATATCATGCCGGATCTGCCATCGATCCGAGAGGGCACACCGGCCTCGCCAGCATCGCCGGAGAGATGCTCCTCCTCGGGACGAAAAATGTTCCGCGGGAAGAACTGCTTCGCCTGCGAAACGACGAACAGGTATCGATCTCCGCGCTCACGACCGTCGACTGGGTCGGCATCGCCTCGGTGTTTCCGATGAACCGCCTCGAGTCCGCGCTGATGATCGAAGCCGACCGCATGGAACATTCGGCCGAAGCGTTCACCGCGGAGCAGTTCGAAAACATCGTCACAGGACTGAAAAAGGAGCATGCACGCAGGAAGAAGCAGGCTCTCGGCACGCTGACGCAGCAGATCTTCCACGAGCTCTACGCGGACGGACACCCGTACCGTCATAACTCGATTGGCGAAGCCGGCGACGTTGACAGCATCAGCTTCGCGGATGTGAAGAGTTTCAGCCGGCGCTACCATGTGCCCGCGAATGCGTATCTGACGGTCGGCGGGAATTTCGATCCCGCAACCGCACGGTCGCTCGTCGAGAAATACTTCTCACGCATCCCGGCGGGACAGCCGGCAGGATGGACCGACATTCCTGACACCTTTACCCCGATCGGCCAGGGGGGGCTCGTGATCGAGGATCGCATCGGATTCAATCAGCTTCACCTGGTGTTTCCCACGGTACGCGCCGGCCACCCCGACGAGCCGGTCCTCGAACTCATCGCGAAGCTGCTGACAGGATCGCAGAGCGCTCTTCTGTATTCGAATCTCGTCAACGTGAACCCGCTCGTCCATTCCGTGGAGGTATCGCAGAGTTCCAGCGAGCTGACCGGGACATTCTGGATTACGATCAACTGCAAGCTCGAGACGCATCTGACGACGGTGTACGACCAGGTCATGCGCGTGCTCGATGCGATCGCCAAGGAAGGAGTGCAGGACGAAGAACTTACGGCCGCCCGCAACCAGTCCGCGATGGAGTTCTACTCCCCGCTCGAATCGTTTTACGGATTCGGCGGACGCTGCGACGTACTGAATCTCGGCAACATGATCGGGGACTCCCCCCTGTTCAGCTTCACCCTTCAGCAGAACCAGCAGAAAGCCACATCCGCCTCGGTGCGTCGCGCGGCGAGCACCTACCTCACCGCCGGCAATCAGCTGGTCGTCAGCGTGATCCCCATCGGAAAAACAAGTTTTGCGGTCACAATGAAATAACCCCCGCGCGGTACTTTCCTCGCAATTCTTCGCCTGCGCAGTTCTGCGCGGGCGTTTTTTTTGTGGCCTCGATCCGCCGGATTTCCATGTGAACCCGATTCACGAAACGTTCGCGATTTTCACAGGGACGGAAACATCCCCACGCAAAACGCCCGATAGAGCTCGATTCTGAACTTGGCATGGTTTTTACATATACATGGTACGAAGTTCAAATCGCCCGGCGAAGGCAGCAAATCGCTTCAGAACCGGGACTATCATTGAGAAGGAGCCATACCATGTTGAAGAAAGCCGTCGTATCACTCATGATTCTCCCGTTCGTTGCGGGGATGGCATTCGCACAGGGCCCGAATACAGCTACGACGATGATCTGCAGCACCAGTGACGGAACCGTCCGCATCAGCGACCGCAAAGTCAACGTCGCCGACTACGACCTGCAATTCGATTCAGTGCTGCAGGACGGCGTTCTGAAATTCGTCGATACCCGCACCAATGCCGTCGCCGTGCTCGACGCGCGTGATGAAGATGGGCTCTACCTCGTCGTTACCGAAGGCGGACAGACCATGCAGGTCGTCGCATCCCGTACGGACATCCGTTATGAGGATGCCGAACACGGAAGCGAGCCCACCGCACCGACGCTTTCGTCCGTGCTCAACCTCGTCCGCGGATCGTCCCGCACGAAATGACAACCTTTCCCAGGCACGAAAATCAAAGACACCCTGATACAATGACCATACAAGCGTAGCACCTTTTTTTGAACGTGGCATACACCGCTTAACAACGTTCTCAAGCATAATACCTCCGTGCAACAATCCGCCCCCAAGCGTGCCAATTCTAGGGGGCGGATTTTTTTATGACAGCGCTTCGATCTCCTTCCCCTTCCCCTTCCCCGCTGGCTTCCCCTTCCCCGCTGGCTTCCCCTTCCCGGCTGGCTTCCCCTTCCCCGCTGGCTTCCCCTTCCCCGCTGGCTTCCCCTTCTCCGCTGGCTTCACGTCCCGTGTGCAGCGCATCTGACTGACCGCATCCGCCAGCGGTTCCGGACTGCCTGTTGCAGGAGTTCCGGTCGGGAACCGGAGTACTCCGCACCATCGCCACGCAAGCGGGGAGGAGACGCCGAAGAATCCCGACCCGGCTGCGGTGCAGTACGCGTCGGTTCGGAGCGCATAAAAAAAGAACGGCCCCGGAATCCGGGGCCGTTCGAGGATTGATTGTCTCGTACGCGATTAGCGCGCGAGCACCATCTTCTTCACACCGACGAAGGCGGCCGAGCCGTCAACCGGCTGAGCTTCCATGCGGTAGATATACATGCCGCTGGCAACAGTCTGACCAAGGCTGGTGTTCGCATTCCAGGTCGTGATGTACTTGCCTGCGCTGTAGAAACCGTTCGCCAGGGTCGCGATTTCGCGGCCGAGCATGTCATACACGCGGACACTGACGTTGGCGTCGGTGGTCACGTTGAATGCAATGTTCGTGGTCGGGTTGAACGGGTTCGGGTAATTCTGCGTGATCTCGAAGCTGTTGAGATCGGCGACGTCGTTGAAGCGGCGCTCTGCAGGAGTTGCATCCTTGACGAGCAGCTTGACGACGGTGATGTCACCGATACGCTCGGCAGCGGTGCGCACATCTTCGTTGCCGCTGACGACGACCGAGGCGCGTGCGTCGCGCATCATGGCCGGTGCCGGGCTGGCGTTCTTGACCCAGTTGTAGAAGTTGGCAACTGCGTCGCGATCAACGTTCTCGCCCTTGCCGAAGACACTGGCGGGCATGGTCGCGTCGGCCAGGTTCTTCACGATCTGGCTGTTGGCGGCGTTCGGGAGCTCGACGTTGGCCGGCGTGGCGTACACGCGGTTCATCGCATCGATTTCCTTCACGTTGGCAACCTGTGCGAACAGATCGCTCATCGGGTTGGTGTTGCTGGTGCCGGTCGGCAGCACTGCGAAGTCTCCGCCTGCGAGGGCGAATTCACGTGCCATCTGTGCCTGGACCTTGCTGATTTCACCGATCCAGAGAACTTTTTCGCCTTCGAAGGTCACGTCGTTGACCGAACGGTCGACGAAGTTGACGGCGATGCCCTGCTGCGCGTAGGTCGAGCTGACCTGGTCGCGGAGCGATGCGGCGATGGTACCGTTGTAATAAACGGTCATCGGAGCAAACGGAATGACAACAGTGCGGCTGTACGCGTTGTTGATCAGGTTCTCATCATCCGGGCGGACGATTTCGGCCATGATCGTGTAGTTACCGCTGCTGAGCTGCGGGAAGCTGAAGACCTGCGTATCGACGTACGGCGAGGAGGTCAGATAGACGCGTTTTTCCTGGTAACCGATGGTCGCATTGTTGGCGTTGTTGATGACGGTCACCTTGCCGAAGGTGATCTGGTTCGGCAGGTAGCTGTAGTGTGCATAGGCGCCGAAGGTCACGGAAACCTGCAGACCGCCGAAGCCGTTGGTCTGGTTGATGGCGATGACGCCAACATCCGACTGCTGCACGAAGTTCGGGCGAATCATCTTGGTGTTGAAGACGCGGAATGCATCCTCGAACCAGCTGCTGCCGCCGTCGAGGGAGAACTGGGCCAGGTTGAAACCGGCATACTTGCCGAGGAAGCCCGTCGGCTCGAAGGGGCTGCCAGCCTCATCCATACCGATGCCGGGGCCGAAGGAGGCGCCGTCAAGGGCATCGAGGCAGTAACCGACGCGGTAGGTACCGGCGGGGAGGGTCACAGGCGGCGAGAACGGATAGGAAACCCACTTGTCGCCCTGCGGCGGGAACATGCTGGCACCGGTGGTTGCCATGAGGGCGCCGGTGTTGGCATCCCACACATTGATCGTCATGCGCGATGCGGATGCGGGCGGCTCGAATTCAACGACGCTGCTCTGCCAGATATCGACACTGGTGATCGTCTGCGGCGACTGAATCTGGTAGACGTTGGCGTCGCACTCGTTGACGAACGGGAACAGGGTGTTCATGACCTGGCCGTTGTCATATGCGAGCGAACCGGGGGTCACGTCGATCATGACCTGCTTGTTGTTGTCGGGGCGGCTCATCCAGAGATCTCCGCGCATCATGACATCAAGTCCGGTCTGATGCATGCCCTTCTGATTGCCGAGGTTCGTACCGATGAGGAACGAATAGACGTTTTCTGCCGGGATGCTGAAGTCGCCATCGAAGAACGGCGTTGCGCTTCCGCCCGGGAGCTTCTGGTCGAGGGTCACGTTCATCACACCCGGGGTCTGGCTGAGCTGAAGCAGCGCGATCATCTGGGTGGTGTTGTTCATCGGACGATAACCGGTGACGGTGTACGGCGGCACCAGCGTGACGTCGTCGATAAGGCCGAGGTCGTTGAGCGTGGTGAGACCGAAGTAGTTCAGATCGCCACCCCAGCGGATGTCGCGATAGTTGTCGTACCGATTGAAAATGAGGCCCCAGCGAACGAGGGTACCATTGTCAGCGAGAAGGTTGTCCGTAACGTTGATCGTCCACAGACCCTTTCCGGTGCCGGAGGTCGGCAGAGCGGATTCCGGCATGTACACACCGCGGAAGAATGCGGTGACGTTGGTCGGCGAGTTGATTGCGACGCCGGGAATTGCCAGACCGGGGTTGCTGTCGAAAATCGTGTTCTCGTAATTCGCTCCTGCGAGACCGTTCTGGGTCGAGAGCGTGTAGTTACCGGTCGGACCGGAAAGCGTGATCGTGAGATCCGCTGCGGCCGGATGGTCGATGTCCACGAGAACGGACAACGTGCTGATCGTGAAATCGTAGGGGACGTCGATTGAACTCGAGGTAGTGCTGAAATCGACGATCGGAGCGTTCGGAGACTCGAAGAACTCGAATTCCCGGTTCAACTGCGCATTCGCAGTCAGAGAACACAGGAAAGCGAGTGCCACCAACGCTGCGGATAGCCTAACAACTTTCATTGATTCCTCCGATGGGGTTATGAATGATGAATAGGATGATGTCACATCTAAATAAGAATGAGAAACTCGTGATTAAGGCGTAAACTACCATTTACCTGCTGGAAAGTCAAGCAACCGCGGGCCGTGGCACAGCACCGCACCAGCCGCTCCAAATAGACGCATTATGGGACTCTGAAGACGATGGAATCTTCCCGAAATCTCCTTGGCAGGGAAATGAAACGGTAGAAGAATAGCACAAGAGGCTCAGAATGTCAATAGATTTCGGGAAAAAGATTCTGTTGTCCGACAAAGCCCCTCCCCCCTCTCCGCGGCTTGCAATTCCAGCACCGGATCGGCATCTTTGAATGATATGCCGACCGCCGGTGCCATACCGCCCCTGTACTTCGTCTCGGACGTCCATCTCGGCCTCGGAGATGCCGACGCGGAACAGCGCAAGCTCGCGCTGCTGCTGTCGCTGCTCGCCGATATCCGCCGTGAACGCGGCGACCTGTATATCGTCGGCGATCTCTTCGATTTCTGGTACGAATACCGGTCCGTGGTGCCGCGGGGCTATCACCGCTTGTACCAGGCACTCGAAGACCTCCGCCGGGACGGATGCGCGGTCACCTACCTCGCGGGCAACCACGATTTCGCGATCGGCGATTTCTTCTCGCGCGATCTCGGCGTCGCGGTGGTGCGCGACGACATCGCCTTCACCGCGCAGGGACGCCGCTTCTACCTTTTTCACGGCGACGGCCTGGCCGTTCGCGACGGCGGCTACCGTCTGCTGAAACGGATCCTCCGCTCCCCGATTTCGCAGCGTCTCTACCGCATGCTGCATCCCGACCTGGCGTTTGGCATCGCCCGCCGATTCTCGCATACGAGCCGCGACTATACGAGTGCGCGCGATTACGGCGAGACCGACGGCATGCGCGCGGAAGCGGAGCGCCGCATCGCCGCGGGCAGCGATATCGTGATCATGGGACACCGCCACCTTCCGCGTCACGAAGCCGTGGGTGACGGTGTGTACCTGAACCTTGGAGACTGGCTCTCCCACTTCACCTACGCCGTCTGCCGCGACGGCGAAATCTCTCTCTTCACCATGCGTCAAGGAATCCAGGAGCTGTACACCGCATGACCGTCACTCCCCGTCAATTCTGGTCGATTGCCATCCCGTTGATCGTCGTCGTCTTCGGCGGCTGGTGGTTTCTCTCAAGCATGACCGAAGGACTGCCTTCCCTGCAGGAACTGGAGAACCCGCGTCCGCCCTTCGCTACGCGCGTGTTTTCCGCCGACGGACTGGTGATCGATCGATTCTTCGAGGAAAACCGGTCCCGCCTCACCTCGCTCGACAGCGTCCCGAAACCCTTCCTCGAAGCGCTGCTTTCCACCGAGGACCGGCGATTCTACGATCACTGGGGCGTGGATCTGCGCGGTGTCGCGCGCGTCATTCTCGGGCGCGTCTTCAGCTTCACTCTTCGCGGTCCCGGCGCGAGCACCATCACGCAGCAGCTCGCCCGCCTGCTCTATCTCACGCGGGAAGTGACGATCATGCGCAAGCTGCGGGAGATGCTCACCGCCGTGCAGATCGAGCGGCGCTATACAAAAGATGAAATCCTGATCATGTATCTGAACGTCGCGCCGTTCGGACGTGGCGCCTACGGGCTCCAGTCCGCCGCCGCGGTGTATTTCAATAAAAAGCCGTCCGACCTCACCGTCAGCGAATGCGCCTTTCTCGTCGGCGCGCTCGCGAATCCGACCCATTACGATCCGCGGCGCAATTACGACGGCGCGGTCTACCGCAGAAACACGGTCCTGCTCAACATGATCGACGAAGGTTTCATCACGGAAGCGGATTACGCGACCTATCGTGCCGACTCGATCGTGACGCGCTCGCGGGAGCAGTCCGCCGGCATCGCGCCGCATTTCGTCGAGTACGTTCGACAGCAGCTGCGCGAGAAGGCGGAGAAATACGGCTTCAATCTCTATCGCGACGGTCTGAACGTGTACACGACGCTCGACAGCCGCATGCAGGAACACGCCAATCGCGCGGTGCTCGAGCACCTGAGTTCTTTCCAGACGAAATTCGACGGCAAGTGGAACTGGGACAATCCCGTCCGGCGGGCGATTCTCGGCACCGCCATCCGCATTGCGGTGCGTGCGACCCCGGAATACAAGGCCGCGCGCAATGCGTCGGCGCGGGATGCGGTCAGCATCCGGTTCCGCACCGACAAGCGTTTCCTCGACTCGGTGAAAGCGTCGCTGCAGCGCGTTCAGGTCGGTTTCGTCGCAGTCTCGCCGCAGACCGGCGAAATCCAGGCCATGGTCGGAAACGCCGCGATGAATTTCCGATACGGGCTGAACCACGTCACGCAGATCACGCGTCAGCCGGGTTCGACCTTCAAACCTTTCATCTACACCGTCGCCATCGACAACGGCTACTCCCCGGCGTATCAGCTTTCGAACGACCCGATATCCATCCCGGACGGATCGGGCCAGGTCTGGACTCCGCGTAACTTCGGCGGAGAAACGGGCGGAATGTACACGCTGCGCCGGGGCCTGCAGAACTCCGTCAACCTGGTGGCGATCCGCACCATCCTCGAGATCGCGCCGGCGGAGGAGGTGGTCCGCTACGCGCACCGAATGGGCATCGACACGCCCCTGCGTCCCTTCCCGTCTCTCGCGATCGGCACCTCGGAAGTCGTGCCGCTTCAGCTCATCAGCGCCTACGGCGCTTTCGCCAATGAAGGAATCTATGCCCGGCCGTTCGGTATCACGCGCATCGAGGACCGCGACGGCAGGGTCATCGAAAACAACACGAGCGAAATCCGCGAAGTCCTGAGCAAGGAAACGGCCTTCATCATGGCCAGCATGCTCCGCTCGGTCATCAACGGCGGCACCGGCTCCGGTACCCGTCACTGGTTCAGCGGACCCGCTGGCGGAAAGACCGGCACGACGCAGGATTACGCAGACGCCTGGTTCATCGGCTTCACGCCGAACCTCGTCGCGGGCGTCTGGACAGGGTTCGACGACCGCCGCATCACGTTCACCGGATCCTACGGCCAGGGAAGTGTCGCCGCGGCGCCCATCTGGGGACGCTTCATGAAGTACGTCTACGCGGATAAACGCATTGCTCTGCCCGTCAGGGATTTCGTCATGCCGGAGGGAGTCACCCAGGAAAAAATCTGCCTTGAATCGCAGAACCTCGCCAATCCCTTCTGTCCCCATACCGTCGTCGAGTATGTCAACCGGAAATATTTCCCGGGCTACTGCACCATCCATACATCCTCGGGCGGAGGCGGCGAAAATTCCGAACCCCGGGAACGCACCATAGAATACTGATCCATACCCGGAAGCCGGTCCGCGACACCGGCCGGCTTCCGCTCCTTCCGTCCCCCAACCGTTGACGAGCCTGAAGGCTCATCCTCCAGCTCCGCTCCGTTCCTCTTGCGTCCTGCCGCGAGGCGGGTTAATTTTATGCATTCCCGAATACATAGAATCTGAAAAAGGAGTCTCTCATGAAGAAATTCTGGTCCCGTTCTCTTTTGATTTGCACGCTCGGTGTACTGCTGCTCGCCGGCTGCGGCGGAAAGGACAGCGATTCCGCGGACGACGAGAAGAGCGGCCTGGACAAGCTGGCCGAAACGGCTGAAAACATGGCGAATGCGGCTGAAGAAGCAGGGGAAAGCCTGAATGAGGATCGCGAACCGGTTCCCCCGGTATCCTTCAAGGTGCTCCTCGGCTACCTGCCGATGCAGATAGATGAAATGAAGAAGGAAAACCCGCGCGGCGAGACCGCCACCATGGGCGCATGGACCTTCTCCCAGGCGAACGCCGACTACAGCGGCCCCGACGACAAATCGGCGACCGTCGAGATTTTCGACTACGCCTACATCGGCGTGATGTACGCCCCCATTCGCATGTGGATGAAGATGAAGATCAATCGCGAGAGCACGGAAGGGTATGAGCGGACGACCGAAATCGCCGGTTATCCCGCGTTTGAAAAATTCGAACATGCCGACCAGCATGCCGAGGCCACGATCCTCGTCGGTGAACGGTTTATCGTCACGATAAACACGCGACAGATGCCCGAAGACATGCCGCGCCAGGTGGCGGAGAACATGGAACTGCAGAAGCTGGCGAAGGAGAAGGGCAGTCCCAACGCCTGATCCTCATCGTCCGTTCGTCTGCCCCGCTCTTGCGATCAGATCCTGAAGCAGCGCGGCGGCCCGGAATACTCTCGGACCCGGTCTGAGGTAGATATCCGCATCGATGCGGTAGAGGGCCCCGCGCTTCATCGCATCCAGATCGCTCCATTCGGGGAAACCGGTCCGCACCTGTGCTTCGTCCACTCCCATATCGTCCGGGTACAGGACGAGATCCGGATTCATGTGCAGCAGCTGTTCCCTGTTGAGCGTCGGATAACTGCCGCGCAGGGACTCCGCGGCATTCCGTCCCCCTGCCAGCGAAATGACTTCATCGATGAACGTGGAGCGCCCGGCCGCCATCAGCGGCTGCAGCGAAAGGAGCATCAGCACCGACGGATGTGCGCTTCCCCGGGATTGCCGGATGCGGCGTTCCTCCCGCTGCAGGGAATCCAGAAGCAGGCGTGCGCGCTGCGGCGTGCCGAGAAGCATGCCGATGTCGCGGAGCGATTTGTAGACGCCGGCGATATTGCGCGGGTTGGAGACGAAAAGCGGGATGCCGAGCTCTTCGAGCGACGCGAACGTACGCGGAGAATTTCCTTCCACGGAAATGAGCACGAGATCCGGCTTCAGGGAAAGAATGCGCTCGATGTTCGGCGTGACGAGATCCCCGACCACGGGCCTGGATGCCGCCTCCGGAGGATAGTCGCAGAACGACGTCACTCCGGCCACGCGAGCGCCGGCGCCCAGGGCGAAAAGCATCTCCGTCAGACTCGGCGCCAGGCTGACGATGCGCTGCGGCGTGCCCGTCAGGCGCACGCTCCGGCCGAGGTCGTCGCGTACCGCCTGCGCCGATGCCTGCTGCCTGCTGTCCGGCTGCCGTGCATCCGGCTGCCGTGCATCCGGCTGATCATGCGACGGCCGGTTGCATGCTCCCAGCTGCATGAGCAGCGCGATGAGCAGAACCGGCCGTACGATTTTTTCCACGATACCTGTCACGATATCATTTACCGATCCCCAGGATGGCTTTCAGCACATGCATCGCCATCGAGGGATTCTCCTTCAGTCTCCGGGTTGAGTACGCATACCACTGGTCGCCGAACGGAACGTAGACACGCAGCCGGTGGCCCATGCCGACGATTTCGTCGCGGCGGTTGTGCCGGACGCCGAGAAGCATCTGGAATTCATACTGCTCGCGCGTGAGCCCGAGTTTCTTCACCGTGGCCACGCCGTGCTCGAGCAGGACATCATCGTGCGTCGCGATGCCGATGTACACGCCTTCGCCGAGTCCCAGCTCGATCAGCCGCTCGTAGTTGTCCTGCACTTCCTTCCGCTGCTTGAACGCAATGGCTTCGGGTTCGACATAAATGCCCTTGCAGAGGCGGATGTTGGTTTCACCGTCGGCGATCAGGTCGCGCAGATCCGATTCCGTACGGCGAAGATAGGCCTGGAGCACGACGCCGACGTGACGGCCGTAATCGCGCCGCAGCTTTTTGTACATCTCGAGGGTCACATCGGTGAAGGGATGATCCTCCATATCGAGACGCACGAAGTTGCCGTACCCGCGTGCGATATCGAGCAGAACGCGGACGTTCTCTTCAAAAAACGCGGGATCGATGCTGAGACCCATCTGCGTGGGCTTGATCGAGAGGTTGGCATCGAGATTGTGCTCGTTGATGGCGTGCAAGACGTCTTCGCACTGCTTGCGCATCGCCACCGTTTCTTCGCGTGAATTGACGCTCTCGCCGAGAACGTCCATGGTCGCCATGATCCCTTTCGCATTCAGTTCCCTGACTACGCGGATGCCGTCGGCCAGCGTTTCGCCGGCGATATACGGACGGGCGAAATATCCGACGATAGGCTTCGGAACGACGGGAATCGACCATGCAATGAGTTTTGAAAAGACTGACATGATTCCATTACACTGTGAGCGAATGATCCCCGAGAGGGGCGAACGCCCCTGGGGGTATACAAAAGTACCGCCGGGATGCGATGAAAACAAAAACACCGGAGGCGGCACTCCGGTGGATTTCTCTTGCGGCGAAGCGCCGTCGGGCGGAATCGCGTGAGACGGATCGGCATTGCCCGTGGTTCAGGCCGAGAGCAGCTCCCGGTACACCGCCCAGGTTTTTTCCGCGATGCGCGTATTGGTGAAATGCGCGAGGACGCGTTCGCGCCCGCGCGGACCGTATTCCGCCCGAAGCGCCGGATCGTCGACCAGCCTGGCGAGCGTGGTCCGCAGTTCCTCCCAGTTTTTCTCCTCAAAGGTGAAGCCCGCGTCGCCGATCACATTCGGAATCTCCGCGTGGGTGGAACCGAGCACCGGCACCTCCGACGCCATGGCCTGCACGAGCACCTGTCCGAACTGCTCTTTCCAGTGCGGCACGGTGTACGACGGGAGAACGAGAAGGTCCATCAGGTTGATGTACTTCGGCACCTCCGCGTGCGGGATGGACAGCACGATGCGCAGACGATCCGCCACGCCCAGCTCCTCCGCCCGCCGGCGCAGATCCGCTTCCTGCGCCCCTCCGCCGATCAGCAGCAGCGTGTAGTCGCGATCGAGCGTCGCGGCGGCCTCGAGCAGGTTCATCACGCCCTTCTCCGGCACGAAGCGCCCGATGAAGCCGATCACCGTGCCGGATACCCGCAGTTCCTCCGCGAGTGCGGGCTGCGGGCGCTTGCGGAAAAGCTCGGCATCGATGCCCAGGAGCGGCATCACATGAATCGGCTTTTCATATCCCTTTTTCCGAAGAATGTCGCGCGCGTCGCCGTTGCCGCAGATCGCCGCATCCGAATGCACGAGGTTGAAACGCTCGAAAAACGTGAACGGGAAATTCAGCGTCTTCTCGAAGTTCATCCACGTGAAAAACAGCGTGCGGGCATGGGGCGCGAATATGCGTTTGTACACGAGCGCCTGGAAATACGACAGCGCGTCGGTCCCCTCCTCCACGTGCAGAACATCCGGCTTGAAGTCGCGCATCTCGAGATAGGCCGATTTGTAGAAATGCGCCGCTTCCTTCCCGCTGAACATCACGGGCAGGGCGCGCACGTCGAGTTCGTCGTCACGGTGGTCGTCCGCACGGATGGTGAAGAGATAGTCCTTCCACACGGACGGGACGATGATGCGCAGGTTGACGTCATACAGCCGTGCGAGTTCACGCCACTTTTCGCGGCCGATGCGGGTGATGTAGGTGTGACTGATGACGAGAACGTTCACGGGACGGCTTCGGGGATGGTCGTTGAAATCAGTGACGGAGTTTCCACCGCGCAATGGCGGTCTCATACACGCCCGTGGTACGGCGGGCGATTTCCGGCCAGGCGAATACCTCCTCCACGCGCTTCCGCGCCCCGGCGCCCAGACGGGCGCGAAGATCCGGGTCGTTGAGGAGGCGAAGGTACGCGGAGGCGAGCTGCTCGGGGCTGCGCGGTTCGACGAGCATGCCGCTCACGCCGTCCTCGATGATCTCGGGAATGCCGCCCACGTTGGTTCCGACCAGGGGAAGTCCGCTCGCCATCGCTTCGAGACCGGAGATGCTGGTCGCTTCCATGAGCGAGGGCAGCGTCGCGACGGTCGACAGCGCATAGAACTTCGGCATCGCGGTATTGGGGACGTTGCCGGTGAAAAAGACATCGTGCGACTGCCCCGCATCCCTGAGCAGCGCCTCGAAGCGCCTGCGCTCGTCGGGGAATCCTCCGCCGACGATGAGAAACTGAACGTCGGGGATTTCGGCCCGCACGAGAGGGATCGCGCGGATGAAATACTCCACCCCGTTCTTCGGCTCGAGCCGGCGGGGACAGATGATTACCGGCCGCGCGGGATCAAGGCCGTAATCCTTGTCAATGACGCCGAAGCTGTTGCCGGGCCGAAATTTCGCTGCGTCGACCCCGTTGGGGATGTAGAAATTCCTGTCAGGCGTGATTCCCGTGGCGGCGGATTTTTCATACAGCTCGTTGCTGGGACTGATGATCGCATCCGCGTGACCGAGAAACAGCTTGATTTTCGCACGGCCCGCGGCCGTTTCGAACAGTTCGAGATAGTTCGACGTGTGGTTCGTCCACACCAGCGGCAGATCGTGCCGCAGGGTCCAGGTCGTCCAGCAGTTGGGCGTCAGGTCGTGCCAGTGCAGTACGTCGAACGGCGCGGCGGCGTGCAGCCTGCGCACATAGTCGCGCACCTTGCGGATGTAGAGCACATGCTTGATCTTCGGCGTCTGATTGTCGACGAAAAGCTTGTGCACGGTGAACCCTTCCACTTCCTCCACGTGATCATCACCCGCGCCGTGCACCGGATGCACGAGTTCGAGCCGGTGTCCGTTCTGCACGTGTGCGCGCGCGAGTTCGAGCGCATGACTCGCCATGCCGCCGATGTTGGGAAGGAAGTCGGATGTCAGGAGAAGTATATTCATAGAATGTCTGTCGAATCAGCTGCCGATCAGCGCGCGCGTATCGTCGACGATACGCTGCAGACGGTGAACGGCCTGATGCTCGCGCACCGCGCGCTCGTGACCGGCCTGTGCGATTGCGAGACGCTCGTCTTCGTGATCGAGATAGTAGGTGATTTTTTCCTTCAGTTCGTCCACCGAGTCGAAACAGGCGATTTCCCGGCCTTCGACGTACAGTTCTTCCGCCTGCTCGCGGGAGCGCTGCGTCAGGAGGAATCCGCCGTAGCCGGGAATTTCCAGTGTCCGGACGTTGTGCGAATCCTTGTTCTGTTCGCGGAGGAAGTTCAGGTGGATGCGCGAGACAGCGAAGAGCTTCGAGATTTCGTCACCGTATACCGCGTTTCCTTTCCAGCGGGCACGCAGGGGATTCGACTCGGCCACGCGTTCCCACATGTTGCCCCAGACGGACAGGTCGAACTCGGTGACCTTTTCCAGCCACCATTCGCGCATGGGTTCCCATGTCCCGGCAAACACCACGTCGGTGGCATATTTCGCGCGGTCGGCGTCGCTGACGCTCCCCGGCCGCTGGAGCATGGCGGGGTCGTAGCAGAACGCCAGGTATTCGACGCGCGGCGCACCTGCCTCGCGGAGCGGCTGCATGAGCGACTTCGCGTAGATGTAGTAGATGTCGAACAGCGGAATGCTCGCGATGCTGTCGCGCGTGGCATTGCGGTTTTCCACGTTGAACGGTCCGTCGGGATACCACTGCAGCAGCACAGGATGGAATCGCTCTTTCACTTCGCGAATCGCACTCTCGAAAATGGTTTCTCCCTTGAGAAACAGGACGGCATCGGGACGGAATTCCTCGACCGCGGCAACGAACGCGGCATTCATCTGCCTTCGGTTGATGCGCCGCGTCAGCGCGCTGACGACCGGGAGACTCCCGCCCGTCGTGAAATACGGCTGACGGAAGTCGAACACCCGTACCTCGCAGCCCAGCTGTTCGAGATACCCCTTGTACGACCAGCCGCCGGTTCCATACCAATATTCACAGACGAGGAGCAGTTTCATGCG
>QKAF01000081.1 GCA_003246455.1 Bacteroidota bacterium
CCCCCCCTGCTGCAGGTGATCTCTTTTCCCCGGCTGGAAAAAAGGACGCACCCTGCAATTGCGGCGGTGCTGCAGAAGGGTGCGTGATACATTCATTCGCGTCATCGGCCTCGCGGCGACGGCGCAGCAGCGCCGGACAGCATGCTGCCGGCGTTATTTAGATTTAATCTTGATGACAGTGGAATATCAGCAGAAAACCAGCCGGAAGCAAGGGGAGCGCGAATAAAAGTTTTCCCGGATTTTTTTCAGACAGCCGTCGCCCCCGTTCGCCGCTGCATTTACCTGCCGCGCAGCATCGCCGAGCGTTCCGCATTCTCCCGCACGCGGAATCGCACCATTTCCTCCACCAGCCCCAGCGGCAGCGGCCGGTCCAGCCGGAACTGCACCGCGCCTTTCGAGGATACGTACCCCGCGCATTGCGCCTGGAAAGCGCGCATTCCGCTGGCGGTCGGATAAAATCCGATGTGGTTTTTGTATGCGCCGAAGTAGACGAGGACACCATCGAGAAAATATGCAGGCATCCGGTAGCTGATTTTCTCCTCCGCACCGGGGGCGGCTCTCAGAATGGCGTTCCGGAGCTGCGTCAGGAGCGCCTGTGTTTCCCGAGGAAAACCGGCGATGTACTCGTCTACGGAAGCAGGGATTTCACGCATGGTGCAACCTCGCCCTGTCGTTACCCGCAGCTCCAGCAGCCCTCGCCGGACCCGTCGGCGCTGGGTACACGCTGCTCTCCGCCGCCCGGATAAAGCAGATCGCCGGGGAGATAACTCGAAGCGGATCCCGCCCCTTCGCGACGGAGCCACCCGCCGAGGATGAGCTCCTGCAGGTCACGCCGAGCCGTCGATTCGGAAACGCCGTGCATCGCGGCGTACTCTCGGCTGCGTATCTCACCCGTCTTCATCACATGCCGCAGGGCGTCTTTCTGCCTCGGAACAAGGATGGGATTCCGGGCGATGCGCTCCTCCGGATCCATAAACGCGACATACTGTTCTCGCTTCGCCGTCATGCGCTCCTCTCCGTCTGAATAAAATCGGATGTTACTTTTTTCCTGAGTTGATATTACGGCATTGGCGTGTTCCGCGCAAAAAGAAATTTCATCGCGGCTTTCGCCCGCTGGCGCCGTCGTCGCCGGGGACCTTGAAAAAAATAGGCAGATCTGCCTATTGCGGGTTTCCGTGCACGATGCTTGATTACCGTGTCACTCTACGATGAAGTATCAGACCGCATTCCACCGCCGACCCACGGCGAGGGATGCATGCGCACGCGGAATATCGCGGCCTTTGCGGGCAGCAGTATCAGCGTGGATGGTATGATTCCGATACCGATGGCCAGGTGCCGAGGCGCAGTCCGCGCGCCTTCGGCTGACACGCCGCTGCCCGCAGAGCCGCGGATATGATGCGTACATACTCCGGATGCTTCGGCCTCCGATGACATAAAACAACGGCGGGTGCTCATGCACCCGCCGTCGCGTCTGGAGGAAGACAGTGTAAGGAGGACTACTTGAGCAGAAGCATTATCCGCTCTTTGACGAATTCTCTCTCACCGTTCAGGGACTTCGCATGGATACGGTAGATGTAGCTGCCTGACGGTGCCTTCGCACCATGATCGGCGAGTGCATTCCACGTCACTTCATGCATGCCGCCCGGAACCTCCGCGTCGACGAGAGTGGTGATCGTCTGGCCGAGGGTATTGACGATGTCCAGGCGGACACGACTCACTTCAGGGACGAAATACCGGATCGTCGTCGAGGGATTGAACGGATTGGGATAATTCTCATACAGTGCATAGTCGTTCGGCGAAACCGGGTCGGACGAACTCCTGGCCTCCTTGGCGAAGACCTGCATGGTGCAATATCCCTCGCAGGCACTGTTGTTGGGATCGTTGGGATCCCAGTTCGCGTCGCGCACGTGCAGGGTAACCTGACCGAACCACGAGCACGGGATATCGACGGTCGGCGTCTGGACACCGAACGGCGACCAGTAGTATGAGTACGGAGGCGTACCGCCGGCGACGGTCGAGGTCAGTTTCCGCGTGCCGCCTTCGCAGTCGGAGATCGCGCAGGTGACGATGAGCGGAAGCGGTTCGAGGATCGTCAGGGAGACGGTATCCGTGCACTGGTTGGCATCAACGACCACGAAGGTGTAGGTGCCGGCCGCGTAGGTGAAGGTACCGACGCCGCTGTACGGAGGCGTACCGCCCCATGCACTGATGGTGACCTCGGAGGTGCCGCCATGGCAGAGAATCGGGGTTGCGCCTGCGGATGCATAGAGAGGCGGCGGACCGAGAACGGTTGCCTGCACGGTGTCGGTACAGCCGTTCGCGTCGGTGACAACGAAGGCGTACGTCCCGCTCGTGCGTGTAAAGCTGCCCGTGCCGATGTACGGAGGCGTACCACCGGTCGCAGTGATATTGATGATGGCCTCGTCACGGCCGCAGACGACGACCGGTGCGTTGGCAAGGGCGACGAGCTCAGGCGGACCGGTGATGGTCACCGTCACATTCTCCATGCAGCCGCGGGAATCCACGACGGAGAACGTGTGGGTACCGGCACCGACATAGAAGAGTCCCGTTCCGGAGTACGGCGGGGTACCGCCCGATGCGGTGACCGTGACGGTTGAAAGATCGCCGTAGCAGAGGATGGAATCCGCGCTTGCCGCGACGGTAAGAGTCGGCGGATCCTGGATGGAGACGGTCACCGAATCCGAGCAGCCGTTCCCGTCGGTGACGACGAAGCGGTGTACGCCGGCCACGCGGCGGAATACGCCGATTCCGTTGTAAGGCGGGGTTCCGCCGGTCGCGGTGACCGTGACGGTCGTCGAGTCGCCGTTGCAGACGACCGGATCGGCAGAAACGGTCGTGATCAGCTCGGGCGGTTCGATGATGCTGACTTCTACCGTATCGGTACAGTTATTCGCATCATAGACCACGAACCTGTAGGTTCCAGCGCCCTGGGAGAACGTGCCGATTCCGGTGTACGGCGGGACGCCGCCCCATGCGGAAACGGTGATGGTCGAAAGATCGCCGTGACAGAGAATCGGCGTGGCATTCGCGGCCGCGAAGAGCGGCGGCGGACCGGTCACGGAGACCTGCGTGGTGGCCGTACAGCCATTGGCGTCGGTGACCGTGAAGGAATAGCCGCCGAGAAGCCGCTTGAACGTACCCGTACCGGTGTACGGCGGCGTGCCGCCGGTGGCGGTAACGGTGACTGTCGCGCTGTCCTTGCCGCAGGCGACCGGCGGAGCGTTCACCAGGGCGGCGAGGAGCGGCGGCTCCGTGATCGTGACCGTGGCGATCGCGCTGCAGCCGTTGGCGTCAGTCACTGTCAGGGTATGCGATCCCGCATTCAGCGTATGGGTTCCGACACCGGTGTACGGCGGTGTCCCGCCCGTCGCGGTGAGCGTCACGGTGGAGGTGCCGCCGTTGCAGAGAATCGGCGTGAACGTTGCCGAGGCGAGCAGCGCCGGCGGATCGGTAAGCGTGATGACCGAGGAGTGCGAGGTGCAGCCATTGGCGTCGGTCACGGTGAAGGTATAGCTGCCGGGACCGAGCGGGAATGTTCCCGTACCGGTATACGGCGGCGTTCCGCCCGTTGCACCGACGGTCACGTTGGAGGTGCCGCCATGGCACAGGATCAGAGGCGCCTGCACATCGACCACAAGCTGCGACGGCTCGGTGAGCGTCGTCACGGACGAGGTCGCGCTGCAGCCGTTCGCGTCCGTCACGGTGAAGGTGTACGTTCCCGCGGCGCGGGTGAACGTGCCTGCGCCGATGTACGGCGGGGTACCGCCCGTGGCGGTGACGGTCACGGTGGAGAGATCGCCGTTGCAGAGAATCGGTGTCGCGTTCACGGCGATCGAGAGTGCGGACGGTTCGGTGATGGTCACCGACGCGCTGGATGCGGTGCATCCGTTCCCGTCAGTCACGGTGAAAGTGTACGTTCCCGCGGAGCGGTTGAACGTGCCGGTCCCGGAATAGGGCGGCGTGCCGCCTGCTGCGGTAACGGTCACCGTCGAGCTGCCGCCGTTGCAGAGAATCGGTGTCGCGCTCGCGGCCACGGTCAGTGCGGCAGCGGGCTGGGTGATCGTGACCGACTGACTCGTACCCACGCAGCCGTTCGCGTCTGTCACGGTGAAGGTATACGTACCGGCACCATGGCTGAACGTTCCGGTTCCCGCGTACGGCGGAGTGCCACCGGTGGCGGTAACAGTAACGGAAGAGGTGCCGCCGTAGCAGTTGATCGGCGGTGCCGTGACGTTCACAACAAGCTGGGCAGGTTCGGTCAGCGTCTGCGTGGAAGAGCTCGCG
The DNA here is from genome assembly GCA_003246455.1 of Bacteroidota bacterium. Classification (GTDB taxonomy): domain Bacteria; phylum Bacteroidota; class Ignavibacteria; order SZUA-365; family SZUA-365; genus SZUA-365. Next base: position 4,306 of record QKAF01000081.1, read on the forward strand.
CTGCAGCCATTGGCGTCGGTGACGGTGAAGGAATAGCTGCCTGCACCGAGTGAGAACGTTCCTTCGCCGGTGTACGGAGGTGTTCCGCCGTTTGCAGTCACGGTGACCGTCGAATTTCCGCCGTTGCAGAGAATCGGCGTCGCGGTCACGGTGATTCCGACCGCAGTCGGTTCGGTGATGGTGACAGGCGCCGATGCCGCGGTGCACCCGTTCGCGTCGGTGACGGTGAACGTATAGGTTCCGGCGGTGCGGATCAGCGTTCCGGTTCCCGTGTACGGAGGCGTACCTCCGGTCGCGGTCACGGTGACGGTCGAATTGCCGCCGTTGCAGAGAATCGGGGTCGGGCTTACGGCGACCGCCAGTGCGGCCGACGGCTGGGTGATCGTCACTGCGCCGCTGCTGGCCGTGCAGTTATTCGCATCGGTCACGGTGAAAGAATACGTGCCGGCAGTCCGATTGAATGTCCCGGTACCGGTATACGGAGGCGTCCCACCCGTCGCATTGACGGTGACAGTGGAGGTCCCGCCATTGCAGAGAATCGGCGGAGCGGAAACGACGACGGCCAACGCGGCTGCCGGTTCGGTGATTGTGACTGCGCCGCTGGTCGACGAACAGCCGTTGGCATCCGTGACCGTAAAGGTATAGGTGCCTGCGGTCCGATTGAACGTACCGGTGCCCGAATACGGGGGAGTGCCTCCCGTGGCATCGACGATGACCGCGGAGGTTCCGCCGTGGCAGAGGATCGGCGGCGCGGTGACGACAACCACCAGGGATGACGCCGGCCCGGTAATGGTGAGCGGCGCGCTGCTGGCGGTACATCCGTTTGCGTCCGTAACCGAGAAGGTATACGTACCAGCGGAACGGCTGAATGTGCCTGCGCCCGTATACGGAGGCGTACCTCCTGCCGCGGTCACTGTCACGGTGGTGCTGCCGCCGTTGCAGAGAACCGGTCCCGCTGTCGCCACGACGGTAAGGGCCGTGGACGGTTCGGTAATCGTCACTGCGGCGCTGGTCGCAGCGCAGCCGTTCGCGTCGGTCACGGTGAAGGTATAGGTGCCGGCAGTATGCGAGAATGTGCCGGTGCCCGAATACGGAGGCGTGCCGCCCGTCGCAGCGACGACGACAGCGGAGGTCCCGCCGTTACACAGGATCGGAGGAGCACTCACGGTGATCGCCAGCGGTGCCGACGGTTCGGTCAGCGTGACCGGAGCCGAAGCTGCCGCACAGCCGTTCGCGTCGGTCACGGAGAACGTGTACGTTCCCGCGGTACGGTTGAACGTTCCGGTACCGGAGTACGGCGGGGTACCGCCCGAAGCAGTGACGGTAACGGCAGAGGTGCCTCCGTGACAGGAAATCGGCGCCGCCGTCACAATGACGGTGAGTGCCGCGGACGGCTCGGTGATGGTGACCGACGCGCTGGATGCGGTGCAGCCATTTGCGTCCGTCACGGAGAACGTGTACGTCCCGGCCGAATAACTGAAGGTACCGGTGCCGGAATACGGCGGGGTTCCGCCGGCTGCGGTGACGGTCACCGCGGAGGTGCCGCCGTTACAGAGAATCGGCGCGGCGGTCGCGGCGACGGTGAGTGCCGTGGACGGCTCGGTGATGGTGACGGCCGCGCTGCTCGCAGTGCAGCCGTTCGCGTCGGTCACTGTGAAGGTATAGGTGCCGGCGGTGTGCGCGAACGTTCCGGTCCCGGAATACGGGGGCGTGCCGCCCGTCGCATCGACGACGACAGCGGAGGTCCCGCCATTACAGAGGATCGGAGGAGCGCTTACGGTGATCGCCAGCGGCGCGGACGGTTCGGTCAGTGTGAACGGAGCCGAAGCGGCTGTACAGCCGTTCGCGTCGGTCACGGAGAACGTGTACGTCCCCGCGGTGTGGTTGAACGTCCCGGTACCTGAGTACGGCGGGGTGCCGCCCGATGCGGTGACGGTAACAGCGGACGCGCCTCCATGGCAGGAAATCGGCGCTGCGGTCGCAAGGACGGTGAGTGCCGCGGACGGCTCGGTGATGGTCACCGACGGGCTGGATGCGGTGCATCCGTTCGCGTCCGTCACGGAGAACGTGTAGGTCCCGGCCGAATAATTGAAGGTGCCGGCGCCGGAATAAGGCGGCGTGCCTCCCGCTGCAGTGACAGTCACGGTGGAAGTGCCGCCGTTGCAGAGAATCGGCGTCGCGGTCGCTGCGACGGTAAGAGAAGCGGACGGCTGACTGATCGTGACAGCGGCGCTGGTTGCAGAGCAGCCGTTCGCGTCGGTGACGGAAAATGTATAGGTCCCGGCGGGGCGTGAAAACGTTCCGGTTCCGGTGTATGGCGGAGTACCGCCCGTCGCATCGACGACGACTGCGGAAGTCCCACCGAAGCAGGCAATCGGAGGTGCGTTCACGGTTATCGCCAGCGGTGTCGGCGGTTCGGTTATCGTAACCGACGCGGTTTCACTGCATCCGTTCGCATCCACGACGGTAAAGGTGTGTGTCCCGGCATGGCGGTCGAACGTGCCGACACCGGTATACGGCGGTGCACCGCCGCTGGCGGAAACGGTTACTGTCGACGTTCCGCCACAACAGGGGATGTTCGGTGCCGTTGCCGAAACGATAAGGGGTGACGGCGCCGCGACGGTCACGGTCACAGTGGAAACACAGGAATGCGCATCGGTGACATCAAAGGTATGCTGCCCCGCGCCGCGGTTGAATCGGCCGACTCCCTGGTAGGGCGGCGTTCCGCCCGTCGCGGTAACCTCCACGACTGCAGTGCTGCTGTTGCAGAGAATCGTGGAAGCAGTCGCCGAAGCGGTAAGCTGCGAAGGTTCGGTCACGGTAATCGTCGTGGAACTGCTGCATCCGCCCGCGTCGGTGACGGTGAAGGTGTAGGTCCCCGCGTGGCGCAGAAACGTACCCGTACCGGAATACGGCGGCTGTCCGCCCGTGGCGGCGACGGTTACCGGCGTCGTTCCGCCCCGGCAAAGCAGAGGCAGCGTGGCCGCTGTCACGGTGAATCCGTTGACGATCACCGGGTAGGTGCAGTTCATTGTCTGGATACCGTCGCGGACGATCACGGAAACCGTGTACTCACCCGGTCCCGTGCCGGCATCCACCTCGACGGATTGTCCGGTAAACGAACCGACGATGGATGCGCCGCTGGTGTTGTTCGCAAGCGACCAGGAGTAGGTGAGCCCGCTTGCGGTGCTGTTGAACGAATAGGTGTTCTGCGTTCCGGCGCATACGGGATTGGGACCCGTGGTATTGCATGAAAGGCTTGTCAGCACCGCGGCGCCCATGATCTGGTTGTCCTGACTGCCCAGTGCGCCGCCGTCGAGCCGATCGAGTTTCACATGATAGGAACCGCCGCTGATGCTTCCGGCTCCGAGACCACTTCCGTAGCCGATCCCCGTGCCGGCGCCGGGAATATCCCTGCCCATCGCGAGATGGGCCGCAAACTCGATCAGTACGGATTGCGAAGGCGATTCCCAGGTCAGCGTGTACTCCGCGGTCACATCGGATCCGCTGAACGCGTAGCCGTCGAACGAGATGGATGCAGTCGTAAACGCTGCATCTCCGAAGAGCTGCAGCGTGCGATTTCCAAAACGGTTTTCGAAGCCTGTGACGCTTCCCGCGATGTTATGGGAAAGCGCGCTTCCCATTCCGTCTGGGAGCGGTACCGCATAGGTGTATGGTCCCGCGCGCATGGCTTCGCAGGTCTGCTGCAGGGTGCGGGGCGGTCCGATTCCCGCGCCGCATTCATTCAGTGTATGCAGGACCGTGGGACCGACGATCGCGTTGGCCGCCGACAGCGCCTGCGCATACGACGTCAGAAAATCATACGCGTGTTTTCCGTTCTTCGTCGCCTTGTGGCTGAACGTGAGCGTGTGGATGTCCCCCTGTGTGGAAGCGACGTTCGTCAGCACGATGCGCTGCGGAACAGACATCCCTTCATAATAGAGAGAATTATTCTGCTGCAGAATGGATTGAACCCATACGACTTCTCCCTGCGCGGAAGAATTGTCGTTGTTTGCAGCCTGTTTGAAATCGATACGCAGCGGTTGCGATACAGCGGTCATGGTGACAACGACAAGCAACAGCAATGCGAACGTGGTAACTCTGTTCGCTTTCATATCTATACCTTTATGCAATAAGGGGACTCAAGTTTTGGGCAATCCCACAGCAGAGGGCCTGAACCTTCTTCGAGATTACACTACTGCAATAATACCCGAGCCACCTTACAGCGGACTTAACTCTCCCTTACAATTCCCTGACAGTTCGGTTACAAAATTGTAAGAAAGCAAAGCACCGTGTATGTCATCCAGCGGACAGTTTCACGGCGTGGTGCTGTTCATATTGACCCCGTACATCATGCTTCCCCGCGAAGCGGCGTCAAAAATGAATCCCCGATCGAGATTCTAATGTCTGATATTCGCGTCGAAATATTTCTTGAATACGGCTGCCGCAGCAACGCTCCGCTCATCGATGCGCTGCAAACAGCATCCGCGCATGTCTCGCTCACGATAACCGTGTTTATCCGCGGAAAAGACTCGGCGGAATTCCTCCGCAGGGGTATTGTCATCTCTCCCGCAACGTTCATCGACGGCAGACTTGCGTTTTATGGTCCCGTAACCGCGAACGAGATACTCAGGTTCATTAATGAACAATTCCCTCAACGACCTCCAGAAGGAGCACTATAAATGAAACGAATCAATCCTGCACGCGCCCTGTCTGCCGGTCTCGGCGGAACCGCTGCCATGACCATCATCGCCGCCATGGCTCCGATGATGGGCCTCCCTCCGATGAGCGTCCCGGTAATGCTTTCCTCATTCATGGGTGTGCCCACGGTAATCGGATGGATCATGCATTTCATGGTCGGGACCGTCCTTGCCTTGCTGTACGCTGTTTTCGCAAGCAGGCGTCTTCCCGGACCGCCCTGGCTCCGCGGTACGATCTTCTCGCTTCTCCCGTGGTTCGTGGCACAGGTCATTCTCAATCCCATTATGGGTGCGGGAGCCTTTGCGGCAAATACGCCTGCACCGTTCGGTATGGTGATGGGCAGCCTGATTGGACATGTGATGTTCGGCGCGGTGGTCGGCGCCATCTATGCCCACGGCACTTCATCCGTCGCACGAACCGCGCACGCATGATCCCGGCCATGCGGATCCCGCATTGACAGGATCTGAATTTCATCGTATCATTTCGACCTATTCAGGAATTCCCCGTGCCCGACAGTCAGATGCCGGGCACGGGCGAGATCCTCTCTCATTCGAGGAGGTTCCCCGTGTCCGAAACAGTAAAATTCTGGTATCTCAAGAACATCAACGTATTTGAGGGGCTCACGGCAGAGGAAATGACGCGCCTCGATGAGATGACGCGGATGTCGACCATACGGCCACACCAGCCCATCACCTTCCCTGATGAAGTCACGAAAAACATTTACGTTCTGAAGAAAGGGCACGTGAAGATATCACGGATCGACGCGGATGGTCGCGAGATGATTCTGGAAATCGTCGGACCGGGTGAATTGTTCGGAGAACTTTCACTGCTCGGGGACAACGCTGAGGGGCAGACATCCGACCTTGTACAGTCGCTCGATGACGTTCTGATCTGCGCCATCAGGAGCGATGACTTTGAATCGATGATGCGCGGCAGCCCGGAACTGACGTTTCGTGTAACGAAACGCATTGGAATGCGATTACGGCGTTTCGAGGAACGCGTCACCGACCTTGTTTTCAAAGATGTTCGCCAGCGAATCCTCGCTTTTCTTCTCCGCTATGCTGAAGAATTCGGGAATGTCCGCGATGGCTCGGTGTCGATACCACTGCATCTCTCGCATCAGGAGATCGCACTGCTTACCGGTGCCGCACGGCAGACGGTAACGACGATCCTCAATCAGCTCCGCGCAGAGGACCTCATCGATTTTTCTCGCACGGGAATCACGCTTCGCGATATCGCCGCGCTCGAACGCGAGTCAGGGAAGTGACCGATCCGGTTGATCGTGTCGGATATCGTTACCCTGCCGCGTCCTCCAATACGGGGATGGCGGATTCCGCCCTGCGCCTGCTGCGCCAGCGGTCCATGGACATGTACGCGACGGGAATCACGAACATGTTGAGCGCCACCGACGTGAGCAGTCCGCCGAGGATGACCTTTGCCATCGGATCGTTTCCCGGGGCGTTGCCTGCTGCCGCGAGAGGGATGAGGGCGAGACCGGCCGTCAGTGCGGTCATGAGGATGGGACTCAGGCGGTCCACAGAACCGCGGAGCACGCGCTCCATCACGGGCACACCCTGCGCACCGAGACGCTCATAGCGCGACACGAGAAGAATACCGTTGCGCGTGGCGATCCCGAAGAGCGTGATGAAACCGATGATTGCGGGTATGCTCAGCACCTGCGAAGTCAGCGCGATGCTGCACACTCCTCCGATCAGCGCGAGAGGGAGATTGATCAGGACGATCAGCGCCATCGGCAGTGAACGGAACTCCTGGTACAGCAGCAGGACGATGATCAGCAGGGACAGCAGCGAGGCGAAAAACAGGATGCGTGACGCCGCGGCTTCGCTTTCGAACTGCCCGCCGTACTCGACACGATATCCCTCGGGCAGGGAAAGATCATGCTCGATCTCCGCGCGGATATCGTCGACGACGCTCCGCAGGTCGCGATCGGCGACATTGGCCGAGATCACGATGCGGCGCTGGACGTTTTCACGATGAATGGTATTGGGACCGTTCGTCGATACGACGTCCGCGACATACGACAGCGGGACCTTCCCCGAGGTGGCCTCCCCTTCGATCTCCCCGGGCTCCGTATGCGCGGTGCGGGCGCCGGTCTCGATCAGCGTCGAACGGAGTTCGTCGAGATGCATGCGGTTCGCATCGTTGTATCGCAGGACGAGTTCATGGACGCGCGGTCCGTCATAGACCTCGGAAATGTGTGTGCCCGCGAAGGCGGCGTCGACGAAGGTCATGAGCTGCGGGATGGTGATCCCGTACTTGGCAAGCATGCTTCGACGCGGACGGATCTGCACCTGCGGTATCCGCGTCTGCTGTTCGAGGGAGACATCGATCGCGCCGGGAACGGACTCGACGAGTCTCTTGATGCGCCCGCCGATGGAGGCGAGCTGGTCGAGGTCAGGACCGAAGAGCTTGATCGCGATATTCGCGCGAGTGCCGGACAGCATGTGATCGATGCGATGCCCGATCGGCTGTCCGATGGTGAAGGCAATCCCCGGAATCATCGACAGCTTGCTGCGGATCTCTTCCAGCACCTCCGGCAGCGGACGGTCGCGCATCACCAGCGGGGATTCGATTTCACTCGTGTTCACACCCAGCGCGTGTTCGTCGAGTTCGCCCCGTCCGGTTTTCCTCGCCGTGACGGGAATTTCCGGAATCGTGAGAAGGGTGCGCTCGACGTGCCGTCCGATGGAGTCGGATTCCGGGAGTCCGATTCCCGGGGGAACGACGGTCGTAATCACGAGCGACCCCTCGTTGAATTCAGGAAGGAAACTCCGGCCGAATGTCAGGAGCAGCGCTCCGGCGCCGAGGATGAGGAACACGGATACGCCGAACACGAGGCGCGTCCGGGATATCATCCGCACGAGCAGCCATTCATATTTCCGGTTGAGCCATCGCACCATCCGCGGCTCCGCATGCGCCATGCTTCGTTCGGTCGTCAGAAGTCTGCTCGCGAGCGCGGGCGTGATCGTCACCGCGATGAAGAGTGACGTGATGAGAGATACAAGAAAAGACACGCCGAGCGGACGAAGCATGCGTCCTTCCATTCCACTCAAGAAGAACAGCGGGATGAACGCCGCGATGATAATCAACGTGGCGTTCAGGATCGAGCCGCGTATCTCTGTCGACGCCTTGTAAATCGTGGTGATCAGCGGGGGCCGTTCGTCGGCGGCGCGTGCGGATCTCTGCCGCAGCCGCCGGATGATGTTCTCGACGTCGATGATCGCGTCGTCCACGAGGGATCCGATCGCGATCGCCATGCCGCCGAGACTCATGGTGTTGAGCGTGTAGCCGAGTGCATGCATGACGAGAACGGCGGACAGCAGAGAGAGCGGAATCGCGATCAGCGTAATGGCGGTCGCACGGAGATTCATCAGAAAGACGAGAACCGATCCCTCGAGCAGCGCTTCGCTCACGTTCCCGATCGCCGCTTCGATGAAGGTCGACTGCCGGAACACCGACGCGTCCACCTTCACCCCTGCGGGAAGGGTCCGCTGCAGTTCCGCGATCGCGGCGTCGAGATCCTCGATCAGCGCGAGCGTGTTCGTCTCCGGCTGTTTGGTCGGCGTGAGGATAACCGCGGAGTGCGCATTGAGCGACGCGGCGCCGATGCTGGGCGCGGCGCCGATGCGAATCTCCGCGATATCCCGCAGACGGACGGGGACGTCCCCGATGACGCGAACCACATTCTGACCGAGTTCCTCGATATCGCTCGTACGCCCGATGCCGCGGATCAGGTATTCGTTGCCGTACTCGTTGAGAATGCCGCCCGCTGCGTTCGTGTTTGCGCCTTCCGTTGCCGCGAGCACGTCGTCGAGCGAGAGTCCGAAATGCTTGAGCCGACGGGGCTCGACCAGGATCTGGTACTGCGCCACCTCTCCGCCGACGACCGTCACCTGCGCGATCCCGCCGATGGCGAGAAGCCGCGGACGGATGACCCAGTCGGCGATGGAGCGCAGTTCGAGGACGTCGACACTGTCCGAGGTCAACGTGATCAGCATGATCTCCCCGAGAAGTGATGACTGCGGAGCGAGCACCGGCTTCCCCGCGCTCTCCGGCAGGGCGGACGCGACGGCGGTCAGTTTTTCCGAGACGATCTGGCGCGCGCGGTAGATGTCGGTCCCCCACTCGAACTCGATCCAGATGACGGAGAATCCCGGCGCGGAACTCGACCGCACCCGCCGGACACTGGTCGCGCCGTTCATGGACGATTCCACCGGAAACGTCACCAGGCGTTCGACCTCTTCCGGGGCCATTCCGGGCGCCTCGGTCATCACCACCACCGTCGGCGCGGTGAGATCTGGGAACACGTCGATTTCCATGCGCGTCACGACGAAGGCGCCGCCGATGAAAAGGATCAGTCCGGCGACGATGACAAGACTTCTGTTCTCAAGGGAGAACTTGATAATGGCGTTCAGCATCCGGTTCTCCTTTGATTAATGCTCGTGCGCATGCGCCTGGACACGGCCGGCGGACGCCGCGAGCCGCACCGCATGCGCGCCATGTGTCACGATCCGCTCATTTTCTTCGAGTCCCGCGAGCACCGGGACGACCACGCCGTCTCCGGTTCCAGCAGTGATTTCCCGCTTCACGAAGCGCTCGCCTCCCGTCTGCACGTACACGTAGAATTTCCCGAGATCCTCGACCAGGGCGGATACGGGGATCATCAGGCGCGGGAGTTCCTCTCCCGCATGGAGAAAGACGTCGACGAACTCGCCGGGGATGAAGCCTTCGCCGTTGATCTCGAAGTAGATCGGGACGGAATACGCGCTGGCATCGACCGCCATGCCGCGCGAGCGGAGTTTCCCGCCCAGGTCCTCGAAGTCATACACCTGTCCGTCCGACGTGCGGAACGACGCGCCGTGAATCGACGGGAGCAGGCGGAATTCGTCCTGGTAGATTTCCGCCTTCAGCAGGATACGATCATTGCGTGCGATGGTGAGCACCGGGTCCCCTTCATGAACGTACGCACCGTTGGCGACGCGGATATCCTTGATATACCCGGCCCGGGAAGCGCGCAGGTTCTTCCCGTCCGCCTCCATGTCGCTGCTAAGCGTGCGGAGGGCATTCTGCGCCTGTTCATACCGCAGCCGCTGCTCCTGCAGCGCTTTTTCGGACAGGGCGTTTTCCTTGAACAGCAGTTCCGCGCGCGCGTAGTCCGCCTTCGCTTTTTCCTGCACGGCTTTCGCGTCGGCGATCCGCGCCTCGAGGTTGTCGGTCGTCATCGCAGCACCGGTGATCCTGGCAAGGACATCGCCTTTCCGCACCTGCTGACCGGGCACGATCGGGAAGGTATGGTAGGAAAGCACGCCGCTCGCATTCGCGGGCAGTTCCACGGAGAGATCCGGATGCGGGAGCAGGTGCCCCGTTGTCTTGATGACCGTGGGGAATCGCATGACGCGTACCGGTTCGACACGGAAGTCGATACTCCATGCCTGCTCTTTCGTAAACAGAATGCCCTCGTCATGCGCGGGCGCTTCCGCATGATGGTGTTCCTCATCGGACGCGAACACCGTGATGGAAGCTGTGACGCTGTCGGCGCGGTCGCCGTTATGGTAATACAGAAGGATGCGAAGATCGCTGGTCGCCGGCACATCGACCGCTGCGTGGAAAAGGCCCGGCCGCTCCGTCGCCGCGGCGATGTCGTTCGCCGTGCCGTCCGCTGTACGCATGCGCAGCGTGACCTTTTTCGCGTCGGCGGGACGTCCGTCAGACAGCCGCGTAAGATGGATCAGCCACTCCGACGTTTCCCCGCTGATCATCGGCGTGTACTCGATGAACCATTCCGTTTCTCCGCTGAACAGGAGCAGCTGGCTGGTCTCCTCTTCATGGGATTCCGCATGATCTTCCTGTTCCTCGTCATGTCCTCCGCCCGCTTCACCGCAGCTGACGGCCAGGAGGCCCGTCAGCAGCAGCAGCGGAATCATCCGGTGCATGTTCGCGGAACGACGTACCCATGCGGCGCCTGTAAACCGTGATTTCAGAAATCGAAACATGTTTCCTCCAGTATCAGCTGCGGTCAGATATCAATTCCAGTGTTCCGCGGCCACGCCGGCGAATCGCTCCGTCATGCGGCCAGACCGCGGGAATTCAGAACTGTTAAAAACGTGCGGGAAATGGATGCCGTGCGCACATGCATCGGGCTGCCGCCGTGAAAGGAGGGAGCCGGCATGCAGACACGTACGCCGTGAGAAAAAGACTTCAGGCGGAAATGGGAGGATGGAAAATATCCCGGGAGATCACCGGGAGTGCGGCATGTGACTGCATGTGGGGCAATCGCAGTGAACGGGGGGAAATATTCTCGGACATCTGGGCATCAAAGGCCACGAGCTGATGGCTGTGCACCCCGCAGCAGCCGTGCCGCTCGGCGTGTCCGTCATCGTGCGCATCATGCTTCTCGTGTCCCGCCGGGGCCTGATCGGAGACCAGGCATGCGGAACTTCCATCGGCATGCTGCCAGTGGAAATGGACCTGGCTGACGGCCATGGTGCCGGTGAAGAGGATCGCCAGCGTCACGATATGAATCGTCCAGAAATGCATCAGAGAATAATACTTATTTCCCTGCTTTGCATGCAAACCCGAACGACGCTGGTTCCGCACCGATCGATACGAAATTGCATACATCGGTGGTATATTTGCGCATGAGCAAAACCTCTTCCACTACGCACGCGCAGTCCACGAAAATCCTTCTGGCGTTCGCGGCCGTTTATATCATCTGGGGATCGACCTATCTTGGCATCCGCTTCGCGGTCGAAAGCATCCCGCCGTTCCTGATGGCGGGCGTGCGTTTCGGGAGCGCGGGTGCCGCGCTGTATCTCTGGCTGCGGGCCCGGGGCGCACCGGCACCGACGCTGCGACAGTGGCGCGAAACCGCCGTTATCGGCGCGCTGCTCATCGGCGGCGGAAACGGCGCGGTGTCCTGGGCCGAACAGACCGTTCCCTCCGGACTCACCGCGCTCATCATTGCACTGACACCACTGTGGTTCGTCGCGATCGAATGGATGCGGGATGCCGTCCGTCCCACGCGCATGGTTGTGGCCGGCCTTGTGCTCGGACTCGCCGGCATGGTCGCACTCATCGATCCGACGCGCATCGCCGGTCCGGATCAGATCGATCTCGTCGGCGCCGGGGTCATCGTCGCCGGGACCATCGCCTGGGCTGCGGGATCGATGTACTCACGGACGGCGGAACTCCCCGCGCGTCCCCTGCTCGGAACGGCGATGCAGATGTTCACCGGCGGCCTGCTGCTGCTCATCGTTTCCCTCGCGAGCGGAGAGGCCGCGGCCTTCGACCCGCAGACCGTGACCGCCGCGTCCCTGTCCGCCCTGGGGTACCTCATCGTCTTCGGCTCTCTGATCGCCTTCACCTCCTACATCTGGCTGCTGAAAGCGGTCGCGCCGTCGCGGGTGGCGACCTACGCCTACGTCAATCCCGTCATCGCCGTCTTTCTCGGCTGGCTGCTGGCCGGCGAACCGATGAACGCGCGGATCGCCCTCGCCGCCGCAATCATCGTCGCGGGAGTGGCGCTCATCACCGTCGCAAAATCGCGGCAGGCCGCTGGAGAATAGGAGGCGAGATCGTCTTGTGGTGGAGACGCAGGCCTGCGCCCCATCCTGAATTTCGGGGATTCAACTGCTGTAGGCGATAGGCTTCAGGCGGAGAGCGGGATCAGTCCGAGCTGCCTTGATGCCCGGTCCCCGCGCCTTCTGTTCGCCACGGCGAATCTCCGGCCTACCAGGCCTGCGACTTACAGCCTACTGCATACTGCTTAGAGCGCGTTGGAATCCGCTTGAGGCAGATTGTATACTCTTGATACGGAATCTACGTTTGGCATAAAGGAATCGATCGTTTCCCAGAGTGCGGGGATCCAGACGGTGTCAATATCCTGGCCTTCGTTTCCGTGGGTGAATTCGTCGGTCGTCAGAACGTATTCATGACCGTCGTGCTGGTAGGGCAGGACGCTGTGGCACACGCGATAGTCCCACTTGTTCGCCCGAGAATTGGTCGCTGCATATGTTGTCGTATCCCACCGCTCTTTCGCGGGATTGAGAATCGTAGACGGCAGCAGCGATCGATCATGGTCATAATATTGTGCCACGGTATCCCCAAGTTGCCACGCCGGATTGAATTCGAGTATCCGCATCCCTGCGCGTATCAGACCGACACCGACGAGGTGATGTCCATCAGTTCGGGTCCATGCTTTTACCTCATGATTCTTGATATCCGAGGGATCGTGCATCGTGCAGGCCGTGTCGGGGTTGAAGACAATATCAGCTTCCTGCCTCCAGATTTTGGAGCTGGAGATATCGTACCACCGGAGCATGTTCAGGTTGGTCGCCACAAAAAGTCGGCCTGCATGCTGATAGATCATTTCGATGTTTTTCGGAACATCGAGAGCGCGCTGCTGAAACTTGTACGAGGAATACTCGGATTCAGATACGACATTGATCGGATCATTTAAGTACTGAACCAATCCGGTGACCGTATCGAAAGGGACATCGACGATGATGTTAGCACCAGAACCACTACCCAGGAGCAGCAGACGGGTTGTATCGCCGTACTGCACCACCTCGACATCCTTCGGCCCGTAGCCCGACGGGAGGTGGATTGCGCCAAGCGGGATGAGCCGAGAAGGATCGTTGGCGTTGTAGAACCTGTACCCTCCGGTCTCCTGCACTATGAGAAGGTTTGTATTGAACGCTTGAAAACACTCAAATCCGTTGCTGAACGCATCCACGGATATTCGGTTGAGAATCGCGGTGTTCCGTGAATGCTTGAATGCGGGCGGGAGACCGACAGGATACATTGGCGGGTACATTATCTCGCTTGGCATCCGACCCTGCGGCAGGACTGTCTGTGTACCGAGAAATGCGAACACGAGAATGTACCAAACATAGGTAGCACTTGCGTTCATGTACCTGAACATCTCAGCCTCCTTGAATCAATGTTGAACGAATCTATCGAAGAATCATTGTCGCAACATCGAAACCATGTCCGCTCAGGAGTTGAATGAAGTAGACCCCCGCAGGCAGGAAAAAAGTATCCAACCGACGTCTCGACCACTTTTGTGATCCCACGCTTCCATCCCCTGTCCATCGCCACACCTCTCGCCCCAGCAGGTCACGGATAGTGATCGTGATCAGCGATCCTGCCTGCCCGTGCCATCGAATCGTCACATCGCCGGCTGACGGATTCGGAAAGAGTTCCAGGTTCAGGCCCGTACCACGAATGTCAGGAGAATTCTCAACACCCGTCAAAGGTCCGAGACGGGTTCGGTACATACCGTACCCTGGTGCCAGAGCATAGATGTAATCGTCGCCAGTCTGCACATTGACTGGTGTTGAGCGTTCGAGCTCCCAGGGCCCCTCGACGAGCAGGGGAGCGCCTTCCGGGGTGCGAAGGTGTTGCCAGCGGTCATCACGGAAACAGTACAATCCCGTATCTGTCCACAAGAGAACGTCACAGTGGGACTGGTAGATTTGCCGGATCGTCGTGCCGGGATCCAGACCGTCACGGATCGTCTGCCAGGTCCTGCCGTAATCGAAAGAACCTGAATCAGGCACACCGAGGAGAAAGTACCGATCATCTGGATTCACATACATATTCGCTGCGTAGACCGCGAGGTCGCTGTTGGCATTCATGAACTCGAAAGGACTACCGCCGGTGGCGGTAAAGTATATTCCCTCGCGTTCGGTGTAATTCCAGTCCTTCGTTGATCCGCTGACGACGACGCGATAGGCATCGTTCTGCGATGCCCAGGGTCGAACGTCCGTCAATCCGAGCCCCACGCTCGACCATTCCCAGGTCGTGCCGCGATCCGACGAGACGCCGATCGTGGCATTATTTTTCGACGCATACACATATCCTGGAAAACGATCCCACGGATGCCAGTGGGGATCAAATGTATGTATGGTATCGGGTTTGCTCTGGCCTGTTATTCCCGTTATGATAGACCAACGGTCCAACGAAGAGGCAGCGAGGAGGTAATACCGTGCCGGTCTCCCGGCGTCGACGGAGAGATCGTAGACAACCCGGCTGTCGAAGAGCTTCCGCCAACTCATGCCTCCATCAACGCTTTCGAGAAACCAGCTTGAGCGATCCACCGGTCGCCAGCCATCAGAGAGGAGCACAAACATCGTATCGTCATGGGCATGCACGAACTCTACCTCTGCGAAATTCAGTATCTCAGGTTGTCCCGGGACAAGGTCCCATGTGTCACCGAAATCGGTCGATCGAAAAATCCCCTTCATTGAAACGGTGCCAATCAAATCGGTGCCGGATCGAACGACATCAAGGTACTCTGGCGCACTGATCCGAGCCCAGGTCCGTCCAGAATCAATCGAACGCAGGAGAATTCGGAACCGATTAAGTATAAAGATCGAATCGTTCATCTGAATGAAATTGATCCGGGCTGAGCCAGAGTGGGCTTCGTCGTCGACGACGATTTCCTCCTCATTCATTCGACGCCATGTTATACAGGTATCGCGACTTTCGTAGAAATCGAGGTATCCCGAACCTGAGGAATATCTGATGACAAGATTTGGAGAGTCCGGATCTATCGTAAATTCCGAGTACGATTGTACTGGGCTTTGGAGTTCCTCCCAATTTCGTGCGCCGTCTTTTGACACAAGAAAGGAATCCCTTGTCTGTGCCACCAGAAAAGTCGAGTCCTTTTTCGCTTGGTAAAACTCATCTATCAATGCCCTATCACGAACACTGTATCCAATCCATGATCCACCGTCATCCAGCGAACGAAACAGTGTTTTAATGGAACCATTCCAGACAAGGATGATTCCCATTTCGTTAACTTCGATTTGAGAATTTCCGTTAAACTCTGTTCCCCCTGGCACCGACAAATGGTTCCAATTCTCGCCATGATCGCTCGATCGCCAAACTCCATCACTCGTAATCGTGTAGACGCGACCCCGCAGATCGACCGTCAGATCTAAGTAGTAGGGATGGAATGGGATGGTATCCGAAATGATGCGCTTCCAATGCAGTCCTCCATCAACCGATCTGTAGAGGTCCTTCCCTTGAATGAATCCGTAGATTTCATGATCATTATAGGGGTTGACGATCAGGCGATCGAGATGCCCCCCATCAAGCGGTAATCGCTCCCACTCCTGCGCATGCACCATCCCTGCCAGAAAGACGATTCCCACTGCCCAGCTTGAGATCAGATGACTCATTGGATACACACCGGACGTTATGATCTTTTATTTTGCCGGAATTCTACATAATTTCGTTGCCCAATGCAAGCGAGATATTAGCGCACAGAATCATCACAACGCCCGGGAGGGGATCCCGGGCGTTGTGGCTGGCTGAGTAGGGAGAGAGTGGGAGGAGAGAATTTTGTGGTGGAGACGCGGTTACGCGCCCCATCCTGAATTTCGGGGATTCAACTGCTATAGGCGATAGGCTTTAGGCGGGGAGCGGGATCAGTCCGAGCTGCCATGATGCCCGGTCCCCGCGCCTACTGCTTACTGCCTACTGCGCCCGCCGTCGTCCCGCTTCGCGGGACTATGGCGGGCTAGTCCATGATTTTCCGTTTTGTTGTTATCAAAGGCGTTACGGGGAGGCGAGTAACAAATGTGCAACAAAAATCAGGACAGAAAGCGAAAAAATCGGAAAGAACCGGCAGTGGTTCTTGTCCCGTTGCGCCACGTAGCCTGTCCGCGTTGCGGGCCGCGAACGGAATTGCTCCCATGGTTGGATTGCTATGCCCGTTCCGGTAAACGCCTCTCCGTCTGTCATTTCGTCACAACTACCTTTCCGCTACGCACCATATCGGCGGTACGGACCACGAGCATATACATTCCGGGACTCACGCTTCCAAGTCCCATCGCTCCACGAATTGTTGTCCCGTCTCCGGCGAGCGGGAGTTCGATCACCTTCCGGCCGAGCAGATCGAGCAGCAGCGCGTTCGCATTCCCTTTCCCTTCGACGGCGAACCGCAGTTCGCCGCGCGTTGGCTGGGGGTGGATTTGTAGGGTGTGGTCGCCAGCCATGCAGACAAGCGATTCAACCAAAGTGGACTTGTCGCGCAGAATCCCGATGATCACATCAGATGCGCCGCCCCGCACAGTCTGGAATCCAGTGGATCGCACTGGAACGACGGATTGGTTGGGATTGCCGTACGTCTTGCCACAAAAGGCGAGTCTCCCATCCGACAGGGGAACGATGGTCTGGATATCGTTACTCACGATATCCGCGAAGGAGCGTGATCGTCTCGGGAACAGGGAATCGACGTCATAACCGACGAGCACGCCCCGTTTGTTGCATTCGCACGAATCCGGTTCGATCAACGGAAAATCCGTCGAGGCCGTCGTACCGGCTATCAGGACTTCCCGCCGCCTAGGGTCGAAAATCGCGGACTTCGCGTAATCGAAATCGACGCCGCCGAGATGGGTGATCTGTTCGAATCTGCGTTCGGGAATGGAGAACACGGCGATCACGATATCGCCGCCGATCGCGGACGTGTCGTCGGCGATCCTCGGTTGCCAGGCATTCGGCGTCGTGGGGAAATCGCCGCCGTTCGTGAATCCGACGAGGACGACGCGGTCGTTCCCCACAGATACGACCTCCTCGAACCCGTCTTCCGCCTCGAAGCCGAGACTGTTTCCGCCCCGGATACTGCTCCCGAGATAGGTCGAATAGACGCGTCTCATGCTGTCTTTCGAAACCACGACCATGTAGGCGTCGGACCAGCCGCCGGCGTACGTTTTCTGGTACGCGTCGTCGGTGACAGGCATGTCGGGCGATGCCACCGTTCCGGTGAAGACAATGTAGTTCTCCGTTTCCGCAAGACCATTCCATGCGTCCTCACCGGCGCCAAGCGTACCACCATGATAACTGCAGAAGGTGAGATTAAACACCGAATCGAAAACAGCAATGAACGCATTATTGTGATCTGCGTTGCCGCCTTTCTCGTGCTGGAAGGCACCGGAAGTCACAGGGAGATCGAGAGACTTGGTGCTACCCGTCATGATTATCTTGCCGTACGAACCGATAAGCATTTGATCGACAGAGTCATCTGTCGATCCTTCGAAGTACCCGGAGTGAAGTATTTCGAAGGTTTCTAGCGATAACACAGCGAGCCATATTCCTGAAGGCGTACTGGACCAAACTGTCCCAGTCGTGGGAAGATTATTCGAATAGGTCCCCACTGCAAGGAGAATGCGGTCATCATCCAATATGATGGCTTCGGAAACCGCATCGTTATGCCATCCTCCGATATAGCTGCTGTATATCAATTCACTGCAATCGCCGTTGAATACGGCGATGAAACCGTCCATCGGATCCGTCTTGCGGACCTTCATCGCGTCCGGTGTGACCGGCAGATCCTGCTCCTCCGTCCTTCCACCGATGATGAATCGGTCGCGTTTCGCGTCGTACAGGAACCAGAAAGCATCGGTGCTCGATCCCTTTCCTCCGAAAAACGTCAAGATCTCCCAATCCCGTTCCTGGGCGGCGGCGGTCGTCGGTTCCGCGGCTTGGAATAAAAGCATGAGCAGCATCACGAAGACCGGTGGTCCAATTTGTCCGTATTTCATCTCGTCACGATCACCTTTCCGGTACGAACCATATCGGCGGTACGGACCACGAGCATGTATAATCCGGGACTCACGCTTCCAAGTCCCATCGCACCACGAATTGTTGTGCCGTCTCCAGCGAGCGGGAGTTCGATCACTTTCCTGCCGAGCAGATCGAACAGGATCGCTGTTCCGTCCCCTTCCGCTTCGATACCGAAGCGGATCTCCCCGCGTGCCGGTTGAGGGTGGATACGGAGCGTGCCGTTACGCGAGACGACTCTCGCACCTCTCGCCCGCCGCTTCGGCATGGCCGGTTCGTCATAAAGCATGTATCTAACCAGTTCGATCTCGGGCGACGCATCGACATCGAAATAACCACGTTTCATGGATGTCGACACGTAGCAATCCGTCGGTGGAAACCCGTTTGGTGTTTCGATGCCCACGACCAGCGTCGTGTCGCCGGTCAAAGGCGCGATTTTCATTTCACCACTGGTGGATACCTGCGTCATGCCCGCAGGATCGTAGAGTACCGATTCGATCACAAGGGTGTCCGGCGCATTAGTGTGACAGGAGACATCGATCGTGAACATGACGAGATCACCGTCCTCGAGTGTCGCCGTACGCGTGCGCGTCAGCGTGTCGATCGGTTGGGTCGTGAAGTCCTCCGACGCGCCGTAATCGTGACGGATATGGGCCACCGTATCCGCAGCATGTACGATATACGGCGTGCCGAGTTGCGTGTGCATCAGCCGGTCGCTGCCGCTTGTGAACTGCATACCGATCTCCGTGAACGACACGAGGTACGGATTCGAATGCAATTCCGCTTGTCGATCCATCACGACGAGCGATGGTGTCTCGTCGGGCCAAGCCATCGCTCCGCCCCAGCTCCCGAGACGCGAGACGACGAACAGGGGGTTTCCCGCCTCGTTTTCGAGCAGATGCGGATACGCCGTCGGCTTGCCGCTGAGCACGCTTTGCAGGCCCTCGACGAGCGAATCGCGTCCACCGCCTCGCGAGGCCGAGAGCAGTTTTTCGCCACGATTGAAGATCCAGTACACCAACGTCTTCGCCGGATCGCACCGGTCCGGGAAGATGACCGCTGGATCGCGGTTGACATCCCGATCCGATTGTTTCGCCAACCCAAACACATCCCAATCATCAGGGATGGTGTCGCCATCGAGTTCCAGAATCTTGCGGGCGATGTATTTACGGTCTGTCCTATCCGTGAACTGGTACACGACCGCGAGATCGTTGCCCAGTCGCACGGCAGAAGGATTCAGATTCGCTGCCTGGAAAACGTCGGAAGATACCTTGATGGAGGATCCGACCACGCTCCTGTACAACCATAGGCTCTCACTCGCATCCACGAACAGCACCAGATAGGCGTTTGCCCCCGCGGTGTCCATGAGCACGCACGGACTGTGGGATCCTTGGGCCGAACCAGTTAATTTGCCCGGATTCGACCAGGTACATCCCGCATTCGTCGTTGATGACACGTAGATGCCGTCATCCCCACGGAACGACAGAGCGGCGTAGACCCCCCGGTTCGCGATCACGGGATGCGGCGGTTCCGCGAACGGACCCCAGATTCGATTGCCGCAGTGCAGCGCGGTGTCCAGCGCCGCGCTCGTCCGCCAGGTCCGGACGTAGTACTCATCGCCCTGCTTTTCCTCCAGCAGTCCAACGGTGCAGAAACCGCCTTCGAGCGAATCAGACGGGAAATATGCGACGGCGCCATTCTCGAACACGGCCTCCGTCTCCCCGATTGCGACATCGAGCCAGGACACGGTACGGAGATCTGCGGGCGATGGACCGCTCATCAAGAATGTCCGCGATTCGTTTTCCGAGAACGTGGTATGGATCGCCAGCGTCGCCGAGTCGCCTGAGGAATACTTCTGCTGGACCGTGAACTTTGTCGACGCGGTATCTTCGTCGGCCGAACCACCGTACCCAAACGCTGCGGGAATAAAGCAATCGATCGCAACCCGTGAAATCGGATTGACCGTGGACGAGTCGTTATAGGTCGGAAACTCGAGATACACATTGCGGGATCGCGGCAGCAGCTTCGAACCGTTCCCCGGATCGGCCACATGAAAGACGCCCGGAGTTGAATACAGCGAGAATGTATTCCGGCCCGGCGCGCCGGTGAACAGGTCGGTCGGCGCACCGTATTGCGATTTGACTTTCCAAGTCTGGAAATCGCCGTCGGCGTCGTAGACCCATCCTTTCATGAACTGGTTCGTGTACCAGGACGCCCAGATCAGAAAACCGCCGCTGCCCGTCGCAAGGCCGTAGGTCGGAGAATCCATGGCCATTTCTTCCCGGACGATGACGCTGTCCCATCCGACCGCCCGGCGGTTTTCGATGATGATGCCAAACTCCCCATCTTTTGTCCAACCACTATCCGGATGACTCCTGATCGGAATGGCCAGCACCCACGGAATCTCACCGTTGTAACGTTCTTCAACAATCGGGAGTCGGAAGTTCGTCGTGTCGATCGGCGTCGTGAATGTCAACGTGTCGAGCCAGCGATCCGGAGCGTAATACCGCAGCCAACCCTCCCGGAGCCGATGCCAGGGATCGAGCATCTCCGGCGTGTACAGTCCGAGCTTCGAGTTATCGCCCATCAGGGAATAGTGCCCCACTCCGCTGATATCGTATCCCGTTGCCGGGAACCGATGATGCAGGTCGTCTGCATCGAACGCGGCATGGCAGAACTCGTGCCACGTTACCCGTGGGTACGTGAATGTCGGAATTCCGGTGGAGTCGTTCTGAGAGCGCTCGCTCGTAATGACGTAATGAACGACACCGATCGAGGTATCCATACCAAACGTGCTACCCTGGGCGAAACCGTAGGGATTCACACCGGCGAACCATATGATCAAGACGTCGAGACTGTCCCAATCCACGGCGAGCTCGCGGTTCGCGTGGATGATCGCAGAATCGGCGAGATGGTTGATTGCCGCAAATGACGATTTCTCGTACGGAAGAGTCAGCCAATCAACGATCGCGCGATTGGGATCGCCGCTGCTGTCGGGAGTGACGGTGTTCAGGAGACCGCTCCATGCGCTCCACCCCCGATAGGGCAGGACGGTGTGCAGACCGAAGGAATTATCCGCGATGTATCGACGCAGACTTCCGTACTGATCGAATCCTCTGCCGTTGATCGAAAAATTATCGGGAAAGTCCCCGTCCGGATGCATCACGGGACCGGTCGGCTGAAAGAGGATGTTCCAGTAATCCCCGTACCGGTACTTGTTTTCGACCGTATCGAGCGTCGGCGGCGCGGAGTACCCCACGCTGCCACGGCAATCCAGACAGGTATCCTGGTTGGCGAATTGCACGAGGAGTACAGCTACGACCGTGGTTGAGTCCGTGCCTTGGGCATGGAGGACCGGGATGGCGAGGTCCATCCCCCCTCCCAGCAGAATCAGTACGAACAGGACTTTCCTCATTTCCGCTCCTTGACCATTGTGAATGAGCGATGTGCGACTCTATTCGCATCGCGCTACTGGCCGAGAATAGGATCGATATATCGGATATCAAAGCACTGCTCGAAGAGTAACGACTGTCTAAGAGAAAGTCAAGAATGACGTCGTTTGATTGCCGAAGAGTGATTGCCGAAGAGTGTGTGATGAAAGAATCTGGCGGTGGAGACGCTGTCATGCGCTCCCCAGTGAGTCGCGGGGCTTCAACTGCTGCAGACGATAGGCTTTCAGCGGGGAGCGGGAGCCCACACCGAAACCGGAATGCCCGATCCCCGCGCCTACTGCCTAGTGCGCGAGCGGCGGAGCCGCTCGCTAGTCCATGATTTTCCGTTCTGGTACTATTACTGCACTCATGACGGCGCGTGCAACAAATGTGCAACACGGAATTGGACAGAATGCGAAAGAATCGGAAAGTATGCTGGAGATACGGGTTAAAACAGCCGCCTACCGGACGACAATGAACTTGCCTTCGAACGTGAACGGAACATCCGTCTCCCCATCATATCCTGTCGCGCGATAGAGACAGACGCCGGCGGGCAGGCGCGAACCATCAAACGGAATACGATGCGTGCCATCCTGAAGAGATCCATCATAGACCGTGAACACCCGGTTTCCTGCTAGATCAAATACATCGATTCGGAGCCGCACGGCACGCGTGGTCGTCACGGTGAATGCCGAGGCATGCGCCGCGGGATTCGGCGCCGGTCCCTCGATCGTGATCCATGCCGGTCGCGTCATCGATGGACGTTGTTGTTCGAATCGAGATTCCGTCGTTTTCCGCAGCGCGGCGATATCCGTGCTGTCGATCGGCAGCCGGAGTATGAGTTTTGCCTCGAATTGCTCCAGCGATCCGGGGAATGCCTGCGTGATCGTTTGATACCGGTTCATGGCGGACGGATAATCATTCATCAGACAGAAATAGGTGTACACATATCGCAGCAATGCACGCCGGCGGTACTCGGCAGGCATGCCGTTGCCCGTCAGGGTCGCGAGCACATTCAGTGCCTCTGTCGTATCGCGCTTCCGGACAAGTTCCACGCTCAGTAGTTCGCTTGTAATATTCCGCTTCCACGCACTGTCCGCGTACGCGGCATTGTTCGCCAGCGTCGTGCGCATCGAGACCCAGTACGCATTTCGGCTGCCGGCACGCTCTTGGGCGGAATCCTGTTCTGTCGCGAGGACCATCTTTCTCCACGAATGCATACACTCGAGCAGTTCCGTCGCCGTCCCGGCTTCCGTTGTCGCAAGCGAGTAATCGGCCTGCGCCATCAGGTACAGGCCCTGCCTCGTGTACGCCTGCGCCCGCGCGAGCGCGGATCGGAAGGCCGATGCGGTGATCTTCTTCAGTACCGGGTCCGTTGCGGGAGACGGATTCCAGCCTGACGGATCCGACCATTGCAGGATGGCGTTGCCCGCCGCGAGAAATTTCAAGGTATCGGCACTGACCCCGGGGATGCTGTCCGGGTAATTTCCCCACCCCACGACCCGGCACTGATCATTGATCGACAGATCCCGCCCCGAACCGAATGTCCAATCGTAATTCCCGTACACGCTGTTATCGCATTGGAACTCCGCGCTCGAGTTTCCCTGGATGTTTATACCGCCGTGGTTGAAACGGATGCCGTTGCCGTGGGTCGTGTCACACATAGTGCTCGGATTCTGGCTCGCCCACTGATTGAACGTCATCGAGGAATTGTCGTAGATCATCGCCCCGAGATCATTCGAATCGAGCGTGTTCGAATACCAGTGATTCATGCACGCCTGCAGGTTCACGCCGATGTTGCCATTGCCGTTGATCCGGTTGTTCACCGGTGTGGAGTACACGAGCGATTGGCAGTTCAGGCCGACGAACAGGTTGTCCCGGAACGTATTGTGCGTGACTGTCGCGGCGCCCTGGGTAAGCGTCAATCCGATCATGTTGTGGGAGAACTGGCAATCGGTGATGTTCGGCGAGCCGTCGTTGACCCAGATACCGGGCCAGCCATGATGCACGAACATGTTCCGGATATCGGAATTGGCATCGACGCGCCAGTCGAGTTCGAGACCGAACCAGCATCGATCCGATTTCACGAGCGAATCCGGCGAGGCGCCCATCGCCTGGAGGCGGCACCACGAATTCGGATCGGTCTCAACGATGCCCCCCACGCGCAGCTTTGCGCCGGGACGCATTTTCAGCGTACTTCCCCCACCGAAGATCACGCGGCTATCCATATCGGCGATCTCGATATATACCACCCCATCCACGGTTGCCCCGGTATCGATTTCCAGATGACCGTTCTCCCGGACAAGGATGCTGTAGTTCTTTCCGAGGAGGCAGGATTCGAGAATGAGCGTTCCCTCAACGAGGATCGTTCCCGTCTGGCTGCCCTCGAGTGTCGTTCCGGCACGGACAATGACCGTGCCGCCGTCTGCGACATGGATGCTCCGCAATCCGGTAATGGTCTTCCCTGCCCCACCCAGTTCGATTGTCCCACCAGGAGCGCAGTAGAGTTTCGATGGCGCGAAAGTGGAATCGAAGGTTACCGATCCCACGTATAACTCGCCGTTCACCACGAGCGAATCCCAGGAATCCCACTTGAAATGCGTGTTGTCCACGAATTCGACCACCGCCGAATCCGCGATGACCGCCCCGCCTTCGGCAAGGTGGAATGTAAGCTCGTTGGAGGGATCGATTGTTCCGATACTGATTCGATCCTGAAACGCGATGTGTTTCAGAGTATCTGCGAGCGTACTGTCGAAATATTGGAACACCCACATCCCGTTGTAAAGGTCG
>QKAF01000064.1 GCA_003246455.1 Bacteroidota bacterium
GAAAGCTCGTAGTAGTTGTGATAGTCGGCGGTGATGTCGTTGCTGCCTGAATAGTCGTAGACGCGATCTTTTCCGAAGAGGGTGCGAAGCGTCTCCAGGTCACGGCGGGCGAGCGGACGCTGGTCGTACAGCGGGCTGATGACGATACGTGCGTCCGTTCCCTGCGCTGCAAAGATGTGTCGCAGTTCCTTCAGCAGTCGAATGTGTTCACGACCGAGGCAGGGTGCATAGGGCTGGGGGCGCTGCGCTCTTTGCCCGAAAATCTCCCGACGGCGCCCGGTGTAGTACGTCCCAGCCGCGATGGATTGTTCGAACTGCGGATATCGGATTTCATTGCTCCTCCGATCGTACTGCATCGGTTCGGCATTCAGGACGTTGTGATCGCGCATGTACTCGCGAAACGTCCCGAAAATGGTGAAATCATAGTACGCGAGCAGAAAACGCGGGTCGAGGTAGGAGAGAAAAAACGACGCATGGAAGGGGAGCAGGTTGCTTTGCCCCATCAGCCGTGGCGGCGTGGCGATCAGATGTCCATCGCGTTCGTCGGCCCAGTAGAGCAGGGAATGATCCACGACAAGCAGCGCGTTCGCGATCCGGACTCCCTGTGCGTCGAGGTACCGGACCTTCCGGTAGAGACTGTACAGGGATTCGTCGGAGCCGTCAAAATGGAAACAGGACGCGCCGTCCGCCAGCCACGGTTTCCAGTCCTCCACCTGCCAGAAAAGGGACCGGGAGTTGCCGAAAATGAAGGAGTCGTATCGCCGCTCCGGATACTGGCGCACGAACGTCTCCGTGCTGACGAGACCGCGGTTGAGGACGATATAATCCGGCTGCCCGGATATATAATAGCTGTCGTACGATCGCAGGACCTTGAACGGATCCAGGACGAAATACAGTGAGGCGACCAGCAGAAGCGGGGAGGAGAACAGGAGAAATTTCAGAAGGTACCGTCTCATGCTGCGCGCCCCGCCTCAGAACTGAAAGTAGATAAAGGCCTGCTGATCGCCGCCGAAATACATGATGAGTATCGACACGACATAGTAGAGGCTCCAGCGGATGACACGCGGGAAGTGCGCTGCTTCGAGCGCGAGGCCATGCTGCTTCTCCCGCTGCAGCCATTCCGTCAGGAGGAACAGAACGGCAATCAGAGGAAACCAGCCGAATTCTCCTTCCGGCATGCGGAAGAACGATGCGCGGAAAATGCCGCCGAGGTACGCCAGCGCGTCGCCCACGCTCGCCGCACGGAAGAAGATCCAGGCCAGGCAGGTGAGAAGGAAAGTCATCGTCATCTGCATGAACTCTCGCGGCGAAGGCAGGATGCGTCCCTCCGCGATGGTATCCGTATGCGCGCGGTTGCTCTTTGTCAGCAGCAGCGGGAGGAAATACAGCGCATTGAGGGCGCCCCAGACGATGAAGGTCCAGTTCGCCCCATGCCAGAAACCGCTCACGAGAAAGATGATCAGCACGTTGCGAATCTGCAGCCAGCGTCCCCCGCGGCTTCCTCCGAGCGGGATATAGACGTAATCGCGGAACCAGCTCGACAGCGAGATATGCCAGCGCCGCCAGAACTCCGCGATGTCGCGTGAGAAATAGGGGAACGCGAAATTCCGCATGAGGTCGAACCCGAAAAGCCGTGCGCTGCCGATCGCAATATCGGAGTACCCGGAAAAGTCGCCATAGATCTGAAGCGCGAAGAACACCGCACCCAGCAGCAGAGTGCTGCCGGAGAGATCCGCGTGATTGTTGAAAATGTAATTCGCGTACGTGGCCGCGTTGTCGGCGATAACGATCTTCTTGAACAATCCCCAGAGTATCTGCCGCGAACCGTCGACCGCCGCGTCATGATCAAACGTCCTCCGCCGGTGAAACTGGGGGAGCAGGTGCGAGGCGCGCTCAATCGGCCCCGCCACCAGCTGCGGGAAAAACGCCACGAAGGTGAAAAACGCGATGATGTCCTGCGATGGAAGCATCTTCCGCCGGTAGACGTCGATGGAGTAACTCAGAGTCTGGAATGTGTAGAAGCTGATGCCTACAGGAAGGATGATGTACAGCCGGGCCGGATCGATCGGTTTTCCGAGAAGGGTGAACGCATCGGCGAAGCTCTGGGCGAAGAAATTGAAGTACTTGAAGAATCCCAGCAGCCCGATGTTCACCGCGATGCTCGCTCCGAGGAGCAGGCGTCGTTTCCACTGCACCTCGGTGCCGCCCAGGCCGACGCCGACGAGGAAATCGACCATGGAACTCAGGAGAATAAGGGAAAGAAATCGCCAATCCCACCATCCATAGAAGATGTAGCTCGCCAGCAGGAGGAAAAAATTCTGCAGCGCAAGCCTCCGCGCGGTGATGAACCAGTAGAGGAGGAACACCACCGGAAGGAAAACGGCGAACTCTATGGAATTGAATAGCACTTCGGGCTACCGCGCTGCTCTCACCATGTCATGCTCCGCAATTATCGCAACGAGACGTCTGACTACAGTCCGAGCTTTTTCCGCAGGTCCGCGGGTATGGCGTTTCTGTTGAGCATGATGGATGTCGTCTTGTACGCGACAAAGGCTTTCGACGCGTAGAACCATCCGTCATACGTGCTGTTCTTCAGACCCCACGAATTCTTCACGTAGTAGTATTTCCCGCCCTTTTCGTCCTTTGCGATACCGGTGATGTGCATGCCGTGATCGTCCGTGGTCGCGTAGCGGTCGAACGCATCCTGCCGCAGCTCCTGCGTGATGACTTTTTCGGCACCCGGCGCGATGAAAACACTGTCCTGCTCTCCCTTCGACATGTCGTCCCAGTCTTTTTCCGGGACAATCGCGATTCCCTTCTTGAAGTTGAATCCCTTCTCGCTCACGTCGCTGGCCCATGCCACCGTGTAGCCGGATTCGATCGCATTATCGATGGTGCGCATCAGCTCCTCGAGCGGGACGTTGTACACGGTCCCGAAATTCCAGTTGTCCGGCACCTCCAGGACGAACTGCTGATAGAACGGATGATGGGTAAACGATGAGAGCAGAACGTAATCGTCCGGATTCAGGCCCATAACGTCGTCCGCAAAAGTTCGCGGCGTGTAGGTTTTTCCGTGCCACGTGAACTTCTCGGGTTCCGTGCCGAGGTAGGCGTCGAGAATCCCCTGCACGCCGCCGTACCAGGCCGTCGTCAGTTCGTGGTTCGGATTTTTGATGACCGCGTCCACATACGCGCGAAGCACCGCATCGAGCTCGCCGTGCATGTGTTTTTCGGAACCGTACGAAAGCCCGGGGTACGCTTCGTCGGGCACCATCCCGAGGTCGCGCAGGATTGTCGGGACATCGTTGAACGCGCCGCCGGCGGCGAAGGGGCCGCTGCCGTGCATGCGCACATACTTCTTCGCTTTCCCCTCATAGACGTTCCGGACGATGAACATCTCGGAAAGATCGAACTCGCCTTTGCCGGTGCGGAGCAGCTCGGATTCGAGCAGGGAGATGGAGGAGAAACTCCAGCAGGTGCTCGTGCGGTACTGGTTCTTCACCGGTGTCGCCGGCAGGCTTATTACCATGGTGAAGCTGTACCCGGAACTGTCGTTGTCCTGGGCTGTGGCGGGAAGATTGGCGAGAACGAGGAGAAGGGCGAGGAGAAGGATGCGTTTCATGAGGTTGTTCGGAGGTGGTGGAAAGAAGAAGATGAAATCGTATTCAGAAAAGAAGGTAAGAAGATCCCGTCTCCCAGAAAAGCCTGAGGAGCGTGAGCGACCGCTGTGGGGTTCCTGCCTCCTCTGTCCACGGCCGCATCGTCCGCGGCAGCGTCAGACGCGATCGAACAGCGAGCCGCTTCCGGGTTGAAACAGGCGATTGTACATGCGTTCCGCGTACGTGTCAGTCATGCCCGCGATGTAGTCGGCGAGCACGCGCAGGCGCGCAGACTCGCTCACCGCCTCGCGGAGAAGGTGCCCGTGTTTTCCCCCGAGCAGTTCCGGGGACTCGTGAAGCGCTTCGAACATCTTCTGGATAATGATGCCGCCCCGGTATTCAAGACTCTGCACGGCAGGACCGTTGATGACATGATCGTATACCGATTCCTTGAGCGCATCGAGCACCATGCGATGATCGCGCGGTAAGGTGATGTTCCAGCGCAGGCGGGGATGCGCAAAGCCTTCGGTCTCGCAGAGTTCCGCCGCCGCGATCAGCATGCTGATCAGGGATGATGCCGCACCCTTTTTTTCGTGCACCGCGTCGCGGCTGCTTCCTCCTGCACCGCGGCCCATCTGCGTGATCAGGGCGGTATAGCGGTCATAGATTCCGGGGTCGTCGAACCGCCCGCGATCCAGATACCCGATGATGGTATCCGGCGAGATCAGCCGGGAGAAGAAGGCGTCTTCGACGTCGTGAGTGCCGTATGCGACATCGTCCGCGAGCTCGACGATGCTGGCCTCGAGCGTCTTGTGCATCGTACGCGCATGTTTTCCTTCTCGCCGCTCCGTGCGCATGAAACGTTGACGATCCGCGTCGGAGAACGGCGCAAGCAGCCACGCGAGCAGCGGGGCTTCTTCGTTGTGAATACACTTCGGCGGCGCCCACGGCTTGAAGGGCGGACATGCCTGGTCCTGCGGGTATTTTTCGGCGTTGACGAGGTCCGCGTATACCCGCGGATACTTGAGCACCGCCTGGAGGGTCGCGCGTGTCAGGTTGAGGCCGTGGCGCTCCCCATGCGCTTCGAGCGTGTCGCTTGTCAGCAGGCGAAGCGTCTGCCCATTGCCCTCGAAACCGTTGTCACGACCGGGCCACCGGGTCCAGACGCACTGGTTGAGCGCCTCCTCCCCACGGTGTCCGAACGGCGGATGGCCGAGATCATGCGCCAGGCACGCCGCCTCGATCAGGCTCGTATCCACGGGCCCGCCCAGTGGTTCGAATTCTTCCTTCACCGTTCCCAGCGGATACCCCGGCCATATTTCGCGGTTCACCACCGCAGTCAGTCCGCGGCCGATGTTGCTGACTTCCAGCGAATGCGTCAGCCGTGTGCGCAGGAATTCCGATTCGTTGAGCGCGAAAATCTGTGTTTTCGACTGCAGCCGCCGGAAGGAGAAGCTGTGGATGATGCGGGCGCGATCGCGCTCGAACTGATCGCGATGTTCACCGGTCCGATGGGACGCGTCGCCGAGCCGCTCGGTATCCTCGGCGCGGTAGAGCGGGGATATATGGTAGAATGGGTGCATGACGCTAAACTACACAAAACCGGGCATTGTCGGAACCGGGGGGAATATTCTCCGTTTCTCTACTCGACGTGTTTTCGTACTTTGTAACATCCATTTCTCCCGGGAGCGATACCGCCTCCCCGCGCGAGGGGATTATCCATTACGTGAAAAACGCTTTCCATATCGTCATTCTGGCCCTCGGACTGCTTTCCGGCAGTCTGCTGCTTCCGCGCATGGTGTTCGCCCAGGCCGTTACCGACAGTGTTGCATCGCCGCAGGACACCGTCCGGACGAGGATCCCCATCGGCATCGGACTGCCGACCGGCGATTCGCTCCGTGCCGTCGTGCTGGACTCCCTTTCCGCGGATGATTCGCTCACGCTGTCGGAAGACAGCGTGGCGGTGTTCGCGACGAAGGATGCGGTCGACACCATCATCGTCTACAAGGCCAAGGATTCCGTCCTGTACGTGCTCGACGACAAGAAAATGAACATGTACGACAACGCGGCGATCGACTACGGGAAGACCGCGATCCGCGCTTCCCGGATCACGGTCAACTGGGACAATTCGACCATTGTCGCAAGGGGAGTGCCGGATTCCACCAACGAGGGGAAACTGACGGGGACACCGGTGTTCAAGGAAGGGAGCGATGAATACCGCGGTGAGGAGATGACCTACAACTTCAAATCGAAGAAAGGCGTCATTACGAAAGGGGAAACCGCCATCGATGACGGGTTCTACCTGGGCGAGCGAATAAAGCGCGTGAACGAGACCGAGTACTTTATCGGCGGCGGACGATACACGACCTGCGATAATCCTGATCACAAACATTATTACTTCGGTTCGGCGGAGATGAAATTCGTGCCGGACGAGGTCATCGTCGCACGGCCGATCACCTTTTACGTAGAGGATATCCCGCTGTTCTGGCTGCCGTTCGCCGTCATCCCTTCCAGCGGGGGACGCAGCAGCGGCATCATGGTGCCGTCGTTCGGAACCAGTCCCACCCGCGGCCGCTACCTGCTCAAGGGCGGGTACTATCTCGCGATGAGCGACTACTGGGATCTCGCTCTCACGGGAGATCTGTATTCGAAGGGCGGGTATCTCCTGCGTGCCGATGTGCGGTACGCGCTGCGGTACAATTTCAGCGGATCGATTTCCGCGACGTACGGGCGCCAGACCTACAATGTCGGCAATGTCACCACCCGCGACGATCAGCCCGGCACGGACTGGAGCCTGACAATCAACCACAATCAGGAAATCGATCCGACATCACGTGTGAGCGTGAATTTTTCGTTCCTGACCAATTCGTATTACCAGAATTTCTCGAACAACCTGAATGAACTCCTGAATCAGACCGCGCGTTCGTCCGCAATGTTCTCGAAAAACTGGGAAGGAACGAGCAGGAGCATGTCGCTCGGAATTACGCGGGATCAGAACCTTGTCAACGGCACGTACACCATGGCCCTGCCCGACCTGACGTTCAACCAGTCCCAGATATATCCCTTCCGCAGCGAAGGCGGATTCGGCGATTCGTGGTACGATCTGATCGGTTTCAATTACAGCGGGAAGGCGCTCAACCGCATCGTGCTGAAGGAGTACGACAGCGGGGAACGCGATACCCTGCAGCAGGCGATTCTCGCGAAGGAACGGTTCGATCGCCGCGGCGTCAAGCATTCCCTTTCCCTTATCGCGACGCCGAAGCTGGGCTTCTTCACCATATCCCCGAATTTTTCCTACGATGAAGTCTGGTACGATCACCGTATCGAGCGTGCCTATAACACGGTCGACTCCGTCGTCGAAGCGCGTGACGCCAGCGGATTTTTCACGTACCGCACGTTCCGGGCGAGCCTGACCGCGAGCACGAAAATCTACGGCATGTTCCAGCCCAACGCGTTCGGCATCATCGGCATCCGCCACACGCTGCAGCCGTCGCTGAGCTACAACTGGAACCCGGATTTTTCAAAAGAAAGCTGGGGCTACTATCAGAGCTACGTCGACGGCAAGGGGGAGGACGTTCGGTATGACCCGTATTCCGGGTATTCCTATCGGCCGGGTGAGGTGTTCGGCGGGGTGGGGGCAGGTGAGTCGCAGACCATCGGCATGAGCCTGTCGAACATCTTCGAAATGAAGCTCAATCCGCGTGAAGGTGATACGACCGCGACGCCGCGGAAATTCCAGCTCTTCACCATCCAGGCGAGTTCGAATTACAACATGGTGAAAGACAGCATGAAGCTCGCGCCCGTGAACCTGTCCTTCCGCACCAGCATACAGGGCGTGCTCGATATTTACGGCGGGACGACTCTTTCGCCGTACGTGTGGAAAAACAGTTACGAGCGGAGAGCCGAAAACGGGGATCTCGAAAAAGTCCCCGGACACGAAATTGATGAATATCTCTGGGAGAACGGTCGCGGCTATGCCCGTCTGACGAACTTCAACATCAATCTCTCCACCACGCTGTCGCATACGATGTTCACGTCCGCCGCCAAGGCCGCCGTGGATACCGCGCGCAGCAACCCAGACGACGAAGAGGACGAGGGGGGACGCAGCATCGAGATGGACCCGAAAGCCCCGTACAATTTCAGCATCCCCTGGAATCTGACTCTCGGGTATGACTACACGATGAACCAGTTCAATCCCGAACTGAAAACGAGAAATTCCGGACTGCGCGCGAACCTCACCCTGAGTCTCACGCCGAGCTGGCACTTCACGCTCAGTGCCTACTATGACATCGTCAACAAGGAAATCGGTGCCCCGCAGATCAACATCCGTAAGGATCTGCACTGCTGGGAAATGAACTTCAACTGGGTGCCTGCCGGTCCCTACCGCAATTTCTATTTCGTCCTGCGCCTCAAAGCCGCACAGCTCCAGGATATCAAGCTCGAGAAGCGCGGATCCGACCGCGAAGTGTACGGGTATTGATCCGTGTAATCTGTGGTTACTTTTTCGCTGCGCACCGTTGGAGCGCCGTAATGCATCCCACTTTTTGCGTTGCCGGGAGTACCGGACTTTCGTATTTTTTTATAATTGACTGATTTCGCATACGAATACGATAGCATTATGAAAAAACTCTCCGTACTGATTCCCGCCCTGTTTCTCCTCACGTTGATGCTGACCTCCGGCCTTCTGGCGCAGGAGGCCGCGAAATGGAGCGCGAAACCCGCTGCGGCCACAGTGAAAGCCGGCTCCACCGTAGACGTGAAGGTCACCGCCGCCGTCATCGACGGCTGGCATATTTATTCGACGACCCCGCAGGAAGAGGGTCCCGTGCCGACCGAGATCGAATTCGCGGAGGACGCGCCGTTCTCACGCAGCGGAAAAATCAGGCAGCCGAAGCCCATCGTCAAGTTCGACGAGAATTTCGGCATCAATACGGAGTACTACGACAAGGACGTCACCTTTACCGTCACGGCGAAAGTCAAGGCCGGTGCGAAGGTCGGGAAGCAGAAAGTCGTGGTCGAGGTCTCGTTCATGGCGTGCAACGACCGCATGTGTCTGCCTCCCAAGACGGTGGAAGTGCCCTTCGACGTCACCATCGAAGCCGCGGATGAAACTGCCGCCGCGGCAGCGGATGATGCTGCGGGGACCGACCAGGAGACCGCAGCGGCCGCGGACGAAACCCCTGCCGGGGAAGAGATGGCTGCCGCGGATGATGCGGCGTCGGATGCGACTGCGGACGAGGAGTCCGAATCCCTCGGATACGGCGACGAACGTGATGTGGAAAAAGCCAAGGAGGAAGGACTCTGGGCGTACATCGGTCTCGCAATGTCCGTCGGCGCCCTCGCACTGCTGACGCCGTGCGTATTCCCGATGATTCCCATTACCGTCAGTTTCTTCACGAAACGGGAAGCCGCGACGCGTTTTCAGTCCGTTCGTGACGCCCTTATCTATTCGTTCGGCATCATCTTCACGTTTACGGGTCTGGGGATATTACTGGCGCTCATATTCGGGGCGTCAGGGATAAATCAGTTCGCGGCGAACCCGTGGATGAACATTCTGATCGCCCTCATTTTCATCATTTTTGCCCTGAACCTGTTCGGTTTGTTCGAAATCGTCGTCCCGTCGGGGATTCTCACCAAACTCACCATCGCTTCGGGCAGCGGGCAGGGCATCGCGAGCCTTCTGCTCATGGGTCTCACGTTCACCCTGACAAGCTTCACCTGCACCGTGCCGTTCGTCGGAACCGTTATGGTCGCCGCGGCGAAAGGCGAGATCTGGTGGTCGATCGTGGGCATGCTGGCCTTTTCGTCGGTTTTCGCCCTCCCGTTTTTCCTGCTTGCACTCTTCCCGTCGTGGCTGAAATCCATGCCGAAAAGCGGCGGATGGCTGAACTCTGTGAAGGTCGTGATGGGTTTCCTCGAGTTCGCCGCGGCAATGAAGTTCATGTCCAACGTCGACCTGATCTGGGGGCTCGGAATCCTGAGCCGCGACCTCTTCCTGAGCTTCTGGGTTGGAATCGGCGTGCTAATCACCACCTATCTGCTCGGCAAGTTTCAGCTTCCGCATGACAGCAAGCTCGAGAAAGTCGGGGTTTTCCGCATGGTGTGGTCGGTATTCTTCCTCGGGATCTCCATTTACATTTTCACGGGGCTGAACGACAAACCGCTCGGGGAACTCGACGCGTTCCTGCCGCCGATGAATTATTCCGAAACCATCAATGCAGCCTCCCTCGGCGATACCGGTATCATGGGCGGTGAGAAATCCGAGGAAGCGGTATGGCACTCGGACTACGCGCAGGCGCTGAAAATCGCCCAGGCGGAATCGAAACCCATTTTCATTGATTTTACCGGGTTCGCCTGCACCAACTGCCGGTGGATGGAAGCGAATATATTTCCGAGGAAGGACGTTCAGTCCCTGTTCAGCGATTTCGTGCTCGTGCGTCTCTATACCGACGGACAGGGGGAAGTGTACGACCGGAACCGCGAATTTCAGGAGTCGCGCTTCGGGACCGTCGCTCTGCCGCTCTATGTGACCATGTCGCCCGAGGACGTGAAGCTCTCGACCTTCCCGGGTCTCACCCGCAAACCGGAAGAGTTCGTTCGTTTCCTCAAGGACGGTCTGAACAAGCCCGGCGCCTGAGAGCGTCGCACAGCGTTTGAATGGTGAAAAGGGAGCTGCCACGCGCAGCTCCCTTCGCATTCAGGGGCTTCCCTCGCTATTCTCCCCGATCTTTCGTATTATTCTGGACCATGCCAAAATGGCCGTCCCGATTCTGAATCGGGAATTTTCGTGGCATTCAGGAACCGCGAACCCATGTCGAACACCCCATCCCGGAAGAAGGACCACGTCGATCTCTGCGTAAACGAGAACGTCTCGTTTCGCAGGAAGACCAATGGTCTCGAGGACTGGGAGTTCGTCCATAATGCGCTACCGGAACTGAACACCGAGGATATCGATTCCTCCACGGACTTCCTCGGTCACCGTCTCTCATTTCCGCTGCTGGTCACCGGCATGACCGGCGGCTATGCCGACGCCGAGCGCATCAACGGCGCGCTTGCAGAAGCCTGCCAGGATCTGCGTATCGGCATCGGGGCGGGGAGCATGCGGCAGGCGCTGGAGAACGACTCTTTCCACGAATCCTATCGCATTCTCCGCCGCAACGGGCCTGATATCCCCATTCTCGCCAACATCGGGGCTGTCGAGGTCGCGGCCATGCGCGATGCGCGTCCCGCGCAGTATCTGATCGATCTTCTTGAAGCGGACGCACTGGTCGTCCACAGCAATCCGTTGCAGGAATTCCTGCAGCCGGAAGGTGAGCCCCGTTTCCGCGGTGTCCTCACGGGCCTCGAAATGCTCGTCCGTGAGCTCGATGTTCCCGTCATTCTCAAGGAAGTCGGCGCGGGCATCTCCCGAGAAGCCGCGATGCGGGCCCATGAGGTGGGCGTACGGTGGATCGACGTCGCGGGAGCGGGGGGAACGAGCTGGGCCGGCGTGGAAATCCTTCGCCGCCGCGACGGATGCGAAGTCTCCCCGCAGTTCTGGGATTGGGGGATCCCGACCGCGCGCGCACTGGAGGAGCTGCGCATCAACCGTCCGGAAGATCTCCGGCTGATTGCCTCCGGCGGGATCACCGACGGGGTGATGATCGCAAAGTGCCTCGGATTGGGCGCGGAAATCGCCGGCGCGGCGCGCCCGCTGCTCACGGCCTATTTCCAGGGCGGGATCGACAGCCTTCACAATCGTCTCTGCGGATGGAAGCGGGATCTGCTCGGCGTCATGTTCCTGACCGGGTCCGCGAATATCGCGCAGCTGAAACGTAAACCGATACTCAATGCGAGAGAGGAGCGCACGCGCTAGCGCTGCGGCCCCCGATCGGAAGTCTCAAACTCAACCGACTGATTCATGCACCGATTCTACGACCGTTACGACACCTATCGCAGCCTCATCGACGCAAGACTCGCCACCGTGATCGACCGCGGCGAACCCGTGAGCATGTATGATCCTGCACGGTATGTCCTGAGCGGCGGCGGGAAACGCATCCGGCCCGTTCTCGTGATGCTTGCCTGCGAGGCGGTGGGCGGAGATCCGCGCGATGCGGTGGAAGCCGGCGTCGCGGTGGAAATCCTCCACAACTTCACCCTCGTGCATGACGACATCATGGACCGTGCCGACACGCGCCGCGGACGTGAAACCGTGCACCGGAAATGGGACGAAAACATCGCGATTCTCGTCGGTGACGAGCTGATGGGCATCGCCTACAAGACCCTCCTCAACACCGAAAAAGGGGACGTCCGCGCGCTGACGCGGGTGTTCACCGATGGCGTCATCGAGGTCTGCGAGGGCCAGAGCTACGACAAGGAATTCGAGCTGCTGCCGACCGTGAGTGAAGAAGACTACATGATGATGATCAGCAAGAAAACCGGGTGGCTGGTCGCGATATCCGCCGAACTGGGGGCGATCATCGGCGGAGCGGACGCCGGACGCCGGGCCGCGCTGAACGAATATGCCCGCTGCGTCGGACGCGCGTTCCAGGTGCAGGACGATCTGCTCGATGTCGTGGCGGATAAGGACGCCTTCGGGAAGCCGATCGGAGGAGATATCATCGAAGGAAAGAAAACCTACCTGCTGGTCAAGGCGCTCAACCGTGCGACAGGCGACGACCTGGCGCTGCTGCAGGAGGTTGCGACCCGTGTCGCGCCGCATGACGGACTCGTCGAGCGCGTGACCGAAATCTACCGGCGGTACGGCGTGCTCGACATCGCGCGGGAGAAGATCGAAGAGGATACGGAAGCCGCGATCCGCGCGCTCGACGCGCTCGAGGATACCGACGGCCGTCAGATGCTCATCTGGCTCGCACAGATGCTTCTCGAACGCAAACACTGAGACATATGATCGAACGCACCGTTACAATAAAGAACCGATCCGGTCTGCATACGCGCCCCGCGGCGACGCTGGTGAAGACCGCCGCGCGCTTCGAATCGGAGTTCTACATCAAGAAAGACAGCTTCGAGATAAACGGCAAGAGCATCATCGGCGTGATGACGCTCGCCGCCGAACAGGGCTCGACCCTGCAGCTGAGTTTCTCCGGTGCGGATGAAACCGAGATGGCGGACGCGGTGACGCAGCTCTTCGATGAAGGTTTCGGCGAACTCTAACAATTTTCCGGACAGCCAGGGATACCTCGTGGATAACGGGAAACAGGAACGGATTTACAAAGGACTCCCCGCATCAGGCGGGATTGCCATCGGTCCCGCGTACGTATACGAGAGGGAAGAGGTCTATGTCGTCGAGCGCATCCTCTCGCCGGAAGAAGTGGAAGTGGAAATCCAGCTGCTCGACGATGCCATGGAGCGCGCCCGCGCCGAACTGGGAAAAATCGTCTCCTTCGCCCACGAAAAACTCAACCAGGACGCCGCGGCGATTTTCGAAAGTCAGCTCCTGATGCTCGACGATCCGGAGATGCACAAAGCGCTCAACAAGCGCCTCCGGGACGAATGCAAGAATGCGGATTTCCTGATTCATGACGAACTGGAGAAATTCCGGGTTCTGTTCGGGGAAGCGAAAGACGAACTGCTTCGCGACCGCATGGCGGACCTCGACGAAGTGGGGCAGCGCATCATGCGCAACCTTCAGAAAAAGCGCCTTCATTCGACCGTCGAGGGTGAACACGTCATCATCGCCGAGCAGCTCACGCCGTCGGACACGCTGCTCTTCAGCAGGAACGACGTTCTCGCATACGCGACCGATGTCGGCGGCATCACCTCGCATGCGGCGATTTTGTCCCGCTCCCTGAAAATCCCGGCCGTCACGGCGCTGCACGGCGCTTCCCGCGAGATCGCGACCGGAGACCTGGTGATTCTCGACGGTCAGCACGGCCTGCTGATCGTCAATCCCACCGAGGAGCATCAGGCGGAGTACGCGCGAAAGATCGAACGCATCATCCGGCTCGAAACCGAACTCGCCGACCTTGTGGATCTTCCCTGCGAGACTTCGGACGGACACAAGGTCGAGCTGTCCGCGAACGCCGAATTCGTCAACGAGCTCGAATTCATCATCACGCAGGGTTCCAAGGGCATCGGGCTTTACCGCACCGAGCATCTCTACATCGCCAAGGGGGAATTCCCCTCCGAGCAGGAACAGTACATCGAATACAGTGAAATCGCGCACTCGATGTACCCGCAGCCCGTTATTTTCCGCACCTTCGATATCGGCGGAGACAAGCTGCTCGAGCGCGGCATTTCAGAACTGAATCCGTTTCTCGGGTGGCGCGGCATTCGGATGATGCTGGACAAGACCGATATTTTCCGGCATCAGCTTCGCGCAATTCTCCGCGCTTCGTCGATGAAAAACATCAAGATCATGTTCCCCATGATTTCAGGAGTCGCGGAACTCCGTGAAGTGCTCGCGGTGCTCGAAGAAGTCAAGGCGGAACTGACGGAGGAACTGGTCCCCTTCGATGAGCACATGGAAGTCGGGCTGATGATCGAGGTTCCCTCCGCAGTGTTCGTCGCGGATGAACTCGCAAAGATGGTGGATTTTTTCAGCATCGGAACGAATGACCTTGTGCAGTACCTGATGGCCGTGGACCGGAACAACGAACTGATCGCGGACCTGTACCAGGAATTCCACCCGGCCGTGATACGCGCGGTGAAGAGCATCATCGACACGGGGCACGCCAACGGCATCTGGGTCGGCATGTGCGGCGAACTCGCGGGCAACCCGCTGGCCACCGTCATGCTCCTTGGCCTCGGGCTGGATGAATTTTCCATGGTGCCGTCCGTCATCCCCGAAGTGAAGAAAATCATCCGGTCCACGACGTTCGAGGACGCCAGAACCGTTGCCGCGAACGTGCTGCGCCTGCCGCTCGCAACTGACGTGCGCGCGTATCTCGACACGCACATGCGGGCCCACTACCCGCACCTCCGGGAAACCCTGCGGAACGGCGTGAACAGTGAAAACGGAACGCATCGAAATCACGAGGATAACGGAGATCAGCATGCGACCCTCTGACGCACGTATCCGTGTCGACTATGCGCATACACTCGATTTCATCGATGCCGCGGCTATGGACGCGGCGGCGAGCCGCATCCGCGCCGCACAGGACCTGCTCGCTTCGCGCAGCGGCGCCGGGGCCGATTTTCTCGGCTGGGTGGATCTCCCCGTTCGCGCACGGCAGGAAATCGCACCCGTGCTCGATGCCGCGGAGCGGATCAGGACCGAAGCCGATGTTCTGATCGTCGTGGGCATCGGCGGTTCCTACCTGGGCGCCCGCGCGGTCATCGAAGCGCTGCGATCGCCCTTCGCCGCGGACGGTCCCACCGTCGTCTTCGCCGGCCAGCACATCGACGGCGGATACCTTCGGTCGCTCATGGATGCATGCGCGGACCGTCGGGTCTGCGTCAACGTGATATCAAAATCTGGTACCACCACGGAGCCCGCGCTCGCCTTTCGCGTGCTGCGGCAGTGGCTCGAACAGCGGTACGGGAAGCGCGAAGCGTCCCGCCGGATCTTCGCCACCACCGACGCGAAGCATGGGGCGCTCCGCCGTGTCGCGGACGAGGAGGGGTACACGACCTTCGTCATTCCTGACGATGTCGGCGGCCGGTTTTCCGTCATGACGCCGGTCGGTCTGCTGCCGATCGCTGCCGCCGGTCTCGATGTTGCGGCGATGCTCGACGGCGCAATCGCGATGCGGGATACCGCGGGGAGTACGGATCCGGATCGCAACCCGGTTCTCCGCTACGCGATGCTGCGGGATGCGCTGTATCGGCAGGGGAAGCAGATCGAAGTGCTCGCGTCGTTTCATCCGGAACTGAGTTTCGTCACGGAATGGTGGAAGCAGTTGTTCGGAGAAAGCGAAGGGAAGGACGGCAAGGGAATTTTCCCCGCGGCGGTGACCAACACGACCGATCTGCATTCGATGGGACAGTATATTCAGGACGGCGAACGCCGGCTTTTCGAAACCTTCCTTTTCGCCGAGGAGAGCGGTGACGATATCGCCGTTCCCGAAGCTGCGGACGATACCGACGGGCTGAACTACCTGGCCGGCAGCAGTTTCGCGCAGGTGAACGCGGAGGCCCTTCGCGGGACATCGCTTGCGCATCTCGACGGGGGCGTCCCCAACGCAACCATCCTTCTGCCCCGTATCAGCGCCGCATCGATCGGCGCCCTGATGTATTTCTTCGAAACCACGGTCGCGCTGTGCGGGTACGCGATAGGCGTCAATCCTTTCGACCAGCCCGGCGTCGAAGCGTACAAGCGGAATATGTTCGCCCTGCTGGGGAAACCCGGCAACGAAACCCGACGCTCGGAGCTCCTCGCGCAGTTATCCCGCAGCGGTGACGCGATCTCCGGCTGACCGTTTTTCTTCCCACACTACAGGACAACAATGAGCAGTACCGATTACGCCCAGCGCATCTCCCTCCTGGACTCCCACGACATGTACAGCGTGCTCCTGGATTATCCCGGACAGGCGAGAACAGGAATGAACGTCGGCAATGCGGTCAATCTCAGCAGTATCGATACATCCCAGATACGGAACATGCTGGTGTGCGGCATGGGAGGGTCGGCTATCGGCGGCGATGTGCTTCGCGTGTACGCCGAGCAGAAATCGCGGATCCCGATCGCCGTCAACCGCGGCTACGTGCTCCCGGGATACGTCGGGCGAAACACGCTCGTCGTGGTCATGAGCTACTCGGGCGGGACCGAGGAGTCTCTCGCCGCCTACGCTGAAGCGCAGCGCCGGCATGCGCAGTGCGTCGTGGTGACTTCCGGCGGAACCCTGCTCGAGCAGGCGACGGCGGACGGCGTCCCGGCCGCGGTCATTCCGGGCGGACTCGCCCCTCGCTGCGCCCTCGGATACCTGTTCTTTCCGCTGCTGATGATCGCCGCCCGTCTCGACATCATCGATCTCGAGCAGTCCGCGCTGGAGGGAAGCCTCGCCCTCCTCGAACAGTGCACGCACGATTACGCGGATCACGACGGCACCGAGAACCTGGCTGTTTCCATCGCTGAGCGGCTGCGCGGTCGGCTCCCGGTGATTTACGGCGCACAGCTCGGACTCGATGCGGTGCTGATGCGCTGGCGCTGCCAGATCGAGGAGAATGCAAAAATGCTATCCTACTCGAATGTCCTCCCCGAAATGAACCACAATGAAATCGTCGGCTGGGAGCTCAACGAAGACCTTCTCAAGCGCATCGCCGTCGTGGTTCTCCACGACCGGGCCGATCTGCCGCAGATCCGGAAACGCATCGCCGTGACGCTCGACATCATCCGTCCGCTCGCCGCTGATATCATCGAGATATACGCGGAGGAAAGCCACCCGCTCGCTCGGATTTTGGGATTGATTTGCCTCGGCGATTGGGTTAGCTTTTACCTCGCTATGACCAGCGGAGTGGATCCCTACCCGATTGTGAACATCGACCGGCTGAAGGCGGCGCTGTCCGGATAATCCGCTCGTACACCAAGTCACCAGGACGTAAAGACACAAGAATGTGTGGCCAAGACAGAAATTCATCCGGTCGCTCCCATGCAAAGCAATTGACGTGTCTTTGCGTCTTCGTGTTTTTGGGTCTGACTGCCATGGCCCCGTCTGTCCTCCACGCCCAGTTCCTCCCCTTTGGGCGGAACAAGGTCCAGTATGCGAACTTCCACTGGCAGATCCTCAAGACCGAGCATTTCGACATATACTATTACCCCGAGATGGAGGAACTGGCGGGGAAGGGCGCACATTTCGCCGAGGAGAGCTACGACAAGCTCGAGCGGGTGTTCAACTTCACCGTCGGTCACCGCATCCCGCTGATATTCTATTCCTCTCCAATCCATTTTCAGCAGACGAACGTAACCCCGGGCTTCATCCCTGACGGCGTCGGGGGCTTTTTCGAGTTCATCAAGGGACGCGTCGTCATCCCCAGTTCCGGATCGATGGAGCAGTTCCGTCACGTGATCAATCACGAGCTCGTGCATGTCTTCATGCACAACAAGCTCGAATGGACGCTGCGCAACAACGGACAGCGTACCGATCGCTACCTTCCGCTGTGGTTCGTCGAAGGGCTCGCGGAGTATTATTCCACGGACTGGGACGCCCAGGCGGAGATGGTGCTGCGAGATGCGGTCCTCTCCGGATACTTCGCGCCGCTCTCGTACATCTACGCGATCAGCGGGAGTTTCCTGATGTACAAGGAAGGGCAGGATGCGCTCGGCTTCATCGCGCGGGAATACGGGAAGGAGAAAATCGTTCAGCTCATCGATAATTTCTGGATGGCGGAAGATTTCCAGGAAGTTCTGCGGCTGACGCTCGGCGTCGGATATGAACAGTTCGACCGCGCGTGGCTCCGGGATCTGCGCCGCCGAATTTATCCGCTGGTCGAAACCGCCGACCGGCCGAGCGACGCCGCGTCGGCCATCGTCCGGGAAGGATTCAACGCGAAGCCGGTGTATTATGCGCGCGGCGATTCGTCCTACGTGGTGTATATCGCCAACAACACCGGCTATTCCGGGCTCTATATGAAATCGCTGGACGGGGGAGAGGCAAAGCTGCTGCTTGAGGGGGAAAAGACCGACCGCTTCGAAGCGTTTCATCTTTTCGGCAGCCGGATGTCGGTCAGCCGCGACGGCATGCTGGCT
Organism: Bacteroidota bacterium; assembly: GCA_003246455.1. GTDB lineage: Bacteria > Bacteroidota > Ignavibacteria > SZUA-365 > SZUA-365 > SZUA-365. The sequence goes on from QKAF01000064.1 coordinate 18,223, forward strand.
TTCGTCACGAAGAGCGGGGAGTCGGATGTGCTGCATCTTTACGATCTCGGTGCAGAGCATCTCGTGCGCACGCTGTCGTTTCCCGGCCTGGTCATGATCGGTTCTCCCTCGTGGAATCCCGGCGGGGACGCCATCGTCTTCTCCGCTCTGAATGAAGCAGGAGAACAGGATCTTTATACCGTGGATATCGTGACGGAGGAGATGCGGCGGCTGACACACGACCTGTACGATGACCGTGACCCCGCCTGGTCGCCGGACGGAGACCGCATCGCGTTCGCGTCCGATCGCGGACCCGGGGGATTCCAGCAGATATTCCTCCTCGACCTGGAGCGGGGAGGCATGCATTTCCTGACGCAGGACAGCTGCAGCTACGCATCGCCCGCATGGTCGAGCGATGGCGCCGCCATCGCATGTACCGGCGACAGGGACGGCACGCAGAACCTGTATGTCATCCCCGTTTCCGAAGCCGCGTCGATGCTGCCCCCCGTGCGCCAGCTTTCTCATTTCACCACCGGCGTCTTCGATCCGGCGTGGACCCCGGACGGCGATGTCGTCTTCTCCGCGTATGACGGCGGAAGCTTCCAGATCCTCGGACTGCAGAAGATCGGGGCGAAAATCGATTCGCTGTCCGAAGTGTACGGACCGCGCCGCCCCCAGCCCGCGGCTCCATGGACGGTACCCTCTCTTGCCGGCACCACGGTATCCTCGCGCATCAGCTATGAGAAGGAGTATCAGGTCGATATCGCGCAGAGCGCCATTTCCACCGACCCCGTCTTCGGTACGCTCGGAGGCGCGGTGCTGAGCATGAGTGATGTGCTCGGCGACGACCGCTATTATTTCCTGATATCGAACACCGCACAGACCTCGAGCGAACTGCTCTCGAGTTTCAATATCGCGGTATCGCGCCTTTCGCTTGCGCAGAAGACGCCCTACAGCTACGGGGTATTCCACTATGCCGGCCGCCGATACGACCTGCTGGACCCCGACCTGTATTTCTACGAGCGCGCGTATGGCGGATTCTTCGCGGCGGCGTACCCGCTTTCGAAGTTCCGGCGCATCGAGGGGGCGTTCAGTTTCAGCAATTCCGACAAGGAAGCGCTTGCCGGCGTCCGCCAGCGGAAAGCGCTGCTGCTGACCAATTCCATCTCCTACGTCAAGGACAACGCCCTGTATTACTGGACCGGTCCCATCGACGGCAACCGGTTCAACCTGACCCTTTCGTACACGACGGACCTCCGGTACGCGAACGTCAATTACTACTCGGCGATGTTCGATTACCGGCGATACTTCCGCATCGGTCTGCGTTCCGCCGTCGCGACGCGCTTCGAATTCCTTTACAATCACGGGAAAGAAGCCCGGCGGTTCTTTCTCGGCGGCAGCTGGGACCTGCGCGGCTGGCCTCGCTGGTCCATTCGCGGGACGAAGCGCTGGATCACCAGCTGCGAACTGCGCTTCCCGGTTCTCGATCGCGTGGGATTCGATTTCCCGTTCGGTTCGATCACGCTCGGCGTTCTGCGCGGCGCGGTTTTCTTCGACGCGGGAAATTCCTGGGACAGCGACTACCGCGAAACCCTGGGCAGCATCGGTGCCGGACTCCGGTTCAGTCTCTTCGGAATCCTCGTGCTGCGCTATGATGTCGGGAAACGCATCGAGGACAATTTCACGCATCTCCAGGGCGACATCTTCCAGCAGTTCTTTTTCGGATGGGACTTCTGATGCGTACACCCATCGCCATGACTTCGATCGCCCTGCTGCTGCTGACCGCATGCAGCACCTCGTTCCGGCTCGACCGTCCCCTGGACATTGGAAAGGGTGACTGGCTGCAGATGGGGGGGGACGCCGGAAGGACGCACGCCATCAGTGAGGATTCCCCGTCAATCCCGGTGACGGTTCGGGACGGGATCGTCTGGTCTTTCGGTCTCGACGGTCCCGCGGCAAAAGCGGCGGCGCTGCTCGCCGATGACGCGGTGATTTTTTCTTCAACGACCGGGTACGCGGAAGCGGTCGAAGCTGCGTCGGGCGAACGCATAGGGGTGTTCCCGTGCAAGTGGTTCATCCATGCCACCCCGGCGGTCGCGGACGGCTGTCTTTTCGTCGCGACGAACGGAATCGAACCGCTGCTGCTGTGCTTCGATCTGCGGGAACAGCGCATCAGATACGAGGCCGCGATTCCGTCCGTACACGCCGCCGTGTGCGCGGTGGGAAAACGCGTAATCATCGCCGCGCGTGACGGGGAAGTGCGGGCGTACGCCGCGCGTGACACGGTGCCGCTCTGGAGCACGAGGCTCGAGGGGACCATCACCGCGGCTCCTGCGGCGACGGACAGTGTCGTGGTCGTGGCCGGGCAAAACGGCGACCTGACGGCGCTCGCCGCGTCGGACGGACGGAAGCTCTGGCGGCTGCCTGCCGGCAGTCCTTTTCTCGCCGGTCCGAGCATTCATGGAGGGACGGTCGCGGCCGCGAATTACGCGGGCGTCCTTACCGCGGTGGATATCGCGTCCGGTGAACGGCGGTGGAGCGTTGATTGCGGCGTCCCGGTGTACCAGGGACTTGCCTGGCACGGGGACACGATCGCGGCCGCACTTTCGAGCGGCGAACTCGTCCTCTTCCGCGCATCCGACGGCACCGAGTACCGCCGGATTTCGACCGGTGAACTCCCGGGTGCCGCGCCCCTTTTCGATGGCGGGGGTATCATGCTGCTGCAGCGCAGGGGTGTGCTCGTCCGAATAGATCCCCGGAGCGGCGAAATCACGGAAATTGCGAAGCTCGAGACCCGAAGTGAAACGCCGCCGCTTCTGACACCGTACGGCATCGTTCTCGTGGACGAGGAAGGCGAAGCCGTATGCATCCCGAGGGAGAAGTAACATGGCAGTGAACTGGAAATACGGGCTGATCGCCGCGCTGCTCATCCTGTCGATGCCCGCAGCAGGGCAGGACAGGGAACCCCCGATGACAGGGCTTGTGGAACTCGCCTCGGAACCCGCGGGGGCGGAGGTTTTTGCAGGGGATTCACTGATCGGACACACCCCCATGCGCGTCCAACGTGCGATTCTCGACAGTGTGACGCTCTGGTTCCCCGCACGCGACGCGTGGAACGCGCAGGTCCTCCGTCCTTCCGCGGAAGGACCCGATGCGGGAACCGGGGTGCGGATGCTGCGTTTCGACGCGCAAAAGCTGTTTCTGGGCGTTCCGGCCGGCAAGGCGCGGATCGAGGACAACAGTTTTCAGCTTCCCGCTGCGGATGTGCTCTTGCCGGCAGGTCTCGGACTTGCCGCGGGCGTTGCCGCGGTGATACTCAAGCAGCGCGCCGACGCGCTTTATGACGATTACGTGCGGACGGGAGACGAATCCCTGTTATCTCAAACGAAAAAGTACGATATTTACGCAGGTGTATCACTTGCATTGCTGCAGTTCGGACTAGGGTACTTCATTTATCGTCTTTTTGATGAATGACTATTCCGTCATCTTCCTGCAGAAATCACTAGCATTCTGAGCCATGGCCGGAAAAGTAGATCTCCATACGCATACATACTTCTCCGACGGCGCTCTCTCACCGCGGGAGCTGGTCCTGCGTGCCCACGAAGTGGGCATCTCCGTTATCAGCATCACCGATCATGACAATATCGACGGCATAGCACCCGCCGCCGAGGTGGCGAAGGATTTTGGGATTGAAGTGATTCCCGGTGTGGAGTTAAGTTCTACCCTCGGAACAAAAGACATCCATATCCTGGGTTACATGTTCGATCCCGACAACAAGCAGCTGCGAGACACCCTCGAATTCCTCAAGAAGGAACGCTTTATTCGTGCGGAACGGATCGTCCGGAAACTCAACAACCTCGACCTGCCCCTGGATTTCGACATGGTGCTCGAACGTGCGGGGCACGGTGCGGTGGGGCGTCCGCATATCGCCGCCGCGATGCTGGACGAAGGGTTGACCAGCGATTACGCAGAGGCCTTCGAACAGTATATCGGCGATTCGGGTCCCGCGTACGAACCCAAGTACAAGATTTCCCCGGAAGACGCCGTCGATATCATCGCGAACGCGGGCGGTGTATCCACGGTCGCGCACCCGGGATGGTACGTGAGCGAACAGGACCTCTCCTACCTGATCCGCGCCGGGATCGACGGCATCGAAGTCGTGCATCCCGCGCATGATCAGAGCCGCATGCGCTACTACCGGGGAATCGCGTCCACGTATTTTCTGCTGGAGAGCGGGGGATCGGATTTCCACGGGGGCAAGCGGAACGACTATCAGAATTTCGGCACCTTCAGCGTCAACACCGACGTCGTCGATGCCATGAAACGCAGACTGTTCATTCAATAGAAATTGACCGAGGATCTCATGTTCACTCCCATCCAGGGCGATCTCAAGGCGGGATCATCACGATACGGAATCGTGGCGAGCCGCTTCAACGATATCATCACGCGCCGGCTTATCGACGGCGCGATCGACTGCCTCACCCGGCACGGTGCGAGCGACGAACAGATCAGCGTGCTGCTCTGCCCGGGCGCTTTCGAACTGCCCATCGTCGCGCGGAAAATGGTCGACAGCGGGAAGTATGACGGCATCATCTGCATCGGCGCGGTGATCCGCGGTTCGACGCCGCATTTCGATTACATCGCCGCTGAAGTGACAAAGGGCATCGCGAATCTCTCCATGGAGAGCCGCGTGCCGGTCGCCTTCGGCGTTCTGACGACGGATACAACGGAGCAGGCACTGGAACGAGCCGGCCTCAAACATGGCAACAAGGGATGGGAAGCCGCGCAAACCGTCATGGAGATGCTGAACCTGTTCGCGGCAATCGACGCACAATAATTATCCACGTGAAGGAAGAGCATGAAGCGCGTTGTCCTGCTGCTTCTCCTCATCACTTCCGCCGGGACGGCGCAGGTGGGGACATGGCATACGTACACTGACATGAAACTCGTCCGCGACCTCGTCACGGGCACGGACGATTACTGGGCCGCCACCAGCGGGGGCGTATTTCACGCCCGCGCCGACGGTACCTTCGAAAGATTCACGAATGTTGACGGGCTTTCGGTCATCGACTATACCGCGATCGCGCTGGACGACAACGGTGCGGTGATCGCCGGTTCCTCGAGCGGGATGATCAACGTGCGCACGCCGGCGGGAGAATGGTACGAGGTTTCGGATATCACCCGTGCAGAGGAAATTCCCGCCCGTGGCATCACGACGATCAGGGTGCATGAGGGCAAGGCGTATATCGGAACGGAGTTCGGCCTCGCCGTCTACGATCTGCAGCGGAAGGAATTCGGGGATACATATCAGAAATTCGGGAGCCTGCCGCTTCGCAGTCCGGTGAACGCCCTGCGCTTCGACGGTACCAAGCTCTGGGTCGCCACAGGCGCAGGCGTCGCCGTCGCGGATCTGACCAATCAGAACCTGAAGGATCCTGCCTCGTGGACCTCCTGGAGCGCCGAAAACAGCGGGCAGAAATTCGGCAGCGTGCGCGACGTCTTCATCTATGACGGGCATCCGCTCGCGGTCATTGAAAACAACAGCATCACGCGGTACAACGGGAGCGACTGGTACCCCTGGGTCGCACCGCCTACCGGGACGATTCTGAAGATAGCCGGGCATGACGGCGTGCTCTACATGATCACGGACCTGGGTCTCTACAGGGTGGAGCCCACAAGCGCGGTCGAGCAGCTCGGCGACCTGCTGAACCTCACAGTGTACCCCCAGGGCACGCGATTCATGGACATCGAAATATCAGGCGACGGCACCATCGCACTGGGGAGCACTTTCGGCTTTACCACGTACGCGCCGCCATCGCCGTGGATATTCCGCAAACCGGATGGTCCCAATTCGAATCTCTTCAATGCCCTTGCCGTCGACAGCGACGGGACGCTCTGGGCGGCATCCGGTATCACGGCCAATGGAAACGGAGCATACGCCTTTGACGGCAGCGTGTGGACCAATCACACGGTCGCGCTCGATCCGGGAATCCACACCGACGCGATCACCGATGTTGCGTCGGAAGGGAACGGAAGAATGTGGTTCACGACCTGGGGCAATGGCGTCTTTCTGAGGAATCCCGACGGGACCACCGAGTATTTCGACGGCACGAATGTCCCCGGATTTCCGGGCATCGTCTCCAATACCGAATTCTCCGCAGTACGGTCGTTGCAGTTCGACAACCGTGGCAACCTCTGGACGCTGCACAATGAGTCCAACACCGCCATGCTCGGCTGCCGCACGCCGGAAGGGCAATGGTACTTTTTCAGTGATCCGTCACTTTCGACCGGACTCTTCACCATGGATTTCGCGGTCGATCAATTCGACCAAATCTGGACCCTCGTAGACAACAGCGCGTTCCGTGGAATTCTGATTTTCAACGCAAACAGAACTCCCGCACAGACCGGCGATGACAGATGGATGCGCCTGACGGCGCAAGACGCGAATACGATCGACGCAGGCGTAAATGTAACCGCGCTTGCCGTCGATCTCCTTGGCGACGTCTGGATCGGCACCGACAGGGGTCTGCGTACGATTTTCAATCCCGCGCAGCCCGACCGCGTTTCAAAAACCTGCTTCAACACGCGCTGCAATATCGAGGGACAGTACATCACGAGCATCGCGGTGGATCCGGTCAACAACAAATGGCTCGGGACGAAAGAGGGCGTGTTCGTGCTGAGCGCCGACGGCAGTGATATTCTCGCGCATTACGACACCGACAACAGTCCGCTGCTCGATGACGAAATCGAAACGATCCTGGTTCACCCCGGCAACGGCATCGCGTACATTGCGACACGGCGCGGACTGTCGAGTCTTTCCACGGCGTACGTGGAACCCGAAACGAGCTTTACGGATCTGAAGGTCGGTCCGAATCCCTTCCGTCCCGGGAAAGACGAGCGCGTGATCATCGACGGCCTCGTCGAAGCTTCCGTCGTCAAGATCCTGTCGGTCTCCGGTGACCTCGTCGCCGAGATTCCCACGCCGGGCGGACGAATCGGTTTCTGGAACGGGCGCACGAGCAAAGGCGACTACGCGCCGTCGGGCGTCTATTTCATCGTGGCGGCCGCGCCGAATGGTTCGCAGTCCGCTGTCGCCAAAGTGGCGGTCGTACGGGAGTAACGGCCGGGAACATGAGAGTAAAAAAAACGTCCGCTTCGCGCGGACGTTTTTTTTTCATGCTCGATGTGCCTCCTGTCACCGAATTCGGATCATTCTCCCGGAGCGGCTGTCAGGGGTTGACAGCTGCAGCCAGTAGAACCCCGCTTCCAGCGCCTCGAGTCCGAGCGTTCGCACCGCCGTGCTGCCTTCCGCCTCGGTGAGCGGTACGTCCATGCGTATCCTTCCGAGCATATCGAAGAGCGTCAGCTGGTATGCCGTCCGCGGTGTCAGGGAGAGCGTAACGGTCAGGATATCCCCGGCCGGCTGCGGCCAGGCACCGGTAATGGCCGCGCGGAGAGGGACGGCAATGTCCGCGTCGACGGCCGTGCCGATATCGACGGTACGGAACATCCACGGCGTATTCCAGTCGCTGGTGCCGCGCGCCGTCGTGACGTTAAGACGCCAGTAGTAGGTCCAGTAGCTCCAGAGCCGCGTGAGCTGTATCGTCGTGCCGGCGATACCCGCGCTGTCGAACACCACTGATGCAAAGCCCCGGTCCGTCGCCACCTGCAGTCGATAACTGCGCGCTCCCAGTACGGGGTACCAGTTGAGCAGGGCGTTCAGCGGAACATCGGGCAGACCGTCGAACGGCGTCAGCTGCCTCGGCGGCGCGGGCGCCGTACTGAATTTCCAGCCGCGCGACCAGTCGCTCAGCGCAGTGGAGGCCGTATTCCCTGCACGAAGGCGCCACCAGTAATCGGTATCGTACGAAAGCCCTGTCAGGGACGCGGTGAGACCGGTAAGCCCGGCCTGCTCGTCGATGAGCGTCTGGAACTGTTCGTCGACTGCGACCTGCAGCTGATAGGCATCCGCGTCCGGAACCGCGTTCCACCGCAGGTTCATTGAGACCGGCAGTCCGATGGCGCCGTTGAGCGGCATGAACTGGACGGGTGTCATCAGGGTGCTTCCGCTGGTGGTGAATTCCCAGAGGGTGCTCCACTCACTTACCGTTCCGCTTCTGAAGGCTTTGACGCGCCAGAAATAACGGGTGCTCTGTGCGAGTTCCGGTACCGCATAGCTGGTGGCCGTCAGGCCGCTTTCGTTGATGACCCAGGTGTTCAGCGTCGGATCGTTCGTCAGCTGCAGCTGATAGGTCAGCGCGCCGTGGAAAGGAATCCAGCGGAGGATCGGCCGCGTCGATTCGCCATCGGCGCCATCGAGCGGCGCGTACAGTGTCGGACGCGTTTCCGACTCGCTGATGCGGAACGGCGCCGGGGAGATGACCATGCGCGTCGAGTCGTGCGTGTCGGTCAGTCGTACGCGGCAATATTCCGAGGGCTCTGTCGGAACCGTCCATGAATACGTACCGCTTGCGGCAGGAATGTTCACCGCCGCCGCGATCCATGTCTGCCCGTTGTCCAGCGAATAGTCGATGTCCACGCTCGCGATTTCCGCACTCGCCCAGCGAATATCCTGCCGTGTGGCGATTTCCCAGCTCTCCCCGCCGATTGGGGCGACGAGCTGAAGGAAGGGTTCAGGAGTTATCGCGAACACGCTGTCGCTTTCGTCGGTGAGTTGCGGCCGGTCGCTCGCGGTCACGCGGAGCATGCAGCGGTCGGACACGCGGTCGGGGATGGTCCAGAGCCACTGGCCCCACCGCGCTGCCTCGCTCGCCAGCAGTTCCCAGGTCGCGCCTGCGTCGTCCGAAAGCTCGATCCGCACGCTGTCGATTTCCGCGCTCTGCCAGCGTACAGCGTGGGTGCTGGCGATGCGCCAGCGTTCGCCGCCGTTTGGCGAAATGAGCGAGACCGAGGGGATTGCGGTGATGCGGAAGCGTGCGTCGCTGCGGTCGAACACGGAGGCGTCGTCGGAGGAGACGATGCGGATCAGGCTGGAATCGGAAGGAGTGACGGGAAGCCTCCAGGAATACCCGCCCTGGCGCGCGTTGACGGCACTGGCGATCGGGTTCCATGACCGGCCGTTGTCCGTCGAATATCCGAGGTTCACGCGGTCGACGGCGATGGATGTCCAGAGAATGTCATGCGTCGATGCAACCTGCCATTCCTCTCCGCCATTCGGTTTCGTTATGCTGACAACAGGCCGCAGATACACCGTGAAATTTGCGGGTGACGCATCGAATATGCTTCCGGCGGCATCGCGCACACGGATACGGCACGCGGTCGAGGTGATCCCCGGCGCGGTCCACATGCAGGCGCCATCCATTGCGGGGAGGGGACCGGCGATTTCCGTCCATGAGGCGCCGCCGTCGGCGCTGAAATCGATCGCGACGAACTGCGCGGCGACTCCCTGCCACCGGATCGGATGCGCGGTGCCGCTTTCCCATTCCTCTCCGCCGGCGGGAGAAAGCAGTTCGAGCGAAGGAATGAGCGCGAGATTTTTCGCCGCAGTGCGCCGGATGGTGCAGCCGCCTGCGGTTGCGAAGTAGAATCCTTCGATGCGGTAATCGCCTGCGCGTCCCAGCTGAAGGGCACCGGTGAAGATCCCGTCGTTCGCCGTCCCGTCCGCACCGAGGCCGTCGTCATTGACGGTGATCGGCGTGCGGTTGCCCGTGCTGTCGATAATCACACAGCTCGCGGATGTCTGCGTCGCGGCAGGCCCGGCGTTGTCGAGCGCAAGCGCGACGGTGATCTGCTGACGGCTTAGCGGTTCGGTAGGCGTGAGCGTGAGCTGCAGTTCCTTCGACGCGCGGCTGATGTATGCGAGGCGGCAGGTCGAGGGAAGGGATGGTGCGTTGTCGACGAGCAGCCGCCAGTCCCCCGGGGCGGGATGCTTCACGGTGATGAACTTGACATGCTGCCCCGCATTGTGCGTGAAGTAGATGGTGGAGTCGTTTGCTTCCGCCGGTCCGACCGGAACGCCCCCCGGGGCCGACAGCGCGAATAGCGGTTCGGAAGCACCGCCGTAATCGAGCAGCACGGTGAGTTCCTCGGTGAGGCAGTCCACGGTGAAATCGACGAAGGCGCCCGGATCGGGAAGCACGCCGCGCAGCGTGCGTTCCGGATCGAGAAGCATCGCTTCATGTTCGGAGATGAGCAGCGTGTTCCGCTTTTCACGCGACCACGCCATGCGCAGATCCCCGATGCCCTGGCAGACGTCGAACGACCGGTCCAGGTCGTCGGTACGCGAAAGGATCGGGTCGGGAACGATGCTCTGCTGCTGCACGGCGAGCTGCCATCCGAGACCGGAGTGGAGCAGCGGCGTGCCGCGGAAGGGATTGAGTCCTCCCGCATGCGCGACGCCGAAGAAGCGCGCATCCTGCCAGGTCAGCTGCCGGACCACCGGGTCATCAGAAAAACACATCGAGGACGGGTAGAAAAAGAGCCCCGGATCATTGACATCCGTGAAAGTCTCCACGGCTTCGATCCGCAGGCGGTTCCCCGCCGAAAGATCGAGCCGAAGCCGCGCGCGGTCCGACACGGGGAACGGAGCGCCGTCCGCCGTGATGCGCAGGGTCGGGACACCGACGTCGACGCGGAGCGGCGGTGCGCCGGCGACCGCGTATTCCTGCTGCGGAAACTGCAGCGTGTCCGGCGGATTGTAGATCAGGAATCGCGAGCGATACGCCGCGAGCGTGGTATCGCTGACGGTGAACGCATACACGATATCCGGGACGAGGTCCGCATCAGGCGCGTCGAACTGTCCGGTGTCGCCGTCGTCGGGCGACTGCAGCATCGCGGACGCGTATCCGCCCAGCACGGCGTTGATTGTACGGGGCGCGGGATAGGTCGAGGAACTCAGCGCCGTCATCCCGTCGTCATGCAGCGTCGATTCCACATCCTGCGCCGGCGAGGAGAAAGCCGCCGATCCCGAGATGTTCAGCACGGCGATCCCGGAAGGGAGGAGGTTCGGATCGAGCCGCGCGAGCGCATCGCGTCCCGGCATCAGCTCGCGCAGGACCGGTGCGTGACGATCCGGAATATCGGGCATCGGGAGCGCATCCGGTCCGGCGAACGCCAGGCCGGCTCGCAGCCGTCCGGCATGCGGCGTTCCGAGAAAGATTGCCTTGAAGACGTCGCCGCGGTACGGGATTGCGCTCGCAGCGCTGCCGAAGTAGGTGAAGTTCCGTGCGGTTCCTTCGAGATACGAACGCACGACCAGACCGCCCACGCCGTCGGCGGCCACCGCCGCCCGGGTGGTGTCGTAGTTGTCGAGAAGCCAGCGCAGATCGCGGGCGAAAAGATATCCCGACTCTTCCCAGTTCTGATCCGGGGGATAATAGTACTCCCAGACATCGAAGCGATCCGCGTGTGCATGATCGCGGCGTTGGAGCCGAGCGCCGTAGGAGGTGAAAACGTAATCGTGTTTCCCGTTGAATCCGGGCTGGAGGGTGTCCGCCGCGGTGACGATATCTTCATCGGTGCCCCACGCATCGCGCATGAGGTTCATCTCCGGAAGCAGCAGCAGCGGGATGCGGTCGTGGCGGATGTTCGCCATGCGGAACTGCGCATAGCCTGCGGCACCGCTGTCATGCGACGCGGGTGGGAGGAGCAGGGACGTCTGATAGACCGGTCCGTCCGCCGCGTCGCCTCCTGCCGCCAGCGCGCTCAGCGAGGATCCCGGCAGCCACGGGAATCTCACCCGGGTCGGGAAAATCCAGCCGGACTGGTCGAGCAGCTCACGCGGATGCTGCTGGTAGGAGGTCAGGTCGCGGTGCAGGAAGACCACGGCGTCGCGCCTGCGATGCGCCGCAAGGTCCTTGTAGGGGTAGGAAAAGCCAGCCTTCCCGATGACCCGGAAATTCTCGTCCAGCACCAGCAGATCGGTCATGTTCTGCGAGAGCACGGGAAGGAATTTCGACCAGTAGAACGCAGCGCATCCGCTGCTGTCGAGCGGCATCCGTATCGATACGGGCAGCTGGGGAGCGGGAATGCCGCTGCCGGCATACCCCCACAGCTCGATATACTTCGCCAGGGGAGCGGAGTATTCGACCAGACGGATGAAGCATGCGATGTTGTCTTCCTCCACGGGCGCCACGTCGATGAAATCCGCATAGACCGCGGTGTCGCTGCTTGCGCTGTCGCTCACCACGAGCGTGATAGTGTAGCGTCCGGGGATTTCATATGTCCAGCGCGGATTTTTCTCATGCGTGTCCACGACGCCGTCGCCGTCCAGATCCCATGACCAGCGGATGATCGAATCCGCCGGGACGCTCTGGTCCAGAAACTGCAGCGAGAGCGGCGCGGCGCCGGAAGTCACGTCCGCGGTAAATGCGGCATGCGGCTGCGCGTACAGCGAACCCGCGAGGCAGAGGAGTATCGGAAGTATCATTACGGGGGAGAAGCGTGTTCTGTACATCGTCGCACTCCGGGGGGAAGGGATAATACGGTGAAAATTATGCGTTTTACACCAGTCGATTGAAGTTATGGATAAGAATAAACGTAGTCAAGAATGCACGGCGGTGAAATCCGCGGCACGCGGAACGCGTATCCGCCGGGGCTGCAGGACGGGGCTGCAGGAATTTCCCCTGCCGGCGGCAGCCCGGACATTCACCGCTGCGAATCGCCGGATTATTCTTGCATTTTCCCGTAAGTCGCAGTATTTTTCATAGCTTATGGAGATTGCGCAGGAACATCGCCCCTTCATCGTCGCCATCGACGGACCCGCCGGGTCGGGAAAAACCACCACGGCCAAGGCACTCGCACGCGATCTCGGGTTCATCTATGTCGACACCGGAGCGATGTATCGCGCCGTGGCCCTGTTCGCCCGCCAGCGTGCGGTGTCGATCACGGAGCGTGATGCGATCTGCGCGCTTCTCGCGGAGGTGGACATCCGTCTCGCGCGCGTCGACGGAGAACAGCAGACGCTGCTCAACGGCGAGAACGTGGAGGCGCACATCCGCACGCAGGAAATGAGCAGAGCCGCAAGCGACATCAGCGCGATTCCCTGTGTCCGCGAGGCCATGGTGGATCTGCAGCGCAAGGCCGCCCGCGATGCGCAGGGGGCGGTGCTCGAAGGACGCGATATCGGCACGGTCGTTTTTCCGGATTCGCCCTGCAAGGTATTCCTGGTGGCCGACGCGGATACCCGCGCAATGCGGCGCAAGCTGCAGCTTGAGGAGAAAGGCATTCCCGCGGATCTCGCGACCATCAGGCGTGAGATCGAGGAACGCGACCGCAACGATGCCGAGCGTGAGCATTCTCCGCTCAGGAAAGCGAAGGATGCGATCGAGGTCGAAACGACGAATACCAGCATTGATGAACAGGTGTCGATGATCCTGAGCCTGGTAATTCGGCGGATCGACCAGTTCCAGAAAGGAATAGTGGAATGAACGTCCGTATCGATCCCACCGCCGGTTTCTGCTGGGGTGTGGTTCGTACCATAGATATCGCGGAGGAAGAACTCCGCAGCGGAAATACGCTCGTCTCTCTCGGCGACATCATTCACAATCCGAAGGAGATCGAGCGGCTCGACGCCCTCGGGATGCGTACCATCGACCATGCGGCGATGGAACAGCTTCCTGACGGCACCCGCGTACTGATCCGCGCGCACGGCGAGCCGGCGTCCACCTATCGCCGGGCCGACGCACTCGGAATCCAGCTGATCGACGCAACCTGTCCGATCGTCACGAAACTGCAGGAGCGCATCCGCAAGTACTATCTCGACGGCTGGCAGGTCGTGATCTTCGGAAAAAAGGAACACGCCGAAGTGATCGGTCTCCGCGGAGTATGCAACGACGAGTGCATCGTCATCACGACGCTCGAACAGGCCCGCGCAGAGGTGGACCTTTCGAGACCGACGGTGCTGTTTTCGCAGACGACGATGGATAAGGCGCACTTCCACGAGATCCGTGAATTTCTCCGCGGCCGCGTCGCGGAGTTCCGCGAAGGATCGATGGAAGAGATCGCCTCCAGTTTCCATGCGAAAGACACCATCTGCGGACAGGTGTCAGGCCGCGATAAAAAGCTTCGTGCGTTTGCCGAGGACAACGATGTCATGGTCTTCGTGGCCGGACGCAAGAGTTCGAACGGCAAGGTGCTGTTTCATATCGCGCTCGAAGCAAACCCGCGCACGCACTTCATCGAGGATGTCCGGGAAATGGACCCCTCATGGTTTGCGGGCGCCGAACGTGTCGGAATCAGCGGTGCGACGAGTACACCGCAATGGCTCATGAATGAAGTGAAAGTCCATATTGAACAAATGAACCTCCCCGCAGGGGATGTTCCCGCTGCAGCCACCGGTAAACAACAGCATGTTCCAACAAATCCATAATTCACGCTTCCCGTCGACAAGCCCATTCAGGTGGCGTCTGGGCGAACGCGACGGCGGAGAGATTGTTCAACCAAGGAGTTTTAATGTCTGAAGAAACCAACACCCCCGTTGCTGAAGCCCCGGTCAAGACCGCGCCGCAGGAAAGCAAGGACAGCGCCATTGTTCGCACCGTCGGTGTCGTCGTCGATGAAAAAGACTACGCGCCCGCGGAAATCGCCGACATGCGTGCGATGTACGAGAAGACCCTCAACACCCTGAAGCAGGGTGAGATCATCGAGGGAACGATCGTCCACATGAACAAGGACTACGTGACGATTGATATCGGCTTCAAGTCCGAGGGTATCGTTGACACCAGCGAGTTTACGAATGCGTCCGAACTGGGCGTCGGATCCGTGGTCGAGGTGTTCCTCGAGTCCGTCGAAAACAAAGACGGCAACGTGATCCTCTCCCGCAAGCGCGCCGATTTCGTGCGCATCTGGGAACGTATCCAGAAAGCATACGATACCGACGAAATCCTCCAGGGCCGCTGCATCCGCCGCATCAAGGGCGGTATCGTCATGGACCTCATGGGCGTCGACGCCTTCCTCCCGGGATCGCAGATCGACATTCGTCCCGTGCGCGACTTTGACGCCTATCTTGGCCGCACCCTCGACGTGCGCGTCGTCAAGATCAATCAGCCCGCGGAAAACATCGTCGTCAGCCGCAAGGCGATCATCGAAGAGCAGATCGCCGGCCAGCGCAAAGCCATTCTCGACAGCCTCGAGAAGGGTCAGATCCTCGAAGGTATCGTCAAGGCGATCGCCGACTTCGGTGTGTTCATCGATCTTGGCGGTGTCGACGGTCTCGTGCATATCACCGATCTGTCGTGGGGCCGCGTCAACCATCCGACCGAAATCGTCAAGCTCGATCAGACCGTCAACGTCGTCGTGCTCGATTTCGACGAGGAGAAGCGCCGCATCTCTCTCGGCATGAAGCAGCTGCAGCCGCATCCCTGGGAAAACATCGACCAGAAGTATCCTTCGGGCACGCAGGTGCGCGGAAAGGTCGTCTCCCTCGCCGACTACGGCGCATTCATCGAAATCGAGAAGGGCATCGAAGGCCTCATCCACATCTCCGAAATGAGCTGGACGCAGCACATCAAGCATCCGTCGCAGGTCGTCTCGATGGGACAGATGGTGGACGCCGTCATTCTCAATCTCGACGTCGAAGACAAGAAGATCTCCCTCGGCATGAAGCAGCTCGAGCCGGATCCCTGGTCGAACCTCATCGCCAAGTATCCCGTCGGCTCCCAGCACACCGGTACCGTGCGCAACCTCACCAACTTCGGTGTGTTCGTTGAGCTCGAGCCGGGTGTTGACGGCCTCGTGCACATCTCCGACCTGTCATGGACCAAGAAGATCCGCCACCCGGGAGAACTCGTCAAGAAGGCCGACAAGATCGACGTGGTCATCCTTGGCGTGGACACCGACCAGCGCCGCATCTCCCTCGGCCACAAGCAGGTTCAGGACAATCCGTGGGACAACTTCGAATCGCTCTTCGCAGTCGGCACCGACAGCGAAGGAAAGATCGTGCGCCTGATCGAGAAGGGTGTCATCGTCGAACTGCCGGCTGGCGTCGACGGTTTTGTCCCCTCGTCCCAGCTCGCGACCAAGCAGGTCAAGAACATCCCCGAGAATTTCAAGGAAGGCGATACCCTTCCGCTCCGCGTCATTGAATTCGACAAGGAAAACAAGAAAATCGTGCTTTCCGTCGTCGAGTATTTCAAGGACAAGGATACCGAAAATCTCGAAGCCTACCTCGCATCGCATGGTCTGCTCAATGCAGCCGACGCGGAGAATACCGAAATCAAGCCCGACGAACTGAACTTCGACGAGCTGTAAGACCCGGAGCGGCGCGCGCCATCGCGCCTCCCTCCTTGAAGTGAAAAAACCCCGCCTCGGCGGGGTTTTTTCGCTGTAGGCTGTAGGCTGTAGG
>QKAF01000017.1 GCA_003246455.1 Bacteroidota bacterium
TCGCGATTCTGCTCCTGCTGGCAGGGAATGGCGCCGTCGCTCAGATGTACACCGAATTCGACGCGCCGCGGTATGCGGAGTCGATTCGTCTCGCGGACAGCTATACCGGTGTCGGACGGGGACTGCCCGCCGTGCAGCACAACCCCGCGGCACTGGCGTTCCAGCCCGGCTTCGCGGGGATATTCTCCTCGAACACCGGGGCGCTCCTGTTTCGGTACGGATTCGAAAACATCTACAATGCCGCCGCGGCCGCGCACATCGAGTCGTGGGGCATGACGCTTGCAGCGAGCCATTCGCGCGTCGACTTCCAATCGGTCCAGGTAGCAGCGAACACGGATACCGCGTATCACCCCGAGGTGCGGTGGAATTCCCGCCTCTCGACGGGACATGTCGCGATCCGGGTCGCGCGCGCACTCTCCGTCGGTGTCTCTCTTCTCCATTATTCGTCAGCAGGCACTGTCTATGACAGTCGTGAGGGGACGATTTCCCTGAGAACGGAGCCCGCGGTGGACCTGGGGATTTCCTTGTTTGGATACCAGGTCGGCGTGTTGTTCCCTGACACCTCCGATCGATTTTCGTATGGCATCAATCTTCAGAACGCACTGGCGAGCAAGATCAGGTGGGAGGGTTGGGCAGGGGTGGAGTATCCCTACCAGTCCCTTCGCACAGGCGTCGCATACCTGTGGAATGTCCCCTTCGGGACAGTACTTCGGCGGAACGCCCTGCGCGTCATGCTGACTTCCGACATGACGCTGCTCGGCAGAAACTACGATATTACCCGTCTGCATTATTCCGCCGCCGTGGAGCTCACGTTCGCTGAATTCCTGATGCTGAGCGCCGGGGCCGAGGACGAGGAACAGATCACTGCCCGTAAATGGGGAGTGCCGACGACAATTCGCTACGGATTCGGCATCCTCCTTCCCGTGGGCGAATTCGTCGATCTCGGCCAGCGGCTCGACCTCCGCTTCGATTACGCCCGGAGCGAATTCACGCTCACCGACGAGTTCGAGCGTGACGCGCTGCGCTACACCGACCCCGTCGCCATGAGTGCTTCGCTGCGCTGGGTGCCGTAAGCGTATGAAGATGCAGTGACAGCGTGAATCGAAGATCATCACCCTGACAGGGTTTGCGCGGATAGGGAGGAAGACGTACATTCACGGTAGCGACTCTCTACCTCCGAAGCACCTCGGTCGAGGACCATCCCGGACCTGTCCCCCCGCACGTAATTACTCCGAAAGGAAGCCTGATGTTTTTCGAAGGTGTTCCGTATCCGCAGCCTGTGACCGCCCCGTGCGCATCCGCCATGCATGCCCTGCGGGAAGCGTCGTCGGCAGCGCTCGTGGATTCCTTCGGAAGGACGCACCGTTACCTGCGCATCGCGGTGACCGAGCAGTGCAATCTGCGCTGCCGCTACTGCATGCCCGCGGCAACCGAACGACGGGCGCGCATTTGCTCTCCGATGCGGAGATCGTTCGTCTCGCGGGCATCCTCGCCGGTCAAGGAATTCGGAAAATTCGTCTCACCGGCGGAGAGCCGCTGCTGCGGCGCGGCATCGTCGCACTCGCGGGCAGCCTGGCGGCGATGCCCGGGGTGGAGACGCTCGCGCTGACGACCAACGGCGTGCGGCTCGCGTCACTGGCCGCACCGCTTCGCGAAGCCGGGCTTGCCGCCGTCAACATCAGTCTCGATTCCCTTCAGCCCGACCGCTTCGCCGCGATCACCCGGCGGCGGCGTTTCGACGACGTCCGTGCGGGGATCGATGCCGCACTCGCCGAGGGTTTTACCCGGGTGAAAATCAACGCGGTGATCATGCGCGGCATCAACGACGACGAACTGGCCGCGTTCGCGGCGTTTGCGCATGAAAAGGATATTCAGGTGCGCTTCATTGAATATATGCCCTTCGCCGGGAACCGCTGGCGCAGCGTCGGATACATTTCCGCGGAGGAGATGCGCGCACGCCTCGCGACGCGTCTCCGGCTCGAGCCCTCCGATGACGGCGATGCGTCCGTCGCGGAGACGTGGCGCATGGCGGGGAGAAAGGGGAGCCTGGGATTCATTTCCGCGATGTCGTGCCGATTCTGCGACCGCTGCGAGCGGCTGCGCCTCACCGCGGACGGGGCACTGAAAAACTGCCTGTTCTCGGGCGAGGAGCTGTCGCTGCGGGATGCGCTCCGTCACGGCGCGTCGGACGAGGATGTCCTCACGCTGCTGCGCCGGTCGCTCGAAGGAAAAGCTGCTCATCACGCACCCGTCGCGATCCTGGCCGAAGCGGCGGGACGCAGCATGGTGCGCACAGGAGGATGACATGAGAGACGTCAGCATGAAACCCACAACGCTGCGAACCGCGGAAGCGCGGTCGATACTGCATCTCGATGCCCGGACGGTCGCGGTGATCCACGAGGGCGCGGCACCGAAAGGCGATCCGCTGCCGGTCGCGAAGGTCGCTGCCATCCAGGCGGTGAAATCCACCTCCACGATCATCCCGTACTGCCATCCCATTCTCATCGAACACGTCGACGTACAGTTCGACATCAGGGAAACGGAAATTCATACCACCGTGCGCGTCACGGCAATCGCGCGCACCGGCGTGGAAATGGAAGCCATGACCGGCGCGAGCGTGGCCGCGCTCACGCTGTATGACATGCTGAAAATGATCGACGAGGATATGCGCATCGGCGAAGTGACGCTCGTGCGGAAGAGCGGCGGAAAATCGCAGTTCCGCGAAATACCCGCGCGCCGCCTGCGCGCCGCTGTCCTGGTGATGTCCGATTCCGTTGCGGCGGGAGAGAAAAGCTCGGGACGGATCATACAGGACCGTCTCACGGCGGAAGGCGTGGAAGTCAGTCATTACGATATCGTTCCCGATGTGACCGCCGCGATCGTCGACCGGCTGAAGCGTTATGCCGACGAGGACCGCATGGACCTGGTCATCACGACGGGGGGAACCGGGTTCGGTGCGCGCGACCACACGCCCGAGGCCATGGGCCAGGTCATCGAACGCGACATTCCCGGGATACCGGAAGCTGTTCGCGCCTTTGGACAGGATCGCATTCCGTATGCGATGCTCTCGCGCGCTCGCGCCGGCATGCGCGGACAATGCATCGTCATCAATCTTCCAGGTTCCCGTGGTGCGGTGCGCGACGGACTGGATGTGCTTTTCCCCGCGATCGTACATGCCTTCGGGATGCTGTGGGGGCAGGCAGGATCGCATCATGCATCGTACGAGGACGAAGGCGCATGATCCCGTTCGACGACGCGCTGGGACTGGTCAGGGAAATCGCTCGCCCGCTGGGCGTCGTGCACAGGAGACTGACCGAAACCGCGTCCTGCGTCCTTGCAGAGGACATCATCGCACCGTATCCCTCGCCGCTGTTCGACAACTCTTCCATGGATGGCTTCGCCGTTCGGGCGGACGATCTCCGCGCAGCGTCACGCACGGCGCCCGTCGCTCTGACCGTCGACGGTGAAATGCGTGCCGGCGACGCGGAGGGCCCGCGTGTCCGACGCGGCAAAGCCGTCCGCATCATGACCGGGGCCCGCATCCCGCGCGGGTGCGACGCCGTCGTGCAGAAAGAACATGTGCAGGAAAACGATGGGACGATTCGCTGCACGCGTCCGGTTGCACCCGGGAATCACATCCGCCGCCGCGGAAGTGAATTCCGTGCGGGCGAGACGGTCCTCGCGAAGGGAACCCCGGTCACGCCTGCAGTGGCGGGACTTCTCGGCAGTATCGGACAGACGCGCGTCCCCGTGTTTCGCCACCCGCGCGTCTCGGTGGTCATCACCGGCAGTGAACTCACGCGCGCGGCCGGCACACCCGGCGAAGGAAAGATCCGGGATGCAAACTCCTGGTCGCTGTCCGCAGCGCTCCGGCAGCTGGGTATTGAACCGCGGGTGCACTTCGTCGGAGATCGGCGCGATCAGCTTCTTGCCCTCCTCCGCAGTGAGCTGCGCGAGTGCGATCTGCTTCTGACGACGGGCGGCATTTCTGTCGGGGAATATGATTTCGTGCGCGACGCCCTGCGCGTACTCCGTGTGCGGGAGCATTTCTGGAGAGTGGCGATGAAGCCCGGCAAACCGGTGCTTTTCGGCAGCCGCGGCCGGCGCCTCGTCTTCGCGCTGCCCGGCAACCCGGTGTCCGCGCTGCTGACCGCCGTCCTGCTCGTACGTCCCGCGCTTCTCCGCGTGCTTGGTGTCGCGGATGCGGCACCCTCCGGCATCGCCGCGCGTCTCGGGAAGTCGGTCACAGGCGACGCGGAACGGACGGAGTTCCTGCGCGTGTCGCTGCTTCCGGGACCGTCCGGGGTGCCGATCGCCGAACCGGTTGCGGGGCAGGAGTCGTTCATGCTCACCGGCATGACGCGCGCCGACGGCATCCTGCGGCTCCCGCCCGGCAGTCGTCCGCTTCGCGAGGGCAGTCTCGTCATGGTGCATCCGCTCACCTGGGGACTGTCGTGATCGACGCCAGCGGATATATCGTCGCCATCTCCGTCAGCGAGCGGAGGGGAATTCCCAAGCGGAATGTCGGCAGCGCGGTGCTTCGCGCGGCGCATGGAATTGTCGGCGATGCGCACGCCGGAGACTGGCACCGCCAGGTGAGCCTGCTCGCGGTCGAGAGTATCGAGAAAATCCGGGTCATGGGTCTGCAGGTGGAAACCGGCGCATTCGCCGAGAACATCACGACCGCGGGACTCGTGCTGCACGAACTGTTCGTCGGCGCACGGATTGTCATCGGCGACGCGGAACTGGAGATCACACAGATCGGGAAGGAATGTCATTCCCGATGTGCGATCTACGACGCCGTCGGCGATTGTGTAATGCCGCGCGAAGGAATATTCGCCCGCGTTCTCCGCGGGGGAGACATCGCCGTCGGCGACGACTGCCGCGTGACGTACGACCCCCGACTCGCGAACGTCAGTGGGAGGGACGAATGACGGAGATCGCGCATCTGTCCCCGCTGCTGCTTGCCGGATTCTTCATCGTGGCGGTGCTGTATTCTTCCGTGGGACACGGTGGCGCGTCGGGCTATCTCGCGCTTTTCGCGCTCGCGGGAGTGGCGGCCGCGCAGATCGTTCCGCTGGTGCTCTGCATGAACATCATGGTCGCATCCGTCGCATGCTGGCATTACGCCCGCGAAGGCTACCTGCGGCCCTCGCTTCTGCTGCCCTTTGTCATCACCTCGATTCCCTTCGCGTTTCTCGGCGGCATGGTGGATGTGCCGCGTACCGTATTTTCCGTCATTCTCGGTATCGCCCTGCTGCTCTCGGCGGCGCGCCTGACACTGTTCCGTCGAGTCGCGGGCAAGGTTCCGCCCGGACTGCCGCCCGGACTGCCGCCCGGACTGCCGCATGGATTCTGGCCGGGAGCGCTGGCGATGGGCGCGGTGCTCGGATTCCTGGCAGGCATGATCGGCATAGGCGGTGGGGTGTTTCTCAGTCCGCTGCTGCTCCTGCTCGGCTGGGCCGACATGAAGCAGACGGCTGCGATATCGGCGGCGTTCATCGTTCTCAATTCCATGAGCGGACTCATCGGTCAGCTCACGAAAACCGATCTCGTGCTGGCCCCTGCGGCGCTGCTGATCGCCGTCGTCTTTGCCGGCGGCTTCGTCGGTTCGCGCATCGGAGCGATTCGCCTTCGTGCGGCGACCGTGCGGACCGTCCTGGCTTCCGTCCTGGTGCTCGCGGGCCTCAAGCTTGTGCTCAAGGCCGTTCTCTGATCGAAGGGAAGATCAGCGTTCGGCGGCATGCTCCTTTTCAAATTCCAGCAGCCACTGTTTGCGATGCAGTCCGCCGCCGTAGCCGGTCAGACTGCCGTCCGATCCGATGACGCGATGGCAGGGAATGACGATGCTGATGCGATTGTGACCGTTGGCGGATGCCACCGCACGGACGGCAGCCGGATTGCCGAGCGCCTCGGCCTGCTGTTTGTATGATCGTGTCTCGCCGTAGGGGATGTCCTGCAGGACCCGCCACACCTGTTCCTGAAAGGGAGTGCCGGGGGCGACAAGCGGTACGGTGAAGCGGGTACGCGTCCCGTCGAAGTATTCCCGAAGCTGCTGCTGCAGCTGTTCGAGGTGGGGATTCGAGCCCGGCAGGATCACCGCGCGGAGACGTTTCATCAGATCGCGGAATTCCGTTTCCAGCATCCGCCGATCGGTGAATTCCAGCATGCACACGCCGTCGCTGGTCGCGCAGGCGAACATGGGTCCGACCGGCGTCGTGAAACGGACGATGTTGATGATCGCGCTGTCACTGTTCCGCGTCGGCGAGGCGCCGAATACGGACCGATAGCGGTCGCTGAATCCGCTCACGGATTCATAGCCGCTGTCGAAAGCCGTCGCTGTCACGGATTCTCCTTTCTGAATGCTGTTGAATGCCGCGTTGATGCGCAGCATGCGCTGATAGGTCTGGAACGTCATCTGGTGGTGGCGTTTGAACCAGCGCCGCAGCTGTGCCGGTTCGATACCGCGCAGCCGAAGATCGGCATCCGTGATGCGCTGCGCGGGAGCACGGTGGAGTTCGTCGATGAGTTCGCGGATGAACGCCGGGGTCTCGTCGCGGGCTTCCATCGGACGGCAGAGTTTGCAGGGACGATATCCGTGGCGCAGCGCCTCCGTGGCGGTGCGGAAGAACTCCACGTTTTCGCGTTTCGGTTTCCGCGCCCGGCAGGAGGGACGGCAGAAAATCCCTGTCGTCAGCACGGCCGTGACGAATACCCCCTCGTAGAAGGAATCCTGCCTGCCGATGGCCTCGTACTGTTCGTCGAATGTCAGCGGCCTTGTCCGCGTGCTGTCCGTCATTGTCTGTCCGATCACTGTGCGTTTGCTCATCATCCCGAATATACCCCTCCCTCCGGCCTCTCTGCCACCGAAAACTGGACAGGGTTGTTACCGGAACCGGGGTGCCGCGGGCGGGAGAAATGCCGGTCGGGGAGAGACGAGACCATTCAGTGCATGAACGATGGTCCCGGTCAGGAGCTGTTTGCGTCCGGGTCTGCCGCCCTAGGGAAGCGGGTTGTTGTGGCGGAAGCGCTCGATGTTTTCTTTTTCCCCGATGAGCAGGAGGTCGTCGCCTTCCTCGAAGCGGTAGTGCGCGCTCGGGAGGGTGCCGGGACGCGATGAGGGATCATCGCTCTCGTCGGATTTCTTCCGGATGAGAATGACTTCCACGCCGTAGCGATTCCGGATGTCGAGTTCGATGATGGACTGTCCGACGAACTGATCCGGGATGGTGGTTTCCACGATCTGATGCGATGCGAAGACCTCGATGGTCCGGTCCCGCTCCATCCCCGAGACGATCGAATGCATGCCGCCGGCCAGGTCCTTCTTGAAAATTTCCTTGTTGTACATGTCGATCACATCCTTCACGCGGACGCGGCCCAGCAGTTTCCGGGACTGCTCATTTTCCACGACGGGAAGCTGCCGGCTGTCGATGCGTCCGAAGATGTGCATGACGAGATCGAGGTTGTCGTCGGGCTGCAGGCATTGCACGTTCGTCCGCATCAGGTCCGAGGCGATGATGAGTTCGGGCGGAATTTCCTTGTCCTCGATGAATTCCTTCGCCATCTGCAGCGTGATGCTTCCCTGCAGCGCCCCGTCGCGGTCCACGACGAAGTATTCCTCATGCTTGCCCTGCAGCATGGTTTTCAGCAGCGACGGGAGGGATGTCGTGTTGAGGAATATGTTCTGATCGTGGCGAATGATGTTTCGCACGGTATGCTGGCGCAGCAGGTTGATGTCGCGTCCGCCGAAAAGGTCGATCCCTTTCCGTATCAGCTTCAGCGTGTAGATCGATTCCTTCGCCATTTTCGTCGTGAACACCGTGGCGATGATCGTCGAGATCATGAGCGGGAGGATGATCTTGTAGTCGTTGGTCATTTCGAAGATGATCAGGATGGCGGTGATCGGCGCATGGGTCGCGCCCGCCACCACGGCGCCCATGCCGACGAGCGAGTACGCGCCGGAGGACGCGGAGTACTCCGGCATCAGCAGATGTACGAGAGCGCCGAAGAAACCGCCGGTCATGGTGCCGAGGAACAGGGACGGGGCGAACACGCCGCCCGAGCCGCCGGACCCGAGGCTGATGCTCGTGGCGAAAATCTTCGCGAAGATGAGCAGCAGCATCGTCACCCATGAGAGCTGTCCCAGCAGGGCGAAATTCATCGTGTCGTATCCGACGCCGTAGATGTAGGGCACGAAGATGCCCATGCCGCCCAGGATGATGCCGCCCATCATGGTTTTCAGGACGCCGTTCACCTTCAGGTCGTCGAAGAAATCCTCGATCCGATACAGCGTTTTGGTGAAGAGCAGGGCGACCGCGCCGGCGAGCACGCCGAGGACGGCGTAGGGGATGAGTTCAAGCGGACTGACGAGATCGTATTTCGGGACGACGAAGGCGGGGAAGTCGCCGAGGAAATGGCGTGACACCACGGTCGCGATCACCGAGGAAATGACGATGGGACTGAACTGCGCGACACCGAAGTCACCGAGAATGATCTCGACGCTGAAGAGCGCACCCGCCACGGGCGCGTTGAAGGCCGCGGCGATGCCCGACGCCGCGCCGCACGCGACGAACGTCTTCGTCCTGCGCGGATTGACCCGCAGCAGCTGGCCGATCGCCGAACCGATCGAGGATCCGATCTGGATCACGGGGCCCTCGCGGCCGACGGAACCGCCGGCGCCGATGTAAACGGAGGAGGCGAACAGTTTCGCCAGCACGACGCGCGGCCGGATTTTTCCGTCGCGCAGCGCGATGGCTTCCATGACTTCCGGGACGCCGTGTCCTTTCGCCTCCTGGGAAAAATAATACACCACCGTACCCACGATCGCGCTGCCGATCACCGGAACCGCGATCTTCCATCCCAGCGGGACGGTTTCGAGGTAGTCCACGGTGAGGCCCCAGTCACCCCAGAACAGTTTTTGAAAGAGCTTGATCAGCCACTGGATTGCCACGGCGCCGAGGCCGCCCAGCAATCCGATGATGACCGCCACGATGACCATGAACGTGTGTTCGGTCCCGCGGAAACGATGAAAGTACAGCTCCAGCCTGTCACGCAGGTCCTGGAGAAATACATGAAGCGTCTGAAATATCTGGTGCAAGTCGCGCAGTTTCGCAGTGGCAGGGTACCTGTAAGGTAAAAAATTCCACGCGAAATCCACGATGAATCATTGTGTATGCTAGCGTATTATCGTCAGTTGTTTCGTCACACGCACACCGCCGCTCGAGCCGACGAGCAGGTACACGCCGGCGGGCAACGCAGGGATGTCGAAGGAGAGCTGATGTGTGCCTTCCGACAGCGACTGGCGCAGTACCTCCGTGGCGGCCCTTCTTCCAAGCACATCATGGATGCGCAGTGTCAGTTCCCCGCGGGCGGGCATGCGGCAGAAAATGCTCACTCGCGTCGTCGCCGGCTGGGGGAAGACTTCGAAGGTAAAGGCCGTCACCACGGGGCGCGGGGATTCGGCGGAAAGAACCGTCGGACCGGCTGGGGAGACGGGGTCGGTGCTGCGATAGATTCCGAGTCCCTGCGTGCCGGCGTAAATGTATCCCGCGCTGTCGCGCGCGAGGCAGGTGATCTGGTCGGTAGGCAGCCCGCCGGGCGCACCGGCTGCGGACCAGTTGACCAGGTCGCTGCTGAATAAGAGCCCCATTCCCGCGTCGGGCTCAATGCTGCCGGTCAATCCATAGCGGCTGCCGACGGCCAAGAGCAAACCGCCGTCCGCGTGAACCGCGGCATGCGCGGCGAGTGAATCTCCGATCGCGTATGCGGTCCATGATGCGCCGTGGTCACCGCTCCGTATGAAGGAAAACGTCGTATCGCGCGTGCCGACGTACACGGTCCCGTCTCCCGTGCGGGAGATATCCGTCGGACGCCAGGTCCCAACGTGCGTCCAGGACGCACCGTGTCCCCCGGTGCGCAGGGCAAGGCCGGCCCGTCCCGCGGCGAGGACTGCGCCCGGGTGCACCTCTTCGGCGTCGAAGACCAGGTCGTTCCATCCATTGCAGATGTAGGGGATGTCCGGTCCGTACTCCCAGGTCACACCGCCGTCTGTGGAGAAACTGGCCTCGGTCATGTTCTGCCAGGCGCTGCTGCCGATGCCGATCCATTCTCCCGCAGCGGTCGGAACGGCAACCACGAAATTCCAGTTGCGCGTGCTGAATGTGCTTCCTCCGTCCGTCGAGAAAGCCCAGCTCGAACCGCCGACGAAGAGATCGTTCTGCCGGTCGATGAGAATGCGGGGCCGACTGACCCAGTATGATTGGATGCCCGTCTCGTGGATGCCCCAGGTCGTGCCGTTGTCCGAACTTCTCCAGACGGCGAGGGTGAACGCGCTGTCGGTGACTGCGCAGACGGTACCGTCGGCTGTCGTGCGTATATCGGTAACGCAGCCGAAGCTCAGGGACAGCGGAACGCGGTTTTTTGTTACGGGATCGAAATAGAACAGTCCTTCGCGTCGGGACGAAACCAGCAGCCGTCCATCCTTCATCATCGCGAGATACTGCACCGGAACATTGTCCAGAACCGGGGACCATGTAGATCCTCCGTCAACCGACTGCATGATGCCGTAATTCGCCGTGGTGTCCGTCGCGTCCATCCAGGGCCCCGCACCGAGACCGAGAAACAGCGTCCCACCAGCGTTCTGCACGATGGAAGTGATGTAGCCATCCACACCGGCGACCGTATCGACACTCATGCCGCCCGCCAGCCCGTAGAGAAGAACATCGGGATCCCCGATGAGAACGCCGCTGCGCGCCGGAGATGCGAACACGCATTGCGGTTCGTTTACGGTGGCGGATGAAGTCGCCAGGGTATCTTTCAGCCTGATCCACGACTGTCCGTCGTCGTCGCTGATCTGCATGCGGCGGTCAAACGTGCTGCCTTCCCTCTGGTGCAGATACAATCTGCCCGCCTGGTCCTGGACGAGCTCGTACGCCGCACGGTAGTTCAACGGAAGGTTCGTCGGATTGAATTGTTCGATGGTTCCGCGCTGCTGCCAGCTTGACTGGGCGTCATCATACCGATAGAATGCCCCGTTGAACGTGAGCGCGTATGTGCTGCCGCGGAGACAGCGCACGAGCATTGTCGGCTGCGTGCCGAGCTGCCAATCGCGCGTCCAGGCCGTTCCGCTGTTATCGGAGTAGAACAGCCCGTCCTCCGTCGCGCAGAACAGGCGCTGTCCAGCGGTAGAGTCGAAGCCCCTGATGACGGCGGACGTGAAATGGAGGTCTTCAATGGTTCCCAACGTCGGATTGAAACGATAGATGCTGCGGAATCCGTCGCCGCGGGTCACCGGCGACGAAATGAACAGGTTTCCGTTCATATCGTGGATGGCGTTGCGGCAGGTCCCTTCCTGGAATGCGGTCAGCGCCGTCCACGCGATCTGCTGCGCTAGTGCGCCGGGCGCGGCCATCGCGACCAGGACTGCCGCGGCCAGAATGCGGATGCTGAAAGAATGTGTCATGTCTCCTCCCGGGTACGTCAATGAAACATCGAACCGGAACGTACGGCTTTTCCCGGTCGGACTCTTTCACTCCCGGTTCAATTCCTGTCAATATCGGCGCGGGCGTGAAGCCCTGCGGAGAATGGAAGCGTGAGGCAGGGGACAATACCCGTGAAACGGACCGACGACGCTTCCGTCCCCACGGCATCTGTCATTATTCCGACGATACTTGATAAGGATGCCTTTTTTTATTATCGTCCGTCTGCCTGAAACGGGTTGAAGTACATGACAGAGGTTTTTATGCTCTTCACGGGGGTGACGTTTTTTCTGTCGAGATATGTGCCGTACATGATTCCAGGGCGGAAGCGGTCTGCATGCACGCTTCCCGCGCTGCTGTTCCTCGTCTGGTCGATGGCATTCCCGGGCGGTCTCCATGCCCAGCAGGAGTCTTCGGCCGGACTCTTTCTCGGACTTTCGGCGCCGGAGAAGAACGTCGTGTGGCATGGACTGGCAGATACGACAGTGCGGTCGTCCGGCTTCTCCATCGGTGCGGTGTACGAATGCGGACTGTCGGAACATCTCAGCCTGGTGCTGATGCCGCAGTACAGCGAAGTAATCCACTCCTCATCCTTTGGCTATCGCAACTTCGGAAGCACGGGAACCAATCGCCTCGATCTCATCACGCCTCCGCTCTATTCGCTCGAACTCCCGGTGAGCGTCCGCGCATCGCTCCGGGCTGGAAGCTGGAGACCGTACGCATCCGCGGGTGTGTTTCTCGGGTACGCCTTTGCCGCGCAGGCGAGATACATCAAAAGCGACTGGTATATCGATGATGAGCCTCAGCTCGACCAGGTGCGGAGTGAAGCGGTGCGGCGGGTGTATGCGGGGCTGCAGTGCGGCGCGGGCGTCACCGTGGAAGTTGCACGACGGGTGTCGCTCTGGGGCGACTGGTCGCTGATGCAGCATCTGCACGACCCGATCGATTCCGATATGGTCACCTGGGAAGCCCCTCTGCGCTCACTATGGCGCTTCGGTATCGCATTCTCGATGGAAGGAGGTGCCCGATGAAAGGACGCGTGTCATTCCTCCTGCTCGTCTTGATTCTTTTTCTCTGCGACGGCGTCGCGGCGCAGGAACTCAGGGTCGGCGCGGGTGCCGTCGTGACGGCGAATTCCCTCGATATACAGATGCGTGGGCGGACGCTGCAGGAGTCCGAGGCGGATGATTTCCGCCTCACCCTCGCCGTC
Organism: Bacteroidota bacterium; assembly: GCA_003246455.1. Taxonomy (GTDB): domain Bacteria; phylum Bacteroidota; class Ignavibacteria; order SZUA-365; family SZUA-365; genus SZUA-365. Next base: position 12,688 of record QKAF01000017.1, read on the forward strand.
GAAGTCGACATCACGTCCTCACTGGTTCTGGGTGCGGC
>QKAF01000091.1 GCA_003246455.1 Bacteroidota bacterium
GACGATCTCTCCCTCATGATATTGAGACGGGTATAACACCACCGTAACACCGACGATGGCCGAGCCGTTGGTGTTTGCCGCAATGCGAACGATAGCCGAGCGGTTGGTGTTTGCCGCAATGCGAACGATGGCCGATCCACTGGCTCGACCGCCCCCGTCCTTTTCGCCCCTTTCGCCCCTTCCTCTCCTCTCCGCTCCTCCCCGCTCCTCTCCGCTCCTCCCCGTTGTTCCGTGGCACCGAGGCAAACCCTATATTGCAGATTCCATCCCCGTGCCGGGGAATTTCCCGTGCAATAATACCGGCGGCCGCGCATGACAACCTCCCTCTTGAGACGCATTGCCCTTTTTTTCTTCTGTTCATTTTCACGCCGACAGCTTTCGCGCAGCTGACCGTGCAGCAGCAGTCGGCTCTGCGGGCGGATGCCGTTTCGATCTCCGAACGTGCGCGTGTCGAACGCAGCGAGGCGGAAGCGATCGCCATCGTACGCGGGATCCCGATCCGGCAGGTGCTGAACGACGGCACCGTCATCGAACTGCAGCGCTTCAGGGACGGAAGACCGGAATACTACATCACCGACAATGCGACCGCCGCGGCATCCATTTCGTCGGACCGCACGTATGCGGGCGGAGTCCTGGGGCTCGCGCTCAGCGGCGCAGGCATTACGCTGTCGGTGTGGGACGGCGGCTCGGTCCGCGCGACGCATCAGGAGTTCGGCGGCCGCGTCACGCAGATGGACAACACCAGCAGTCTCGCCGACCATGCGACGCATGTCAGCGGAACCATGGTCGCGGCCGGAGTCAAAGCCGCGGCGCGGGGCATGGCCCATGGTGCGCAGCTGCAGGCGCATGACTGGAACAACGACCTGGGAGAAATGACGGCGCGCGCGGCGGAAGGAATACAGGTTTCGAACCATTCCTACAGCAGCATCACCGGATGGGTGTACAACTACCGCGGTGACGGACGCTGGGCCTGGTTCGGCGATCCGTCGGACAATTCTCCCGAGGACCGCGATTTCGGCATCTACGACAGCCGCGCGAGGGACTGGGATAATCTCGTGTACAACGCGGGGTATTTCCTGCCCGTCAAATCCGCGGGCAACGACCGCGGGGAAGGTCCGACCTCGCAGCCCGTCCAGCACTGGGAGGTCGTCAATGGCGGATGGACGCTCGTCACCGCTGTCCGCGAGAAGGACGGGGGAACGGATGGGTACGACTGCATCGGGACCTACGGAAACGCGAAGAATATCCTCACCGTCGGGGCGGTGGAAGACCTCCCCGGCGGGTACAGCACCAGCAGCGACGTGCGCATGACTTCGTTCAGCTGCTGGGGCCCGTCCGACGACGGACGCATCAAACCCGACATCGTCGCCAACGGCACCGCGCTGTATTCGTCGCTCAAATCTTCGAATGCGGCCTACGCCTCGTATACCGGGACGTCGATGTCGTCGCCCAGCGTCGCAGGTTCCATCGGCCTGATCCTCGAACATCAGAAGAACCTGCACGGGGGGACACGGCTGCGGGCGTCGACGATCAAAGGACTCGTGCTGCACACTGCCGATGAGGCGGGATCCGCCCCGGGTCCGGATTACCGCTTCGGCTGGGGAATGATGAATACCGCTTCGGCCGTGAAGCTGATGTCCCTCGCCGCGGCGGGCGGCAGTACGAATGTCATCCGCGAGCAGGATGTGAAAGACGGCGTCCCCTACGAATTCACGCTGCACAGTGCGGGCCGCGGTCCGATCAAAGTCACCATCTGCTGGAGCGACGCCCCCGGCCCCGTGCAGCCCGGTGTCGTCGATCCGGGGAACCGCGTGCTCGTCAACGACATGGATGTACGCGTGATCAGTCCGACCGCCATCGTGCATCAGCCGTGGATTCTCGACCTGGCGAATCCTTCCGCCCCGGCGTCATTCGGCGACAACATCACCGACAACGTGGAGCAGGTGTACATCGCCGCGCCGGAAGAGGGTGACTACACCGTGCGCATCACGCACAAGGGTTCGCTCCAGGGCGGACGCCAGATCGTCTCGATCATCGCCAGCATGAGCAACTCGCCGTCGCTGATTTCTCCGCCGAGCGGACTGACGACCGTCACGCTGACTCCCGCGCTGCAGTGGAGCAGCGCGCGCGGCGCGATATCGTACGACCTCGTCGTCGCTGAAACCCCGGACTTCAAGAATCCGGTGATTTCACGGGGCGACCTCACCGCGAACTGGTTCGATGCAAGCGGACTGAAAAAACTGACGCGCTACTACTGGCACGTACGGGTGAAGGATGCGCAGGGCGTCAGCGACTGGTCCGACGCGTGGAGCTTCACCACGGGCGGGAATCCCACGCTCGCGGGGCACGCACTGTATTTCGACGGCGGCGACGATGTCGTCACGCTGCCGCACCAGCCGGGATTTGACGTCATCGCGCAGAACGATGCGGTGACCGTGGAGGCCTGGGTGAAAGTGCTGGGCTGGGGGAACGGCTATTTCCCCGTTGTCGACATGCACGACGGAGCCACGGGGAAGGGCTGGTCGCTTCGAATGCACGGAACCTCCGGCCTCGAATTCATCGGGGAGAGCAGCGTCAAAACGAATTTCGTCCCGCAGCTCGGACAGTGGTATCACATCGCGGTCAGCTATCGCCGCGGCGAGGGGAAAATCCGCTTCTATGTCGACGGCACCCGGCGAGCGGAACTGAACTACAGCGCGGAAATTCCCGAGACTGCGGGGGGACCGCTGTACCTCGGTTTCAATCCGTCAGGAGGCGGCGATTTCGCGAACGGAGTGATCGATGAACTGCGCGTGTGGAACATCGCCCGCAGCGAGACGGATATCGCCGCCTACATGTACACCGCCGTCAACGGCAACGCGCCCGGAGTCGCTGCGGTGATGCACCTCGACGAAGGACATGCATTGGAGGCGATCGCCGAACCGGGGAGTGTCACCGCTGCGCTGAGCAGCGGTCCCGTCTGGCTGGTGTCGGATGTGCCGATGGTTTCCCCTGAGCCGCCGGTGCTGGAGTTTCCCGGGCAGAACACCGTCAACATCCCGGTGCAGTGCGAACTGCGCTGGCTGCCGGCCACTGCGGCCATGTACTATCGCGTACAGCTTTCCGACAGGGCGGATTTCAGCAACCTTCTCCTCGATGAACGGAACGTGACCGGGACGACGCTGCTTTCTCCGCAGCTGCAGCCGGAATCCCAGTATTACTGGCGCGCCAACGCCACCAATCCCGTGGGAACCAGTGACTGGGCCGACGCGCATCGTTTCGTGACGGCCGTGGCGCCGCCCGATGCGCCGACGCTGGTCGCGCCGAAGAACAATGCGAAGGATCAGCCCGTGGTCGTCACGCTCCTCTGGGACGCCCCCGCGCGCGTGCACCACTATCACGTCCAGGTATCGACGGATTCCCTGTTCAATGGCGCGTTCCTGCTGGATCGGGACGACATCAATTCGCCGACCGCGGAAGTGCGTGACCTGGGGAATTTCCAGAAATATTTCTGGCGCGTGCGTGCGCTGAACTTCGGGGGATCGAGCGCGTGGTCCGAAGAAAGGGCGTTCATCACTCTTCCCGCCGAGCCCGAGGTGCCGGTGCTGATCACACCCGCCAATGATGCGAGCGGCGTAACGGTGACCGCACAGTTTGTCTGGTCGGATGTCGAAAGCGCGGCGACCTACAATTTCCAGCTCTCGGAGGACCCGCAGTTCGCCACCACCATTCTCGACGTCAGAAATGTTCCGTTCGTGCGTTACACGGCGATCAATCTGAAGGAGAATACCTGGCACTACTGGCGGGCGAGCGCGACCAATTCCGCGGGCACCGGTCCCTGGTCGGCAAGCAGCCGTTTCCGCACGGTGCGGTCCGCGCCGGGCAAGGTGGTGCTGATATCGCCGGCCGACGGCGCGACGCGCGTGACCGAGCGGCCGGACTTCATCTGGCAGGCCGATTCGCTGGCAGACAGCTATACGCTGCAGGTGGCCTCCGACGCTGCCTTTACGCAGCTCGTGATCGAATCGAAGAATCTTCAGGCCAGCCATCTGATCTCTCCGCAGTCGCTGCCCAATGCGAGGCTGCTGTTCTGGCGCGTTTCCGCGCAGAATGAAATGGGGTCGGGACCGCTCAGCGACGTGTGGAGTTTCACGACCATCGACAGTCTCGCCGCCCCGATGCTGATCGCACCGACCGACGCAAGTGTCGTTCCGGCAGAAGACATCCCTTTCCGCTGGCATGCGGTGACGGATGCCGACGGCTACGAACTCGACATCATCGGGAACCCGGCCGGCGGGACGCAGGCGGATACCACCGCCGTGCAGACGTTCGAACCGGGCGAGACATATCGCTGGCGCGTGCGCGGATGGCGCGGTCCTCTCGCCGGTCCATGGTCGGAGGAATGGCAGTTCACCACCGAACTGCCGCTGCCGGGCGCCGTCATACTGCTGGAACCGGAAGCGGATTCAGTCGTCAACACGCCGACGCTATTCCGCTGGACCTCTGCCGGACCGCAGGTGAATCGCTATCACTTCGAATTCGCGGATGATAATCAGTTCCAGAGCAATGCTGTCAGCGACAGCACGCTCTCCGACACTTTGACCCTGGCGACAATACCGTACGCGGGCATCTGCCAGTTCTGGTGGCGCGTGCGTGCCGGGAACGCGACGGGCTGGGGTCCCTGGAGCGAGGCCAGGAAGTCTGACAGGTGCGGCATCGACACGACCACCGGGATCGCCGGGAGCGGCATGCTGCCGTCCTCCCCGCAGCTGCATCCGAACTATCCGAATCCCTTCGGCGCCGGCACGACGGATGCCTCGACACAGCTCAGCTATACCCTGGACCGCGCCGTCACCGTGCACCTGGAGATCCGCGATCTCCTCGGCCGACTCATCGCGCTCGCGGATGAAGGACCGCGCGAGGCAGGCACGCACACCATCCGTTTCCATGCCGACGGACTCCCCACCGGCCAGTACCTGGTTGTTCTCCGTGCGGGGGACGTGGTACGGACGCGCGTGATGACCGTCGTGCGGTAGGCGCAGGAGGAGTAAGGGAGGGAGGGAATGGAGGCCTCAGAGAAGATCTTACCGCGGAGGCGCACAGAGGCGCGCATGCCCCTCAGGCGCCTCCCCTTTCAATTCCCCCCGGGCCGCCGTATTTTTATTGTTTACAGGTTTTTACCAACAATACGCCGACATTCCATGCGTTATCCCTTCAGTGAAATCGAGCCCCGGTGGCAGAAATACTGGGAAGAGAACAAGACATTCAAGACGGGCGAAGACTTCTCGATGCCCAAGTACTACGTGCTGGACATGTTCCCCTATCCCTCCGGAGCGGGCCTGCACGTGGGACATCCCGAGGGCTATACGGCGACGGACATCATCGCCCGCTACAAGCGGATGCGCGGCTTCAACGTGCTTCACCCGATGGGATGGGACGCCTTCGGTCTGCCGGCGGAGCAGTATGCGGTGAAGACCGGCGTGCACCCGGCGATCACCACGAAGCAGAATGTCGACACCTTCCGGCGTCAGCTGAAAATGATCGGCTTTTCATACGACTGGGATCGCGAGGTGAACACCACCGATGAAAGGTACGTGAAGTGGACGCAGTGGATTTTCTCGCAGCTCTACAAGGCCGGTCTGGCCTACATGGCCGAGGTGCCGGTGAACTGGTGTCCGGAACTCGGCACCGTGCTCGCCAACGAGGAAGTGCCGGAGCAGATTGAAAAGGGCTTCACGGTGTGGCGGCGCCCGATGCGCCAGTGGATGCTGAAAATCACGGCCTACGCGGAACGCCTGCTCACCGACCTCGACGAACTCGAATGGCCTGAAAGCCTCAAGGAGATGCAGCGCAACTGGATCGGCCGCTCCGAAGGCGCGGAAGTGCGTTTCGACATCGATGCGACCGAGGATTCCATCACCGTCTTCACCACGCGTCCCGATACGCTCTGGGGTGCGACATACATGGTGCTCGCGCCCGAACATCCGCTGGTCGACCGGGTCACCACGGAAGCGCAGCGCCAGGCCGTGACCGCGTACATCGACGCGGCGTCGCGGAAAAACGATCTCGAGCGCACGGAACTCGCGAAGGAGAAAACCGGCGTCTTCACCGGCGCATATGCGGTCAATCCGATGAACGACGAACGCATCCCGATCTGGATCGCGGATTACGTGCTGATGACCTACGGTACCGGCGCCATCATGGCCGTCCCCGGCCACGACGAACGCGACTGGGAATTCGCCCGCACGTTCTCTCTCCCGATCCGCGAGGTCATCGCGGGCGGCAACGTCGATGAAGCGGCGTTTACGGACACCGCCGAGGGCGTTGCGGTGAATTCCGGCTTCATCGACGGACTCGGCTATACCGAGGCCTTCGAAAAAGTGGTCGCATGGCTGGAAGAAAACGGCCGCGGCCGCCGAAAAGTGAATTACAAGCTGCGCGACTGGCTGTTCTCACGTCAGCGCTACTGGGGCGAACCCTTCCCGATCATTCACGTGCAGCATCCCGACGGGCATGAGGAAATAAAGCTCCTGCCGGAGGACGCGCTGCCGCTGACCCTTCCCACCGTGGAATCGTACAAGCCGAGCGGGACAGGCGAATCTCCTCTCGCCACGATCGAGAGCTGGGTCAACACGACCGACCCGGAAACGGGACTCCCCGCGCGGCGCGAGACCAACACCATGCCGCAGTGGGCGGGGTCGTGCTGGTACTACCTGCGGTTCATGGATGCGGGCAACGACGAGATATTCTGCGACAGGGAGAAAGAAGCGTACTGGGGACCGGTCGACCTGTACGTCGGCGGAACCGAGCACGCGGTGCTGCATCTGCTGTACGCGCGTTTCTGGCACAAGGTGCTTTACGACCTGGGGCATGTGTCGTCGAAGGAACCGTTCCTCCGCCTCGTCAACCAGGGGATGATCCTTGGCGAAGACGGCCGCAAGATGTCCAAATCCTTCGGCAACGTCATCAATCCCGATGACGTGATCCGGGAATACGGCGCCGATACGCTGCGCCTGTTCGAAATGTTCATGGGACCGCTGGAGCAGGTCAAACCCTGGAACACCAAGGGTGTCGAAGGCGTGCATCGTTTCCTCAATCGCGTGTGGCGTCTCTTCATCAATGAAGATCCCGACGCGACGACCGCGGAATTCGATGCCAGCATTCAGGATGTCGAAGCCGATACCGAGAGTCTGAAGCTGCTGCACCGGACGATCAAGAAAGTCGGTGAGGACATCGAAGGACTCCGCTTCAACACCGCCATTTCGCAGATGATGATCTTCGTCAACGAGATGAATAAGAAGGACGTGCGTCCGCGGGCCGTGATGGAGACCTTCGTTCTCCTGCTCGCTCCTTTCGCGCCGCATCTCGCCGAAGAACTCTGGCGCTTGCTGGGACACGAAGAAACGCTCGCCCGGGTGGCGTGGCCGGAATTCGATCCTGCGTTCACCGTGGACGACGAGGTCGAAGTGATTCTCCAGGTGAATGGAAAGCTGCGCGACAAGATGCGCGTCGCGAAGGGCACCCCCTCGGCGGACCTTGAAGCGTCTGCGAAGGAGAACGAGAAAATGCGGGCGCATATCGAAGGAAAGACCATCGTCAAGGTCATCGCGGTGCCTGATAAGCTCGTCAACATTGTCGTCCGCTGAGAGGTGACCGGCAAGACGCATCTCGCCGGGGGCATCGCGGCAGCGTCGCTGCTGCACGCCGCGCACATGTTACCGGCCCTTTCGTCCGCTGTACCGTCGGGCATGATCACCCTCGAGGGGATGGTCATGCCCGTCGTCGTTCCGGGAACCGTGGTTGCCTGCATCGCCGCGCTGCTGCCGGACATCGACGAGCCGCAGTCGCTGATTTCCAATTCCCCGAACGCCCTTCGAAAGAAACTCGGCAAAGGCCGCAGACCCGCGGAACGTGCCGCACGGCAAAGCGCGGGGCTCGTACTCCGCGCTGCCAACGTTGTCACACGCGGCCTGGCCTGGCTCGTGCGCATCATCGCGGGAGGTCACCGCGCCGCCACGCATGTACTGCTCATCGCCGCCGCGCTGACAGTCGGGGCATGGTTCCTCGGCAGGGCCATCGGCTTTCCCTCGATGTGGATGTGGTTTGGCGCCGGCTATCTCAGTCATCTGGTCCTCGACATGATGACCCCCTCCGGACTCGCGCTCCTCTGGCCGATTTCACGCGGGGACTGGCACCTTCTGCCGTCCTTCATGCGCGTGCAGACGGGCGGGGGAGGCGATGCGACCGTTCGGATCCTCCTCCTGGCCGGCGCGGCGCTCCTCGTCGCGTGGACGCAGACGGGGTAAAACCGCCCCGGAGCTTGCGCCCCGAGATGTGCGAAGGCCGCTCCTGCTGAGCTCGGAAGGCTCCTGCGGAGCTCGGCACCCCGAAGGGGTGCGACATTACAGCCCAGGGCTTCAGCCCTGGGGAGGGGCGCGGAAGCGCATCCCGTCCCAGCCCTGAGAGGGCGCAACAGCGTATAATATTATGAGTCAAATCCCCCCGAATATCCCATACTCCCATCGCACGGCAGTCCCGCCTGTCCTGGTGGCGCAGCTGCTGATGGCGGCCTCGTTTGCGCTCTTCGCTGCGATTGCGGTCGCGGTGCTCGCGGGCGAGACGCAGGGACTTGATGACAAGGTCCTGATCGCGCTGCGTGACGCCGGAGACGTACTGCGTCCGGTAGGACCGCGGTGGTTCGAGGAAATCATGCGTGCCTTCACCGCGCTGGGAACGGGCATGAGTCTGACCGCCGTTGTTCTTCTCGGAATCGCGTGGTTCCATTTTCGCGGCGACCGGCTGTCGATGGGAATGCTGGCGCTGGTTGGAGCGGGGGGATTCCTCATCAATACCGCACTCAAGCTGCTTTTCGACCGTCCGCGTCCGTCCGTCCTGCCCATGCTCTCCGATTCGGATCCATGGAGTTTCCCCAGCGGTCATGCCATGATGACGCTCGCGATATTTCTCGCGCTGGCTGTGCTGATCGGCGACTCCGTCCGCGGAAAGTGGATGCGAAGCACGCTGGTCACCGCGGCGGTCACGATCAGCGCATTCGTGGGCTTCAGCCGCATGTACCTCGGAGTGCACTATCCGAGCGACGTGCTGGCCGGATGGCTCGCGGGCACCGCCTGGCTGAGCGCCTGCTGGCTCATCGCCCGAAGGATGAAGGAACGCCGCCTGGCGCGCACGCAGTAGCGCAGGAAGCAGGAGGCAGGAGGCAGGAAGCAGGAAGCAGTAACGCAGGAGGCAGGAGGCAGGACGCAGGAAGCAGGAAGCAGGAGGCAGGAGGCAGGAGGGATCCGTTGGCATGCGAGCCACCGGCTCGTCCGGCGGCAGTGCCGCAGCGGGGCGGACGCAGTGACGGTCAGTTCGTGACGATCAGGCGCTGCAGTGCCGATCCCGCGGGGGTTTGCACGACACAGAGATACATGCCGGCGGGAAGCGGGGAGAGGTTCAGCCGGGCGAAATGCGCTCCGGCCGGCGCGAAGCGATCATTGGGTCGCAGCACTTCGCGTCCGAGGATGTCCTGCACGGAGATGCGGACCATGCCGGCGCTCTGCATCGTGAGCCGCAGGGTCGCACTGCCGATCGCGGGATTCGGATACAATGCGATGTCGAAGGAAGCCGGAGCGGCAGAGGCGATCCAGCTCGTCTGATCCAGGTGCTCGGGAATGGCGGCGTCACGCACGCGCGCAAACAGAAGGGCATGCCCGTCGTCGTTGAGGTGGACACCATCCCCGGAATTGAACGCCGGCACCATGCTGCCGTCTTCCTCCGCGAGCGTCGTCCAGAAATCCAGCGTATGGTCTGCAAAACGGCCGCGTATCCAGTCGCGCATGGTGATCAGGTTCTGCCGCTTCGCCTCCGTCATGTTCCGCGGCTGGGTGGTGCACACCCAGAGAGGAACATTCGCCCTGGCCGCTTCCGCGGCGATGCGCTCGAAGTTGTCGGTCTGTTCGAGGATGCTGAAGTTGGAAGCCGCGTCGTTGGACGGGAGATTCACGATGATCGCGGAGGGGGCGAGGGTGAGCGCTTTCGTGATGTTGCGAAGCGTATCGGTTTTCGGACGACCGTCCGGGGTGATGAAGTCATCCGGCTGCAGCTGGTAGGTGGAGTATCCGCCGACCGCGAGATTGATGACCTCGTACACGGGATTCAGCTGTGTGAGAAATGCGCGGTAACGCCAGACCCATGCGCTGTCGCGCGTGCTGGCGCCCGCACCCGCGGCCGTCGACGAACCGAGCACCACGATGCGGAGCGAGTCGGGGAGGGTCTGCGGAGCCGCTGCCGGCACGACGGTTGATGCGAGGGAGCGCGTCTGCGGTCCCGGAATCGCGATTGCCTCCGGCAGGGCGTGCGAGACGCCCGCCGGGAGGACAATCAGCGAGAGAAAGAGCAGAAATTGATACATGTGCCCCTACTCAGCCAGCAGTTGCTGTATCTTCCGCTCCGTCTTGTCATAGTCGGTCGCTCCCACCTTGACATACTGCACCTTGCCTTCGCGATCGATGAGAACGACATGCGGAATGCCCTGCACTTCATACGCCGTCATGGTCTTCTGCCCGCTTTTCTCGACGCCCACGGGCCAGGTGATCTTGTGCGTGGGAATAAAGTCGTCTTTCAGCTTTTTCAATTCCTCGGCCGGGGCGACGGTTCCGCCGTTGTACCTGCCCTGGTACGTCGTCAGTCCGACGATCACGAGGCCCTTGTCCGCGTATTTCTCCTGCCAATCGCGCATGTGCGGGAAGGCCATGATGCAGGGTTTGCACCAGGTCGCGAAGAAATCCACGAGCACGACCTTTCCCTTGAGCGAGGCGAGCGAAAGCTCCGATCCGCCCAGCCAGTCATGCGGCGCCCAGTCGGCGGCGGGTTTGTTCAGCTTCTCGCGGTCCTTCGCAATCTCCGCCATCGCGTCGTTGACAGAGGCCTGGACATCAGTCCAGCTCGTGCTTTCCGGAAGCTGCTGTTTCACTTCCGCGACGAATGCATCGAGCTGCGACGCGTCGCCGCCTTCCTTGATGTCATACATGAGCGGTGAGAGCACGGCGGCATAGCGGGTCAGGATCCAGTTCGCCTGCTGCTGCGCGCGGGAGGGATCGCTCTCTTCCGCCGCGAGTTTCACCGACGCGTCACCGTATGCCTTCACCGCGCGGACCGCGAAGCTGCGCGCCCGGTCGGTTTTCTTCCCGTCGTAATACGCCTGCGAAAAGCTGCTGAGGATCATCCCGCGCTGAAGAGGTTCCGCGGCGTCGAGCACCTCGTCCGTCGCATACTTCTCGCCCGTGGCGAGATCGCCGTCGAGCAGCGACAGCTGCGCGGTTTCGAGCTTGAGATTGCGCAGCGAGTCGTCGTCGGATACGAGTTTGATCAGCTCGACGTTCACGCCCTTGAGCGGTCCCATCTGCTGCGCGACCATGGCCGCGAGCTTCACAACACGGAGTTCATCGTAGCTGTACCCGGCGAAATCCTTCATGCCCGGAAGGTCCTGCGGCACCTTCTCGCCCATGGACTGCACGAGAGCGTAGTATTTCTGCAGATCGTCTCCGAGAAATTTCTGCGGATTCTTCGCGAAGTCGGGGTTCTCTTTCTCCATTTTCTCGAAGGCCGCCGTCATCGAGTCGTACCGCGCGGCGAGCGAACGGAATTCCCCCCAGGTCGCGTTGTCGAGCTTGCCCGCTTCCTGTCCGTTGGAACTGCAGGCGTTGACGAGCAGGAGCGTGAATGTGAGGGCAGCGAGGCGGGTGAGCCAGTGCGTGATCCTGTTCATGCAGAAATCCTCTCAGAAATGATAAAAGATGTACTCATTCCTGTGGGATGAGATTCTCCATGCGGGAGATTCAACAGGAAACAGAGACATATCCATGAATATTACGAAGAGCCGCGGATCGATACAATGCCTTTACCAGGCCACCGGATCGCGGAGCACGGGCAGGGTCATACAGCGGCAGCCGCCGCCGCCGCGCGAAAGCTCGGCTCCTTCGATGGTGATGGCGTACGACTCGTCTTCGCCCAGCTGTACACGGCCTTCGCGCAGGTCCTGGAAACGCACGAGGCGGAAGCCACGCTTGCCGAGTTCGTCGAAGGTTCGCTTGTTGCGCCCGTAGCCGATGATCTGTCCGGGTGCGATGGCGAAGAAATTCGCCCCGGAGGTCCATTGCTCGCGCTCCTGATGCACCTGGTCGGTGCCGCCGCAGGGAATGGGCTCGAGGTCGAGGCCGACCTGCCTGAGCGCGGAAAGCAGATCCTTGCGATCCTCGATGGATTTGACCTTGCTGCCGTCGATTTCCACGTGCATGACGCGGCAGGCGCGGGGACCGGTGATCAGCGGGGGGAACACGACGCATTTGTCGCGGTCGATCATCGTGAAAATCATGTCGAGATGGATGGTGGCACGGGCTTTCGGCATTTCCACTACGATGACATGCTTGATACGGCCGCCCGCGGCGAAGGACTGGATCAGCGTATCGATCCCCCGGATGGAGGTTCGTTCGCTGTTGCCGATGCATACCACGTCTTCACGCAGTATGAGCACGTCTCCGCCCTCGATGGTGAGACCCGCGGCCTCCTGCACCGTCCCGTCGAAATAAAATCCTTCCGCGCGGAAATCGGGGTGATGCTTGAAAATAGTCTCCATGATAATCGCTTCGGCCACCCGGACCTGGTTCGCCATGGAGCCGGTGATGACGCGTCCGTGGACGCACATCGCCGCGTCGCGCATGAAGAAGAAATTCGGCAGGGGCGGCAGAGAATACAGGCTGTTGCTCAGGTACCGTTCGAGCGTGTCGCTTTTCTTCAGCGTGCCGTGGATGAGCCGGAACGGCAGTTCGAAATCGTCCAGCGCCAGGAGTTCGCCCGCCAGTTCCGGGTATCCGGCGGCCGTGCAGAACCGGTCGACCAGCGTCTCGCGCGCTTCGGGAAGGGCCAGCGTTTCGCGGAGGAGATCCACGAGTTCGTAGGTCTGGCTCACCCGGCTGAGCACGAACTCGAGCTGATTGTGCTCGCGCAGGGCGCGGGGCAGGTGCAGGATGTCATCGTAGAGCACCTCCGCCGCGTTCGACGGCGTCATGCGCTCGATTTCCTGTCCGGGCTGATGCAGAATGACTTTGCGGATACGGCCGATTTCAGAGTTGATGCAGATGTTGCTCATGATTTCATTTTTCCTTTTTCCGTTTTTTCTCTCCCGAAGCCCGCGGCAATCCGGGACACGGATTCATTCCTTCCCTTGGACCAATATTTTATTATATTTCATTTGATACAAACGATATCCTCATTTCTGTTTCCCTGCGGACGAACGAGATGGACCGGAATGTGTTTCGCGGTCCCGCGCTGCGCAGGAAAGAAGGAGTTGCAGCATGGCAGACGACACGCCCGTTCCGAACGAAAACGAAGACTTTTCCAAGTCCGCCTACGCGAAATACGCCGAGCAGGAGGACATCGATCCGCGGTGCATTCCCATAAAACTGGACGGGGCGGTCCCCGAGCACGACGCGATCACGTATCCGGATTATCCCGCGCACGATCACGAGACCTGGAGAACGCTGTACTCGCGGCAGGCGGCGCAGCTTCCCGGACGCGCGTGCGACGAGTATCTCGAGGGAATGCGCATCCTCGGTCTTCAGCCCGACCGGCTGCCGTCGCTGCGCGAGATCAGCCTCACGCTCGACGATATGGTGGGGTGGCGCGTCGCGCGCATTCCCGGGCTCCTCGACACCAACGATTTTTTCAGTTTCATGGCGCGGGCGCACTTTCCGTCGACGGATTATATCCGTCAGCCGCATGAACTGGAATATACACCCGCGCCCGATTGCTTCCACGATATCTTCGGGCACATGCCGACGCTGACGAATCCGTTCTTCTCCAGTTTCTTCCAGTATTTCGCGCAGACTTTCCTGCGTGTCAGCGATCCGAAAGAGATTCGCCAGCTCGAGCGCTTCTACTGGTTCACCGTCGAATTCGGTCTGATCAACACCGATGCGGGACGGCGCATTTACGGCGCGGGCATTCTTTCCTCCCCGAAGGAAGTGCTCTATTCACTCTCCGACGCGGTCGAGGTGATCGATTTCGAACCGGAGCGCCTGGGTGCGCAGGAATACGAGGTGTGGCACCTTCAGCCGATTCTTTTCGCGATCGACAGTTTTGAACAGCTCGAGAGCGAGTTCCGCGCCTGGGCGAAATTCAAAGGATGGGATTCCTGACACCTGCTTTCGCTGCCCTGCGCGGGCGGAGCGGGCATGATTTCCGCTCCGATCGTGTTCGGTAGAAAAGGCCGAAGCACCATGAAACTCGATTTTCTTACGTTCCCCGAAGACCTCGACCGTGCCGATTATGCGATGATCGGACTGCACGGACGCAACGCGAACAAGTATGCCTTTTTCCCCTTCGTGCGGCAGATGGGATTTCTGCACACGCGCTGGGTCCTGCCGTCCGCGACGTTTTTCGACGATGCCGCGCCCGATGTGCGCTGGTGGTACGACAACACGACCCGCGACCAGGCGGAGGTGCAGGAGAGCCGCGATCTGATCAGCGACCTGATCTCGGAGCAGCTCGACGACGGCATTCCTCCCGAAAACATCTTCCTCGTCGGATTCTCCCAGGGTGCGGTCATGAGCCTTGACGCCGCCCTGCGTTACCCGGTGCGGCTCGGCGGCATCGTCGCGCTGTCGGGATATGTGCTCGACCCCGCGCGGCTGGCGGACGAGAAGCATGAGGCAAATCAGCGCATTCCGATTTTTCTCGCGCATGGGACCCGGGACCAGATCCTGGGCATCGAAGTGGGACGCGAAAACAGCCGCGTCCTGACCGACCTCGGGCTCGCCGTCGAATATCACGAATACGACACGGCTCATCGCATCAGCAGCGAAGAAACGCGCGACATCCGCGCATTTCTCCATCGGCACATGTACGGACTCATGCCCGACGACCCGCGAAAGATCGACGAGCACGTGGTGGCGTTCTAAGGACGGAAAGGGCGGAGAGGACGGGCGAATCAATCGCGGCGGGAGTCTCCGGGGAGTTCCGTGAACAGTTCCGGGTTTTCGAAGGGGTGCAGGGGTACGGCCATGACAGGGAAGATGGTACTGCCCGTATCGAGCATTCGCTGCACGTAGGATTTGCAGAGCCCGCAGCGCCGGCCGAATTCCGTGACGGTCTGCAGCGCCGCGACATCGCGGATGCGATGCTGTGCCGCAAGCGTTTTCAGCTCGGAAAAGGTTTTCGAAAAACAGATACAGCGGTCAACCATCGCGATTCGAATCGAAAAAATGATCGGGGAGAGCGTTGATACCCTGATAACATCCGGAGCGGGGAAAACGGTTCACCGAGGACGGTGTTTTTTTTCGGAAAATTTCTTAAGATAAAACCCTGTGGATTTCTTTTTTCTGCATCCGTACGGGGGCCTCATGCGTATTTCGGCGATTGCGATACTCCTGTTCACTCTTACCGCCACGGCGTTCGCGCAGCACGATCTCAGCACCGCGAGATCCACGCTGTTCAGCGGCTCGGGCAACTGTCAGGTCTGCCACCAGGCGGGATCGACGGCGAATCAAAGCCAGGCCGGCGAAGACGTGTCGCCTCCCACCGGCTGGCGTTCCTCGATGATGGCCAACGCCGCGCGCGATCCGTTCTGGCAGGCGTCGGTGATCGCGGAATCCCTCGACCACCCGGAACTGGCGGGGGCGATCCAGGACAAATGCACCAACTGCCATACACCGATGGGGCATGAGGAGTCCCATGTCAACGGCGCCTCCACGTACTCCCTCGGCGAAGCGCTTGCCGACGGGCTGGCGATGGATGCGGTCAGCTGTACGCTGTGCCACCAGGTGACGTCGGAGAATTTCGGCACCCCGGAGAGTTTTTCCGGCGGGTACGAGATTTCCGGTACACGGGTGACCTTCGGGCCGTACGCGAACCCGCTGCTTCAGCCGATGCGGAACATGTCCGGGTTCGAACCCGTGCACGCGGCGCATATCGAACAGGCGGAGCTGTGCGGCACCTGCCACACGCTGTACACGCCGTATCTCGACGGGCAGGGACAGATCGCCGGGGAGTTCCCCGAACAGGCGACCTACCTTGAATGGAAAGCAAGCGCCTATCCGGCGCTCGGCCGGACATGTCAGTCCTGCCATATGCCCGCGCTCGACGAAGCCCTGCGCATCTCGGTCATTCCTTCGACGGCAAGTCCGCGTCAGCCCGTGTACCCGCATCTCTTCGTCGGTGGAAACACCATCGTTCCGGAGATCATGAAGGCGCACACGACGGAACTGGGGACGACCGCGCTCGAATCGCATTACGAGAAAACCATCACGCTCGCCCGCGAACAGCTGCAGCAGCGCTCGGCGGAGCTTACGTCCGCCGGGGCGTTCACCGGCGGAGGAGAGCTGCTCTTTACCGCGAACGTGCGCAATCTCGCGGGACACAAATTCCCCAGCGGTTTTCCGAGCCGGCGCGCCTGGCTCCACGTAACCGTGACGGATGCCGATCAGCAGACGGTCTTCGAATCAGGCGCCTGGAACAGCGGCGGGGAAATCCCGGACTGCGACTGGCCGTTTGAGCCGCATCATGCGAAAATTCAGACGGCGGATGAAGTGCAGATATGGGAATCGGTGATGGGCGATGTCGGCGGAAACGTGACAGCCAAGCTCATGCACGGCGCCCAGTACCTGAAAGACAACCGCATTCCGCCCCGCGGCTTCGATGCCGCCTCGATGCAGAGCGACAGCATCGGGGTGACGGGAACGGACGGGGACGTCAATTTCAATCCGTTCGACGGCTTCGAGCATACCGGCAGCGATGCCGTGGAGTATCGCAT
>QKAF01000140.1 GCA_003246455.1 Bacteroidota bacterium
AATACGATGAGGAGCTTCGTGTTGGTCATCATGCTAGGGGTGTTCTTTCAGGAACTGTTCCGACCGCAGGCGCGCGTTTTCCACCCCGGCCTTGTAGAGTCGCTCGGCAAGGATGCGCGAGAGCATCATGACGACCTTCGTCCCGATGCTGGGACGTGTTTCCAGCAGTCCGAGCAGATCGGGCTGGAAAAAGCCGAACACTTTCGTGTCTTCGTATGCGAGCGCGCTGGCGGTGCGGGGACGGTCGTTGAACATCGACATCTCTCCGAAAAACTCCCCTTTCCCCAGCCGGGCGATCTCGGTCGAACGGCTCTCACTGACGATGGACACCTCCCCCGCTTCGATGATGTACATGCCGAGGCCGGGGTCTCCCTCGCGGAAAATGTACTCGCCCGCATGGTATTTGCGGCGATGCAGGATGCGTTCCACGGCGCGGAGCTGACCGCGGCCAAGACCCTCGAAAATGGGCACGCCGCGCAGCAGGGTCAGGATGTCCTTCTCCCGGTCGCGCTGGAAGAAATTGCTCCAGAGAAAGGACGATTCGGGGGTTTCGTTGTTTTCGGACATACGGTTTTTATTCTCCGAGTTTCCATTTTGTGCCGTCGCGGGAATCCTCGAGCACGATGCCAAGCTCCTTCAGTCCGTCGCGGATGCGGTCGGACAGGGCCCACTGCTTCTCCTGCCGCGCTTCCGTGCGCAGCGCGATGACGAGCTGCATCACGTCGTCGAGAAGCTTGTCCCCTCCGCCTGCGCTTTCCGTGCGCACGACACCGAACACCTCCACGGTCGTCCGGTGCAGGAGGTCCCGGGCGGCATCCCGTGAAGTGGCGTCGAGTCCGCCCTCGGCGTGCAGTACGGTGTTCACATCGCGTGCGAAATCGAACAGCGCACCGAATCCGGCGGGCGTATTGAAATCGTCGTCCATCGCGGCGACGAAGCGCTGTTCATGCGCGGCGACGTCCACCGTCCCGCTTCCCGCGGGCGCTTCGCCCAGCGCGTCGTAAAGCACCTGCAGCTTCTGCAGCCCGGTTTTCGCGGCGTCGAGCCCTTCGTGCGTGAAATTCAGCGGACTGCGGTAGTGTGTCTGAAGGTAATAAAAGCGGATGACTTCCGCCGGGTATTTATCCAGGATTTCGCGCGCGGTGAAGAAATTCCCGAGCGATTTCGACATTTTTTCATTGTCGATATTCAGGAAACCGAAATGCATCCAGAATTTCGCAAAGGGCTGATGCGTCAGGGCTTCGCTCTGGGCGATCTCATTCTCATGGTGCGGAAAGATCAGGTCGTTGCCGCCGGCATGGATGTCGAAGGTCCTGCCGAGGTATTTCATCGCCATCGCGGAGCACTCGATATGCCAGCCGGGGCGTCCTTTTCCCCACGGGGCGTCCCAGGTCGGCTCGCCGGGCTTGGCATTCTTCCAGAGTGCGAAATCCACCGGACTCTCCTTCCGCGTATCCGCTTCCACCCGTGCGCCTACCTCGAGATCCTCGATGTTCTTGCGGCTGAGTTTCCCATATTCCTGATAGGATCCCACGCGGAAATACACGTCGCCGTCGACGACATATGCCGACCCGTTGTCGATGAGTCCCTGGATGTGCGCGATCATGTCGTCCATGGTCTGGGTGGCTCTCGGGTGCATGCTCGCCGGACGAATCCCGAAACGCGCGGAGTCCTCGAGAAAGGCCGCGGCAAAGCGGTCCGCCACCTGGGACGACGGCACGCCCTCATCGTTGCCGCGCCGGATGATCTTGTCGTCAATGTCCGTGATATTCATGACGTACGTGACCGTGTAGCCGCGAAACTCAAAGTAGCGGCGCACGACGTCGGACATCACGAAGGAACGGGCATTCCCGATGTGAAAATAGTCATACACGGTCGGTCCGCAGCAGTACATGCGCACCTCCCCTTCGTTGAGAGGCGTGAATTCCTGGACACTGCGGGTGAGGGTGTTGTAGATCGCTATGGACATGAGACGTCTGGTAGTGATTGAATAATGTGGTGGCCGGCTGCGCCGCTTGAGGCTGCGCCGCTTGAGGCTGCGCCGCTTGAGGCTGCGCCGCTTGAGGCTGCGCCGCGGGTGGCTACGCCGTTGGCGGCACCATGAGCTCGCGGGCGCTCTGCAGCGCTGCGTCGGTGATTTTTTCGCCGCTGAGCAGGCGGGCGATTTCCTGGACGCGATCGTCGTCGGAAAGTGCGGTGACGCGTGTCGACGTACGACCGTTTTTTACATTCTTCTCGACGCGCAGATGCCCGGCGCCCATCCCCGCGATCTGCGGCAGATGCGTGATGGCGACAATCTGATGCGCACGCGCGAGCTTGCGCATGGCGTCGCCGACTTTGCGCGCAATGCCGCCGCTGACGCCGACGTCGACTTCGTCGAAAACCATGATGGGGATGCCGTCTCGTCCTGCGAATATGGACTTGATCGCCAGCATGATGCGCGACACCTCGCCGCCGGAAACGACCTTGGCGAGCGGTTTGGGCTCCTCGCCGAGATTCGTGGAAAGATAAAACTCCACGCCGTCCCAGCCGAATTCATCGCAATGCACGGGTCCGTCGTCACCCTTCAGCCAGCGCCTGTCCGCCGTCGTTGCGGGTGTGATTTCAAGCCGGGTTTCGAAGCGCGCATTCTTGATGTCCTTCAGCGCCGAGACGATCTGTTTCCCGAGCGTTTCGGATGCCCTGCGCCGTTCCGCACTGAGTCCTTTCGCAGCGGTTGCGGTTTTCGCCCGCAGCGTCTCGCACTGGCGTTCGAGGGATTCGATGCGGTCATCGATGGAATCGAGTCCGGCCAGTTCCGCAGCGAGGGATTCCTTCTTCTCGAGCAATTCTGCAAGCGGCATGCGATACTTGCGCTTCAGATCGGTGATTTCAGCAAGGCGGTGCCGCAGTTTTTCTGCCCGGTCGGGTGCGAAATCGATGCGCTCGAGATAATCCCGCACCGTGCGCGCGATTTCAGAGAGTCCGGTCGCGGCAGATCCCACCTCGCGCTGGAGGTCAGACATCGAAGAGTCGATGCGCGCGATGTCCGCGAGCAGCTTTTCGCTGCGTCCCAGCATGTCGACGACGTTCTGTTCCCCGTCGTAGAGCAGCGTGACGATTTCATTGGCTGCCGTCGCGAGCTTCTCACCGTGCTCGACGACTTTCAGTTCCTGCTCGATGGATTCGTCCTCTCCCGCTTCCGGATTGACGAGCGTGATCTCCCGCAGCTGATGCTCGGCGACCAGCCGGCGTTCATCGATGCGGTCGCGCGTGCGGCGCGCGTCGTCGAGCTCCTGCACGGATGCGATGAAGGCGGAGTACAGGTCCTGGTAGGACGCGAGTGCGAGGGTCACCGCCGGATCGCTGTCGAGGACGACACGGTGCGTCTCCGCCCGCAGCAGTGACTGGTGCTCGTGCTGTCCGTGAATATCCACCAGGCGGTTGCCGAGTTCATGAAGCGCGCTCACCGGCACGGGCGTATCGTTGACGAATGCGCGGCTG
>QKAF01000063.1 GCA_003246455.1 Bacteroidota bacterium
ACCGATGCGGAACGCAAATTTGTCATAACGTACAATGACCTGCGAAATGCGGGTGGTACGCCCGGACAAGGTGTCCCGGCCACCTATACCGGTGATCTGCAGATTTATTTCAATCTGCACCTGTCTCAGACCTTTATCTGGTCGCTTTCTCTGCAGTCGCAGCTGGCGGGGCCTCCGACAGATGACTGGGGAGGATATGTTTATGGTCTGACACCATTTGATATTGACCAGCGCAACGGATCGGGATACGTCCCCGGCGCGTCCGGACATACGGTCGTTCTCGGAGCAGGCAGCCGGTCGGTTCCGATTCCCATCCCCCCCCCACCCAATGGGGAAATCTCCGGTCTGAAATTCTTCGATATCAATGGGAACCACGCACAGGATATCGGGGAGCCGGTGCTGCAAGATTGGGATATCTATATCACAACATCCGTCGGAGGAACACCCGTTTCGTACATGCGAACCACGGATGCTTCCGGCATCTACAGTCTCACGGGGCTCCCGGGTTCGGTGTACATCGTCAGCGAAGAATATCAGGGGCTGAAACCCTTGTCGTCCCCGCCGCCGAATTATCCGTACGTGGCCTTCAACCAGACGCCGCCATCCACCTGGGACGAGACATACCCGGAATTGACTACGAGCATCAACGGCGGGCTTGCAATCGGTACAGCGACCTCCGCTGCCGGACTGGCCCTCGGATACGGTCCTGAATCATGGGCGGTTGATCTGATAACCACTCCCGTACACAGCGGCATCAATTTCGGAAACTACATTCCCCCGCCACAGTGCCGCGTGCTTCCATTATCCACCACAGTTTGCCAGGGCACACCGGTAACGTTCACGGTGGAACGCATCGCCGATGGCACGCCTCCCTACTCGGTTGCCTGGTCGGGTCCCCCGGGTTGGACTCCACCGAGTGCGCCGCAGCCCTGGTCGATCAACCTCACGGCGGGTACCGATCCGGCGGGGACGTACACGGCGATACTCACCGATGCAAACGGATTCACCTCGCAGGGGTGCACAGGAACCCTGGCTCTGTATCCGCAGCCGGTATGCAGTATTTCGCCTTCCCCGCAGACTCCGCCGGTGGTGGATTTCTGTGAAGGCAGTCAGATTGTCTTCACCGGTCCGGATGCCAACGCGACGACGCATGTCGCAGGCTGGAGCTGGAGCGTTACCGGCAATGCCACCATCAGCGGATCCGCGACCAGCCAGACGGTGACCGTGAATGTCGGTCTCGCGGCGAACGGAACGTCCTTCGCGGTGCTCCTGACAACGTCGACGAGCCCCGCGGAGGGATCCTGTACGGAATCCTGCACCTACAATTACACGATAGCGCCGCTCATCACGTGTCCTCCGCCGGTCACCGTGACCTGCGCTGCCGACATCCCCGCTCATGATTTCGCGTTCGGCACGACCAATTGTCCGAACGTTATCGTGACCTGGGTGAGCGACGTAGAATCGAACTACAGCGGGCCAAACTGCAAAACGATTACCCGGACATACAGCGGTTCGATTACCGGGTTGACCGTGACGTGTCAGCAGATCATCACCGTCGCAGACAATATCGCTCCGGTGGTCACCGTACCCGCTACCTCACTGACAATGCAGTGCTTCAGCGCAAGCGCGGTTGCGGCGTGGGCGGCGGGCGCATCCGCGCTCGATAACTGCGACGGCAGCGTCGCCGTCACCCCCAGCTATACCGCTCCCGCGGACAACTGCAACCATACCGTAACAGTGACGTTTACCGCCACCGACGGATGCGGCAACACCGGAACCGCGACCAAGGATTTCCTCGTCAACGACACCACGCCACCGGTGATTACCGTCCCGCCCGCTTCCCTGTCCATGCAATGCTACAACCCGAGCGCCGTGGCTGCCTGGGTTGCGACAGCGAGCGCCGACGACAACTGCGACGGTTCCGTGACGGTCACCCCGACCTGGACACCGCCCGTCGATAACTGTAATCGAACGGTCACCGTGACCTTTACGGCCGTGGATCATTGTCTGAACCAGAGCACCGCGACAAAGACCTTCCTTGTCAATGACGTGACGCCTCCCGTGATCACGGTACCTCCTGCGAACCTATCGATGCAGTGCTACGATGCCAGTACTGTCGCCGCATGGGCTGCCACTGCCAGTGCGCTCGACAACTGCGACGGCACGGTAACAGTCACACCCAGCTGGACTGCGCCGCTCGATAACTGCAACAGAACCGTCACCGTGACATTCGCCGCACAGGACAATTGCGGGAATCAGAGCAGTGCGACGAAGACCTTCCTGGTCAATGATGTGACGCCGCCCGTGATCACGCTACCTCCTGCCAACCTGACAATGCAGTGCTACGATGCCGGAATCGTCGCCACATGGGCGGCAACCGCCAGTGCACTCGACAACTGCGACGGCACGGTAACAGTCACACCCAGCTGGACCGCCCCGCCGGATAACTGCAACAGAACCGTCACCGTGACCTTCGCCACACAGGACAATTGCGGAAACCAGAGCAGCGCGACGAAGACCTTCCTGGTCAATGATGTGACGCCGCCCGTGATCACGGTACCTCCCGCAAACCTGACAATGCAGTGCTACGATGCAGGCGTCGTTGCAGCATGGGCCGCAACCGCAACCGCGGTTGACAACTGCGATGGACCGGTGGCCGTTACTCCATCCTGGACCGCACCGCCCGATAACTGCAACCGCACCGTTACGGTAACGTTTACCTCACAGGACAATTGCGGAAACCAGAGTACGGAAACCAAGACGTTCCTGGTCAACGATGTGACGCCTCCCGTCATCACCGTGCCGCCTGCGAACCTGACAATGCAATGCTACGATGCAGGCATCGTCGCCACCTGGGCGGCAACCGCAAGCGCCATCGATAACTGCGACGGCAATGTTGCCGTAACGCCTTCCTGGACAGCTCCGGTAGATAACTGCAATCGCACCGTTACGGTGACGTTTACCTCACAGGACAACTGCGGAAATCAGAGCACGGCAACGAAGACGTTCCTGGTCAACGATGTGACGCCTCCTGTCATTACCGTGCCGCCTGCGACGCTGACGATGCAGTGCTACGATGCCGGAATCGTTGCGACTTGGGCAGCGACCGCAAGTGCGCTCGACAACTGCGATGGACCGGTGGCCGTTACACCGTCCTGGACCGCACCGCCGGATAACTGCAACAGAACAGTCATCGTGACCTTCACGTCCCAGGACAACTGCGGGAATCAGAGTACGGCGACGAAGACATTCCTTGTCAACGACGTCACCCCGCCGGTCATTACCGTCCCTCCGGCGTCGCTGACGATGCAGTGTTACGACGCCGGGACCGTCGCTGCCTGGGCCGCGACTGCCACCGCACTTGATAATTGCGACGGATCCGTTGCCGTGACTCCCTCCTGGACGGCGCCCCCGGACAACTGCAACCGGACAGTGGTCGTGACGTTCTCCTCTCAGGATAACTGCGGAAATCAGAGTTCGGCCACCAAGACCTTCCTTGTCAACGATGTCACACCACCGGTCATCACTGTACCGCCAGCGTCTCTGACAATGCAGTGCTACGACGCCGGTGCTGTCGCCACATGGGCTGCAACAGCGAGCGCATTCGATAACTGCGACGGAACCGTCACGGTGACTCCGACATGGAACGCACCACCTGACAACTGCAACCGAACAGTGACCGTGACATTCACCTCACAGGACAACTGCGGAAATCAGAGCACCGAAACAAAAACGTTCCTCGTCAACGACAACACTCCGCCGGTGATTACGGTACCGCCCGCAACACTGACAATGCAGTGTTATAATCCCGCATCGGCCGCAGCATGGGCGGCAACCGCCAGTGCCTCGGATAACTGCGATGGAAACGTCACGGTCACACCGACCTGGTCGGCGCCGATCGACAACTGCAACAGAACTGTCACCGTTACGTTCTCGGCGCAGGACAACTGCGGAAACCAGAGCAGTGCAACCAAAACCTTCCTCGTCAATGACAACACACCGCCGGTTATTACCGTACCTCCTGCACCTCTGACGATGGCATGCTTCGACGCAGGTGCTGTCGATACGTGGGCGGGCACGGCCAGCGCTGTCGATAACTGCGACGGAACGGTAACCGTCACGCCGACGTACACTCCGCCAATAGATAATTGTGATCGCACGGTCACAGTTACGTTCTCAGCCCAGGACAACTGCGGTAACCAGTCCACGGCGACCAGAACCTTCTACGTGAATGACGATGTCAATCCCACAATTTCCGGGTATCCTGATTTCACGGTGAACTGCGGGCAGCCGATCATTTTCAATGATCCGGACATTGACGATAACTGCAGTCCGGCTCCTACCCTGGTGGTGGTTCTCTCGACGATCACGTACAATGGCGGCCTCATCAACCACATCAAGTCGTGGAAGGCCGTCGATGCGTGCGGCAACGAATCGGCGACGGTTACCCAGGTCATTACAGAACTCTGTAACCAGTTCGGCTCTCTTACCCAGGGCTACTACGGTAATCCCGGCGGCTCTTTCTGCGGAACCGGACAGGGAACTGCAACGCTGATCGACTCCCTGATTCAGCTTAACGGCGGGACCATCACTGTCGGCGTACCGCTGGCATATCCCAGCGGCGGTTCCCTCACGATTCACTCAGCCGATGCCTCCTGTATCATCCAGTATCTGCCCGGAGGCGGAACGCCAACCGTCCTGACCGCTGATTACGGGTTCCTCAACGGCTGCATCATCAATCCGAGCGGTATGCCGCTGAACAGCTACGGCCGCTTCGACAACATTCTTCTTTCACAGACCATCACCCTGACCTTGAACCTGCTGCTGGATCCCACACTCGGAACCTCATTCTATCTGCCGCCACCGACGACTCCGTGGATGCGGACGCAGGGTTCTGATTACGTCAACGGCATATGCCTCGACGGAAATGATATTCCGGACAACACGTTCCTGAACTTCTATTTCCCGCCGAGCGTCCTCAGCGGTCTCAATTCGAATGGAACGAACAAAACGCCGCAGGATCTGCTCACCATGGCGAACAATGCCCTGGCGGGCCTGGCTCCTGTCGGGGTTACGCTCAGCGACATCGTTGCAGCCCTGGATGCAATCAACAAGGGATTCGACAATGCCCGGTTCTTCAGCGGTTACTATGTCACGCCGCCTCCGAAAGCCGCGAGCGGGGAGTCCGTACCGAGTGGTTTCGCGCTCCATCCGAACCATCCCAACCCGTTCAACCCGAGTACCACGATCTCCTTCACCCTCCCGGTGGAGTGCAACGTGCGTCTCGCAGTCTACAACGCCCTCGGCAACGAGGTCGCAGTCCTGGTAAACCACATGGTGCCGGCCGGCACGCATTCCGTCGTCTGGAATGCCCAGGCCACCGGTTCGGAACTGCCGTCGGGTGTGTATACCTATCGCATTCTTGCGATCGGCGGCGACAACCAGGAATTCCACGATGTGCGGAAGATGATGCTGGTCAAATAACCGGCGTTACACCGCATCGCGCATATCTGCCCGGATACGCGCTCTTTCTCCTCAAAGAAAACGGACCCGTACATACGGGTCCGTTTTCATATATTCATCCCCGCTCCTCCTGTATCTGGAATAAATAATCATACAATAATTTCCATGGAAGCGCGGAGTAATCCGTCCTTTCAATTTTGTAATCCCCGTTTCAATCTCCTGAAAGGTTCGAAATGTATCTTAGCCCCTAGAAATAAGGCGTACGAACGATTCGACAGAAATATTTTCGCATCCATACGAATCCAAATCGTTTTTTGTGTATCTTATGATAATATGGATTCCCGCCAGGGAGCGCGGGTATAAATAGGCGACAGTATTGTCGGACGCGATGAATCTGCTCAAGTACGGATCAGATAAGGCTAAGAAACGACTTTTCACAGGAATTGTACAGGAGTTGAAACCAGATGAACCGATACCTCCTTGGTCTCGCAGCAGGATTATTGTTCTTTGCCGCGTGCAGTGACGAACCCACGTTCCCTACCTCTGAAAACGAATCCCATCAACCGGCCATGGCGAAAGTGACGTCCGGCGACGAAAACGTTGACGTCAAGGACCGGTATATCGTTGTTTTCAAGGACAATGTCGGCAATGTCGACGGACTGGTCGATGAGATGACGCACGGCAACGGAGCGAACGTCCACTTTCGCTACAAACGTGTGCTGAAAGGATTCGCCGCCACCATACCCGCACAGGCGCTGGAAGGCATTCGCCACAATCCCAATGTCGCGTATATCGAACAGGATGTTCAGGTGGGTATCGAATCGCAGAACAACCCGCCGAACTGGGGTCTGGACCGGATTGATCAGCATCAGCTTCCCCTCGACAATCTTTACACCTATCCGAATACCGGATCCGGTGTCACGGTGTACGTGATTGATACAGGAGTTCGTCTGGACCATCAGGAGTACTCCAGCAGAGTTACGTCCGGTTGGGACTTCGTCGACAACGACGCCGATGCTTCTGATTGCGGCGGGCATGGTACGCATGTCGCCGGCATCATCGGAGGTTCCACCGTCGGTGTGGCCAAGGGGGTTTCCATCGTTGCCGTCCGTGTCCTCAACTGCATCGGTGTGGGCGTGGGAAGCGCCGTCATCGCCGGCATCGATTGGGTGGTCACCCATCGCAACGGTCCCGCTGTCATCAACATGTCGATGAGCGGCGGCTATGTCGCAGCCTTCAACACCGCGGTCAACAATGCCGTTGCCGCCGGCGTGGTCTGCACCGTCGCCGCCGGGAACGACAATGTCGACGCATCGACCAAGTCCCCGGCCAGCGCGGCGGATGCAATCACCGTCGGTGCGGTCACCAGCGCAGACGCTCGCGCCTACTATTCGAATTACGGCAGTGTCGTCGATCTTTTCGCTCCGGGTTCATATATCTATTCTTCGCTCATGACCGCCTCGAACGCATACGGCGTGAAATCCGGCACCTCGATGGCGAGTCCGCATGCCGCCGGCGTTGCGGCCCTCTATCTCAGTGCCAATCCGACTGCCACGCCGGCCCAGGTCGATTACGCGCTGAAATCGGCAGCCACGTCAGGCATTCTCAGCAGCATTGGACCGGGTTCTCCGAATCTTCTTCTGTTCAATCTCGCATCCGCCACTACTCCGCCCTCTACTTCCACCGTCCCTGTCGCCCCTTCGGCACTGAATGCATCGGCAACGTCGACAAGCAGCATCGCGATCAACTGGAGCGATAATGCATCCAACGAGGACGGATTCCGGATCGAGCGTTCTCCGGACGGCTCCACCTGGGCGCAGATCGCCACGGTAGGTTCGAACACGATCAGTTATACAAACTCCGGACTTTCTTCCGGCGCCACCTATCATTACCGCGTCCGTGCCTACAACAATGCCGGCAGCTCGGCCTATTCGAATGCCGTCAATGCCACGACTCCGGTCCCGTCTGTGACCACCGTGCACATTTCCTCGGCGAACGGGTACTCCTGGTCGAATAAAAAGAAGTGGCGCGGAAATCTCGGTGTGACCGTCGTCGACGCGGCGAACCAGCCCGTGCCCGGTGCGACCGTCACGGTCAGCTGGAGCGGCGGTGACAGCGGCAGCGCTTCGCTGATTACGGACGGAAACGGTAACGTCACCGCACAGACCGCCGTGATGGACCGCAGCAGCTCTTCCGTTGTGATGACGGTCAGCAGCCTGTCGGGCAGCGGCGTCACTTACAACAGCAGCGCCAACGTGCCTGTTCTTCCCGTGACCGTCACCCCCTGACGAGAAGTTCATTCGGATGTAAAAAAAAGGACCCGCATTCGCGGGTCCTTTTCATTTTTCTCTCATGGAGACGATCGCGGAAACTCACCCTTTCAGGAAGGCGGCCACCTGCCGTTTCACCCCTTCCCTGTCGAGACCGAAATGCACGTACAGATCTTCGGGTGTGCCGGATCGGCCGTACTCCGTCATGCCGATGCGCTTCATCAGGGTCGGCTGCCGTTCGCCCAGAACCTCTGCGACCGCACCGCCGAGCCCACCGACAATGCTGTGATCTTCGACGGTAATCACGCGACCGGTTTCCTTCGCGCACTGAACGACGAAGTCCGCATCGAGCGGTGCGATGGTGTGGATGTTCACCACGCGAATGCTGAGCCCCTCTGATTCAAGCTCTTCCGCCGCCTTGAGCGCGTTGTACACGACCCCGCCTGTGGCAAAAATAACGGCGTCGCTGCCGTCACGAAGCAGATCGGCTTTGCCGAATCGGAATTCATAATCATCGCCGTGAAGGTCCTCGAGACCCTGCCTGGTCAGGCGAAGGAATGCCGGATTCTGATGATCGGCGAGGAAGCGGACAGCCGCCTTCGCCTCGCGGTCATCGGCCGGCTGAATGATTGTCATGTTGGGAAGAGTGCGCATCAGGGCGATGTCTTCAAGCGCCATCTGGCTGTAGCCGTCTTCCCCGATCGCGACACCGCAATGTGTGCCGACCACGGTCACGTTGGCTTCGCTGTAGCCGATGGACATGCGGATGACTTCGAATCTTCCGACAACGAAGGTGGAAAACGAGCAGATGAACGGTTTCTTGCCGCTCAGCGCCATGCCCGCGGCAGCGCCGATCATGTTGTGCTCCTGAATGCCCATTTCAAAAAAGCGTTCGGGATATTTTGCTGCGAAATGCTGCGACTGCGTGGATTTGGAGAGGTCCGCATCGAACACGACAAGCTCGGGGTGAGTCGCACCGAGCTCAACAAGCTCTTCGCCGAATGAAACGCGTGTTGCTTTAGCCATTATTCTGTCGTGTCCTTAATTGAGTAACGCTTCGAGTTCCTTGATTGCGGCTTCTGTCTCTGCCGCATTCGGCGCCTTGCCGTGCCATTCGGTCGGATGCTCCATGAAAGAAACACCCTTGCCCTTGATCGTATTCGCAATGATGAAATGCGGCTGACCGTTCTCCGCCTGCGCGCGTGCAACCGCTGCGTCGATGGCCGCGAGATCGTGACCGTCAATTTCCTGCACGTCCCAGTTGAAGGCGCGGAGCTTGTCGCCGAGCGGTTCGAGATTCAGAATTTCGTTCGTCGGACCGTCGATCTGACCCTTGTTGTAATCGAGAATGACGATCAGATTATCCAGCTTGTGATGCGGCGCGGAAAGCAGAGCTTCCCAGGCCTGACCTTCCTGCGTTTCCCCGTCTCCCATGACGCAATACACCTTGTACGGCTTTTTGTCGAGCTTGGCAGCCATGGCCATGCCCTGCGCCATGCTCAGTCCCTGACCGAGGGAGCCGGTACTTGCTTCCACGGGAGCGAATGACCCGTTGTGCGGATGGCCCTGCAGGTAACTTCCGACCTGCCGGAGGGTAATCAGATCTTCATGCGGAATCACGCCGCAGCGCGCCAGCACCGCGTACAGCGCGGGAACACCGTGCCCTTTCGAGAGCACGAGACGATGCCGGTCAGGATCCAGGGCGTTTTCCTTCGTCCGCTTGATGTAGCGAAGGAATACGACGGTGAGAATGTCGATGAGCGAGAGCGAACCGCCCGGGTGTCCCGAGCCGGCCGCGTGCAGCATCCGAATGATGTCGATCCGCATTTCATTCGCGGATCGCTGCAGGGCGGGAATTGTCAGATCCATAAGGGGTTTGGTAGGATGAGCGTTGTGGATGAAACAGCGATTTGATTCCTGGATATTTCGATATGCATCGCGCCCGGAGCCTCAGCCCGCGAGCAGTGATTCGTCGACGTCAATCTCCATCCGGAGAATTGCCGCACTGAGTGTCTTCCCCTGGGCGTCATTTTTCAGTGAGACGGTGCCGCCGCCGCCGAGCGTATTATGTAGGATGAAATTCAATGCGCCAAGATTCGGCAGTTCGTACCTGTCGACAGGACCGAAGCAGATCCCCTCGAAGTGCCGCTTTACCGCATCGGCGGTAAGCTGTTGAACGAGAACAGGATAATAGCGTTCATCGCGAGCGATCACACCGACGTTCCCCGCGTCACCTTTATCGCCGGAACGTGCGTGTGCAATTTCTATCAGTCGAATGCGTTTCACGGCCATGTCAGTTCTCCTCGACGATAACGTGCGGCGTCACCGCGGTTTTGGGTATGAGCGCCGGCCAGTAAGCGATGACGTCGCTCGGCTTCGGTCTTCCGCCGGCAAATCCCGTGACCGAAGGCGGTCCGGTCAGGATGAGCGGAGCGAGTTCCTGCCCGAAGCGGACGAGGTGATCCCGGTTTTTCCCCCGCACGCCTATGCGCAGGACCAGTTCATTGATCTCCTCCGGCATGGTCGCCAGGGGGCCGAAGCAGGAGTTGTGTCCGACGAATTCGCTGCGGATCTCATCGAATTCAAGGCCGAGATCCGAGAGCCGGGTGCGCAGAATCTGATCAGCTGCCTGCGCTTTCTCCAGCGCTTCCGGCCAGGTATAGGTCAGCGTTCCGACAGCGGAATATCCGTCGTGATAGGAAGCGGAAACCTTGTAAAACGGGGTGAACGGCCGTCCCTTGACATCGTAGACTTTCACCCGATTCTCCCCTTCCTGCTTCAGCCGAATGCTTGTGAAATCCGCGATACAGTCAGGGGTGATATACTCCGTCGGATCACCGATTTCATACAGCAGCTGTTCCTTCACTGTCGCCTCCGAAACCAGGCCGCCCGTGTTTTCGTGCTTCGTGATGAAGACGGTTCCGTCCGGGTGCGCCTCGGCGATGGGGAAACCGATGTGCGCGAGGTCCGGGACAGACTTCCAGTCCGCGAGGAAATTCCCGCCGCTGCTCTGTCCGCCGCACTCGAGGATATGTCCTGCGACCGTCCCGGCAGCCAGCTTATCCCAGTCATCCGCCTCCCAGCCGAACTCATGAATCATGGGTGCGAGCGTGAGCCCGGTGTCGGTCGTGCGACCGGTAATAATGATCTGCGCGCCCTGACGCAGCGCTTCGACAATGGGAAACGCTCCGAAATAGACGTTTGCGGAGACGATGCGGTCGCGGATACCGGAGATCGCATCGTCGCTTTCCATATTGCGCAGTTCAATGCCCGCGGCCATCAGCGCATCGATGTTATCCAGGATATCATCGCCGACGACAACCCCGACTTTGAGTCCCTTGATCCCCTGCTTTTCCGCTTCACGGAAGATGGCGTCACGGCAGGCAAGCGGATTGACGCCCCCACCGTTGGTGATGACCTTGATGTTTTTTTCGACGATATGCGGAAGCATGCGGCTTATCTGCCCGGGCAGATCGCGCGCGTACCCCAGCTCGGGGTTACGCAGTTTCTGCTTCTGCATGATGGACATGGTCACCTCCGCGAGGAAATCCATCATGATATAGTCCACGGGCCCCCGCGTCACCTGATGATACGGCGCGTCAATGAGGTCGCCCCAGAATCCCTGGCCACTGGCGATACGAATGGTCTTGTTCAATGAGTACCTTCCTGCCTAAGCGGAATGTTTCGGGGAGGTTAGATCTGGAACCAAATCCACAATTTAAAAGGTAACACACCGCTGTTTTTTTTCAAAGGCTTCGGCGATTTTCCCTTCCCGCGAATGCACTTTTCTGACGGGAATGACCGAAATCCTGTGCATCCCTCCACTGGAATGTGTATCTTTTGCGATATTTGGCGTCGCCATCCCGAACCACCAATTAGAAGATGAGAGTGTATGACGGAAACGTTGCAGAAACCACGGTTGAAGGATTTTCCCAAGAATTACTGGGTCGTAATCCTGTTCGAATTTTTTGAACGCGGTTCCTACTACGGAATGATGAGCATCCTTTCGGTATACATGACCGATCAGCTCGGATTTTCGAAGGAAGGTGTCGGACTGATTAAAAGCACCATCCAGCCGCTGCTCTACTTCCTCCCCATTTTTTCCGGTGCCATCGCCGACCGAATGGGGTATCGGCGCACCCTGATGGTTGCGTTCACCCTGCTTGGCGGCGGCTATTTCCTGACGAGCCAGATGACGGAATACAGTGCGGTTTTCTTCGGACTCGTCGTCATGGGTCTCGGAGCCGGAACCTTCAAGCCGATCGTTTCGGGAACGATCGCCAAGGTGACGGACGAGCGCACGAGCACACTCGGCTTCGGTATTTTCTACTGGACGATCAATCTCGGTGCGTTTCTCTTCCCTCTCATCGTCGTTCCGATGCTCAAGTCCATCGCATGGCATTACGTCATCATCGCGTCCGCGGTCGCAACCGGCGCCATGCTGATCCCGACAATATTCCTGTTCAAGGAACCCAACGAAGCCCATCCGGTCAAGGAATCGTTCGGTGTCGCGATGAAAGGCATCCTTCAGAAGCTCTACATCGTCTTCACCGACTGGCGCTTCATCCTGTTCATCTTCATTTACTCGTGGTTCTGGATCCTGTATTTCCAGATGTTCGACAGCGTGCTCTGGTACGTGAAAGCCTTCGTCGATGCCTCTCCGCTCGATAATCTCGTTCAGGGCACCCTGGGTATCGACTGGCATTTCGACGTTGAACATGTCACCGTGATCAACGCCGGCACAATCATTCTGCTTCAGCTGTTCATCTCGCGCATCGTCAGCAAGACCAAGGCGCTGCCGACGATGGTGACCGGCATCGCACTCGGAACGATCGGAATGGCCATTCTGGCTGTGGACACCAATATCTGGATCTTCATGGCCGGCATCACCATCTTCTCCATCGGAGAAATGACGGCGCACCCGAAGTTCATCAGCTACCTCGGTCTTATCGCTCCGCCGGATAAGAAAGCGACCTACATGGGATTCGGTTTCCTCTACGGCGCGTTCGGTTCACTGATCGGCGGGGTGCTGGGGGCGTTCCTTTATGTGCGCTTCATCGACAATCCCATGATCGCCTTCGTCAGGCAAACCGTTGCAGAGCGCGGCGCAAATATCAGCATGCCCGCGTCCATGACCATCGAAGACGCCCTGAAAATCGGCGAGGATCTCGGACTGACGAAGCTCGAAATTTCAACGCATGCGCTGACGAGTGAGCTCTGGCTGCTTTTCAGCGGTATCGGCGTCCTCTGTATCATCGGACTTCTGACATATCAGAAGTTTATCGGGACACGATCGGGACACTAATTCCATTCGAGTAATCCCCAAAACATTGCAGGGGCGCAGCATGCTGCGCCCCTGCTTTTTATTGGCGTGATACAAACCCCAACATTTCTCTCGGCGTCAAACGCCGCCTTGTCATTTTTCCCCAGCGCCATCATGCGTGGCGCCGCTGGCTCCTGCGGACTAATCCACCACGACCATCTTTTTCACTTCACGCTGCGCTCCGGATCGGAGCTCATAGAAATAGGCACCGGGTTTCATTCCCGCAGCGCTGACAGCGACCTGGTGATTCCCGGCCTCGCGATATTCGTTCACCACGGTACGAAGAAGTTTTCCTCGGATGTCGTAGATACGGACTGAGACCTGTCCGGCCGCTTCAAGGGTAAAGGGAACGACCGCGCTTCCCGCAGCCGTACCCGCGTCCGCCGCGACAGGATTCGGGTAGTTCTGTCCGAGCGCAAACATGAGCGGCTTGCTTCGGGCGGCATCCTCGACCGAGGTGACAATGGCAGACGACATCCACATACCTCGGCCGTGGGTCCCTGCGTAAAGAACGTCGTCCTCGGTGATTTTCAAATCGTCGATAACCACATTCGGAAGCCCCTCATCGTACGGGACCCAATTCCCACCCCCGTCGGTGCTGAGGTAGACACCGATGTCGGTTCCGGCAAACACAACCTCCGGATCCTTCTCCCAGATTGCGATGGCGCCCACCGGAATGTCCGGCAGCGATGTCTCGGGCGTCGCCCCCTTCATGAAGGTCCAGCTCGAGCCGCCGTCCGTCGTTTTATACACGCCGCTTGTCGGACTGAAGCCCGCGGTTCCGACATACGCGATATCCCCGTTCGTCGGGTGCACCGCCACTTCCCCCAGGAAGAGATTCGGAATTCCGGCATCGATGCGCGTCCATGTGACGCTGGCGGGATCGGCCATGGCGTTGGTCGTGCGGAATGCGAGCGAGGAATATCCCGTCACCCCGTAGAGAACGTTCGGATTCGTTTTACAGAGCGCCAGGTGCTGGAACTGGGAGAGCGAACTGCCCGAGCCGGTCAGATCGTCGGAGATGGCCGTCCAGCTGCCGGCACCATCGCTGGTTCGATACACTTTATTGCCGCCGATAAACAGCGTCTTGGCATCTGTCGGATGCATGATAAACGGCGTCACGAAGCTGAACATGTAGTTCTGGTTCGCGTCCTGAAGCACGAGCCCGGACTGCGCGGCCTTGAATGTACTGCCGCCATTCGTGGTTTTCCCGATCCGCCCGTATTGGTAGGCGACGTAGAACACTTCCGGATCATCATAGTCGAAGGCGACCCAGCCGCCGTCCCCTCCCCAGTTGATCAGCTGCCGCCATTCGACGGTCGACGCGTCGCCGATATTGTTTCGCCTGTCCTGCGTCCCGCCCATGACCCGTGTCGGTGTGTTCCGATCGTAGTTGATGGAGTAGAACTGCATCGTGGCGAGTCCTACGCCGACCTCCTCCACGACCATGGTCGACCGCCTGCAGTCGGTCGTCCGAAATACGCCGCCGTCGCTCGCGATAAGCATGATATCGGGATTCTGCGGACTGTAATCCACGTAGTGCATATCGACCCACGCTCCTGCCAGCCCCGTCTGTGTCGTGACCTGGCGGAATGTCGTTCCCCCATCCGTACTGCGCCACGTGTTGATGCCTCCGAAGAACACGATGTTCGAATCCGTCGGATGACAGCTGATGTAGAGGTTATAATCGCCCTGTCCCCGAAGGACTTCCCGCATGTTCGACTGTGCGGATGAGGGGAGTTTGACCCAGCTCTCACCGTAGTTGGTCGACTTGAAGATGCCGAGAAAATCCTGCTTATCCGAAGGCGAATTCTTCGGTGCACGCTGCATCGCGCAAAACATGGTGCCGGGGACGGTCGGAGACACTTCCACGACCATGCGGCCGATGGAATCCGCGGCAGGCAGTCCCTCGGTGAACTTCGTGAAGCTGAATCGATTTCCCCGCTCATCCGAGTAATAGATGCCGTTGCTGCTGCGGCCGTTATAATATCCGAATCCGACGATGACACGATCCGGGTTCGTCTCGTCGATGTTGACGGTGCAGGCAGGTCCGTTCAGCACGGCCTTCCATTCTCCGCCACCGTCCGTACTCCGCATGAGCGCGCCGGTCCCGCTGCCGTAGGTCGTCGCCGCGAAGATCAGGTTTGGATCCGTGGGATGAACGGTGATGTAGTTCACGGCGAGGTCGAGGTCGTTGATGACTCCCTCCATGATATTGGTCCACGTCTCACCGCCGTCGGTGCTCTTGTAGATGCCGTTTCCATGCACGGCGTCCCAGTTGTTGCTTCCCTCACCGGTCCCGGCATAGATGATGTCCGGATTGACCGGATCGAAGGCAATGTGCCCGATGGACAGGGTCGGAAGGTGATCCGATTTCGCCACCCAGGTGCTGCCGCCGTCCGTTGATTTGAAGATTCCGCCCGAGGCCGATCCGGCGAACGCGATATTCCCGTTCGTCGG
Organism: Bacteroidota bacterium; assembly: GCA_003246455.1. Taxonomy (GTDB): domain Bacteria; phylum Bacteroidota; class Ignavibacteria; order SZUA-365; family SZUA-365; genus SZUA-365. Next base: position 15,517 of record QKAF01000063.1, read on the forward strand.
GTGGAAACGCACGACGCGGATACGACCCGCGATATTATTGGGTCCGACGAAGGTCCAGTGGTTCGCCATGCCCTCTTTCCGCATCGCAAGCATCCGCTTCTGATCCTCTTTCATCAGGGTCGCTTCGCGGAGTCCCTCCGAAATCCGCTTCGTCGAATTGAAAATGCGGGGGATGATGTACCAGTCAAGGTTCGGCTGATCGCTGCTTCGACCCTCCCGTACGTCCGCGTTTTTTTCCGCGCGGAGTTTCATTTTTTCTCCATGCTGCCGTGACTCCATCGACCGTTCACCGGGAACCGTCACGTGAAAAAAGAATGCGGCCGCCGTCATGGAGAGCAAAATGGTGGAAATGGTAGTCAGTCGTCGGTTCATCACGAATCCTCCATGGTGCACTGCGTTTGCGAAAAGAATGACTCCGTGTTCGCAATTGCGTATATTCTGAGAAAAGCTGTTAGCGGTCAATCAGGCCAGGCAAATTCCGATTTCGCCTGATTTGAAAGATAGACCGTTCCGCTTTCCGAGACAATGAAAATCGGAACGACGTCATGCTCCCGCTTCCGGACCACGATACCGAAATGTCGCTGCTGCGGATCGCGCGCGATGCGATATTCGCGCTGCTCGATCACGCACCGTACGACCCTCCTGCCGTGGAGAGCCTCCCGGCGACCAGCGGGGTGTTCGTGACCCTGTACGTATCCGGAGCACTGCGCGGGTGCATCGGCTTCATTGAGCTGTCGGGGGGATTGCTTCCGACGCTGGCGGAAGCCGCGCGCCGGGCCGCATCATCCGACCCGCGCTTCATGCCGCTCCGCAAAGATGAACTGCCGAACTGCCGCATTGAAATCACATTGCTCGGCCCGCAGGAAGCGATTTCCCATCCTGACGATTTCATTCTCGGGCAGCATGGTCTGGTGCTGGAGCTTCATGGACGGCGCGGGCTCCTCCTCCCGCAGGTCCCGGTGGAGCGCGGGTGGAGCAAGGAAGAGTTTCTGTCGGCGCTCTGTCAGAAAGCCCGCGTACCCGACCGGAGCTGGCTGGAGACAGAGGCCGAACTGTTTCGATTCGAGGGCCGTGTCCTCCGGGAAGAACCGCAGGCCACCGCTTGAAACCGATACGCTGATCACCGCGAGGAATACGAGATGAAGGCAATGCTGATACGTCCGCCTGCTGTGAGCGGTCTTTTTTATCCGGCGGATCCGACGCTGTTGAGCATGACGATCGATCGCCTGCTGGAAGCAGCCCCGGAGGCGGAATCCTCGCTCCGACCGCTCGCCCTGGTCAGTCCGCATGCCGGATATGCGTTTTCGGGACCTACCGCCGCCGCCGCGTACGCCACGCTTCGGAATCGCAGTTTCCGTACCGCCGTGATCGTCTCGCCCAGTCACAGAGAATATTTCAACGGGATCTCCGTCTATGAGGGCGATGCTTATCGCACCCCCCTCGGACTGATCAACGTCGACATCGAACTGCGCGAGAGGCTGCTCGCCTACAAGGGAATCATCACATCTTCGCAGCTCGGACACCGCGACGAGCATGCAATCGAGGTGCAGCTGCCTTTCATCCAGCGTATCAATCCTGACGCGAAAATCCTCCCTATCGTCATGGGAGATCAGCGCAGTGAATACTGTCTGCTGCTGGCACGTGCACTGGCGGAAATTCTCTCCCCGGACAACGTCCTCATCGCCAGCAGCGATCTTTCCCATTTCCATGAACAGGGCGCTGCGGAGATCCGTGACAGGATCGTTGCCGAGGATATTCGTTCACTGAGTCCGATGCGGCTGCTCGATGACCTGAGCACGCACAAGGGCGAAGCTTGCGGCGGTGGGCCGATCGCAGCCGTGATGACAGCCGCGCAGACTCTCGGTGCCGATCGTGTCACCGTGCTGCATCAGTGCACCTCCGGCGATGTCACGGGCGAGAAGCAGCGGGTCGTCGGATACCTCTCCGCGGCGTTCACTTCCAGCACGGGTTCCTGAGTCCATGGCCTCGCAGCTTCCCTCCATCGCATTGTTCGGCGCAGGACGCGTCGGCATGAACCTCCTGCGTCATTGCGCCCGGAACGGCGTTCCTGTCCAGACGGTCGTGGAACGGGACGTGTCAAAGCACGACCGCATCCGGGATATTCACCCGCATGCGGCGCTGTCTTCCTCGCTCCCCGAACGGGTTCCAGCGACCGTGCGCTACTGCATCCTGGCGCTTCCCGATCAATCGCTCGCAGAAACGGCGGATCAGCTGCGGAATGAAACTGCACTCGAGCCGGACCTGGTCGTCTTTCACTGTTCCGGGACGCTCACGTCGACGATCCTCTCACCGCTCGCCTCGAAAGTCACCCGCATCGGCAGCATCCATCCCATGCAGAGTTTCCCTGACGACGACCTCCCCGCTGCGGCACTCGCGGGCATCGGCTGCGGGATCGAGGGAGATGACGCCTTCACGGAGGAAGCAGAAAGATTCGCGGAAATAATGCAGTGGCGGCCGCTGCGGATAGAAGCAGGAAAGAAGGCCCTGTATCATGCGGCGAACGTCTTCGCGGGAAACTTCCCCACCGTGCTCGCCTCCCTGGCTGAGACCCTACTCCGCGCATCTGCCGCCGCAGATTCCCCGGAGCGGCTGACGCACCTCCTCCCCATGATGAAATCCGTGGTCGATCGCGTTGCGGGCACCGAACCTGTACGCGCCCTTACCGGGCCGGCGGCACGGGGCGATCACGACGCGATTCGCCAGCACCTCGAAGCGCTCGGCGCCCTCGATCCTCCCCTTCGTGACGTGTATGAAGCCCTCACGCGGGCGGCAATGAACCTGAAATAGCCTGCAGAAGCCCCGTTCGCTCACGCTCCCACCGGAATCCTGCCGCAGCCTCCCTGCATGCCGCCTTCGCGCGGGAATACCGGTCTCCGTCATCGATCAATGTACGTACCGCTCTCACCAGCATATCAGGTTCAGAGGGATCGACCGCGATTCCGGCGCCGGTATCACGCAGTAATGCGCCGATCTCGGGAAAATCACTGCCCACAACAGGAACCCCTGCCGCGAGATACTCGAACAATTTGTTCGGCAGGCTCAGGTAGTAGCTCTGACCGAGATTTTCTATGAGACAGAATCCGAGATCTGCCGATGCGGTCCATGCCGGAAGTTCCGCCGATGGCACAGCCGGTAAAACCGTCACACGGTCAGACACGCCCGCGAATCGCGCTGCCGCCTCGATATCCCCGCGCAGATCGCCCTCCCCCAGAAAAACGAGGTGACAGTCGGTGAGCGCGGGCATTGCATTGACGAGGAGAATGGCGCCGCGGCCGCGCTGCAATCCCCCCTGTGAGAGCAGCACTCGCAGATTCGGACGTATCCCGACGGCTTCCCGCAGTCTGTCTGATGGTGCCCCTTCCGGCCAGTCCGGGACATTGCGCACCACGCGTACGTCGGCGTAGCGTTTTCTCAGTATTTCGGCGATCGAATCATTGACCGTGAAGATGGTGGCGGCGCTCCGGCCGTAGCGTTTTTCCACGCCTGTCCAGAACCGCTGCATCAGTGCACGGTCCTGCAGGGCAGCGACGGAGGAGTACAGCTCGCGAGCATCATACATGAGCGGACATTTCAGCTTGCGCGCCGCCCGGGACGCTGCGGGAAGTGTGTAGAGATCGGAGGCGATAACCAGGTCGCAGCCGAGTTCGCGGATCGCCGCCGATGCCTGCCGCCAGAATCTCGGCAGCGCCGAACGGAGCGATCCCTGCCGCGGAAACGGGATAACCCGGTATGACTCGTTTTCTGACGCAGTCAGCGGTTTCAAGACCCGATCGTCCCCATTGTGATTCACGGTCTCTGCCGCGTCTGCGGAATGATCTGGCGCGTCCGTAAGCTGGAGGATGTACACCTCGGCCATTTCCGCGGCAGCTGCGGCGAAACGACGAAGACGCGAATCCCGCGTCACATCCCCTGCGAAAGTGAAGCAGATGTGCGTCCGGTGGGACATGTATGATCAGAGAGTGATGGAAAGAGCGATCGTGTGCGCGTTGCCGAACGCCTCGGAGAAGGGGGTAAATGCGTAATCGAAACGCAGGGAGCTGTACGTCGCGCCGCCGCCGAAGGATACCCCGTTGTTGTCGTAGCCGGACCGGTACCCGAGCCGCAGGAACACCATGCCAAGATAATTGAACTCGGCGCCGAGATTCACGTGCGTGGTGCTCTCCTCGAGCAAGGTGAGACCTTCAGCCGCGAAGTTCAGACCGCCTTTCACGGATTCGATCGGTATCCGGTATCCCGCACCGTAGCGGAGCAGACTCGGCAGCTTCGTCGAGACCGTGCGGAGTTCCGTCATGCTCCCGAGGTTGGCAAGAGTGACGCCCGTGCTGAGATTCGCCAGATCACCCTCGGAAAAGGGGCGCACCGAAACACCGAAGTCGAACGCATAGCCGCCTGCTTCATCGACGTAGATTTTCTCGTAGACGTATTTTGCGGTCACACCGAAATCGACGCCGTCAGCAAGAGCGAATGCAGCAGTGATACCGCCCGCGAAATTTCTCGTATCCGCCTCGCCGAGTGCTTCACCCGGACGGTCGCGGACTTCGATTCCGCCGACGGAAGTCAGTCCCATGTGCAGCCCGAAACTCCAGCCATTGAGCGGGAGACTGACACCGACGAATTCCGTGCTGATATCTTCCACCCACTCGTTGTGCATGATCGTCACCGAGGCGTCCGCATCGTCCGCGATCAGCGAGGGATTGTAGTACATCGCGCTTCCCATGTCGGCATTCGCAACACCCGCATCACCCATACCCATGGTGCGTGCCCCGACACCGATCTTGAGAAACGAAAGGCCGCTTCCTCCGGACTGTGCCTGCAGAACAGGCCCCCATGCGGCGAGCAGGAAGATGATGAAAAGCGCGGCGATGAACTGCGGATGCGTCCGTCTCATGCGTGAACTCCCTGGTGGTTAGAACTGCAAAGCGAAAGAAAGCACATGTGTCGGCGTGGGTGCAACGGGTTCGAGGATGAAGGCATAGTGGATAACCGGCTGCATCTGTGCGATCGGCTGACTGATCGAAAATCCGAACGTAGGTCGGGGATCTATTCCCGCGTCCGAAAAGTCTATTCTTTCGACGCCACCGCGGAGCCAGATATTCTCCACGATAGGTATTTCAACACCGAGACGCGCCAGGTACACATCTTCCACGGCCTCGACATCGACTGCGGCGATGCCCGATTCGTTGGGCAGCGTATATCCAACACCCAGACGATAGATGCGCGCAAACGGATCCTCGGTGGAGTTGCCGTTCTGCGCTCCGTAGAGTTCGGAGGTGTCCCACTTGTACTTCGTCAGCAGTTCCTGGGCAACCAGACCGATCCGCAGGGACGGCGAAACCGTGTACAGGATACCGATGTCAAGCCCGAAGCCGGAAGAAGTCACGCCCTCGTAAAGTCCCGCGTAGTAGAACTTGGCGTTGAAGCCGGCCGCCAGCCGGTCCGAAAACCGGGTTCCGAAGTTCACCGCGAACTGGTTTTCGAACACGCTCAGGAGATCCGTTTTGAAACCGTCGCTGTCGTATCCCTGGATATTTGCATCGCCCGCGTTGATCCATGAAATGGACACGCCGGAGATGGACTGCACCCCGGGTTCATCCGCATAGATGTTCGCTTCCTTGTTATGGATGCGGATCATCTGCGTATAGCTGACCTGGTTGAATTTCCGGTCGAGTGACAGGATACCGTAGCTGCCGTGCAGGACATGGCCTTCCTGGAAAGCGCTGAGCGCGGGATTATAGTACGTGGATATCGTCCCGGTGTTCACCGTCGTCAGCGCATTCCCCATGCCCTGTCCGCGGGCGCCGAAACCCATACGGGTGAATGCTCCGGCGGTACCGTTCTGGGCCTGCGTCGGCATGGCGCAGAGAAGCGCGGCGAATGCAAATAGGATGATGTTCTTCATGATGCTTCCATGCTCCCGTTTACTGCAGCGCAATGGCTTTTGTCCACACGGGATCGTTATCGCCGATGGTCACTTGAATATAGTAGACGCCGTTCGCCACCTGTTTGCCATTGTCGTCGCGGCCGTCCCACACCTCGTCCTGCTCGCTGTTGAGCTGACGGCTGACATTGCTGAGCAGTACCCGCACAGGCATCATGGCGAAGTCGTAGATACGGATGGAGATCGACCCGGTGTTGTCCGTCCGGTAGTGAATCCGCAGCACCTCATCGTCCGGGGCGAAGGGATTCGGATACGCGTACGCTTCCGCCGGGCTGGATATCTGCCGGGCCGCGCCGAGAATCGTCCAGTACTGGCCGAAGAAATATTCGGACCCGTCTTCCGTCCGCATCAGTCCGTCGGAATTGGCCACGAACACATTGTCGCCGATAACCGCCGCGGCATAGCATTGTTCGCTCGCGGCGACGCGCCGCGATGACGCATCGACAAAGCGGGACGTCCCGATCCAGCTGTTTCCGCCATCGTCGGAGCGGTAGATGCCCGAATTGGTGGGAACATAGACGACGTCATCCTTGAAACCGAAGTTGTGCGCGAATTCGCCTCGCAGCGTCGTGCGCCAGGTGCGCCCCATATCCGTGGTCACGCTGACGGCACGGTATTCAACCGGATTCAGCGCATTGATCGTCGCGGCCCAGACATGCGTCACGCCCCCGATCACGTTATGTCCGATTGCGACGACAAAATTGCCTGATATGGGTTCATTCTGATTGTTGAACGAGCACTTCCGCCAGGAGACGCCGCCGTCTGTCGAGAGATTGATCCCGCCGGCAGTGCCGACCCACAAGGTGTCATCATTCATCGCATGGACGGAGAATACACGGTGGTTCAGGCTTTCGACGAGTCCGAGATCCGGGCGATTGACCGGGGAGAGATCGAAGTCGAGACTGTCGTTCGGGGAGATCGAATCGATCTGGTCTGGCGGAAGCACGACGGGAAGGAACGTCTGCCCGCCATCCGTGGAACTGCGCAGTCCCCCGGCGAAACTGGCGATAAACACCGCCTTGCCTGTCACGGCGATATCATAAGTGATATTGTTGATGTCCGTGGTTACGGCGAGTGCCTTGATCGTGTTGTTTCCGTACGCGATATCATAGACAGACATGTCCGTGGACTCTTTCGGCTGCGGTACGAGGGACCAGGTGCGGCCGAAATCCGTCGACACGGCGAGGCCAAGCCCTTTCGCGAGCGATCCCTGGTCGGTGTCCTCCGATCCGGCAAGCGAAGCCCACATCACTCCCCCGTGCCCTTCGAGCGCGGCGATGTCTTCGAAGTCGAACGGAGCCGCGTCACCGAAATGCTTCCAAGTGCTACCGAGATCAGGCGTCAGATCGATGCCCTTCCCTCCTCCCATCCACAGCGTATCGCCGCGGACGAACAGGTCGACCGCACTGTTGGACAGCGGCCGATCGTCAGTCGTCTCGTGTGACTTCGAGAGCGAGAAGGTAAGCGGAATTTCCTGTGCGTTCGTGGCGGACGCGGTGAGAATCAACACCGCTGCCAGACATCCCTTGAGACTTATTCTGCTGCGCATCAGCGGACAATCAGTTTGTGAATGACGACGTTGCTGGAAAGATTGGAATAATCCAATGCGCGAAATTCGAAGCGATATTCTCCCTTGGGTGTGTCGGGCGGCATTTCCACCTTCGTCGAGTATATGCTGTCGCCGGCGGCGACGTCACCGTGCAGGGGCGAGCCGTCATCGTAGAGGCGGAAGGGATTGCCGTTGGCGGGACGACCGTCGGGGAGGAACGAATTGAAATAGGCGGTTTTGATATCCGCAGGCCCGCTTTCATCAACCACTTTCGCGGTCAGCGTCAGGACCTGCGTCTGCAGCTGCAGGGTCACCGTATCGGGGGCGTTCACCTCCACGATCACCGGGGGTTTGCTACCATAGAAGACACGGAACTTGGAAACGCCGTTGTTGAGCTCTGTCCCCCATTCATCCGTGCCGAACACATCGACACGGTAGTCCCCCACGTCTCCGCGCTTGCGATCGAAGGCGATGTCGGCAACCCACTCGAGCGGGTTCGCGGACTGTAGAAGGTCTCCGCTCGCGAGCACCGAGGATTTCCCGTCGAGGCGGACCTCGTAGCGCAGAGTTCCGACGGCTCCGCCCGCACCGAGCGGCTCCGAAACGTTCACCGCCACATGGATCGGCACAGTCACCGGGTCGTCGGCGGTTTTGTCTTTCCCCGGCTGTACGTTGAGGGTATCCGTGTCGACAACGTATGGGGATAACTGCATGTCAGTCAACAGGATATGGCTGTACTTTGGATTGGAATCTACGACAGCCGAATCATCGCTGCATCCCACCGCAATGACTACGGCGAGGAGCAGGAAAGGAAGATTTTTTTGAATCATGGCTCTGCGCTGCAGTTTAGTATGTATGATGAAGCCGAGGCATGTCAAAAGACAGTGCCCCGGCTTACAATCACACTATCAAGGAGGCAATCCTAACATACATTCCCGCCCCTCCAAAGTCAATCGGAAAACAGGAGGAGGACCGTTTTTTACCCATCACAGCAGGTGAATCGGCGCGGGCGACAGACAGACGACAAACATCGCGTAGGAGAACCAACCCAGCATCCTCCGACGGGAACCAAGACCTGCAAATTCAGGAACTTCGGGGTGTTTTACCTTGATGAAAATCGTGATCAGCAGGGCCCAAAACAGCCATCCTGGCCAGAATATTGCGCTGAAGTGAGGAACGGATTCCATGATTTTAAACCCGAGATCTGTCAGCCCCACAAGATCCAGCACGGCCGGCAGCACGCCCATTCCACCGAAAAACCCGAGAACGGCCACGGTGATGCGGCCGACGAGGTGCTGTCTGCTGCCGAACATCGCGTAAGTCACGTGTCCCCCGTCGAGCTGACCGGCGGGCAGCATGTTGAGGGCTGTGACGAGAAGTCCGAACCAGCCGGTGATCAGCAGCGGATAATGGTACATCTCGGTCATGGGCGGAATGTACGCGCCGGGTTTGCTGAAGATCTGCTCCAGCAGCGAGTACAGAAACGGCGATCCAAACGCCAGCGTCAGCCCGGGTTCCGCACCGGGAGTGGTCCCGGTCGCAAAGTCGAAATCGGGGTGGATTCCGAGGAGAAAATCATGTCCCGGCAGTGTCATGAATCCGATGATCAGTACAATGATGCTCGCCACAAAGCCCGCGATCGGTCCCGCGATACCGATATCGAAAAGCGCCGACCGGTGCGGAATGACCTGCTTGGTGCGAATCACCGCCCCGAGGGTTCCAAAATTGATGAACATGGGAATCGGCGGCAGGGGGATGTAATAGGGCAGCGTCGTGCGAACCCCATGTCTCCTCGCAGCAAAATAATGACCGAATTCATGGCAGCTGAGAATGAACAGCGCGGATATGCTGTACGGCAGACCGACGGAAAAGTCCGCGAGATCGAACACCCCCTGCCAGAGCATCCCGGCAATCGTGGTCGTCACGAAGGTGATGACGAATAGTGCAATATGCTTCGCGACCTGGAGGGGCGCCAGCTCGGGTTCGCGTGTGACGGTGGTATACGTGGATTCGGCTTCCATTGGCACTGTATTATTGAACGGGCGGAATCACCCTGTGGACCACAATTGACTGCGCAGGACCTGCGCGCGTTTTCTTGGACGTAATTTCCGCGCCGCAATCAGGTCGGAGAGAATATCGCGGACGGTGTTAAAGGTATAAAACCGGCGAAACGTGATGTTGTGTTCCTGGCACCATGCTTCCAGGGAACCGCGAGCGAACACGAGATCGGCGAATCCGGCGGCTTCAAAATCCGAGGAACCGTCGCCGATATAGACGATAAGATCATCATCCTGCGAAAGAAGCGCCACGTGGTTGCTCTTGCAGTTCCCGATGCGCGGACAGCGGGGATCCGTATACGGGAAATCGAGTTCGGGCGCGCCCCCGTTCAGTCTCATGCGGTTCGCTTTCACCTCGACATCCACCCCACCGCGGTGCAGCAGACGCTCGATGTACGCGTCGAATCCATCGCTGAGCACGGTGAGAGGATATTCCTGCAGGCGGCACCACTCGACGAAGCGGGGAAACGACGGGTCTATTTCATAGTTCTCGAGGAAGGCATCGAGCATCTCCCCTGTCAGCGCGGGGACGCCCGCATAAAGACTGCGGTAGGTTTCTGCGGCATTCACTTCACCCCGGTCCCACTTCTCGAGAAGCGCGTCGACCCGATCGTCACGGCAGAAATGACGGAGCAGCGCAGCGCCAATGTCTTCCTGGGTGACGGTCCCATCAAAATCGGTAAAAATCCGTACCGTCGGAGCCGGACGTCCGTCGGCGGGATACGGCTGCTTCCGATTCACCGCGTTCCTCCCTCTATAACCGCAGATGCAGCCAGGAGCCACTCCTCGCGAAAGGCCGGCGCCATGAACTGTACCGCCAAGGGTGATCCGTCTTCATTTTTTCCGACCGGCACGCTGATCGCGGGCAGACCGGTCAGATTGGCCGCGACGGTATACACGTCCGATCGATACATCCGAAGCGGATCGCGCAGAAGCTCCTCACGAAAGGCCGGGGGCTCCGGCATGACCGGGAGGAGCAGCAGATCCACGCTTTCCAGCAGCGTCACATATGCTTCGCGTATGCGCCTGCGCAGCCGAGCCGCCTGCTCGAACCACTTCTCCCGGTATCCGGCGCTGAGCACATGGGTGCCGATCATGATGCGGCGCTTCACTTCCCTTCCGAAACCCTCGCTCCGGCTGCGTGCGGTCGAGGTATGAAAGTCCGTTTCCCCTTCCGCGGCGCGGCCGTAACGTACGCCGTCGTAGCGCGAGAGATTCGATGCCGCTTCCGCGTTCGCGATGACTGCATACACCGGGTAAAGCAATTCGGCCATCGGAAGCGAGACATCGGTCACGCGCGCACCGGCAGAGGCGAGCAGTTCGGCGCTCCGGGAAATGGCGCGTGCCTGCTGGGGAGGCAGATCTTCGATGAAACCCTCCGTGACCCTCCCCACGCGCAGTTCCCTGACCCCCTGGCGCACAGCGGCAGCGAAATCGGGTACCGGTTCGGACGCGCTCTCCGCATCCGCCCCGTCCTTCCCGGCGATGCTCCCGAGAACGCGCGCGGCATCTTCGGTAGTCCCCGCGATCACGCCGATCTGGTCACACGAGGACGCGAATGCGATCAGTCCGCTGCGGGAAACCCGTCCGTAGGTGGGCTTCAGCCCGATGGTTCCGGTACACGCAGCCGGCTGGCGCACGGACCCGCCCGTGTCGGAACCCAGGGCCGCATGCAGGAGTCCTGCGGCGACGGCGGCGGCGGATCCGCTGCTGCTGCCGCCCGGCACCCTGTCGTTGGCGGCGGGATTCATCGTCGGTCCATATACGGAAGTCTCCCCGGTCGAGCCCATGGCGAATTCATCCATATTCATGCGCCCCACGATGAGCGCGCCGTCCGCACGAAGTTTTCGGACGACGGTCGCATCGTACACCGCGCGATGTCCGCGGAGCATCCGCGACGCTGCGGTACATTCCCTGTCCTTTACGAGGATGTTGTCCTTGACTCCGATGCACATTCCCTCCAGCGATCGTGCGTTTCCCCCGGTGCTGCGTCTGTCGGCTTCGCGCGCATACGCATCGAAATCATCGTCGAACAGCTCCACGAAGGCGTTGATCGATTCATGATTCCTCGCATCGCTGCGAAGCGTATCAACGAGCGAGGCACAGAATTCCTTCCGTGCCTCGATCAGCTTCCGTATTTCGGAATAAGAGGTCATTTCCCATTCCACCCCATGCGTACAGGAGGCGGACACGCCGCGGGGACGCAGTCGTTACTTGTTCCTGTCTTCGATCTTCTTGTCTTCCAGGCTGATGTCGTCCTGAATATCCTTGGCGGCTTTGCGGAATTCCTTGATGCCTTTACCAAGCCCCTGCGCCAGTTCAGGAATTTTTTTCGCCCCGAAGAAAATGAGGATGAGGAAAATGATAATCAGAATTTCCCATCCGCCGATATTGCCGAACATATGACCTCCTAGGAAAGGACGGGCTCTTCGCCCGAAATTGCGAGAAGCAGTGATTCAAAAACACCCAGTCCGTCGTCGCTGCCGAGCAGCTGTTCGACCACGCGCTCCGGATGCGGCATCATGCCGAGCACATTGCCCTCTTTGTTGAAGATGCCCGCGATATTGTTGAGCGACCCGTTGGGATTCGCGGCGTCGGTCAGGGATCCATCCGCCTCGACATAGCGGAAGGCCACCTGGCCATTCTCTTCGATTTCCGCGAGGGTATCCTGATCAGTATAGAAATTTCCCTCGCCATGGGCAACAGGAATAGAAATGACCTGTCCCTGCCGATACCGGCTGGTGAACGCGCTGGTGTTGTTCTCCACCCGCAGATGCACCTGCCGGCAGACGAATTTGAGCGAACGGTTGCGCAGGAGCGCGCCGGGAAGCAGACCGGATTCGGTCAGAATCTGGAAGCCGTTGCAGATGCCGATCACATGTCCGCCGCGGTCTGCATGACGGACGACCTCTTTCATGATCGGGGAGAAACGGGAGATCGCCCCGCAGCGCAGATAATCACCGTAGGAGAAACCGCCGGGGAGAATCACGACGTCGACATCCTGCAGGCTGCCTTCCTTATGCCAGAGAAATTCCGCCTGTCCGCCGAGAACATGCTTCGCGGCATGATAGGCGTCATGATCGCAGTTGGAGCCGGGAAAGACGACGACGCCGAATTTCGCTTTTGCCATGGTCAACCTCTAGGCCTCGTGGAGTTCGTAAGTGTAATCTTCCATTACCGGGTTTGCGAGGAGCTGACGACAGGCGTCGACCACGGCGGCTTCAGCTGCCGCGCGATCCGCGGCGTCGACCTGCATTTCCACGAGCTTTCCGATGCGGACACCGGAGAGTGCCTTGAAATCGAGCGACTGCAGCGCATGTTCGATGGCCTTGCCCTCGGGATCGAGGATCGACGGCCGGAGTTTCACGGTTATGATCGCCTTGAACATGGGGAACCTTTAAGATGACGGGTCAATGGTTGCATTATGAGATTCTTCTTCCAACTCCGCGTCCTCCTCCATATCGGCATCCGATTCGCCGCTCTCGGCTGCGCGGGGACGAACGGCGCCCCGGACTTTCCGTCCCGCGGCGAAAATCGGTCCGCTGACAATCAGCAGCAGAAGCATCGGAAAGAGCAGTTCTCCGCGGGAGATCGCCACGACGAGCGCGGCGGCGGTCAGCAGTGACATCTGTACCGGCCGCGCTTTGAAACTCCTGACGGAAATCTTCGGCACGACGGGATAGCGGACAGTACTGATCATGAGAACGCCGCATGAGGCGGTAAGCAGCATGAGCGCATGCTGAAGATGTTCGTTCGCCTGTATTCCCTCCGGGGTGAAAAACAGGATGAACGAGACGAGCGTCAGAGCCGACAGCGGTATCGGCATGCCGGTGAAATGATCTTTCGAGAAGCCTACGAGCTGCACGTTGAAACGCGCGAGGCGGAGCGCACCCATGATCAGGGGCGTCGCGGAAATCAGGATCCCGAGCGCCCCCCAGGTTTTGAGCACCAGGGCGTAGATCAGGAACGAGGGCGCCACGCCGAATCCGACCACATCGGCAAGCGAGTCGAGCTCGACGCCGAATTCACTGGCGGAATTTGTCAGCCGTGCCATCAGTCCGTCAAGCGAATCACAGACCGCGGACAGCACGATGTACCACAGGGCCGGGACGAACTGTCCCTGCGAAGCCGAAATGATGCTCAGGAACCCGAAGTAGATATTCAGGACCGTGAACAGGTTTGGTACGATCGAACGGCTGAGGCGAATACGCAAGGGACTACCGTTTCGTGTATTGAATTCAGGGCTTGACGACCGCGAGCACCGTTTCGCCCGCGACGACGTGGTCGTCCAACTTTACGAGGATCTCGGCGTCGAGAGGCATGAGCACATCCACGCGCGAACCGAACTTGATCATGCCGAATCGTTCCCCCGCCACTGCACTGTCACCGACCTCGATCGGACAGACGATGCGTCGCGCGACGAATCCCGCGATCTGCTTGAAGAGCACCTTGAATCCCCCGGCGTTGATGCCGATGAGCGTGCGCTCGTTGAGCTCGCTGGCTTTGTCTTCGAAGGCCGCGACGAATTTTCCCTCGACGTAGCGGAAATACTCCACGGTCCCGTTCACGGGGTACCGGTTGACATGTACATTGAGGGGCGACATGAAAATACAGACCTGCCGGACTTTGCCGCCGAGATACTCGATTTCCTCGGTTTCGCTGATATTGACGATCTTGCCGTCCGCCGGCGAGATAATACCGCCCTCAACGTCCGGGGTGCTGCGGTCCGGGTCGCGAAAGAAATTCAGCGTGAACAGGAATGCGGCTGCGCCGACCACGATGAGAATGATGCGCACGGGCAGGTTCGAGGTAAACAGCCCGATCAGCACTACGGCGAGTGCGATGATCAGAATGGGAACAGCAACGTCAAGACCGTATTTTGTGAGCATACAAACACGCTGGTGATGGAGCCGGATTCTGTTCCGACATGATCACGCAAGATACCGATTTCGTCTCATGATTCATAGCAGGGGGATGCCCGCTCCCCGTCCGGAGTTGATTTTCGAGGCGGCCGCGCCTAACTTTATAAGTTTGCAAGCTATGAGGACGTACTCTTGACCTTCAGCCAATTCCTCTTCCGTAACCGGAGCTACACTCCGCTGCCCTTCCTGGCCGTCATGCTGATCTTCGCCCGTCCGACGCTGACGAGCCTGATCGCGGGATTCGTGATCGCCGCGCTGGGTGAATTCCTGCGTGCCGCCGGCGTATTCTATGTCGGAAGCGAGACGCGCGTGACCGGCGCGGTCGGTGCCAGCAAGCTGGTGACATCCGGGCCGTTCTCCTATACCCGTAATCCGCTGTACGTGGGCAACATCCTGATCTACATCGGCATCGGTGTCATGTCGATGGCGCTGTTTCCCTGGCTTCCGCTGATCGCCCTCGCCTGGTTTGTCTTCCAGTACACCCTCATAGTCAAAGAAGAGGAAAATTTCCTCCGGGAGAAATTCGGACAGGAATACCGGGACTACTGCGCGAAGGTCCCGCGATTCTTTTTCCGCCTTTCCGCCTATTCGTCGTGGAATCCGGTCGACATCGACTGGAAGGCCGGCTGGCATTCCGAAGCACGCACGCTGCAGGCCTTCGCCCTCGCGACCCTGATTCTCGTCATAATCTGGCTCGCCTGAGATCATGTCCGCCGCCGCACCACGAATCATGATCATCGCCGGGGAGGCGTCGGGCGACCTGTACGGCGCGCGGCTGATGCGCGCCTATCGGGAGTCGAACCCCGGAGTGGAATTCTTCGGCATCGGCGGCGACCTGATGCGGGAAGAAGGCGCCGATCTGCTCTACCACATCAGCCAGACGGCAATCATGGGCTTCGTGGAAGTCGCGAAGCATTACCCCTTCCTGAAGGAAATGTTCAACCGCTGCGAACAGCAGTATCGTGAACGCCGGCCGGATGCCGTGGTCCTCATCGACTACCCGGGCTTCAACCTTCGCTTCGCGCGGAAAGTAAAGGACGCGGGAGGACGCGTGCTCTACTACATCAGTCCGCAGGTCTGGGCGTGGGGAAAAAACCGCGCACGAAAAATGGTCGGTCTCATCGACCACCTTGCGTGCGTGTTCCCGTTCGAAGAAAAGCTTTTCAACGACATCGGCATTCCGACAACCTTCGTCGGTCACCCGCTTCTGGAGATTCTTGAAACGTCCGATCGCGATGAATTCATCCGCGAACAGGGTCTGCCCGCCGACGCACCCATACTCGGCCTGTTTCCGGGATCACGGGAACAGGAGGTGCACCGCCTTCTTCCCGCGATGATCGAGGGAGCCGAACGTATCAGTGAACGGACGGGCTGCAGTATCGCCATCGGCGCTGCCCGGCTTCCCGACAGCCTGTACGAGCAGCATGTCAGAGGAAACCATGCGATCCGGCTTGTTCGCGGCGCCACTCATGCCCTCATGCAGCACAGTCATGCAGCCATCGTGGCCTCCGGCACGGCGACGGTGGAAACTGCATGGTATGAAACGCCCATGGTCATCGTGTACCGTGCTTCCTGGCTGAACTATCAGATAGGACGGCGGCTGATCAACGTCGACAATATCGGTATGGTGAATATCCTTGCGGGAAAGCGCATTGTCCCCGAACTGCTGCAGGATGACGTCCGCCCGGATTATATCGCGGAATACGCCCTTATGTATTTCACGGATAAAAAACAGAGGAACGCGACGATCGCCGCCCTGCGGAAGGTGAAAGAGCAGATGGGCACGTCCGGGGCATCGCGGCTTACGGCCGATATCCTGGCAGCATTAGTGCATGGCAGCTGAACCGAAGACAGCGCCCGCTTCAAGCCGATATCCCCGCAGATACTCCTCCGAAGACATTTCTCGCCGTCCCTCCGGCTTTACGCGCATCACCGTCACACTCCCCCTGCCGCATTGAACTCGAAGTCCGGGCTCTGTCGCGATGACTGTCCCCGGCACCCCCTCCGTTGATTGCTCCGTAACACGGCTTTCCAGAATTTTCATCTCAGCTCCGTCCAGCGTCGTCCATGCGGCGGGATACGGACTCAGTCCCCGGATATGGTTATGCACCTCGCGTGCAGCCTTGTTCCATGGAATCACGCAGGTTTCGCGGAAAATCTTCGGTGCGGGCGTGGCCAGGGTGTCGTCCTGCGCCCGCGGCGCGTCGTCGCCTGCGGCAATAAGCTCGACGGTCCGCAGAACCGTACGCGCTCCCGACTCCGCCAGCAGATCGTGCAGTTCGCCGGCAGTCATGTTCTCGCCGATCGGAACGCGTTCCTGCAGAAGCATATTTCCGGTATCGACTTTTTTCTGCAGAAAGAAGGTCGTCACCCCGCTTTCATCGTCGCCGTTCATCAGCGCCCAGTTGATCGGCGCCGCGCCGCGATAACGCGGAAGCAGGGACGCATGCAGGTTGAAGCTGCCCCTCGCTGGAATCGTGAATACTTCTTCAGGAAGGATGCGGAAGGCGACGATGACGAACAGATCCGCGCCGACCGCACGCAGCGCATCGGCAAAGGAAGGATCGCGCAGCGCGTCGACCTCCAGTACGCGGAGTCCCAGTTCCAGCGCAGCGGCCTTCACAGGCGTCGGACTCAGCTGTTGTCCTCTCCCCCGTTTCTTGTCCGGCGCGGTGACGACGCATGCGACATCATGGCCGGCCGCATGGAGCATGCGGAGGGACGGCACGGCGAAATCGGGGGTTCCCATAAACACGATACGCATGCGAAATTCCTCTGTATGAAACGGGATTGCGGCGCGCCGGCGCCGCTTCAGGGAGATCAGTCCGCGAATTCGACTTTGCGCGCCATGACGTAATCCGCGTCGGCTTCCCCGGCGCGAATTTTCTTGAGCACCGGCATGACGAGGCGCTTCCGCAGGCCGCGGAGATAGTCGGTGAAGAAAATACCTTCGAGGTGGTCGTACTCGTGCTGGATGACGCGTGCGAGGAAGTCGTCCGCCTCGAGTTCCTGCGGCTCGAAGTTGGCATCACGGAATTTGATGTGCAGCTTCTCGGGACGCATGATTTCTTCCCGCACATTGGGCACGCTGAGACACCCTTCTTCATACCCGATCTCATCTCCCCACAGATCGGTGATCACGGGATTGATCATCACCAGGGGTTTGCTTTCTTCATAACCTTCGACGGGACGCAGATCGATGACAAAAAGCGACTTGCCCTCGCCCACCTGGTTGGCCGCGAGTCCGACGCCGTTCGCCCTGTCCATCGTCTCGAACATGTTGATGATGAGCTGCGTCAGGTCCGCCGAGGGGCCGGCGACTTCGCGGGTTTCTTCACGCAGAACTGCCGCGTCGTAGGGGTATATGGGGAGAATGGCCATGGTATCCTGATGAAAGAGTGATCGTCTTGTCTGAGATCCGGGAATTCCCGTACCTTGTAGAACAACAAAGATAACCACGAAATAATTGCGGATAAAATCTCCATGGAACTTGAACTCACGGGAAAACGGGCATTGGTCGCCGGATCGAGCGACGGAATCGGGCGCGCCATCGCCGAAGGACTCGCTGCAGAGGGCGTCCATATCATGTTGTGTGCACGCACCGAAACAAAGCTCTCCTCCCTGGCTGACGCATTACGCGCAGGCGGGGCAGCGCGCGTGGAATACATCGCCGCGAATCTGGATGCCCCGGAGGAAATTTCGCGAGTCATCGCTGAAACAAATGAAGCGTTCGGCGGGGTGGACATTTTGATCACCAACAACGGCGGACCCAATCCCGGAGACTTTCTTTCCATGACCGAGGAGGACTGGCTTGCGGGCTACAACCGCACGCTGATGAGCGGCATTCGCCTGATACGTGGTTTTCTTCCCGGGATGATCGACCGCGGTTTCGGCCGTGTGATCAACGTGACGAGCATTTCCGTCAAACAGCCCGTGCAGCGCCTGCTGCTTTCCAATACCTTCCGGGCCGGTGTCACGGGCATGGCCAAAACGCTGTCGGACGAAGTCTCGAAGCACGGTGTCACCGTAAACAACATTGCCCCCGGTTACATCGCCACGGGACGCCAGGCGCAGCTCTTCACCGACCGTGCAGCGAAAGCCGGTGTGACCGTCGACGAAATCCGCGACAATCTCACCGCCAACATTCCGATGGG
>QKAF01000029.1 GCA_003246455.1 Bacteroidota bacterium
GCCTTTGTGCCTCCCCGCCTATTCCGTATCTTTCTCTCCGGTATTTTTTTCACGGAAGAGCGAAACGCGACATATGGATTGGTACATCAACTGGGTGACGAGCCAGCCGCTGGCGTCGGCGGCGATACAGTTCGGGGTATTGGGAACGCTGGGAGAAATCATCTCGCACACACTGCGGACGAAGAAAATCGGCCTGCCGAACACCCCGCTGGAAATGCTGGGCAAGGTGCTGGCCTGGGCGCTGCTGGGCGTGGTCATCAAGTACGGCTTCACGATGATGAAGGGCGCCGTGCTGACGCTGATCGAGCATAACCTTCTGCCGGGATTCTGCGCCGACGGACTCGCCTGGGCGTTCAGCGTCTCGGTGTTCACGAACGTCTTCTTCGGTCCCCAGATGATGTTTTTCCACCGGGTCGAAGACAATCTCATCCTTCGCCGCTGGAGCTTCAAGGGCATCGACGGCGCGCTCAAATCCCTGCTCTGGTTCTGGATTCCCGCCCATACGGTCACGTTTGCCCTTCCGAAGGAATTCCAGATCGGCCTCGCGGCGGTCTGGGGGGTGGCATTGGGCGTCATCCTCGGACTCAGCATCAAGAAATAGAAAATGGCTGATGGCTAATGGCTGATCCGGGTCGATCAACATCAGCCATCAGCTATTTTCTACCATCCGCTCTGAATTTCTCGAACACATCCTTGCTCGGAAGCAACAGGATTCCGATCTTTGTATGGATGGATAAAAGTTCATAAAACTCCGAGACTTATGTTCAAGCGGTTCAGCAGACATACCATTCCCGATGCGGCGCAATCCGCGGCGGCAGCGTGTCTGGCTTTCGACCGCTGCACGACGCGGTCGCGGAAGATTCTGCAGTTCAAGCACTATTGCACCGACGCCCCCATCTGACCCGCCTGCAGGCTCCGACCTGTCTCCCGACGGCAATCCTATTTATTCAGATAATTTCAACATTTCATCATTCTCACGGCACAACCGTGCCGCAAGGAGTACGCACACGTGAAAGCACAAGACTTCCTCACCGTCCGCGACCTGAGCCAGGAGGAAATCCTCGAAACCTTCGACATCGCCCTGGACATGAAAGCCGACCGCATGAAGTACGCGGACGCGCTGAAAGGACAGGCCCTCGCGCTGATTTTCGAAAAGCCTTCGCTGCGCACGCGCACGTCGTTCGACATCGGCATCCAGCAGCTCGGCGGCTATTCGCTCTACCTCTCGCCGAACGAAATCAGCCTCGGGAAGCGCGAGTCGGTGCATGACGTCGCGAAAAACCTCGAGCGCATGGTGCAGGGAATCATGATCCGGACCTTCGCCCACCAGATCGTGATCGACATGGCGAAGCACGCGTCCATCCCCATCATCAACGGACTCACCGACTACACGCATCCCTGCCAGGCGATGGCCGACTTCCTGACGATCAAGGAGCACAAGGGCGACCTGAAGGGACTCAAGCTCTGCTACGTCGGCGACGGCAACAACGTCGCGCACAGCCTCATGTTCGCTGGCGCCCGCCTCGGCGTCGACGTCACCGTCGCCTGTCCGAAGGGCTACGAGCCGAACCTGGTCGCGTGGCGCCACGCCACCGAGGACGCGAAGGTCACCGGCGCGACCATCGAAGTCGTGCACGATCCGGCAGAGGGCGTGAAGAACGCCGACGCGGTGTATACCGACGTCTGGGCCTCGATGGGACAGGAAGCCGAAGCCGCCGAACGCCGCCGCATCTTCATGCCTTTCCAGGTCAACGAAGACCTGATGGCGAAAGCGAAGGCCGACGCGCTGTTCATGCACTGCCTGCCGGCCCACCGCGGCGACGAAGTCACCGACGGCGTCATCGACGCGAAGAATTCGGTGGTCTTCGACGAGGCGGAAAACCGCCTGCACGCGCAGAAGGCCGTCATGTATCAGCTGATGAAGAAATAAGAGGCCGCGCATGTCCCGTACAGCACTGATTGCCATCGGCGGGAATTCGCTCATCCGCGCGGGTGAACGCGGTACGATCGACGAACAGCTTGCCAACGCCCACGCGACCGCGAAAACCCTCGCGGCCATGGTCAAGGGCGGCTGGCGCATCGTGATTACGCACGGGAACGGTCCCCAGGTGGGGGCCGCTCTCATGCGTTCGGAACGCGCCGCGGGCGAGGTGTACACGCACCCGCTCGACGTCTGCGTCGCAACCACACAGAGTGAAATCGGCTATCTCCTTCAGCGGGCGATGGAATTCGAACTGCGGCAGATCGGGCTCACCACCCCGGTGATCACCGTGCTCACGCAGGTGCGCGTCGATCCCGACGACCCCGCCTTCGCGAATCCCACCAAGCCCATCGGGCCGTTCTACACCCGGGAAGAAGCCGACGAGAAGAAGCGCCGCCTGGGATGGAACATCGTCGAAGACAGCGCGCGCGGCTACCGTCGCGTGGTGCCTTCTCCCGAACCGAAGGAGGTCTTCGAACAGCACATCATCCGGCGCCTCCTCGACGAGGGAATGATCGTCATCGCCTGCGGCGGCGGCGGCATTCCGGTCATCGAGCATGCGGACCACCGCGTGGAGGGCTCCGAGGCCGTGATCGACAAAGACCGCGCCTCCGCCCTGCTGGCGGCGCAGCTCGGGGTCGACCTCTTCGCCATCAGCACCGATGCGCGGCAGGTGTACCTCGATTTCAAGAAGCCCACGCAGCGGGGACTCGACCGCGTCACGGCCGACGAACTGCAGCAGTATTTCGATGAAGGACAGTTTCCGCCGGGATCGATGGGACCCAAGGTCGCATCGGCCATCCGCTTCCTCCACGACGGCGGAAAGGAAGTCATCATCACGTCTTTCGAGTACCTCACCGCCGCGATCGAAGGCCGCGACGGCACGCATATCGTAAACGCCTGACGCGCACGCATCTTTCACAGGAAAGCGAGTGACGAAATGAAAATCAGACACGTCGTCGAATCCCAGCAGTTCACCGTTCCCCTGCTCCTCCAGCTGTTCGAACGTACGCGGATGATGGAACATATCGTCCGACGCGGCGGCACGCGCGACTACGAGCGCTATATCATGGGAACGCTCTTCTACAGGCCCTCCACGCGTACGCGCTTCTCCTTCGAATCGGCCATGTACCGCCTCGGCGGACGCGTGCTTTCCACCGAACAGGCGCGTGAATTCTCCTCGGAGGTCGAGGGCGAACAGCTCGAAGACACCATCCGCATCATCGGGCATTACTGCGACGTGATCGTCCTCCGCCACCACGAGGAAGGCGGGGCGAAGCGCGCCGCGGCGTTCTCGACCGTCCCGGTCATCAACGCGGGTGACGGCGAAGGCGGCCAGCATCCGACGCAGGCGCTGCTGGATCTCTACACGATCTACAACGAGTGCAAGACGCTCGACGGGCTCTCCGTCGCGCTGATCGGGGCGCTGGACCAGGGACGCACCGCGCGTTCGCTGGCTTACCTGCTCGGCAAGTTCGACCGCACCAAGCTGTATTTCATCGCCCCCGACGAAATGCAGATCAAGCCCGACATTCTCGAATATCTCGACAAGCACAACGTCTCCTACGAATGCACGAGCACGGCCGACGGCATCCTTCCGCATGTGGACGTGGTGTACCAGACGCGCATCAACCGCGAGCGTCTGCAGAAGCGCGACATCGACCTGACGCCGTACAACATCGACGGCACCGTGCTCGCGTCGATGAAGCCCGACGCCATCGTCATGCACCCGCTACCCCGCTCGGTGGAAATCGACCACGCGGTGGACGCCGACCCGCGGGCCGCGTACTTCCGGCAGACGCAGAACGGGCTCTACCTGCGCATGGCCCTGCTGACCATGCTGCTCGACAACGAATAATCGGACACAACCATATTTTTTGAGAAGGAACGATTCATGAACAGCCAAGACTACATCGCCCTCGAGGAACAGTACGGCGCGCACAACTACCATCCGCTGGATGTGGTGGTGCACAGCGCCGAAGGCGCCTGGGTGACCGACGTCGAGGGGAAAAAGTACCTCGACTGCCTGGCCGCCTACTCCGCGGTGAACCAGGGACACTGCCACCCGCGCATCTATGACGTTTTCGTCGAGCAGGCGAAAAACGTGACGCTCACCAGCCGCGCGTTCCGCAACGACCGCCTGCCGCTGCTCTACAAGAAGCTCCACGAGATGACCGGCTACGACATGTCGCTGCCGATGAACTCGGGCGCCGAGGCCGTCGAAACCGCGATCAAGACCGCGCGCCGCTGGGCCTACGACGTGAAGGGCATTCCCGCCGACAAGGCCGAAATCGTGGTGGCCTCGGGCAACTTCCACGGCCGCACCACCACCATCGTGGGCTTCTCCGACGACCCCTCGTCGTTCAAGGGCTTCGGTCCCTACTGCACCGAAGCGTTCCCGATGCATGAATACGGAAACATCGAGGACCTGAAGGCGAAGATCACCCCGAACACCTGCGCCGTGATGATCGAGCCGATCCAGGGCGAAGGCGGGATCGTGATTCCCCCCGACGGCTATCTGAAGGCCGTCGCCGAGCTCTGCAAGGAGAAAGGCATCCTCTTCATCTGCGACGAAATCCAGGCGGGACTCGGACGCAGCGGCAAGCTCTTCGCGCATTACTACGAAGGCGTGCGTCCCGACATCGTCATCATCGGGAAAGCGCTTTCCGGAGGATATTACCCGGTTTCCGCGATCCTCGCGGACAAGGACATCCTCGGCGTGATCAAGCCGGGCGAGCACGGTTCGACCTTCGGCGGCAATCCCCTCGCCGCGGCCGTCGCCGTCCGTTCGCTGGAAGTGATCGAAGAAGAAAACCTGGTCGAGCGTTCCGCGGAACTCGGCGCCTATTTCGCCGAGCGCCTGCGCGCCATCCCCTCGCAGCACATCGTCAAGGTGCGCGCGCGCGGGCTCTGGATCGGGCTCGTCCTCGACACGAAAGCGCGTCCCTACTGCGAGGCCCTGAAGGAAGAAGGCCTTCTCTGCAAGGAGACGCATGAAAACATCATCCGCTTCGCCCCGCCGCTCGTGATCACGAAGGAAGAGATCGACTGGGCGCTCGAACGCATTGAAAAAGTTCTGACGACGATATAATTCCTCTCTCTCTCATCAACCAATGGAGTGATCCATGGCCACTAAGACCCGTATCAACACGATCATCGTCGGTGCAGCCGGCCGTGATTTCCACAACTTCAACCTGGTCTACCGCGACAATGACCTGTACAACGTTGTGGCGTTCACGGCAGCGCAGATCCCCGACATCGCCGGACGCAAGTACCCCGCTTCCCTCGCCGGCAAGCTGTACCCGAAAGGCATTCCCATCCATGTCGAAGCAGATCTCGAGAAGCTGATCCAGAAATTCGATGTCAAGGAAGTCGTTTTCGCATACAGTGACGTGCCCTACGAGCGCGTGATGAGCATCGGTTCCCGCGCCACCGCGGCCGGCGCGCATTTCAAAATCCTGAGTGCGGCCGATACCATGATCAAGAGCAAGAAGCCGGTCGTGTCGGTGACCGCCGTCCGTACCGGAAGCGGCAAGAGCCAGACCACCCGCAAGGTCGCCAACATCCTCCAGGCGATGGGCTTCAAGGTCGCCGCGATCCGCCACCCGATGCCGTACGGCGACCTCGCCAAGCAGAAGGTGCAGCGCTTCGCATCGATCGCCGATCTGAAGAAGCACAAGTGCACGATCGAGGAGATGGAAGAGTACGAGCCGCATATCGTCAACGGCACGATCATCTATGCCGGCGTCGATTACGCCGCGATCCTCGAGCAGGCGGAGAAGGAAGCCGACATCATCCTGTGGGACGGCGGCAACAACGACATGCCGTTCTACAAGCCCGACCTGAACATCGTCGTGGCCGATCCGCTCCGCGTCGGCGATGAGCTCGGATACTATCCTTCCGAAGCCAACCTCCGCATGGCCGACATCGTCATCATCAACAAGATCGACAGCGCCGATCCGATGGACGTGCTCGAACTGCGTCACAACATCCGCAGCGTCAACGCCAAGGCGCAGATCATCGACGCCGCCAGCCCGCTGATCGTCGAGCGTCATGAGCAGATCATGGGCAAGAAAGTCCTCGTCATCGAAGACGGTCCCACGCTCACCCACGGCGAAATGGAATTCGGCGCCGGAACGGTTGCCGCAGAGAAGTACGGCGCAGCCGAACTGATCGATCCGCGTCAGTGGGCCGTCGGCACCATCAAGAAGACCTTCGAGATCTATCCCGAGATCGGCGTTCTCCTCCCGGCCATGGGCTACGGCGACCAGCAGATCAAGGATCTGACCACGACGATCAACAAGGTGCCCTGCGACCTCGTCGTGATCGGCACCCCGATCGATCTCAAGCGCGTCGCGAAGTTCAAGAAGCCGTCCGTCCGCGTACAGTACGAACTGCAGGAAATCGGCGAGCCTAACCTGAAGACCGTGCTCGACGAGTTCACCCAGAAGCTCTGATTGGACGTAGGACTTAGGACTTTGGACTTAGGACCATTGACCATTGTAGGGGCGCAGCATGCTGCGCCCTTACACGTTTATAATGCACCGCGCCCCTACACATTTTCCCGAATTCAATGCGCTGCGCCCTTACACATTTTCACGGGTTCATTTCATCGCGCCCCTACACGTTTTTCCCGCCCCAATCCCCTCTTTACCTCTTCACCTCTTTACCCCTTCACCTCTTTACCCCTTCCCGCCTTTCCGCCTTCCCGCCTTTCCGCCTTCACGCCTTTCCGCCTTTCCGCCTTCACGGATTAATCCCTATCCCGATGAAAAAGTCCGCCCCCGACCCCAGATGCGTGAGCCGATGCCCGACATCGAGCCGCATGATCCCGAACAGCTTGTCGATCGAGAGCCCGGCTTCCACCAGCGGAAGGCGAGCCTGCTGCATGTCGCGGGTGAGCAGTTCCGCGGTGGAGGCGCGCATGCGGGTCCAGCCCGCGGAAGCGAAGAGATGCAGTTCCCACATCTCCGCGGCATAGAACTTGCCTTCGGGGAGTCCGAGCCACGAAAACGGCAGCGTGCTGAAATTGTGCTCGATGCTCACCACCGCCCGCTCGTCGCCGCCGAATTCCCCGATGGTCGCGGTGCGGAAGCGGAAGGGCGCCGTCAGGTTGGGTTCGCTGCCGGCGAGGGTGAGCAGGCGCTGCACCGGCAGGCGGTCGGTCGACTGCGCCCATGAGAGCCGGTAGTCGGTGTGTCCGAATATTCCCATCCCGAGCCTGCCCGAAACGGATGCCTGCGGAATCACCGCTTCCCATGTGCCCGCGTCGAGATCCATGCGCAGGTATTCCACGCCGATGACGGGATGAAAAGACGCCGCGGTACGGGGCTGCCGCAAAACACCGCTGGCCTCGAGCGTGCGGGTGCGGAAGTCGCCGCCCAGCGACAGGCGCGCCGAAACTATGCCGCCGTCGTTGATGCGCGGGTTTTCCCGGAAGATGCCCTCCCCGTACGCGCTCCAGTCGGTGTGTTTCTCCGCCGATCCGTAGTCGGTCCACCCCGCGCCGATGTCGCTTTCGAGCCACGGCAGGGGATGGAAGTTCAGCGCCGCGTCTCCGCCGCGCCTATAGAAATAATCGCGCTTGTCATAGCGCCAGAACAGCGCGAGCAGCGTTGTCATCATGTCGCCGTACAGCATCTCGTCGCGGCCGAGGGGACTCATGTCGTGATACCCGGCGAGATCGAGATGCCAGGGTTCCCTTCCCCCGAGCCGGATACGCGCGGAGGCGGACCCCTTCACCCGGCGGTCGAGAAATCCATAGCCGAGTTCCGCGGCGTATCGCGGCAGCCAGCTTTCTTCATCTTCCTGCGCATAAGGGACGGCGACCGCGGCACCCTCGACGCGGTTGTAGCGCAGGACGTTGACGATGCCCGGCACCGACCAGAGCTTCCTGTCCTGCACGAGGTCTTTGCCGGAAATGACGTGACCGGCATTGAACACCATCTGCTCTTCGGCGCGGACCACCGCCATGCTGTCGGAGACGCGGTAGATCGTCGAATCGATCCGGGACGCCGG
The DNA here is from genome assembly GCA_003246455.1 of Bacteroidota bacterium. GTDB lineage: Bacteria > Bacteroidota > Ignavibacteria > SZUA-365 > SZUA-365 > SZUA-365. Next base: position 8,000 of record QKAF01000029.1, read on the forward strand.
CTGCAGGCGATTCGCTTCCCACTCCGCGTCGGTATTCGCGTCCGCCGTGGACAGTACTTCGACACGATACTCGTCGAATACCGTGTCAATGTCGGCCGGATTGATTTCGTATTCCGCGATCACGGAGGATGCCTCCATGCTCAGCCAGACCTCCGAACCGAGCAGGTTGAGTTTCGCCTGAACCTCAACGGATCCCGCGCTTGGCATCCAGAAACGGTTGTCATAGAGACTGAACTGCTGTCGGAATCTGATGTGCTGCGCCATGGGGAGAAACACCGCTCGCGCGCCGCGATTCAGTTCTATTTCCACCTGATTTACCGACCAGGTGGAATCCTCCACGTAGTAATAGCCCGAAACAGCGGGAGTCACCGTCGACCTGGGAAGTACGCGGATGCGGTAGATATCGTGCCGCTCGCCCCGGGCCACACCCGCGACGCTGTACCAATAGACGTCATCGAGACCCTCTTCGGAAATCGGTCCCACGGCTTCACCGCTTTTCCCCAGTTTCAGATTCTCCGCCGAGAAATTCACCTCGGCGAAACCGCTGTGCATGCGGTTTCCAAGTTGTTCGAAAAGATCGGACTGCCGGCGCGCATGGATGCGCACCTTCACGTCGTCGGGCAGCCGATTCCAGGTTTCGGTCTGCGTCTCGCCGATATCCATAAAGTAGGCGGTGAGGCGCGCAGACAGGTCGTCGGACATTCCCTGCGTGCTGTCGATGCGCGAATAGACCTTGGAATGCGCGCGCATGTGCCATGAGCGCAGTTCCTTCTCCCGCTCGATGCGGCGGGCGCGCACGCGCCGGATGATCAGGCGGGCGAGGCTGTCGTCGGGCGTCACCGTCACTTCGCCCATTTCGAAGGCCTCGGCGCGGAGCCGGAAATCCACATGCTCCTGGTTCGCGCGGACGGTGAGGCGGCGGTTCTCTGCGCGGTATCCGATGTAGCTCACGTGCAGCGTCCATTCTCCCGGCGACAGCTGCAGGCGGTATTGCCCCTCCCTGTTGGTGACCACTCCCGAGCCGCTTTCCTCGACAAGAATATGCGCGAAGATGAGCGGTTCACCGGAGGCCGCATCAGTGACACTTCCGGTGACGACCAGGTTCTGGGCGGCAGCAGTACGCACATCGAACGCGGTGAGCAGGACACACAGGCATACGAACAACAGCGAGGTGAGGCAGGCATGGAGTTTCATCAGCATCCCGGAAATTGGCGTATTCACAATGGTAAGAATATCCCACGCCAGAATACAGGGGAAAATACGGTCCTGTATTCAGGAATCGTGCACGGTGAATGTGCAGGGGCGCAGCATGCTGCGCCCCTCCCCGCTCCTTCCGCCCCTCCCGCTCCTTCCGCCCCTCCCGCTCCTCCCGCTCCTCCCCGCTCCTTCCGTATTCTTTCCGGAGTAGCCCCTTATGTCGATTCTCCCTATTTTACCGTTTCCAACATCTACGGTAATCCAGCTCCCCGGAGTTCACATGAGATCCGCATTCCGATCCGCTGTACTTCTTTTTTCCATGCTCGTCTGCGCGGAAGGAGCGCTGTCACAGGGCACGTGGGTGCAGCAGCCGACGGCGCTCGCGGCGGCGCCGACCACCTTCGTGCAGGTCGGCGGACTCTGGGGCGTGGCCATGACCGACACCGGCACCGGATTCGCGGCGGGATACGCTTCCGTCGCCAACGGATTCTCGGGCGTGCTCCGCAAGCTGCCGGGGAATCCGACCTGGTTCGTGCTTCCCTCCTCGAACTTCGCCGGGCTCGCCAACTCGCACAGCCTGTGGTCGGCCGTCACGGCAGTCGGATCGCACGTCTGGGTCTGCGGGTCGAACGGCCGCATCTATAAAACGACGGACAACGGC
>QKAF01000156.1 GCA_003246455.1 Bacteroidota bacterium
GGGATCCTGCCAGTTGTCGTTGATGCGTCCGTTGTAGCGGAGCACGCGGCTGCGGTCGAAAACGAACAGGTCGGGCGTGCAGGCGGCGTTGTACGCGCGGGCGACTTCCTGCGATTCGTCGTAAAGGTAGGGAAACGGGAATGCTTTCTCTTTCGCGCGAAGCACCATGTTGGGAAAGGAGTCTTCGGGATACCGCTCCGTATCGTTGGGATTGATCAGGACGAACTGTACGCCGCGCGCGGCATAGTCCTGCTGCAGCGCGATCAGCGGATCCTCGCTCGCAACCGCGTAGGGACAGTGGTTGCATGTGAATACAATCACCAGGATCTCCGCCTCGGCGAAGGAATCCGGCGAATAGCGATGGCCGTCGGTTCCCGGCAGTTCGAATGCCGGCATGATCGTGCCGAGGGGGAGTCCGAGAGATGATGTCAGTGCCATGGTAATGTGAGCCTCCGTATGGGTATGGGGGTAAACTAGGGGCTGGGAGTGAAAAGGGCAAAAGGTGAAGAGGTAAAGAGGTAAAGAGGTAAAGAGGTGAAGTGGTAAAGGGGGGAGGATTTGCATGATTGGGTGCGGGGGGCGATTTTGCAGGCTGTTTCACAGATCACGGTTGCGATGCAGTACCCGATGCGCGGCAAGGCGATGGTTTCCCTTATTATCGGACTATTCTGTCTGATAACTGCCGCGCAGGGCCAGACGCTGCACATCGACGCGCCGCCGCTGATACTGACGGATGTGAATTTTACGTTCGAGGTCACGGCGGTGGATGCGCACGGCGCTGTCGACACGACGGTGTCGGGGGCGCTTCGCTTATCCGGGATGGAGCTTCCGGAGGGAGAAACGCCGGTGATGACCGCGGGGCGGTATCGGACGAAAGCCGCCCTGTGCGCGGAGTCGGGCGAAACGGAGCTGCGCGCGCAGCTGCTGTCCGCGGGTGGCGATGGCGGCGAGGGAGATGGAGGCGCGAAGGACGAAACTGCCGGTGTATCCGCGGTCCGGAGCATACGGGTGATTCCGGGACTTCTCAGCATCCTTCCGCCGCTGCTGGCGATACTCCTCGCCCTGCTGCTGCGCCAGGTGATCGTGTCGCTTTTTGCGGGGGTATGGCTCGGGGCGGTGTTCGTGTTCGGCTATGATCCGTTCGGCGGCTTTCTCCGCGTGCTCGATCATTATATCGTCAACGCGCTGGCGGATTCCGACCACATGTCCATCATCGCCTTTTCGATGCTGTTCGGCGGCATGGTCGGCATCATCTCGAAAAGCGGCGGCACGCTCGGCATCGCGGAGAAACTCACCCGCATTGCGCGCTCCCCGCGCGGAGGACAGGTGGCGACATGGCTGCTGGGCTTCGTGATCTTTTTCGACGACTATGCGAATTCCCTCATCGTCGGCAACACCATGCGTCCGATCACCGACCGGCTGAACGTCTCACGGGAAAAACTCGCGTTCCTCGTCGACGCCACGGCCGCACCCGTGACTGCCGTGCTCTTCATCAGTACCTGGATCGGCTACGAAGTCGGTCTGATCGACGCGGCGATGAAAAGCGTTTCATTCACCGGGCACAACGCCTACGCGGTGTTCCTCGACATGCTCCCCTACAGCTTCTATCCGATTCTGACGCTGGTCTTCGGCGTGATGATCGCCGTCAGCGGAAGGGACTTCGGTCCCATGGCGGCGGCGGAGGAGCGCGCCCGCCGGACGGGAAAGCTGTACCGCGACGGCGCGCAGCTGGCGACGGATCTCACGGACTCCTCCGCGGTCATGCCCGACGAGGGCGTGCGGCCGCGGTGGTGGAATGCCGCGATTCCCATCTTCGTGGTCGTCGCAGGAGCGCTGGCGGGACTCTGGTACACCGGGACCCAGGCCATCATTGAAGCGGGGGGGACGGATTTCGGCATCGGGAACGTGATCGGACAGGCCAATTCCTACAAAGCCCTGCTCTGGGCCTCGTTGCTGAGCTGCGTGGTCGCGATTGCGCTCGCGGTCGGCCAGCGCATTCTCGGGATCATCGAGGCGATGGACGCCTGGTTCAACGGGCTCAAGTCGATGCTCCTTGCCATGCTCATTCTGACGCTGGCGTGGAGCATCGGACAGATCACCACGGAACTGCACACCGCGGACTATCTCGTCCAGATCCTCAAAGGGAACCTGCCGCCGCAATGGCTGCCGGCCGCGACCTTCGCCGTTGCCGCGGTGATCAGCTTCGCGACGGGCACGAGCTGGGGCACCATGGGAATCATGATGCCCATCGTCATTCCCCTGTCGGTGGTGCTCGGACAGGACGCCGGGCTCGCCGCGGATCCCGCGTATGTCATCACCCTCGGGACAATCGCGTCCGTCCTCGCCGGAGCGGTGTTCGGGGACCACTGCTCGCCGATCTCCGATACGACCATTCTCAGCTCCATGGCCTCGGCCTGCGACCATATCGACCACGTCCGCACGCAGCTGCCGTATGCGCTCGCCGTCGCCGCCGTCGCACTCGTGGGCGGACTCCTTCCCAGCGCCTACGGGGTGCCTCCTCTCCTCTCCCTTCTCCTGGGTACCGCGCTCCTCGCCGGCCTTCTGTTCTGGCGCGGAAAATCGACGAAATAACGAAATTTTGACCAAGTCAATGTTTTGATTTTCATGATTGCGGTCGTATGTTTCTCAACACGCAATTAAATGGCACATAGACATGAAAGACGACGGGAATCCAGTTCACATTCTCGTGGTCGACGATGAATCGGATCTTGAGCTTCTCATTCGGCAGCGATTCCGTCAGAAGATACGTGACGGGGCCTATCGATTCTCTTTCGCCGCCAATGGCAAGGAAGCCCTCGATTTCGTCGAGCGCGATGACAGGGTCGATGTAATCCTGAGCGATATCAATATGCCCGTCATGGACGGCCTGACGTTCCTCGCGAACCTGCGCGAGCGCGGCCACGATGACCTCAAGACGGTCATCGTTTCCGCCTACGGGGACATGGGCAACATCCGCACCGCCATGAACCGCGGCGCGTTCGATTTCGTAACAAAACCGATAGACTTCGAGGATCTCGAGATCACCATCGAAAAGACCATCGGGGTCGTGCGCGACCTCCGTGCGGCGGAAGTGAACAAACTCGAGCTCGAACGGGTGAACCGCGAACTCGAGGTCGCCAGCCGCATCCAGCAGGCGATCATTCCGAAGCAGTTTCCGCCCTTCCCCGAGCGGCGGGAATTCGAGCTGTTCGCGGAAATGCGCCCGGCACTCCAGGTCGGCGGCGATTTCTACGATTACTTCCTGCTCAACGAGCACGAACTCGGCATCGCCATCGCGGATGTCGCGGGCAAAGGCGTGCCTGCCGCACTGATCATGTCCGCGACGCGGGCACTGCTCAAAGCCGAAGCGATGCGTGACAACGGTCCGGCGAGCTGCCTGGGCGCGGTCAACTATCATCTCAGCGCGGAAAACATTTCCTCCATGTTCGTGTCGCTTTTCTACGGCGTTCTCGACTATCGTGACGGAATATTCCGCTATGCGTCCGCGGGACACTTCATGCCGTATCTGCTTACCGCTGACGAGGTGCGGCAGGTGCCGCGCGCGCGCGGTGCGGTGCTGGGGGTGGATGTGCAGAGCCGCTACGAGGAACGGCACATCGCGCTCGATCGCGGCGACGCGCTGTTCTTCAGCACCGACGGCATCATGGAGGCGTTCAACCGGGAGCGGGAGGAGTACTCCGACGACCGCCTCGAAGTGCTGCTGCGCGAAGCGGAGGACCGCGACGTGCGTCATCTTGTCGATTCGGTCATGCAGGACGTCCAGCGCTTCGTGGGAAGCGCCAAGCAGTCCGACGACATCACGGCAATGGCTCTCGCCTTCAAAGGCGCAAATGACTGATCACGGTTAGAGACGAAACGCAACATACATTGATAGAGGAGGTTCTATGCAGTGGTTGACAGGCAACTCGGTTCGGCGGGTTTCGGTGATACTCGCCTCCGTCTTCATGGTCGTGCTCTTCTGGGCCTGCCAGAAAGCGAGTGAAGACGAGAACGCTCAGCACAAACGCTGGAAGCTCACCATGATCAAGTATGAAGACATGCGGCAGACCGAGGACGCGGAACGGGGATTCCGGGCGGGTCTTGCCGATGCCGGACTGCGCGAGGGCATCGATTTTGAAATCGTGTCGCGCAACGCGCAGGGTGACATTGCGACCGTCCTGACCATGCTCGACGCGGTCGCCGTCGACGGTACGGACATGCTGGTCTCCCTGCAGACGCCGACGCTGCACGCCGCAGTCAAGCGCAGTGCGGGTCTGCCTCTCGTGTTCATGGTCGTCGCGAACCCCTTCGTGATCTCCTCTGTCGGTTCCGGCGACAGCACGCATCTGCCATACCTGACAGGGGTCTACACCTACACGACCTTCGACCGCATGCTGCGCTACGTCAAGGGATGCATTCCGAATGTCCGGCGCATCGGGACGATGTACGCCAACGCGGAGCTCAACGCCACGTTTTACAAGAACGAGCTGATGACCGCGGGCACGCGCGCCGGTATCGAAGTGGAAATGGTCGGCGTCCAGTCGAAAGCGTCGGTGCCGCAGGCGACGCAGGAATTGTGCGACATGGGAGTCGATGCCATCGTGCAGATCGAAGACAACCTTACCAGTGCCACGTTCGGGACCATCATCAAGGTGGCCCGGGAGAACAAGAAACCGGTGTTCTCCTTCGTCAACGATCAGGCGGAAAAGGGCGCGGTCATGGCTGTCGCTCCGGATTATGTGCGGGGGGCCCGCACGGCCGCCGGCTACGCCGCGCGCATCATGAAGGGTGAGCGGCCGCTGGACATCCCGTTCGGCCGCATCGACAAGTTCGATTTCATCATCAACATGGATGCGGCGAAAAAGGCCGGGATCGTCATTCCGCAGAGCATTCTCGACCAGGCCGATAAAATCATTCCCTCGGAAGAATAATGGAAATCCGACGCACCGGCAGCGGCCGCGCGGTGACCGTGCATGTCTCCGGGAAGATGGATGCATACTGGTCGGACGCGCTGAGCAGGGAACTCGAATCCTGCCTCAGCGACGGGGCGCGTGAAATCGGCCTCGATCTCGCCGATGTGAGCTTCATCAGTTCGGCGGGACTCCGTGTGCTCCTCATCTACCTCAAGCAGATGAAGACCATCAAGGGGCGGCTGCAGTTCCTGAATCCCTCGGAAAAGGTCCGCAGCATATTCGATCTCTCCGGCCTGACCCATCTCCTGACCGCGGCCATGGGCGGCGGGACGGTTGACGCGGTCATCCCGGCGACGCCCCTGGCCGATCACACCGGCATGTACACGATCGTCCCGATGGGCGAGGTCGCACCCGGCATCGTGACCGAGTTCGCTCCGCCGGGGGCGGGCGCGGAGAAATCCTATCCGCAGGTACGATATCCCTCCACGCGCATGGGCTTCGGTATCGGCGTGTTCGGTGACACTGCCGGTGAAACCGATGAGCATTTCGGCGAATATCTCGCCGCGGCAGGCATCACGGTATGCGTGCCGACCGACGAACGCAGTCATCCCGACTATATGATCGAGGACGGTGTGTTCGTCCCGGTGATTTCCGTCTACTCCGGCGTCGCCGTCGACGCGGTGTTCAGCAAGCAGCTGAATTTCGAAGTCGCCGAACAGTATCGCGGAATCCCGCTATCCAGTCTCGCGCTGCTGGGCCTGCAGGAAGCGGAGACGTCCGCTGCCGCGGTGCTGATCATTGCCGAATCCGCCTCCCTGATCGGCGCGCAGCGCAAGAGTTCTCCGACGGCCGGAAGCGACGGCTTCACGGTCGCCGAAGCGCGTGAACGGTTTTCCTTCACGACCGAACCCTCGTACGAGGGCAGCACCGCCGTCATCTGCGCGCTGGTGTCGCTGAAGAAATCGCCGATGCTCCGGCCGCTCGACCCCGCGTCGATGTGTTTCGGTCACGCCCACGCGGCGGTGTTTTCGCATAAGCCGCTGCCCGACGGAGAGATCGACGCGCAGGGCTTCATCCGGACGCTTTTCGATTTCGGAACCGTGCACTCGGTGCTCCATCTGATGTACGACGACCGCAACCCGATGCGCAGCACCGAGAGCGAGTTCATTCGGGGCTCGATGTGGGTGCATCCGCTGCGCGGGCTTCCGGACGGCCCAGCATCCGATGAAGGAGGCGGCGCATGCTGAGCATGATCATCGGGGGACTGGCCGTCGGGTTCATCTTCGCCCCGTTGGCACTGGGCGTGCACATCAGCTACCGCATGCTGCGCTTCACCGACATGTCGGTGGACGGGACGTTTGCGCTCGGCGCAGTGGTCGCGGCGCGGCTCATCATGAACGATGTGAATCCCCTGACCGCGACACTGCTTGCGGCCATCGCCGGCGCCATCGCCGGCGCGGGCACGGGCACGCTGATCACCCGCTTCGGCATTCAGCGCATTCTCGCCGGCATTCTCATCATGTCCGCCCTGTACACCGTGAATACCTTCATTCTCGGCGGTTCGACCTTCGAAAGCGCCGGTCACGCGACGCTGCAGAGCTACGCCGAGTCCGCCGCCACCGCGGTGTTCGGCGACCTGGATGTGCGACTCTTCCTGGGAATGAAGGTGTCGCCGCGGTCCGTCTTCACGCTGATTTTCTCGGGGGTCATCTCGCTGATCGCCGCAGGGGTTCTGCTGATGTTCTTCCGTACGCGGATCGGTCTCGCGGTGCGCGGCGCGGGAAGCAACGAGGCCGCGATGCGGGCCATGGGTGCGGACGTGCCCTGGCTGCTGATCATCGCGCTCGCCATTTCCAACGGACTTGCCGCGCTCGCCGGTGCGATGTTCATCCAGGAACTTCCGTCCTTCACCGTGGCCGACGGAGTGGGGATGATCGTGACAGGCCTCGCCTGCGTCATGATCGGCGACGCATTCTTCGGCCGAAAGACGTTTTCGACGCGGTTCATCGGCGCTCTTGTCGGCGCCCTGTTCTATCGGACACTGATTGCCGTCGTCTTCTACCTGAACATCCTGAGCGTCGATATACGCCTGGCCACCGCCGTCTTTGTCACGCTCGCCCTCGTCACCCCGCGGCTGCTGAAGAAGCTGCGGACGCCGCGCAATACCGCGCCTCAACCGGAATAGCCATGCTCGAGCTGACCAGACTGACCAAAACCTACAGCGACGCGGGCGGAGATACGGTCTTCGCCCTGAAGGACGTGTCCCTCCGCTGCGAGCGCGGATCGTTCGTCGTCATCGTCGGATCGAACGGTTCGGGGAAATCGACGCTGCTCAACGTCATCGCCGGTTCGGATACGCCGGACCGGGGCACGATTTCCATCGGGGGAAAGACGCTCACGGATCTGCCCGAGCATCGGCGCGCGACCATCATCGGCCGCGTCTTCCAGAATCCCTTCCAGGGTACCATCGGCGATATGACCGTCATGGAAAACCTGGCCCTGGCCTCGTGCTGCGGACGCGGGTTCACGCTGACCCAGGCGCTGTCGCGCGCACTGAAGAATGAAATCCGTGAAAAGGTAGCGGCCATCGGCATCGGACTGGAGGATCGGCTCGAGCAGTCGATGTCGACGCTCTCCGGCGGCCAGCGCCAGGCCCTCACCATGCTGATGGCGACATGGCGCAAGCCGCGCCTGCTGCTGCTCGACGAACACACCGCCGCCCTCGATCCGCGGAGCGCGGATCTCGTGCTGAATCTCACCGGGCGCATCGTGGCTGAGCGGGGGCTGACCGTGCTGATGGTCACGCATTCCATGCAGCATGCCGTGCTGTTCGGACAGCGGCTGATCATGATGCATCACGGACAGATCGTCTACGACATCCGCGACGGCGAGAAACGCCGGGCGCGGCCGTCCGAACTCATCTCCCGCTTCGAGGAACTGCGCCGCGCCGACCGCGTCGACGAAAGCGTCGCCGGCCTTCTGCGCGACCAATATCATTGATGCAATCGGCATGTATGACGCAGGGACGAGCCAACGGCTCGTCCACGTGCAGGAGGCAGGAAGCAGGAAGCCGATATGACGCAGGGACGAGCCAACGGCTCGTCCACGTGCAGGAAGCAGGAAGCAGGAAGCCGATATGACGTAGGGACGAGCCAACGGCTCGTCCATGTGCAGGAGGCAGGAAGCCGATATGATGTAGGGACGAGCCAACGGCTCGTCCACGTGCAAAAAATAAACGCTCTGCGCATTGTGTGCGTGCAGGACGCACGCAGCGCGCAGAGCGTTTTCGATTTCAGGGGTGAGCGGGGGGCTAGCGGACGACGACCGCCGTGCCGCTGGCGGTGACCATGAGCATGCCGCCGGACGCGCCGAGATTCTCGTAATCGAGGTCGACGCCGACAATGGCGTTGGCGCCGAGCGACAGCGCGCGGTCTTCCATCTCCCGCAGCGCGATATCCTTCGCGCTGCGCAGCTCGTTCTCATACGTGGCGGAGCGGCCGCCGACGATGTCGCGGATGCCCGCGAAAATATCCTTGAAGATGTTTGCGCCGAGAATGGCTTCGCCGGTGACGATTCCCTTGTACTCGTGAATGGTCTTTCCTTCGATGGTCGGTGTGGTGGTGACGATCATGAGATACATTCCTTTGCTTCGTTGACGGAGAAATTACAGCCCGTATGCGGCATAGAGATAATACACGCCGTACATCAGGGCGGAGGTGACCAGCGTGGTGACGCCGGTACCGAGGATGATGCGCACGCGCGTCTCCTCCACGATATGCCATGCCAGGGTATGGAAAAACACCAGGTTGGCGATGACGGCCAGGAAGTAGATTTCCGAACTCTGGAAATAGCGGCCCTCGATGCTGAACGGGAACAGCTTCGACAGCACGAGGATGGTGAGTCCTGTCATGACGATGACCACCAGGGCCTGGAGGAGGTACGTGATTTGCAGTTGCAGCGGCGCGCGCGGCTTACCCGGATCGCGGTCAGGCATGCTGTGTCCCTGTTATTTCTGGAATACGAGTTCGATGATGCGGCGGCTTCCGTTCGCGTCGAGTTCCGCGAAATAGCGGCCGCTCGCCAGTCCTTGTGCGTTCCATCGCAGTATGTGCGTCCCTGCGTCCATCACCCCCTCGTGCAGGCTCGCGACGATGCGCCCGTCGACGGTCCGGATCCGCAGACGGACCATGCTCTGAACAGGCAGGGTCAGCTGGATGCTGGCTGCGGGATTGAACGGATTCGGCCAGGCGGTGAGCGAGAGATCTGCCGCGAGGGCGCTCCGCTCCACGGCAATTTCCGGCGAGTATTCCCAGCCGCCGTCGAAGTCGCGCTGACGGAGGCGGTAGCGCAGCAGTCCGGCGGAGGTCGCGGGACGATCGATGAAACGGTATTCCCGCGCGATTTTACTGTCCCCGTTCCCCGCCACGAATCCCGCGCGCACCCATCCGGCTCCTTCATCGCGCTCGACGTCGAAACCGAAATTCTGCGTTTCCGTTTCCGTCGTCCAGTGCAGCGACACGCTGCCGTCTTCCTGCGCCGTCGCGGAGAACGAACGCAGCTCGACAGGCCAGCCGCCGTTCCAGGTGGAAATGACCAGTCCCTGTTCCCCGGTCACCATGCCGTAATTCGCATCCACGAAAAAGACCGAGGAAAGATCGCGGGTGGTGCCGCTCGCCTGCTGATTCCACGTGCTTCCCGCGTCGGTGGTGCGGAAGATGACGCCGTTGTCGCCGACCATCGTGCCGGTATTGACGTCGGTGAACATGATGCGCCGGAGATTCTCGATCGTCGGACCCGTCACGCCGCTCCACGTCGTTCCGCCGTCGGTCGTTTTCAGCAGGGTTCCGCCGTCGCCGACGACCCAGCCGATGTCGCCGGTGGTGAAGAAGATGTGGTTCAGGTGGAGGGTCGCGGGATTGCTGACCGCCTGCCAGTTCGCACCGCCGTCTGTCGTCGAGATGATGGTGCCGTCGTTACCGACCGCGAACCCGTCGCTGAGCGTCTTGAAAAACACGCCGTTGAGCGTTCGGGGCAGGGGACTCAGCCGCAGGATCCAGTTCGCGCCGCCGTTGTTCGTCCACAGGATCACCCCGCTTTCGCCGACCGCGGTCATGGTGGTGCCGACGGTCGGATCGTGCACGAAGATGTCGCGCAGATCCTGGCTGACGCCCGATGTCTGGGGCTGCCAGGTAAACCCGCTGTTGGTCGAGCGGAGGATGGTGCCGCCATCACCGACCACGGTGATGGTCGGGAGGGTGAGTCCGCTCACAAACAGCTTTCGCAGATTGTTCGTCGTTCCGCTCGTGCCGGTCAGCCAGGTGTTGCCGCCGTCGCTCGTGCCGATGATCGTGCCGTTGTTGCCCACGGCGATAGTCATGGACGATGAGACGGAGAACAGTCCGTTGAGCGTGACCGAAGTGTTGGTCGGCAGCGGCTGCGACCACCCCTGCGCCATGAGCGGAGCGGCGAGACAGAAAAGGGAAAGGACGACGGTGAATGCCTGTATGGATCGATGCATGGAGATGCTCCTTGATATCCGACGAAATCGAGCCCCGGGGACAGTGACATCGAAATATAGCCCTGCCCCGGCTCTTTGTCCAGTTCCAACGCATCGCCGGCACCGCGCGCGGTGATCCGGGCGTGCATTGAGAAGCACGGCAGGAATGGCTATCTTTCTTGACAGTTTGACCATCCCAGTATGATCCGGAGGTTTCATGAAGCGTCTGCTTTCCCTTCTCGCATTTTCACTGCTGCTCCCCGCGCTCGCGAACGCACAGCAGGTGACGTTCACCGCGCAGGCGTTTCCCGAAGGTACGACACGCGCCGTGGTCGACAGCATGGAACTCGTGTTTCTCATCAGTGTGAACGCGGAAGGCGCCGATCAACCCTTCGATGTCACGCAGGCGTTCCGCAGATCCTATGACGAGACGATCCTCGCGACCAGCGGAGGCGATATCACCCGGCGGAAGGTGACGTTCAAGGATGCCGGGGAGCGTGGCAACCGGCCCATGCAGGGAGTCCGGTCCAAGACCTATTCCATCAGCGGAAAAACCTATATCCTCGAGACCGGTGGCGACTCCCTGATCATCAGCGGAGAGGACGGCGCCGAGGTGACGAAAGCGGAACGCGATGAGATCCGCGGCGTCTTCAGCGGCGGCGGCGAGAAACAGTTCACCGGCATTCTGAAGGATCGTACGATGTCGGTGGGCGAGGAGATCGAGCTCACCCCCGAGATGCTCTTCGAGTTCGGCGAAGGATTGCCCGGCGGCGTCCTGAAGCCGCAGAGCGGCCGGATGAAACTCGTCGACGTCCATGAAGCGCAGGGCATGTCCGCAGCGCTGCTGGAACTCGAAGTGAAGATGGCCGGCTCGCAGGGCATGATGGAGCTGGAATTTTCGCTGAAGGGCACGGTGGAAGTCGGCGTCGAAAACCTCTGGCCGATGTCGGTTGTCATGAAAGGCACCGTCGCGGGCGTCGGGAATCATGCCGGCATGGACATGAGCGCCGACGGCGATCTGCGCATGGCGAGAATCGTGACCTACGAATAACCGCTTCTGTCCGCGCCGATCGGTTCCGGTCGGCGCGGACTTCCCGTTTTCCATCGAGGAGTACCGCACATGGAAGACACCGTTCCCACCCGTTACTGGCATGCGCTCGACCGCGACCGCGTGCAATGCGACCTCTGTCCGCGTGCCTGCGCCATGGGAGAAGGGCAGCGCGGACTCTGCTTCGTGCGCCAGAACATCGGCGGCGAGGTGATGCTCACGACATGGGGCCGCTCAAGCGGCTTCTGCATCGACCCGATCGAGAAAAAACCCCTCGCGCATTTTTATCCCGGAACGCCCGTGCTCTCCTTCGGCACCGCGGGCTGCAATCTTACCTGCCATTTCTGCCAGAACTGGGACATCAGCAAATCGCGGCAGATGGATCGGCTGGCGGAACATGCGACGCCCGAAGTCATCGCCGACGCCGCCGTGCGGCACGGCTGCCGCTCGGTCGCGTACACCTACAACGATCCGGTGGTTTTCCATGAGTACGCCATCGATACCGCCCGGGCCTGTGCCGAGCGCGGCGTGCGCTCGGTCGCGGTCACGGCAGGCTACGTCTCCGCGGCGCCGCGGGAGGAGTTCTACCGGCACATGGACGCCGTGAACGTCGACCTGAAGGCGTTTTCGGAGGACTTCTACCGCCGCCTCTGCGCCTCGCAGCTCGGGGTCGTGAAAGACACCCTGCGGTACATCGCCCGCGAAACGGACGTCTGGCTGGAAATCACGACGCTGCTCATTCCCGGAGAAAACGATTCTCCGGCGGAAATCGAGGCCATGACGCGTTGGATCGCAGAGGAACTGGGGACCGGTATTCCGCTGCATTTCACGGCGTTCCATCCCGACTACCGCATGATCGACATCCCGGCGACGACGGCGTCGACGCTGCGCCGGGCGCGCACGATCGCGCTGGGTAACGGCCTCCGCTATGTCTACACGGGGAACGTCCGGGATGAGGACGGGCAGAGCACCCGCTGTCATTCCTGCGGCGCGCTGCTGATCGGCCGAGATTGGTACGCGCTCACCGCCTGGGGACTCGATGCCTCGGGGCGATGCGCCGCCTGCGGCACCGCGTGCGCGGGAAGGTTCGATCCGCAGCCGGGGACCTGGGGCGCACGGAGAATGCCCGTCCGGTTGCATTAATAGCCATTGTGTGCTTCTTTGTGTCCAGGTGTCTTTATGCGTATTCCTCCGGCGGGTCCATGAAATTCAGAAAACCGGCTCTGCATATCCAGATTCTTCTCGGGCTGCTGTTCGGCGCCCTGTTCGGACTCGCGTTCAGCGTGGATCACCACCTGCTGCTGCTCGAGGTGGATACCGGTGACGGGGTGAAGGAGGTGCGCGTCCGCGACTGGGAGGAAATCACGCTGCACCGTGACGGCCGCGACGTCCGTTTCGGTCCCGGCGACCAGGTCGAAATCCTCCATGCATTTCACCAGATGCGGAAGAAGAGTGACGCGCCGATTACCATGACCGTTCGCACCGCCGGCGGGGAGAAGACGTACACCGACGTGCGATCAATGGAGAAAGAGACGACCGTCGCCACCGCGATCAAACCGCTGGGCGACATCTTCATCCGGCTGCTTATGATGATCGCGATCCCGCTGGTGTTCGCCTCGCTTCTGGTCGGCGTCTCCAGCCTGCACGACGTATCGAAAATGGCGCGCATCGGCGGAAAGACCATCGCGTTCTATCTCGTCACGACGGCGCTCGCCATCAGCATCGGACTCGCACTGGGGAACGCCATCCGTCCGGGGGCCCGGATGGACAGCGTCGCGCGCGACCGCCTGCTGGCGGCGTATGAAGAAGATGCCGCGGCCCGGATCGAACAGAACATTTCCGTGGATTTCGTCGACTACCTGGTGAACCTCGTGCCGAAAAATGTCGCGCAGGCGCTGGCGGAAGCGGAAATGCTGCAGATCATCTTTTTCGCACTGCTGTTGGGAATGACGCTGCTGTTCATCGATAAGGAGAAGGCGGGACGCGTGATCGGCTTCTTCGACGCGCTCAGCGATGCGATGATCAAAATGGTGGACTTCGTCATGATCATCGCGCCGTATGCCGTCTTCGCGCTCATCGCGGCGACAATCAGCGAATTCGGTTTCGGCATTCTCCAGACGCTGCTCTGGTACATCGTCGCGGTGGTGGGCGGACTCGCCATTCAGACTTTCGTCGTGTATCCCGTCATCCTCAAATCCCTCGCGCGTGACGTGCCGCTGCGCACGTTCCTGCGGGAAATGCGTCCGGCCCAGCTCGTCGCCTTCACCACCAGCAGTTCCGCCGCCACGCTTCCGGTCACGATGGAATGCTGCGAAAACGTGGGCGCTCCCAAATCCGTCACGAGCTTCGTGCTGCCGCTGGGCGCGACGATCAATATGGACGGGACGGCACTCTACCAGGGGGTGGCGGCGGTGTTCATCGCGCAGGTCTACGGCATGGACCTCAGCCTCACCCAGCAGCTCACCGTCGTGCTCACCGCCACGCTCGCCTCGATCGGAACCGCTCCCGTCCCGGGTGTCGGCATCATCATGCTGATCATTGTCCTGCGCTCCGTGGGCGTGCCCGAAACCGGCATCGCCCTCATACTCGGCGTGGACCGCATCCTCGACATGTGCCGTACGATCACGAACGTGACCTCCGACGCCACCGCCACGATGGTCGTCGCGAGCACGGAGAAGGTGTTCAGGAAATCGTTGTAGGGACGGAGCTGGAGGATGAGCCTTCAGGTCGGAGACTCGCTGAGGCGAGCTCGTCCGCGGAAGTTCGGAAGCTTGTCGTGGCGAGGTGCGGGAGGAGCGGAAGGGGCGGAAGGGGCGGAAAAAATCAGCGCCCCGTGAGGGGCGCCTTCCAGGTTATCGGGTCTTTGTGCCTTCGTGTCTTTGTGTCGAAAAGCCGTTACCCCGAAATGGCGTCAAAGCGTTCTGCCACATCATTCCAGTTGACGACGTTGAAGAAATTGTCGACGTAGTCGCCGCGCTTGTTCTGGTATTTCAGATAATACGCGTGCTCCCACACGTCGCAGACGAGCAGGGGCACCGCACCCCACTGTGTCAGGTTCTGATGCTTTTCGGCCTGAAGAACGACGAGGCGTTTGCCCAGCGGTTCGTAGGCGAGAATGCCCCAGCCCGAGCCCTCGACCGTCTTCGCCGTCTGCGCGAACTGCGCCTGCAGGGCTTTCGCGGATCCGAAGTCCCGTTCGATCCGGGCGAGGAGCGCACCTGCGGGCTTGCCGCCCGTTCCTGCCGGGGCCATGTTTTTCCAGAACACTTCGTGAAGGATGTGTCCCGAACCGTTGAAGGCGGCTTTCTGGGCGAGGCGGTCGATGAGCGCGAAATCGCCTTTCGCGCGCGCGTCGGCCATGGCGGCGAGTGCGGCGTTGAGACCTTTCACGTAGCCCGCATGATGCACATCGTGGTGCAGGCGCATCGTCTGGGCGTCGATGTACGGTTCGAGCGCGTCATAGGCGTACGGCAGGGGAGAGAGGGCGTATTCACCGTTCTCGGCGACCGGAGGGGCGAAGAGCGTTTTCTGTTCGCGATCGAGTTTTTCTGCGATCCCGGCATAGGGAGTCAGCATCGAAAGTCCCGCGGCAGCGGCACCGACCTTCATGAATTCACGACGTGTATTCGACATGGGAATCCTCGAGTTGATGTGTGTATTCAGAAAAAACCGCATCCGCCGGAATTTCGTTCCTCCCTGCGCTCCCCTCAGCGAGTCTCCAACCTGAAGTCTCATCCTCCAGCTCCGTCCCCTTCCGTCCCTTCCGCTCCTTCCGCTCCTTCCGCCCCTTCCGCTCCTTCCGCCCCTTCCGCCCCTTCCGCCCCTTCCGCCCCTTCCGCCCCTTCCGCCCCCGCGATTTCCTCTTTCCGGGAATCCTCCGTAATTTACAGGCTGCAATTACCGTGGAGGAATACGGACCGTGGAACTGGTATTCAGCGCATTACTGATTTTCTTCCTGCGCATCGGCGACGTCTCGATCGGCACGCTGCGCACGCTCTTCACCGTGCAGGGGAAAAAGAAACTCGCTCCGCTGCTCGGGCTGTTCGAGTCGCTGATCTGGGTGATCGCGATCAGGCAGATTTTCTCGCAGCTGGATAATCCGTGGAACATCGCCGGATACGGCGCCGGGTTCGCGACGGGAACGCTCATCGGCATTCTCATCGAAGAGAAACTCGCCATCGGTTTCCACCAGATTTACGTCATTTCCCGCCACCATGCCGACGACATCGCCGACACGCTGCGAAAGAACCTCTTCGGCGTGACCATCATCCCGGGCGAAGGCGGAAGCGGGGGCATGTCGATCATCACGTCGATGATCAAGCGAAGCCGTCTGAAGGAGTTCCAGAAAATCATCGACGGAATTGACTCCACGGCTTTCATCTCGATACAGAACGCGATGCTGTATCGCGGATTCACCCACGGCGCGAGGAAATAGCAGACAGCGCATCGCTCACGACCGGAACGTATGAGCCATCAGCTATCAGCCATCAGCCATTCATATCGACAATCACGTAACATTCACTCAATACAAACCAGAAGGAATATCAACATGCAGAGAACACTGGCCATCGTGAAACCGGACGGCGTGGCGGCGGGACTCGTCGGCGAAGTCGTCAAGCGCATCGAGCAGGAAGGTCTTCGCATCGTGGGCATGCGCATGGAGCACATGACGCAGACGAAGGCGGAAGGTTTTTACTACGTCCATCGCGAGCGTCCGTTTTTCGGATCGCTGATGGAATTCATGACGTCCGGTCCCGTCGTGCTGATGGCGCTCGAAGGCGATAACGCCATCAAGCGCTGGCGTTCGCTCATGGGCGCGACGAATCCTGAGAATGCCGATCCGGGCACGATCCGCCGCGACATGGCCACGAGCATCGAACGCAACGTCGTGCACGGCTCCGACGCCGAAGACACCGCGTCGTTCGAAGTGAATTACTTTTTCACGGGTACCGAACTGATGTAATTGGCGGGACGGAAGCGTCCGTCGGCGACGATGGACGTTTCCGCGACAGCCGACGCGAGCGACTGCCGCGGCAGCGAGCGCCGGTCAGCCGTGTTTGCGGAGCACCGCGGCGGTCTTGGGATACTGCTGCTGGAAATTCTCCGTCACATGCGGCTGGACGGGATGGGACGCGAGGATGGCGGCAAACTCTTCCCGCTTGCTGAAACGCGACGAAATGATCCACGCGATCAGCGTCTGAATCACCCCCCTGTGGCGGCCGTTGTATGCGGCCGCTTCTTTTAACGCCTCGAGAACAACGGTATCGTCATCGGTCAGGAACAGCGCCTGTCCGAGACGCGCGAAGGCTGCGTAGGTCGGATGCGCGCTGCTGATGGTCGCCGCACGCAGCGAACGCATGGCGTGTTCGATGCTGCGTCCGAGCATCTCGCTCGTCAGCGCGTAGAGGATGTACACGAGCGGGTGCATCATCTGTCCGCGGCGCTCGCCGCGGTTGATGTGCATCTCCAGGAGCACGTTGGCTTCCGCGGCATTGCCGCGGTGAAGCATCGCCACCACACGGTTGATCAGCGCGGTAAGGCTTTCCCCTTCGCGATCTTCTCCCGCGACCGAGAGCACCATGGATTCCCGCGCGGCGTGATGCGTGCGGATCGGGGCGAGCTGCATCGCCTGCCGGTAGGTTTCCATGATCTCCTCGATGGGCAGACCGAGGGCGGGGGAAAGCTCGCGGAGCTTCTCCATGATCTCCTTCTCGTCGAGGTTCTCGGCCGTGTTCTGCGCCTTGAGCAGGATGGACTGATACTCGAGCTCGGGTTCGTGGCCGAGCCGGGAGTGAAGCATCAGCGCGGAAGCGACCGAATTCTGCACGTCGGAATCCTCGCGATGCGACAGGCGCAGATCGTTGAGGTAATACGCCGTCATCCGGTGCAGCGCCTCTTTCTCCTCCGCCGTCAGCTCATTGTAGAGCGCCGTGTGAATGGCGTGCTGCGTGAAATGGTAGACGGTGGATTCCTTCCCGTTTATCAGGCGGAAGCCGATCGGTTCGACGATGCCGTGCGCGACCTTGATGCGCCGGAGCCCGCGGATCAGATCGAGCGAAGAGCGCTGGGTGAGATGCATCAGCTCGTGAAGGGAAAACCGGTAGCCGAGCACCGAGGCGGTCAGCAGCAGCGTCAGATCGCTCTCCGCCAGCGCCTTCATCAGCCAGTTCGTCACGAGACGTATCTCCGCGGGCAGGCCGCGGTACGATTCGATGTCCCCGGTGACGCGGCCGCGCACGTCGAGAAGATTCTCGATCAGCAGATGCTGGATGTACGACTGCAGGAAGAACGGGTTGCCGCCGGATTTCTGTTCGAGCCAGAGGAGCAGATCGGGCTGCTGCGGACTCTGCGGGAAACGGGTGTGGAAGAAATCGCGGATCTGTCCGGAGTCGAACGGCGGCAGCATGATCTCTTTCGAAAACCGCTCCTGCGAAAACTGCGTGAAGATGGACAGCAGCTCCGGCATGGCCTGCAGCTCGTCGCGCCGCGCGCTGAGGACGAGCGTCAGCCGCGCGTTGCGGTACTCGCTCTCCGACAGGAGTTTGTGCAGGGCCTCGATGGTCGGAAGGTCCGCCCACTGGACGTCGTCCACCACGAGGATCACCGGCGTCTCTTCCGCGATCGCCCGGAGGTCCTGAAGATATTCACGCACGAAATTCGAGAAATCCACTTCGCGGTGGCCTTTCTTGAATTCATTGAGGTCGCGTCGGATTTCCTTGACGCCGTATGCCAGGTCGCCCACGATGGGCAGCATCGCCAGCACCGTGAGCGAAATATTCTTGATGAGGCTGAGCTTCCGCCGGGAGTTCGCCTGGTTGGCGAGAAGGTCCTCGAAGAGGTCTTTCAGCGGCTGATACGGTTTGAGGACGTTGGTCGACTGATTCCCCAGCGGGGTGGAACAGTGCGCGTACGAGACGAGCACGCGCTCCCGCACCTGCTCGAGATAATACCGGAGAAAATAGGTTTTTCCCTGGCCCGAATCGCCCTGCAGCCAGATGACCTGCAGTCCTTCTTCCGTGCATCGTGTAAGGACGCGGTCGAACTGTTCCCTGATATCGGGGCGCGGGATGAAAATCTGATCGCTGTCCACTTACACGCTCCGTTTGCGTTCTGCTTCTTTCAGCATCAGGCTCAGCACCTCGTCGAGCAGCCGCTGCTCCTCGTACTCGGAGAGACTGTCGCTGGAGCCCGTCCCGCCGCCGCCGGAACCGCGCCTGTCGCCGAGCACCTCCTGGATGGTGTCGGTCTGATGCTTGATGGCGTCGCGCTGCTCGGCCTCGAGTTCCTTCACCACGCGGTCGAGCCTCTCCTCCTGCGCCGAACCCGCAAAGGTGATCATGAGCACGATGAGAAGAATGAACTCGATGGACAGCGCCATGAGAATCAGCGACGGCTCTTCCTGCGGAATGAGCTTGAGGCCGCGCAGACCGATCACGAAGATCAGGATGGCGGCGCCGCCGGAAACGAGTCCCTGGATCAGGTTGCCGTAGGATGCCGAAATGCGATAGCGGAAATAGAACAGCACCGGGACGAGGAAGTTGCGGGAGTGCCCTTCCACGTATTGATGCAGGGAGATGTAGTCTTCGACTTCGGTCACCACGACCTGCGGCAGCGTGGTGAAGCGGAGCAGCTGCTCGCGTTCACTCCGGGAGACCTTGAACATTTCCTTGAAGTTCACGCCGTGCGCGTCGAACTGCTTTTCGAGCAGCGAACCGACGCGTTCATACTCGCGCATCAGCTTCGCCCGGATCCACGCCAGCTTGCTTCCTGCGGGGAGATACATGGAAATGAGAAATGCAATGAGTCCGCCGATGAAGATGTGCAGGGGGAAAATCGCGATATACGGATTGATGAAGTACAGCGTCTGATCGTTGTTCATCGTGTATTCGCGCAGCGCCTTTTTTCCGCGCAGCAGGTTGATCGTCTGATCCGTGTCGAACTCGCGATGACGGATCTTGAAGACGATATCGTTAAGCTTCTCGCGCTGCGAACCGAATTCGTCTTTCGGCGTCAGATCGCGGCTCATGATGATCCATTCACCGGGGATGACGTTGGTGATGAATTCGTAGTTCGGGAAAACGGCGTCGATGGAGCCTTTGATCACCGTTTCCTGCAGGCTGACGGTGGTCACGATCGCCAATGCAAAAATGAACAGATATGCAGCTAGTCCCGTCGTGTTTTGGGAAGAATCGGCCATACTGTGGTTGCCCGGTGTGACAGCGGTTATAGACGACATAAGGTAGCGGAATCCGCCGAAGATAGCAATCGCGCGCTATCGCGCGCGGCAGTAGGCAGTAGGCAGTAGGCTGGGAACCAGGACCGTGGAAGCTGGCACATTCCCGGTCTGCGTTCATTCTCCTGCGTGCTGCCTTTGCGCAAAGCGGTGTAATTCGTATTTTTTTCGTCATGATATCTCTGACAGATTACGGATTCAGCGACGCCGACCGGGAAGCCTTCGAGGCGCTGTCGCGCCCGGATCTCATGCCCGCACGGGTGACGGCGGTCAACCGGAACAATTACGAACTCATCTGCGAACGCGGCCAGCTGCGGGGGGAACCCACGGGACACCTTCTGTTCGCGGCCGAGGACGCGCAGGCGCTTCCGGTGGTAGGCGACTGGGTGGGCGTGCAGGTATTCAACGACGATACCTTCGCGCTGGTGCACGAGGTTCTCGAACGCCGCACGTTCCTGCGGCGCAAGGACCCGGGCCGCAACGTCGCCTTCCAGGTACTCGCCTCCAACATCGACACCGCGTACTGCGTGCAGTCCGCGGACCGCGATTTCAACCTCCACCGGCTCGAACGGTATTTCGTCATGATTCGCGACGGGGGCATCGATCCCGTCGTGCTGATCAGCAAGATCGATCTCGTCGACGATGCGCTGCGCCGCGAAATGCTCGAGGCGGTCGAGAGCATCTCGGGCGGCGCCCGATGCATCACCCTTTCCTCGCATACGGGCGAGGGTGTGGATGAATTCCGCACCGCACTGCGAAGCGGAACGACGTCCTGTCTGCTCGGGTCCTCCGGTGTCGGGAAATCCACCCTCCTCAACGCGCTGCTCGGTGCGGACGTCTTCGCCACGCAGGAAGTGCGGGAGGCCGATCATCGCGGACGCCACACGACCACGCGCCGTCAGCTGGTTCGTCTCGAGAACGGAGCGCTGATGATCGATACGCCGGGCATGCGCGAACTCGGAAACATCGGCGCAGAAGCAGGGCTGGCCGAGACCTTCGGCGACGTGCAGGAGCTGATCGAAAACTGCCGCTTCTCCGACTGCACCCACACGCAGGAGAAAGGCTGCGCCGTGCTCGCCGCCATCGAGGACGGCACGCTCGACGAAGACCGCTATGAACATTACATGAAACTGCAGCGAGAATCCGCGCACTACCAGCGCAGCTATCTCGAGCGCCGCCAGCGCGACAAGGAATTCGGGAAAATGGTCAAGTCGGTTCTGAAAGGGAAAGGGGACAAGAGGGCGTGAGCCGCCTTCGGCGGCGCGTGAGCCGCGCTACGCACGTCGCGTGAGCCGTGCTTCGCACGTCTGGGGGAGGCCGTGCTTCGCACGTCCGCAGGCGCACCCCCGCGCCGTCAGGCGCACCCCCGCGCCGCCAGGCGCACCCCCGCGCCGTCAGGCGCACCCCCGCGCCGCCAGGCGCACCCCCGCGATTTCCCAACGACAGCGGTACTTCGTAACTTACCCCCATGAAATACAAGCACCTCTTCGGCCCTGTCCCATCCCGCCGCCTGGGCGTATCGCTCGGCATCGATCTGACGCCGCAGAAAGCGTGCACGCTCAACTGCGTGTACTGCGAATGCGGGAAGACCGACGATCTCACGATCGAACGGAAGGAGTACGTGCCGACCACGGAGGTAATCGAGGAGCTGCGGCACTTCCTGACGCGGCATCCCGAACTCGACGCGGTGACGTTTTCGGGTTCCGGTGAACCGACGCTGCACAGCGGTGTGGGAGAAATCATCGCCTTCCTCAAACGGGAATTCCCGCAGTACCGCATCGTCATGCTCACCAACAGCACGCTGCTGCATCTGCCCGAGGTGCGTGCGGCGCTCCTGCCCGCGGACCTCGTCGTGCCCTCGCTCGATGCCGTATCGGAGGACGTTTTCCGCCGCATCAACCGGCCGAAGCACGAGCTGCGCAGCGCCGAGCTGATCGCGGGACTCACCGCGTTCTGTGACGCTTTCGAAGGGGAAGTGTGGCTGGAAGTGTTCATCATTCCCGGCGTCAACGACACGCCGGAAGAGCTGGCGCTGTTCCGCCAGGTGTTTGAGCGGCTGCGGGTGGACCGCATTCAGCTCAACTCGCTCGACCGTCCGGGCGCGGTCGACTGGATTGAGCCCATGCCGCGTGAAAACCTCATGGCGCTCGCGCATCAGCTCGGCGATGAAGTCGAGGTCATCGGCAAACCCGTCATCCGCCAGCGCTGCGCCGCCTTCAGCGACGACGTCTGCGACCGCATCCTCGCCACGATCCGTGTGCGTCCCTCCACCCTCGACGACCTCGCCGTCGCCCTCGGCCTCCACATCCTCGATGCGGGGAAATATCTCGATGTGTTATTGGGGGATGGGGTGATCGAGCAACATTCCGGCGAACGGGGTGTCTTTTATCGGGTGAAGGGGAGTTGATGACAGATGACAGATGGAAAGATGGAAAGATGGAAAGATGTGCTCTCGGGTAAGGGTGATCGGTTTCTGTATACTGCTGCTGCTGGCGGGGTGCGGGCCGACGAATGAGCCGGAGTACGAACCGCCTGATGTGTACGGCAACGGGCTCATTGTCAGCGATACGCTCGTGGGGCAGCAATTTACGGTGGTCGATGTGTGGGACGGCTGCACGACGACGATCGTACAGGACAGCGTGTGCCGCGCTATCGTGTCGGCGGACGAAAACCTTCTGGGACATGGGATGGGTGCCAGTGTCCGGGCCTCCCAAAGGGGAAGCGAACTGTCAATCTGGCGCGATGAGCATTTCTGGCCGACGAAGTATACGGCGACCGTGTGGTTGCCACGAGTCACCGCAATAAGTTTCTATCATGCCGAATGCGATTTCTCGTCCGGACTCACTTCGGACACCACCGTATGGATCTGGAGTATCGTGGGAGGGAAGATCAAGGGAACACTGCATGCACCGGGGATCGATGCCTTGATCGCACAGTCCGCGCTGATCGTGTCCGGCACCGCACCCCGCGTAAACCTTAGAATCCGCAACGGGCACACGGATTTCAGCGAACTCCTTGCGGCGCATGTCACGGTCTCCAGCGATGACGGATGCACCGTCAAGGTTCACTGCACGGACACTCTCATCGTATCAGGAAAACGGGGTTCGCATATCTACTACCGGGGAGATCCACGGCATATTGTCGCAGATCTTGACAGCACCTCCTTCCTGAAAAAACTGTAGTCACCTTGAGTGCATACCGCGCAATCCGGGAACAGAATCCATGGCGTCCCTCAAGTCCTCCGCGCGCCTCTGTGAGCCTCCGCGGTAAAATCTTCTCTGCGGCCTCTGCCTCCTCCCTCCCTTACTCCTCCCGCGCCTCCCTTTCTTCCTCCTCCCGCGCCTCCCTTACCCTACATCATATCCCGGACCCGCACCTTCATCTTCCCCCGGTGCCGCACTTTCTCTTCCGCCACTGCACGAATATGCCGTATCCGCTCCAGCAGCGGGGGATGGGAGTAATTCAGCCAGACATAGAACGGATGGGGTGTGACGTTGGAAAGGTTCGAGACGGTGAGCTTTTTCAGCGCTTCGACGAACACCTCCGGTTTGCGGTAGGTCTGTACGGCGTAGCGGTCGGCTTCGAATTCGTGCCGGCGGGAAAGGATGTTCATGCCGAGTGACAGGATTGTCGAAACCGGTTCGTAGAGCAGACCGAAGAAAACCAGTCCGGCGTAGACGGACACATGCTGCATGAAAAACGCTTCTGCGAGGGCGGGACGGCTGACGAACAGGGAGAGCAGGAATAACATCACGCCCGTTTCGGCGATGCCGATGAGCATGCTGATGATGATATGCTTCCTCCGGTAATGCCCGATCTCATGCGCGAGCACGGCGGTGACCTCCTCATCCGTGTGTTTCTCGAGCAGCGTGTCGTAGAGCGCAACGCGGCGGTTGCGGCCGAAGCCGGTAAAAAACGCGTTCGCTTTCGCCGAGCGTTTCGAGCCGTCCACCACGTATACATCCCGCACCGGGAAGCGCACGGATTCCGCGTAGGTCAGGATATGTTCGCGCAGGGAACCCTCACCGAGCGGGGTGAACTTGTAAAACAGCGGCATGAACAATGCCGGGGTGACATATTGCATGACAAGACTGAACGCTGTCACCGCAATCCAGGCGTAGACCCAGGCCAGCATCCCCTGCGTCTCGATCAGCCACAGTACCGCGGCGAGGATCGGGAGGCCGATCGCCGCGCCCAGCGCCGCGCCCTTGATACGGTCGACGACGAACGTCTTCACCGTCGTTTTATTGAATCCGAATCGCTCCTCGATGACGAAGGTGGACCAGATGCGGAACGGCAGTCCGAAAACGCCCATTCCGATCGCGAGGAGGGAGATGTACAGCAATCCGGCGGGAATGTCGGGCCATCCGATCGATCGGACCTGCAGATCCAGCCAGTTGAATCCCCCGGCGAACCAGAATCCCAGCAGCAGCGCCATGTCGAAGGCCGCGGTCACGAAACCGAAGCGGGTCCGCACGCGCGTGTATTCCTGCGACCGCGCGTATTTCTCTTCGTCGTACACGTCGCGGAACTCCTCCGGCAGTTCGGGTGACAGCGCGCGCAGGTTCAGTACTTCCGCCACCGTATCCAGTACGGCGGTGATAATCAGCGTGGCGAGTATGATCAGGGCGTATGGGTTCATTGTGTAATATAGCGAAATCGGGGGGGACGCGTGAGCCGCGCTTCGCGCGTCGGTGTTGGCGCTTCGCGCCGCGTGAGCCGCGCTTCGCGCGTCGGTGTTGGCGCTTCGCGCCGCGTGAGCCGCCATCGGCGGCGCTTGCCCCCCGCGCCGAAAGGCGCACCCCCGCGCCGAAAGGCGCACCCCCGCGCCGAAAGGCGCACCCCCGCGCCGAAAGGCGCTCCCCCGCATTTGGTCCTGAGAAAAAGGATAAGTACGTTTGTATTTATTGGCGAGCTGCCTGCCCGAATTCGCGCCTGTTCGTGAGCCCCGGGGAAACGCCCTTCTCGTCACGACCCTTCAGAGAACGAAAACAAAGTATCGATTCGCTTTTATCCCAAGTGTATTGGAGGCTTTCATGCTTACCTGGATCATTATCATCGCTGTCGTCGTTCTTGCCGTCGCCGGTTTCATCTTCTGGATGACGCGGCAGTACCGCAAGGCGGGACCGAATGAAGTGCTGGTTATCTCCGGCAGGAAAAGTTCGATTCTCACGCCCGATGGCACCCAGCAGGAAATCGGGTACAAGTTCCGCATCGGCGGCGGTTCCTTCGTCAATCCGTTCACCGAGCAGGCCTCGACCCTGCCGATCGAGGTGGTCACGGTGACCATCAAGACGCCGGAAGTGCTGTCGAAAGACGGCATTCCCATTCTGTCCGAGTCTTCGGCCCAGGTGAAAATCGACTCCAACGAATACTCCATTTTCCTCGCCACGCAGAACTTCATGGGCGGCGGCACGGATGCGGTGCGTGAAGTCGCGCAGACGGTGCTCGAAGGAAAGGTGCGCGAGTCGATCGGAAGCATGACGATTTCCGAACTGTACCAGGATCGCCACGAATTCGCCAACCGCGTCTACAACGCCGTTGTCCGCGATCTCGGCAGCATGGGCCTCGTGATGATTTCCTTCGCACTCAAGGACATCGCCGATACGCAGGGCTATCTCGAAGCGCTGTCGAAGCCGAAGATCGCCGCCGCCAAGCGCGACGCCGTGGTCAAGCAGGCGGAATACGATCGCGACGCGGCCATCTTCGCCGCGCAGGCGAACAAGGAAGCGGAAGTGGCCAAGCTGACCGCCGCCGCTGAAGTCGCCGGCAGGACCTGGAAGAACGAAGAGCTGAAAGCCAAATCGCAGATCGAAGTCAGCAAGGTGCGCGCGCAGGCCGACTCCTCGTATGAACTCGAGCGCTTCCGCCTCGCGCAGGAAGTCAAGCAGGAAGAGTACAAGGTCAAGCTGATCGAGACCGTGGAAATGGCCAAGGTCCAGACCGAGGAAATCAAGCGCAAGGAAAAGGAACTCGAAGCGAACATCATCAAGCCGGCGGAAGCCCGCAAGGTGCAGATCATTTCCGAGGCCGAAGCCGAGAGCTTCCGCATGCTGAAGGAATCCGACGCCAAGGCGCAGGTCCGCGCGAAGGACAACGAAATCGAAGCCGAACGCATCAAGATGCTCGGCAAGTCCGAAGCCGACGCGATGGTCGAGAAAGCCAAGGCGTACGAACAGTACAACCAGGCGGCGATGTACCAGATGGTGCTCGACGTCCTGCCGGAACTCACCAAGAACGTCGCCGAACCGCTCTCTCGCATCGACAAGATCACGCTCGTCGGCGGAACGGACGGCAAGCTCGGCACGTCGCAGCTCACCGGCCAGATCACCGAAGTGCTCGCACAGGTTCCGGATCTCGTCAAGACGCTTACCGGCGTCGATCTGTCGAAATACCTCAA
The DNA here is from genome assembly GCA_003246455.1 of Bacteroidota bacterium. Lineage (GTDB taxonomy): Bacteria > Bacteroidota > Ignavibacteria > SZUA-365 > SZUA-365 > SZUA-365. The sequence goes on from QKAF01000156.1 coordinate 26,092, forward strand.
GGATAAACTCGCCGGCGAAGACTGATTCGCAGTGCGCGTCAACCGTTGACCGGACTCCGCGGCCGCTGCATCACTGAACAACGCGCGGTGCGGGTGCTTTTCGAAAACGATATCAATTGAGGTAGCAACGTGACGGCAGATAGAATTCATCTCATCGGTTCATCGCCGACGCTGAAGGTCGCCGCGAAAGCCAAGGCGCTCAAGGAGCAGGGGATCGACGTGATCGACTTCTCCGTGGGCGAACCGGATTTCGGGACCCCGGCCCACATCAAGGAGGCCGCGAAACGCGCGATCGACGAGAACTTCACCAAGTACACCGCCAACGAGGGCATCCTCCCGCTGCGCAAGGCCATCGCCCGGCAGCTGCAGGAGGAGCACGGACTGAACTACGACCCGGCGTCGGAGATCATCGTCTCCAACGGCGCGAAGCACTCCATCTACAACGCCATGATGGCCATCGTCAACGACGGCGATGAAGTCATCATTCCGGCACCCTACTGGGTGTCCTATCCCGAGATGGTCAAGCTCGCCAACGGACGCCCGGTCATCGTGCAGACACGGGAGGAGGACGGTTTCCGCCTCACCGCCGCCCAGCTGCGCGATACGATCAACGCCAGCACCCGGGCGGTGTTCATCAACAACCCTTCCAATCCGACCGGTTCGGGCTACACGCGCGAGGAACTCGAGGCGCTCGCCGAAGTCATCGTCGAGGAGGACATCATCTGCATCGCCGATGAAATCTACGGCAAGCTGATGTATGACAACCTCAAGTTCACCCGCTTCGCCTCGCTCGGCGAGGAAGTGAAGAAGCGCACGATCACCATCGACGGCGTTTCGAAAGCGTACTCGATGACCGGCTGGCGCATCGGCTGGGCCGCGGCGCCGAAAGACATCACCGCGGCCATGGCCAAGGTGCAGAGCCACGCGACGTCGAACCCCAGTTCGGTGTCGCAGCGCGCGGCGCTCGAAGCGTACAAAGGACCCCAGTACGAAATCTCGAAGATGGCGGCCGAATTCGAGAAGCGCCGCAACTTCGTGGTGTACAAGCTGCAGGGGATTCCGGGCATTTCCTGCCCGATGCCCCGCGGGGCGTTCTACGCATTTCCGAATGTCAGCTCTTTTTATCGGATGGAATACGACGGCGTGCCCATTCGCAACAGCTACGGCATGGCCTACTTCCTGCTCAAGCATGCGAACGTGGCCATCGTGCCGGGCGACGCCTTCGGCAGCGACGACTTCATCCGCATCAGCTACGCCACCTCGATGGCCAACCTCACCGAAGGCATGTCGCGAATCGCCGACGCGCTCGCGAAGCTGAAGCCGGCCCCGAAGCGCAAGCTGATCAAGCTCGCCAACACCGAAACCGTGATCAAGCACCCGGTGCCGGTGGACTACGACGTCAAAGTCGGCGTGCGCGATGCGCTGGTGGCTGAGGCCGAAGCGCATCTGAGCTACAGCGGCTACTTCGAATGGAACGCCAATATCAACGGCATGATCGTGCAGCTGCGCACCAACGTCGGGCACCTCTACGACTTCTGGGTAGAGAACTGGTATCCCGCGCAGCTCGAAGCCGACATCGAACCGCACGGCGTAATCTACGCGGTGGACGGCGTGACGGGACGCGAACCGCATGCGTTCTATAATTCCGACACCAAGACCGGCATCCTTTTCAACGCCGATCATTACGGATCCCTGCGCTCCCTGGCGCTCGGACTCGTCACGGACGTGGCCGAACGCGTCTTCGACATTCATGCCGTACGCGGCCTGACGATGGACGTCGGCGGCGAAGGCGTGCTGCTTCTCGGCCCCTCGGGAACGAAGAAGACCGAGCTGTTCTGGCGTCTTTTCCAGGAAAGCGAAGAAGTCGCGGTACACAGCAACGACTATGTCTTCCTACGCTACGGCGGGGGCTATGCGGCCGCGGACAACCCGGAGCGCAAGATGTATATTCAGACCAACGCCGTCAGCACGCATGAAGGACTTGCGAAACTCTTCGACAAGAGTAAATGCGAAAACGTTACGACGAAGGTCGAAGACTGCCGCAACGACGAGCACAAGCTGCAGGAGTCGTGTCCGCTCAACAGCGGCGCGCCGTACAGTTACAGCTGTGCGAAGAAAAGCCACGCGATGCTCGATCCCTACTGGCTCGGCGGCATGGCGCGGCACGTCAAGCGCATCGATATCCGTCATGTATTTGTTCTCCGCAACGATCCCGTGACCAGTGCCGTGCAGAAGCTCGACATGGACGAGGCGCTGCACATGGTCGAGGCGGGCTATCCCGCCGGGACCTCCGTCGGCGGCAGGCAGCAGCCGTATTACAACCCGCATCTGCTCGTCAAGTCCGACGAGCGGATGGAGCTGCAGAAACGATTCTTCACGAAGCTGTTCCAGTCCGCCGCCGTCTACCAGCTCAACGCTGGCACGGCCACGCTCACCGATATGGTGCAGCAGGTGTTGTCACATGTCGGTGCGAACGGAAGGTAATCCCCATGGCAAAAGATATTTACAGCAACGACGCCTACAAGAAGTTCTACGAGCAGCTCGTTCCGCTGCTCAACGGACCCAATATCAAGGAAGTCAACCTGAAGTGGCTCGAACCGCGGGTCAAGGAATATTCGCAGAAGACCGTGTACGGATCCCATGTCTGGCGGTCGGTGCAGAGTTCGCGCCTCGCGGCAAAAACCGTCTATCTCGGTACCGAGAAAGTCCGCCTTCCGTCACTGCTTCCGTACCAGGAAAAGGTGGTCAAGGGCGCGCCTGACGAACTCGACAAGGTGCTGCACTGGATGAAGACCCTGCCGTTCATCAAACTCACGCGGCAGATGGGCAACAACCCCGACTTCAATCCTGTGTGCACGCTTTACCTGAGCGTCGGCGACTGGCGCAATTCGCGTCTCGCATACATGTGGGGCAACCTGCTCGACGAACCGTCTGGCCGGCCGGGTCCCGCCATCACCATGATCCATATTCCCGAGGAGCATGCCTCCCGTCAGCAGATCCTGACCATGCCGGAGTTCAACCTGAACATCTGCCTGGGCAGCGACTATCTCGGCGAGGAGAAAAAGGGCTTCCTTCGCCAGGCCATGTGGCTGGCCGACGAGCGCGGCATGCTCGGTCTCCACGCCGGTTCGAAAGTGGTGGTCGCACGCGACGCGAAAAGCAATGAGCTGAAGAAGCACGGCGTGATTCTCTTCGGCATGACGGCCACGGGGAAATCCACCTGGAGCTGCCACCAGCTCGAGATGGATCCCAAGCGCGGCGAGATGACCTATGCGTCGCAGGACGACATCTGCTTCCTTCGCGACGACGGTTCCGCATTCGGTTCCGAGCACAACTTCTATGTGAAGACCGACGCGCGCAAATCCGACCAGGAAGCGATGTACCACGCGCTCACGCACAAGTCGGCCCTGCTCGAGAACATCATGGTCGACGCGAAGGGCAACATCGATTTCCTCGACGAGTCGCTCTGCGGCAACGGCCGCGCGGTCGTGCGGATGGATCAGCTCTTCATCGAACGCGAGAACAAGCTGATCTCCATCGCGGCGCCGAGCATCAACCTGCCGAGTCTCGACAAGAACGACGCGCTGTGGTTCGCCTTCATCACCCGGCGCAACACCATCATGCCGTACTCGCAGATGCTGACGCCCGAGCAGGGCGTGCTGGCGTACCTCTTCGGAGAATCCACGCTCAGCTTCGCCGCCAATCCCGAGAAGGCGGGCGAGTCGGTCCGCATCGTCGGTACCGATGATTTCATCATCGGCAGCCGCGGCGCGAAGGTGAACAAGTTCTACGACATCATCATGAAGCTCGTCAACCGCTTCCCGGGCCAGGTGAATTTCCGCATCTACAACACCGGCGGCATGGGCGAGATCATCGAGGAGTACGACGAACGCGGCACGACGAAGAAGCGCATGGTGCGCAAGGCCGAGCGCGTGCCGCTCGAACTGATGGCCGCCATTCAGCGCGGCGACCTGCGCGGCACCAACGTCTACGAGAAAGGCGTGCTCGGCACCATGTCCATCGTCGAAGCCGACGGCCGCCGCATGGATGAATGGGACGTGCACAAGCTCTACACGCCCGAGCAGATCGATTACTACGTGAAGGACATCATCCGCGGCCGCCGCGCCTTCCTTGAGGAAATCGCGAAAGAAGGACTGCGTCCGGAAATCATCGCCGCGGCCGAACGTTCGTTCCGCGCCATGGGCGACCTCTCCGCGCGCAAGGCCGGCACGGCCTCCGCTCCGGCGTTTGCCCCCGCGGCTCCCGAGCCGCGCGTCATCGTTCAGCGCGAAGAGCCCGTCGCGCGTCCCCGCAAGCCGGGAGTATGGCGCTGGCGGTAGAGATCAGCCGATATCCGATTTCATTGTAGGGGCGCAGCATGCTGCGCCCCTACACACATGCAGTCCTGAGACCATGAAAACCAACGCCACCCGCATCCTCGAATCCCGCAGCATCCCCCACGAACAGCACACCTACGACAGTTCCGACGGGGCGATCGACGCCATCTCCGTGGCGGACAAGATCGGGGCCGAGCACGAGCAGGTATTCAAGACGCTCGTGGCGCGGGGAGACAAAACGGGTCTCTGCGTGTTCTGCATTCCCGGTCCGTTCGAACTCGATCTGAAGAAAGCCGCCGCGGCCAGCGGCAACAAGAAGGTGGAGATGATCCACGTGCGTGAACTGCTTCCGCTCACCGGGTACATCCGCGGGGGCTGTTCTCCGATAGGGATGAAGAAACCGTACCCCACCTGGATCGACGAAACCGCGCAGCTCCACGAACGCATTTACGTCAGCGCCGGCGCCCACGGCGCGCAGCTCCTGATCTCCCCCGCATATCTCGCCGATGCGATCGACGCCTCCTTCGCCGACCTGACATAAAGAAGAAACCACGAAATCGCGAAAACACGAAGAAGAGACACGAAGGATTAGTTGAACGGCAATGCCCATCAATACCTATGAGCGTTGTCCGTCTCATAAACCTTCGCGCTTCTTTTTCGCGCTTTAGCGTTTTCGTGGTTTTTTCTTCCGGATTGTGCGACTTTTCGGGGGGATGTGTCTCTATTACCATGTACGGCCGAATGAACTGCGGAGTATCGCGAAAGCCTGATGTCCCTTAACAAGCCCGGGTCCCGTCCGTTGTCGAAGCAGCGGCAGGAGGAATTCATGCTCCTGCTGGAAACGCACCATGCGGCGTTTGTCCGCTACGTGCGTGCCATGACGAAGGACACCGAGCAGGCGCGGGACATCGTGGCGGAGACCCTGCTCATCGCGCTCGAGCGCTTCGACACCCTGCGCGATCCCGCGTCCTTCCTGTTCTTTCTCATCGCGATCGCCCGCCGGCATTTCTGGCGACTGCGCAAATGGAGCGGCGTGTTCCTGCGCATGGAGACGAAGCACGAGGAGCTTGTCATCGATCCCGCGGCGTCGCAGGATCTCCGGCCGGACATCCGCCTGCTTCACGAATGCATCGCGCAGCTGCCTGCCAGGCAGCGCGAAGCCCTGGTGCTGTTCGAATTCTCCGGACTGAGCCTCAGCGAAATCCAGGAGCTTCAGGGCGGCTCGCTGTCCGGCGTCAAGTCCCGCATCGCGCGCGCGAGACAGAAGCTGGCAGGACGGATGCAGGAACGCGATGACGTCGAGGAGACGGACAGGGGCAGCGCAGTCGAATGTATCGAGATCGAGGCGGAACGATGAAGAAGAAAGAACAGATGCTTGACCGGCTCCTGGAAGAAGCCCGGAAAACTCCGCCGGTTGTTTCCTTCGCCTCCGCCAGGGACTTCCTCGCATCACGCGACACGTCCCCGCAGTCCGCCGCCGTACGCACAAACGGAAAACAGACACGACTCATTGTTATCTCGGGAGGAGTTATGATGTTGATCACTGCAATTCTTTTTGTCATGGGTGTATTTTCAGGCTCTGATTCAGAAGTGAAACTTCGTGAAACGCAGCCCGTCAGGGAGAGAATTCAGGCGTCCGCTGCGATCGATGACTCGGTCAAAAGTCGGAGCAAGCAGGGCATGGCAACCGATGAATCAACCGCCAGCCAGCGTAAAGGGCCTGGTATCACCGTTGCGGTATCTCCGCAGGGCGGGGCTGCGGGCCAGAACCGGCCGGCGCACACGGTGGATACGGCGGGATTCAGAGAGAGAGAGGAAACGTTCGCCGCATGGACGAGGGAGAGAATCCGAGGGTGCACCATCTACCGCCTTGATCGCGCGGAGCTGGAGGCCATAGGATTCAGAATTGAGGCCGACGGGACCATTTATGCTCCGGGCCTGCCCATGGGCATGAAGGAGGACCATGCAAGCGGAATGGTCAGCTATTCGTTTCGGGGGATGGCGCATGGTGAGGACAGTGCGAAAATTGTCCGGCACTTCGAAGAATTAAAAAAGGGAGGAAAGTCGACCTCCTCGACACGGACAGAGCGACCTCATAAACAGCAGTACATTTCGCCTGTCCTGGTGACGAATTCTCGGGGCCAGTCGATGATGCACGCCCAGCCCTACGGAAAGAAACTGAAGCCCTCGGAGGTTGGATCCGGACAGTATAACGGAAGGGAGCTTATCCCGATTCGTGTGCAGGTGGATAATGAAACACTGCCGTCGACCGAAACCGACTATTATTACCTTTTCTGGTTTGAACCGACAGATGAGTTCATCTCCACTCTTCCCGATCGTGTTCAGCGAGAATTGAAAGAGCGGCAGAATGAGAGTCCGGCGGGAGCAATCGCTGAAGCGGACGATAGCAATACCACGTCGCGTATACTCGAAGGGGCCAATATTCATCCGAATCCCGTTACCTCAGGAACCGCAACCGTGGAATACACGATCCAGAATTCATGCAGGGTTGCGCTGTCGATGTACGACATCACGGGCGAGCGCGTAAGAGACATCGCCGTATCGGAACAGCGAGATTCCGGTACCTGGCAGGAGAACGTCTCATTTGAGGGAGTCCCTGACGGCTACTACCTCCTCGCCGTCACGACTGACAAGGGCGAACAGAGCATCCGGCCTTTCATCCTGGAGCGGTAGGAAGAAACCACGAAAACGCAAAAGCACGAAAAAGAAGCGCGAAGGTTTATTAAACCGCTCCTGATTGAATCAGGTGCGACACCCTAATACCCTTCGCGTCTCTTCTTCGTGTTTTCGCGTTTTCGCGGTTTTTCTTCACGCGAACGCGATGAGGAGAATTCCGAACACCACCCACTGCGCCGCATAGACGATGAGGAAATTCCGGCGGGGATAGAGGTCGCCGACGAGACGGCGATAGACCGCGATGTCGCCGTGCAGCCAGGGGAGTTCGGTGCCGCCGAAGGCGATCCACGTGAACACGTAATACGCGATGTCCTCGGTCGAAAAGATGACCGCGCC
>QKAF01000124.1 GCA_003246455.1 Bacteroidota bacterium
ACGTCGAGCAGTGGGCGCGTGTTCGTCTCCCAGTGCCCCGCACAGGGCTTCGGTGACATCACCATCGGGACCGGTACGGATCCCGTGCCTGTGGAACTCGTCTCCTTCAGCGCCCGGTACATTGACCGTTCGGTGAATCTGAAATGGGAAACCGCCACGGAACTCAACAACTTCGGATTCGCCATCGAACGTTCGCCGAACGGCGAGGAGTGGGAAGAGGTCGGGTTTGTGCCGGGCTTCGGCACCTCGAGCAGCCCGAAGAGCTATGCCTACACGGATGAACTTGACGAGGAATTCGCCCGCGTCCCGCAGCTGGCGTACCGTCTGCGCCAGATCGATCGCGACGGCACTACCGATTACTCCAATATCGTGTTTGTCAAAACGGGCGATCTGCCCACCGATGTCGAACTGTATGCTGCATACCCGAATCCCTTCAATCCCGCAACGACGCTCAGCTTTGCCATCAAGCAGCCGGCTGTCGTGACGCTCAAGGTATTCAATACCTTCGGCCAGGCGGTCGCAACACTGATGAACAATGAGGCGATGGATGCAGGCCTGCATACCGTCTCGTTCAACGGCGATCAGCTTCCGAGCGGCGTGTACATGGCGGTACTCGAAGCGAACGGTGTCCCGCAGTATCAGAAACTTGTGCTCAACAAGTGAGAGTGGATGAGAGAGAGCACAATTGCTGAACACGTGACAGCGGGGCGCAAGCCCCGCGTCGCGTGACCCAGCGCAGATTTCGTCACAAATGAGTATGAAGGAAATAACTTGGTCCGGTGAATGCAGCAGGGAACCGAGTTGCGGAGCAGATAAATAATGGAGATCCCGTTCACGTTTTCGCAGTACGCGTATCCGTTGAACCCGAGTGCCACGTTAACCTTTACCCTGGAAGAACAGCAGGAAATCTCTTTGAGAATCTACAATACGTTCGGACAGGTCGTGCACACGCTATATGACAGGGTTCAGATGAAGCCCGGATACCATGAGCTCAGGCTGTACGGTGAGACATTCCCTTCGGGCGGATGTTACGCGCGGCTTCATACAAGGAATGGTGTTCAGCAGCGCACGCTGGTGCTGAGCAGCGATACCCCCTGAAACAGGAGGTTTGATAAAGGAAAGCTGAGGAGAAAGAAGTCCGCCCCGTGCGGACTTTTTTCTTTCCCCGCTCAGAAGTGTATACAGAGTTCCCTATATTATCCTGAACACCGTTATTGGACGCAATCCCTCCTTCGAAATGCCACATACTGAGAAACCTGACGTACTTATCGTCGACGACGAAAGTCTGATCTGTTTCGTACTGACGCATCTCCTCAAAGTGCATGGGTTCGGGTCGCGCACCGCGTCGCGCGGCGATATCGCACTCCGGATGTTCGAGGATCAGCGTCCCGATCTCATCATCATGGATATCCGCATGCCGGGAATGAGCGGCTTTGATGTGCTTGCCCGCATCAGGGAAGTCGATCCCTATGTTCCGGTGATTCTCATGACCGCGTTGTCCGGTGTCCGCGATGCGGTCGTGGCGATGAAGGCCGGAGCCTTCGATTACGTTGCGAAACCGTTCAATAACGATGATATGATCGCAACGGTGCGGCGGGCGATGAGCGTCGCCGCGGAGATGCAGGCGCTCCACGCGGAAGAGGAAAAGGAAGACGACGCGCTTCATCCGCTGTTCGCCGCCATGGGCAGCAGCCTCGCCGTCCGCCGCCTCGCACGGGAATGCGGTCGCGCTGCGAAGACGGGCGCCCCCGTGATGATCGTCGGCGAGATCGGCGTGGGAAAGCGCCTGCTCGCACGCACCCTGCATACCCTCAGCGAATGCAGCGGCGGGTTCTACGATATCGACTGCACCGGTGCGGATGAGCCGCTGCTCCGACACGAATTGTTCGGGACCGGAGCGGGAAACGGACATCGCGGGAAACTGGAACTGGCTCGCGAAGGAAGCCTCCTGCTCGATGAGGTATCGGACATTCCGTGGACATTCCAGGACATCCTCGCCGAAGATCTGCACATGAAGCAGTTTCATCGGCCGGGCGTGGAGGATGTCTTTCCCATGACAGCCCGGCTGATATTCTCCGCAAGCATCGGCCCCGGAAAGGGGATTGACGGGAACTACCTGACGCGAAGGTTTCGTGAACTGTATGGCGAAACCGTCCTCGAAGTACCGCCGCTGCGGGATCGTCACGAAGATATTCCGCTCCTCGCCGTTGATTTCCTCAAGGATGCGAACGAAGAGCTGAACCGGCAGGTCACGGGTATTTCGGACGCCGCACTCGAACTGCTGGTCGCGTATCACTGGCCGGGAAATGTCCATCAGCTGAAATCGACCATCCGCCGTGCTGTCCTGACCGCGAAAAAAAGCATCGATATAGATGATATCGAACTGCCGCGGTCCCGACAGAATACCCACGACGATCAGGAACTGTCCCCCCGGATCGCCGTCACAACCGCTCCGCTGAAAGACCAGGTCAGGCGCCATATCGCAGACGTCGAGCGGCAGCTCGTGTTCGATACGCTGATGAAAACCGGGTGGAACAAGGCACAGGCCTCGAGGGTGCTCGGGGTGACGTATAAAACCCTGCTGAAGAAAGTCAGCGAATACGGCATCGAGCATGGCTGAAACCTGCGTGAGCCGTCCTGAATGGGAGAAAACAACGTGAAAAAGAAAACGGCGTCGCTGCCGCAGGATTTTACGCAGGTTCTGGAAATGCTTCCCGATGCCGCGTACGTTCTTGACGATACGGGGATGATTCTCTACGTCAATGAAACGGTGTCCCAGCGTACGGGCTGGACGGCGGCAGATCTCATAGGCCAGTCCATCATCGATTCCCTGCTTTTTGCGCTGCCGTTCAGATCGACCCTGCTCGGCGCCATGCGAGACCATGGGAGCTGGCAGGGAGATTCCGAGCGCATCATGCCTGACGGAAGCCTCCGGACGGTCAGGGCGCTCTGGCAGCGTCTCGCGCATCCGATCGGATCGGCCCATGTCGTCGGCATCGAACATGACATCTCGGAATACCGCGCGCGGGAACTGGAATTCGAGCAGGCGCGGAAGCTGGCGAAAATCGGCATCCTCTCCGAAGGCATCGCCCATGAACTGCGCAATCCCTTGAGCTATGCGCTTTCCGCGGCGCAGCTCCTCAGTGACGCGGAACTTCCGGAGGAGGTGAGACAGAAGTGCATCCAGACGATTACCACCGGGGTGAAAAAAGCCGGATTGATCGTCGACAACATGCTCTCGCTCGGGAAGCCGAAATCGCAGTTCGCACGAAATCCGGTGAGTATCGAACGCGTGCTCTCCGAAGCGATCGATGCGGCAGCAGCGCATCCGAACTATTCGGACGTCAGGTTTACGACGGACTTCCCGCAGGAACCGCTTACCGTATCGGGCAATCACGACATGCTGGTGCAGGTGTTTCATAACGTGATCACCAACGCGCTGAACGAGATGCCTGACGGCGGCCAGATCGGCATCACGGGGAATTCGGAGGTGGATACCATTCGGGTGCGTATCACGGATACGGGCCCCGGAGTAAGCGACGAACAGATGAAGCATCTGTTCGATCCGTTTTTTTCCGCCTCCACTTCCGGCACGGGAACCGGTCTTGGTCTCACGCTGAGCTACTACATCATGAAGGAACATGCAGGGAGCATCGAAGTCGAATCGCAGCCGGGAGCCGGCGCCACGTTCGTGCTGACTTTCCCGCGTGTCGAAGTGGCAGGCGGCTGAGAGCGCCCGCCCCGTCATGCCTCTTCGCGAGTCCTGAACCAGAAGCGCCGCAGGGATGTTCTTCTTATATTGCGTCGTGTGCACTTCGGTGCATATCGGCGAATCGCGTTTTTTCTCATCCGTATCTGAGGTGTATTCATGGCATCAGCCAGTTTTAACGAACAGGATGTTCTCAACGCACTGCGCGTCGTGCAGGCACCATATATGAATATTGACGTCGTCGCGGCGGACATGATCCAGGATATCGTAATCACGGATGCGAATATCCGTTTCACGGTCGACTTTAAAATCCCTCCCGCCTTCGTGCAGGATTCTCTCGAATCCGACCTTCGCAAAGCTCTGGCGAATCATATCCCGGGACTCGGAGACGTGACGATCGATCTCACTGTCAGCATCCCGTCAGCGGGAGATGCCATGGCCAGGAGCGTTGTGCCGGGCGTGCGGAACACGATTGCCGTATCGAGCGGCAAGGGAGGCGTCGGGAAGTCCACCGTCGCCGTAAACCTCGCCGTCGCTCTCGCGCAGTCGGGCGCGCGCGTCGGCCTGATCGATGCGGATATCTACGGTCCGAGCATCCCCCTGATGATGAACGTGCAGACTCAGCCGCGCGCTTACTCCGAAGGCGGAAAGACGCGCCTGCTTCCGACCGAGAGCTATGGCGTGCAGCTCATGTCCATCGGATTCCTTGTGAAGCCGGAAGATGCGCTGATCTGGCGCGGACCGATGGCGAGCGGGGCGCTCAAGCAGTTCCTTACGGATGTGGACTGGGAGGAACTTGACTATCTGCTCTTCGACATGCCTCCGGGTACCGGCGACATCCAGCTCACGCTCTCGCAGTCACTGCCTCTCAGCGGCGCGCTGATCGTGACGACCCCGCAGGACATCGCCCTTGCGGACGCGCGGAAGGGCGTGCGGATGTTTGAGAAGGTATCCGTGCCGATTCTCGGACTGATTGAAAACATGTCGTATTACGTGTGCGCGCACTGCGGCGAGCGTGATGAAATTTTCGATTACGGCGGGGGTAAACGCACCTCGGAGGATCTCGATGTTCCATTCCTCGGAGAAATCCCCATCACCACCCGTGTGCGCGTCGGCGGCGACAAGGGCGTTCCCATCGTGGAACTGGAACCGGAGAGCGCGGTCGCGGTCAGTTTCCGCGATGCGGCGATGCGCCTTGCCGGGCAGATTTCGGAACGGAACATGACAGCGCCATCCGCGCCTGCCATTGACATCTCACTCTGATCAAGGAATCCGGATGGCCTTCGAAGATACCGAAGCGGTGCGCGTACTCTTGACAGAGGCGCTGGAAAGCGTCCGCCCCTACCTGAAAGAAGACGGGGGCGACGTGGAACTCGTCTCCGTCTACCCCGATGGAATCGTGGAGGTACGATTTCTGGGAGAATGCGCGCACTGCTCTCTATCGATCATGACATTGCGCGCGGGCATCGAACGGACACTGATGCTTGCGTGTCCCGATGTCCGCCGCATTGAAATGGTGAGCTAAGGCATTTGCCGGGGAAGCCGTTTTTTGGCAAGTTCCCTGTTGCCTCATGCATTCAGACAGGCCGGAGCGAAGCACCATGGAGACAGGTTCCAGCGACACAGTGATTTTCGGAATTTTCGGTAATGTCGGGAAATCGGCCGCGATAGATGCGGTCAGGCAGACCATCGAGTTCATGGAGAAGCGCGGTATCCGCTATCTCCTTGAAGGGGATGTCGCCGCGATTATCCCGGAGATGGCCGCCCGGCAGGAAGCGGGCGCCTCCCGCGCGGACATTGCCCGCTATGCCGATGTGCTCATCGTCTTTGGCGGAGACGGGACCATGCTCGCCGGAGTACAGTACGCCCTTCCGCATGAAACCCCTGTCCTCGGCGTCAATCTGGGAAAGCTCGGGTTCCTTGCCGATGTGAGCGCGGAAGAAGTCTTCTGGGCGATCGACGAAATCATCGCATCGCGCTTCCACATCGAACGACGCATGACTCTGGCAGGCCGGCACGCGGGACACGAGGCAAGCTATCACGCACTCAATGACATCGTCCTGGCGAAAAGCGGCACAGCGAAGGTGATCAGCATTGATGCCTACGTCGATGATGAGTTTCTCGCTTCGTTTCTCGCGGACGGAATCATCATTTCCACGCCGACGGGTTCAACCGCATACTCGCTTGCGACAGGCGGCCCCGTCGTCGTGCCTTCCAGCGACGTCATCGTCATCAGCCCCATTAGCGCGCATACGCTGACAGCGCGGCCGGTTATCGTGAGCGGGAACAGCACGATCACGATCTGCGGGAGTACCGACGAGGGTTCTGTCATCGCAATGGCGGATGGCGTGGCCTTGCTCCAGGACCAGACGAATATCGAACTCGAGATCTCCCGCGGAAAACACAGCGTCGCACTTGTCAAGGGGCTCGGTCCGAAGTATTTTGAAACCCTGCGAGCGAAATTGAGCTGGGCGCGTGACAACCGTTTCCACGCAGAAACATCCGGATAGCCCTGCACGTTGAATACGAATATTCTTTCTTGAGGTACCATATATGAAAAAGCTGCTCTTCATTGCCGTTTTTCTGATGCTCGGTTCCGCCGCCCCTGTACTAGCGCAGGAGGAACCAGTGCTCACCGGCCCCATCATGATTTCCGATCTTCTCGATCTTCCGAACTGGTTCGGGCAGGAATACATGGAATACCAGCCCGAACGTCAGTATCTGGACCGCATCCCGGAATTTCTCGAAGATGTGGATGTCGTCTGCGTTCTCGGGACGTGGTGTTCCGACAGCCGCCGCGAGGTGCCGCGGATGATCCGCATTTTCCAGAGTAAGAATCTTCCCCCGGAGAAGCTCCAGCTGATCGGCGTGGACCGCGAGAAAAGAAGTCCCAACGGAGAAGCGGCGCAGTATAACGTCGAGCGTGTGCCCACCTTCATTTTCATTCGCAGCGGTAAGGAAATCGGCCGCATCGTGGAGACCCCGCTGGCGTCTCTGGAGAAGGACATGCTCGGAATCATCGATCCCAACGCCGGGAAGCGTGAGGTCGCGCCGCCCCCGCCGCCGGATATGAACGCGGGTGACGGTGCGGACCATCCACAGGATGACGGCGGAATGCCCCGCGGTGCGGACGACGAACCCGGCCACATCGACCCGGATGCGCAGCGAAATCAATCGGATTCTCCGAAAAAATAGTCACTTCCGACACACGTGAAGGGAAAGAGAGCGGCCCCGACAGGCCGCTCTTTCTTGTGTTTGTACGCCGTCCTGCGTAACTTCAACGAATACGTCCGAGAGACGCCATTCCTCAACAGAGCCTGTACAAGATTATCCCAATCGTTATCATATCATCAACGTTTCTTTACTCAGGAGAATTGTATGGCTGAGACGAAACACGTTCCGTTTGTCCCTGCGGACACGGATATGAAGGAGTTTACCCTTCGCGCGTTGCTCATCGGTCTCGTTCTCGCTGTCGTGCTGGGTGCGGCGAACGCATACCTTGGCCTCAAGGCCGGTATGACCATCGCTGCAACCTATCCGGCTGCGGTTATCGGCATGGCGCTTCTCAAGGCCATGAAGGGAACGATTCTGGAAGAAAACATCGCGCGTACCGTCGGCTCCATCGGTGAATCTGTTGCAGCAGGCGCAATCTTTACGCTGCCCGCCTTCTTCATCGCCGGCATATGGCCGGAGTTTTTTACGACCTCGAACTACATTACCTCCACACTCATCCTGATTTCCGGTGGTGTGCTCGGTATCATGTTCGTGGCTCTTCTCCGTCGCGTCATGGTCGAAGATCCGGAACTTCCGTATCCGGAATCTGTCGCCGCGGCGGAAATTCACAAAGCAGGACGCGGTGGCGGCGGCGGTTCGAAGTACCTCTTCGGCGCCATGCTCGGCGGCGGACTCGTCAAGGCACTCGGAGATTTCAAGCTCTTCATGCCGCTGTGGGAACGCTTCATCAGCTTCTCGAAAACCACGATCACCGGTATGGAAAAAGTACCCCTCGCCTCCGGATCGGAAGGCGTCGCGGGAACCGGCGGCATGGTGCTCACTTCCTTCAAAATCAGCCCTGCGTACGTGGGCGTCGGGTACATTATCGGCCCGAAACTCGCGTCGCTGAACTTCTCGGGCGGCATCATTGCGTGGGGACTACTCACGCCGATCATCCTCTATTTCATCGCACCGTATCTCAACATCGAAGCGATGGTGTCGGCCATCATGTCCGCGGACCCGGGCATGACGCACGCCGGTGCGACTGAAAAGGCCTGGATCGATTCCGCCTACCAGGTTTGGAAGTTCATCGTCCGTCCGATCGCCATCGGCGGAATGCTTGTCGGCGCCGGCTTTACGCTGTTCAAAATGCGCAACAGCCTCACGGCAGGTATCGCACGCTCCATCAGCGATGTGAAGAAAGCGGCGTCGGGACATGTCGTCGATATCGAGCGCACGGAGAAGGACATTCCTTTCACGTGGACGCTCACCGGTATCTTCGGCGTCGCCGTCGCAACCTTCCTTATCACGTTCTACCTGTTCAACACGACCTTCCTCGTTGCCTTCGTGGCGGCGACGGTCATGATCGTGCTTGCATTCTTCTTCGCTGCGGTCTCCGGTTACCTTGTCGGTATCATGGGATCGAGCAACAACCCGATCAGCGGTCTCACGCTCACGGCGCTTGTTGTCACCGCGCTTATCATGGTCGTTCTCGGCGTGGAAGAAGCCCATGGCGTCGCCTCGGTTCTCGGCGTCGCGGCAATCGTCTGCGTCGCAGCCGCGGTCGCGGGTGAAATGCTTCAGGATCTCAAGGCGGGACACATTCTCGGCGGTACGCCGTGGAAAATGCAGGTCGGTGATGTCATCGGCGTCGTTCTCGCCGGCTTTGTGATGTTCGGTGTGCTGGTGTTCCTCAACAACGGCGACATCGCCAACGGTATCCGCGAAGGATACACCGGCGGTTTCGGCAGCCGCGAACTCTCGGCGCCGCAGGCCAGTCTCATGGCCATCCTTTCCCGCGGTATCGTGGAACAGCAGATGGCGTGGCCCCTGATCATCGTCGGTATGCTCATGGGCGTATCCTTCATCCTCATGCAGGTGAAGAGCCCGATGCTCGTCAGCGTCGGTATGTACCTGCCGCTGGAAACCACCTTCGCGATCTTTATCGGTGGTCTCATGAAAGGCATGGTCGATCTCTACAAAGCGAAGAGAAAGGTCAACGCCGCTCAGGAAGCCCGGATCGAGAACACAGGTGTGCTTCTCGCCTCCGGACTCATCGCGGGCGAGGCGCTCGTGGGTCTCATCTTCGCGGGCTTCGCGGCCTTCGAGATGTTCCCGGGTGCGATCTTCGAAAATCCGTCGTTCATCGCCGGACTCGTGGTGATGGGTCTCATCGGCTGGGTGCTCGTGCGCGTGCCGATGAACAACGCAGGCAGTCCTGACGAACCCGCACCGCCTTCCGCGGCGCACTAATCGTTCCTGATTTCAGGATGCTGAAGAATCTCCCGGCTATCCGGGAGATTCTTCGTTTTATCCGCTGCGCGCATTAGTTTTCTGCATACACGTGCCCGGCACGACACCCTTCAACCGTTCCAGGATTTCAATGTTCGGAAAGAAAAAAGAAACAGAGGCAGTGAATCTCCTCGAACTCGTGCCGAAGCGTATCCGCGAATACAACACCGATGAAAACGGTGTCGTGACGGTGATGATGCCCCGGTTCGAGCATGACTGGATGATGCGGCATCTCGTCCCCAGATGGAAAAATCCCTATGTACGAACCCGTCTGGACGATGTCGGCTCATTCGTCTGGCTTCAATGCGACGGGGAAACGGCCGTGTCTGTCATCGCGGAGCGTATGCGCGATCAGTTCGGAGAGGCCGTGGAGCCGGTGCACGACCGGTTGAAGGTGTTCCTCCAGCAGCTGTCACGCCGCACCTGGCTGACGCTGCACCACTCCGACGGCAGGGAGGTCTTCAAGGATTGAACATTGTCGCCGTTTCAAGAGGATGAGCCTTCAGGTTCGTCCGGTATCAAAAATGTAGGGGCGCAGCATGCTGCGCCCCTACAATGTTAATAACCAAAAGTCACGCTCGTGAATGGACAAAAGCTTCGCAAAACGCGAACGCGATTACACGACCCCGGTCTTCGTGGTGATGGTTTCCAGCCCGTGCCCCTTCGGTCCGAGTTCACGCTTGCGAAGCAGCCAGGCGAAGAGGAAGCCGACAAACCCGAGAATGCTGAAGATCCACATCCCGAGGTTGTATCCGTCCGGATTCACCGCGCTCGCCGCGGAAACATCGTTCGCCCAGCCAATGACGATGTTGAATCCCGCGAGTCCGATGTTCTGGATCATGGTCATCAAGCCGTAGGCGGTTCCGAGCCGCGATCCGTCGACGAGATAGGTCACCGACGGCCACATCACTGCGGGCACGAGAGAGAAGGCGATGCCCATCATCGCCATGGGGACGTAGAGCGTGATATCGAGATACGCCATCATGAGGTAGACCGGGATGATGAGCACGGAACCGAACATCATCATCAGCGCGCGTTTCCCGACGTTGTCCGCCAGAAGGCCGAACAGCGGAGTCGCGATCATCGCGAAAAGGGTCAGCATGCTGGAAAGGAATCCGGCGGTCTCGCGCGTAACGCCATGCGCGTGCTGGAAAAACTTGATCGCGAAGGTCTGGAACGGGAACATCGCGGAATAAAAGGTGATGCACAGGGCGACGACAAGCCAGTACGAAGTTCCGAATTTGAAGATGTCCTTCATCGAGACCTTGTCGGTATCGCCCGTGAGGCCGAGGTGGTATTTCCTGGATGCGTATCCGTCCTGCGCGAAATACAGCAGGGCGGCAGCCACGCAGATCACGCCCGCACCGACGGAAAGCAGCAGCGGGTACTGCCAGTACTCGTACATCGGCTTCGCCCATGTCGGGGAGTTAAGCGCGGCAAACGAGCCGAGTCGTGCGATGGTGAGATTGAGTCCGAAGGCAAAGCTGAGTTCCTTGCCCTTGAACCATCGCGCGAGCGAGGTCGTGACCGCCACGATGAGCGACTCCGCGCCGAGTCCGAAAATCAATCTCCCCGCAGCCATGGGGAACAGCTCTCCAGAACTCGCCGTCACGCCCGCACCGAGCAGACACAGCACCGCAAAGATCAGAATCGATTTTTTCGTGCCGATGCGATCGATGATGATGCCGCCGATCAGCACCATGAGGATGTTCGGGATGCTGTAAATGGCCTGCAGCAGGCCGATATTCGAGTCGGAGAAGCCGAGCTGCGACGAAAGCACGTCCGCCAGCGGACTGATGCTGTCGTAGATGTAGTAGTTGCCGAACATCGCGAGACTGATGACGACCAGAACCAGCCAGCGAAATGTCGCTGGGGGTTCGGGAAGCATCGTCGTGGCGTTTCCAGGGGTTTGACTCATCGTGATAATACTCCTTGTTTCGGTCGATACACGCAGACGCACTACGCGCTGCGTTCTATGCAGAGAAAGCAGAACAGTTCTTCCCCGTGATGGAAAAGGTACGGGAGCTCTCCCGGATCAGGGACAGCGCCGAACGATCAGCATCGTGATATCATCGGACTGCGCGGCGCCGCGTGTGAAATCGACGATCTCATCCCGAATGCACTGGAGAAGATCGGCGGCGGAAAGATTCCTGTTATTGAGCAGGAGCTGCTCCAGGCGCTCGTCGCTGAATTCATCCATCTCCTTCGACATCGCCTCGTTCACCCCGTCGGTATAGCAGACGACAGTGTCCTCCGGGAGCAGCGGCACCGTCTCAACTCCGTATGGCGGCGGTGCCTGCATGATGCCGAGGATCAGTCCGCCCGCCTGAAGCGGGGTCATGCTGCCGTCGGCGTGGACGAGATACGGAGGATTGTGCCCGGCATTCACGTACGTGAATGTATGCGCACGGGTGTCGAGCAGACCCCAGAAAAACGTGATGAACTTGTCCGCCGCGGTATTCGCGTGGATGATTGCATTGATGCGCGCCGTCGCCTCCGGCATCGGGAGCCGAAGCGGGGCGATCGTTCTCAGCGCGGCCTGGACATTGGCCATGAGCAGCGAAGCGGGAACGCCTTTCCCCGCGACGTCAGCGATGGCAAGGACGTACTCATGCTCGGTCAGGGGGATGACGTCGTAGTAATCGCCCCCGACCTGCTGCGACGATTCGTTGATCGCGGCGATCTGGTAAAGATCCGGCGCCGGGATGGATTTTGGGAGCAGGCCTTTCTGAATGGTCTTTGCGACGCTGAGCTCCTGCTCCATGCGCTGCTTGTCGATCGTTTCCTGGACAAGCCGCGCGTTTTCAAGCGCGGAGATGGTGATGTTCGCCAGTGCGTGCAGGTATTCCAGCTCCGGGCGGTCGAACGACGCTCCTCCCACGCGTTCTCCCAGGCAGAGGACGCCGCGGAGCCGATGCTGCGACATCATGGGGATGACGGTACTGAGCCCCGCGTCGGACAGCCATTGCTCCTGCGGATTTTCCGGCTTCCGCGTCTCGCTGAACACGATGGTCTCCCGCAGCTCACAGAGCGCCTGCTGAAGCTCCGGCCGGGGGGTGAAATCCGGCAGGCGAACCACGACGGGCTCGAGCGTTTCACCGCTTTTCGTGAATACCACATAGCGCAGAACGCGCAGCTGTCCCATAAGCGCGTAGCTGAGGATGCGAAGGATATCGTCCGGGACGAAGGTCGTGTTCATTTCCCGGCTGATTTCGAAGAGCGTGTTCATCTCCTGGATCTTCGTGTCGAGCCGCCGGTTCACCAGCCGGAGGTTCTCGATCGCCAGCGCGCTTTTCACCGCGGTCGCGGCGACGGCGGCGACGGACTCGAGGAAGGTCAGATCTGCGGAAGCGAATTCCTTTCCCGTGATCTTCCTGCCGAGACCGATGATTCCGACCATGCGTTCCTCGAGAAGCATCGGAATGATGATATCCACCCCGCAGGATTCAACGCACTGTGCGAAATGGCGCAGCGACGCTTCGGGAACATCTTTCAATGACGAAACCGGAACGACATGATCCCACCCGATCGGGATGGTGAATTCGCTTTCCATCTCCTCCGCGGAAAATCCCTTCACCGAGCGTACCCGGTAGATCTGATCGTCTGCATCGAGCAGCACAACGCCGCGGCTGACCATGAGCTTGCCCATGGAGGAAAGCAGAATGTTGCCCAGGATGAAATCGAGATCGGTCGAAGCATTCAATACCGTGCTGAGTTCCAGCAGCGCGGCGCTGTCGGAAATGATATCGTATGCGGAATGCGAATAATCAGCAGTCATGTGCCGGACTTTCTGCATGTACATTGACCGTAATTACAAAATATACACATTCGCGCACTCGGGATAAAGATGACGAAAGCGAAGGGAGGGGACACCAGGATGCGGTCGAACGGAACAGGAGGAAGCGGGGAGAGAAGGAACGGAATGACGGGGAGGGAGGAAGAACGCGAGGAAGGGAGCGGGGAGGATTTCAGGCGGGGAGGTATTTAATCAGGCGGATCGTGTTTCGATCACCGACGGACGGTCCGTATTCCACTTCATCCATCAGCTTCTTCATGAGGACGATGCCGAGGCCGCCGTGACGGAGTTTTTTGAAGTACTCGGTCATATCCGGTGCGGAGTACTTGCTGCTGTCGAACGAAATGCCGCTGTCATGGATTTCGACGACGAATTTCCGGTTGTGATCGGGGCCGGGCTGCATGCTGAGTCGGATTTCGATGATGCCATCCGGATTGTAGCGATAAGCGTGCTTGATGATGTTCGTGCAGGCTTCATCAATCGCGAGTTCGATCTTTCCGACATCCCCCTCGCCGAATCCGTACTGCCGCGCCGCGTCGGAAACGAATGTCCTCATGTCTGCCAGAAGCTCTGTTCTGCTCTGGATCTGAAGGATCTGTGTGGTATGTGGTGTGTTCGCTGCCAAGGGTTACCGTGGTGATATCACTTCTTTCCCACCGAACTGTTTACGAAGGATTTTCGGATTTGTTCAGGAATTTGCCGACGGCTTCCTCTTCATCCTTGAATATTTCGTACAGCATCGGAAAGCCGAGAAGATCGAACACGTTGTATACCCTCGTGGACATGTTGCTCAACTTGATATCCCCATCGTTTTTCCGGACATCCTCGATGAACTGCATCAGCACACCGAGGCCTGCGCTGCTGATGTAGGAGAGGTCGCTGAAATTGACAACAATATTATACCGTGCCTCATTCAGATGCTTCTGGAAGGCCTTTTCCAGCTCTGGAGCAGTATGGGCGTCGAGATAGCCCTTCAGCTCCAGGATGGACACAGTATCCTGTTGTCGGATACCTACCGAGAATTCACTCATACCTGGCTCCTCAATTCCGGATTATTCGCTTATCAAATTAATCGATTCTGAATGACAATCAAACTCCGCCGATCCAGCGAAGGACCAGAACGGTGATATCGTCCTCGGCGTCCTCTCTCTCGCTGTGGTCACGGACGTCGTCGAGGATGGCATGCAGGATCTCATCCGCGGGCCGCATCGCGTTGCGTGCCACCGTCTCGGCCAGGCGGCGGTACTGGAATTCCTCGTCCTGCTGGTTCCGGGCTTCCGTCACGCCGTCGGTATACATGACGATGACGTCGTCGGCGTCGAGCTGAATGGATTCCTCCTGCAGCGAATTCGCGAAACGCTCGGTCGCATCGAGTCCCAGCGCCATTCCTTCCGGCTGGAGATACCGTGCTTCGCCTGCATGGACATGCAGGAGGGGACAATGCCCCGCGCGCGAGAACGAAAGCCGGCCGCTGCCCGTGTTCAGAACCGCGTACAGCAGGCTGATGAAGGACTTTCGCTCCATGCTGTTGCACAGCGGTCCGTTCATCTTCACGAGGATGTCGCGCGTCGTGGCGCCGTTTCCGCTGAGCGACTGGAAGATTCCCTTCACCTGGGCCATGTACAGCGCCGCGGAGACTCCTTTCCCGGATACATCCCCGACGACGAAGCCCAGATGCGTCTCATCGAAAGGAAGCACGTCGTAATAGTCGCCGCCGACTTCGTATGCGGGAATGGACCGTGCGGCGATCTCGAAATGCGGAGAGGACGGCAGAATCTGCGGCAGCAGACTGCGCTGCATCTGCTGGGCGACGATCAGCTCCTGCTCCATGCGTTCCTTGACGATGGATTCCCGGATGAGCGTGCTGTTTTCTATTGCAACAGAAACCATGTCGGCAAAGGCGGTAAGGACGAGCACGGCGTCCTTGTCGAACGCATAGGCCTCCTTTTTGGTCACGCACAGCAGTCCGATGATCTCCCCATGACTGCTCAGGGGAACCATGACAAGAGTTCCGATCCCCTTGAAACTGCGCGTGGAAACGCTGAGCCGGCGGTCGGCCGCAAAATCCTGTATGAGCACCGGGCGCCCGGCTTCCAGCGCGAGCTGCTCGAAGGCCGCGCCGTCCGAGGTCTGCATGCGTGCGATCTCATCTGCCGTGATGTTTTTCAGCGAGTTGCGGACGATTCGAAAATCAGCGGCGTCGCTTTCCTCGCGGCGGGATTTCCCGTTCGACGGCATCAGTTCGAGCCACGCGGCGTGTCCTTCGCTCACCTCGAGCGCGAGATGCGTGGTCGTGGCCATCAGTTCGTCGAAGTCGAATACCTGGGTAATGAGCCGACTGAGATTCTGGAGCGTGGAGATCTCCATTTTCTTCCGGTCGAACTCCTTCGCAGTCGGGAGATGCAGAAGCGTACTGGCGAAACCGATACCCATGTATGCCGTACCGAAGTGGAAGGAGAGAGTCACGAAGGCATACAGCATGGGATGATAGGCCCGGAGTCCGTCGTGCAGGGCCTCGCCGCCGCTGGCGTAGATGGCCAGGATGATGAAAAACACGAAGCCGAACAGGGAGAGGAGCAGGTTCAGGAGTTTTTCGCGCCGCGTCAGTACGAGTATCCAGGAGAAATGGAAGGCATTGACGAGTATGCCCGCGAAGGTGAGTCCGTATGCGATCACGGCGAGCGTCTCAAGGGATTTCAGCCCGAAGCCGTTCGGACTGGCAAGGAATTCCAGGAGAATGTAGGAAGCCGATGTCGCGACCAGGAAAATGAAATTCCGTCGCGTATTTTTCCGCCGCTTGATAAACACCAGTCGCGCGAGAGAAACGAACACGACCACGGCGCTCAATCCGCCCGTCGTGGCGATGATCATTGTCGTGACGAGGACAGAGAACGAGTCGGGCGCGACGAGTCCGTTGCGGGAGGTGAACTGGGTCGATACGGAGAGCTGAATAATCCCGAGAAGGAGCAGGAAGACCGTCGCGGCAATGACCGTTCGGCCTATCAGCTGCATCGGCTGCTGCTCGTCGCTTTCCGAGGCACGCGTATAGTACAGCCCCGCGCCGCCGAAGGCGACGAGCATGAGGAGCGTGTGGAAGAGGTCCCCTTCAAGTGCGCCCGAAGTATTCAACGCCCGCTGGATGAAGACATACACAAAATCCAGCAGAAAGCCGGAAGCCGCGACGATGAACAGTATGCGCTGGCGTAAATTCATGAGCGATGGTGTTTGACTCGGCAAGCAGGCTTTGGAAAAACGGGTACAAAATTCCGTATACGGGGCGAACGCGCTCTGGTTGCAGATCTAATATAGCCAATGCAGAACTGGAAGGGAAGGAATGCACCCGTGCTGGATGCGCATCCGGATGTTTGCTATTTTATCGGATCAGCAAAATCGGACTTTCCGTGACACGCCCTCTGCTCGAAGTCGAAAATCTCAGAAAACTCTTCCCGGTGCGCGGCGGAATGCTGCGGACCTCGCTGCAGCATGTGCATGCGGTGGATGGTGTGAGTTTTCACATCCGGAAGGGGGAAGTGCTCGGTCTGGTCGGGGAATCGGGGTGCGGCAAAAGCACCCTGGGACGCGTTCTGCTCCAGCTGCTTCCCGCAACCGCGGGGAAGGTGATCTTCCAGGACGAGGATATCACTCGCATCAGCAAATCGGATCTTCGCAAGCTGCGGAAGGAAATGCAGATGGTGTTTCAGGATCCCTATTCCTCGCTCAATCCGCGCCTGACCGTGGGATCCGCGCTGCGCGAGGTGCTGATGGTGCATAACATCGTTCCGCGTGCGCAGCTGGCCGAACGCATCAGCAGCCTGCTTCGGATGGTGGGACTCAACGATTTTCATGCGCGAAGATATCCCCATGAATTCAGCAGCGGCCAGCGGCAGCGTATCGGCATTGCCCGCGCGCTTGCAGTGGAACCGCAGTTCCTGGTATGCGACGAGCCCGTCTCGGCGCTTGACGTCTCGATCCAGGCGCAGATCCTGAATCTGCTCGCGGACCTGCGCGAAGCACTCGACCTGACCTACCTGTTCATCTCGCACGATCTGACTGTCGTCCGCCACATCTCCGACCGCATCGCTGTGATGTATCTCGGTCGACTGGTCGAACTCGGTTCGGTGGAGGAAGTCATCCGTGCGCCGCGGCATCCGTACACCCGGGCGCTGCTCGAATCCGCTCCCGTGGCGGACCCGGATCGCGTGCGAAATCGACCGCCGCTGTTCTCCGATGTTCCGAGCCCGGTGAACATACCCAAGGGCTGTGCGTTTCATACGCGATGTTCCGAGGTATTCGCCGACTGCCGGCACGTCGTGCCGAAGATGGGCGCCGATTCTCGAGGCTCCCTGGTCAGCTGCCTGAAATACCCGGAGTCCTGGCCCGCTGCTCCACCCGAAAAACTGAAAGAAGCCTCGACGGATGAATACAGCAATGGATGACATTTTCAACTCTCTCAGCGAACCCATTCCCCAGCTCCGGCAGGACCTCGAGCTTCTGCCGATCCAGGAGGATGGAGAGGAACTGCTTGTATTGCGCGATCCGTCCGGCTACTCGGACGAAATGCTGGTTTTTCGTCCTGCCGCCCTGGCGCTGCTGCAGTTTTTCGACGGTCGAAAGAGCATCAACAGCCTGATGGATGAAATTCAGGCGGAGACCGGTGTTCGCATCGACGGAGCGCAGGTGCTCGATATCGTCCAGTCACTCGACCGTTACTACTTTCTCTCCAACACACGGAGCCAGGTACGACAGGAGGAAATCGACGCTGCCTGGCAGCGGCAGGAAACGCGTCCCGCTGTCCATGCCGGCGTATCCTATCCCGATGAACCCGAGGCATTGTCGGATTTCATGCATGAACTGTTCGATGCCGACAGCGGAGACTCCGACGGGAAGTCGCTCCTCGGGGTCATCACCCCCCATATCGATCTGCAGATCGGACCGCAGGTATACGTCCCGGCATTCCGCCGGCTGGAGCAGCAGGATGTCGATACCGTTGTGATCCTCGGCACGAGCCATTATTCCTACGAGGATCTGTTCATTCTCACTGAAAAGGATTTCGTGACGCCGCTCGGCACGATGCCGACGGACCGTGAATTCGTGCGCATGCTGCGCAAGGAGAGCGGCGACCGCTTCACACATCGCGACGTCGCACATCGGCAGGAACATTCGATCGAATTCCCCGTGGTGTTTCTGCAGCATGTATTCGGCAACGCCCGTATCCGTGTCGTCCCGATTCTCTGCACGTCGTTCGAGGAGTTCCTGGTCGAGGGAACCCGGGCGTCCGCGGATGAAAAGTATGATGCGTTTCAGAAGGCATTTCGTACAACCGTCGAAAAACTCGGGCGGAAAGTGACATTCGTGCTGAGCGTCGACTGGTCACATATCGGGAGGAAATTCGGGGACGATTACGATGCGGCGGATCGACTCGATGAAGTGCGTGCATCGGACCACGCGCAGTTCTCCGCACTCGAGGCGGGGGATTATGATGCATTCTTCCGGCTGCTCCGGGAGACCCGGAACGCATCGAAGATCGACGGCTTCGCATGCATCACCACGTTCTTCGACCTGGTGGCTCCGCGGCGCGGGGTACTGCTCGATTATCAGCAATGGCATGAAGAGGAACGCGCATCCGCGGTATCATTCGCGAGCATGGCCTTCTATTCCGACACGGGAGAAGAATCATGAGCACGCAGCGCGACCTCTTCATCGATACGCATTGCCATCTTTTCTGGGAGGACTTCCGAAGTGATCTCGCGGCGGTCCTCGCCCGGGCCCGGGATGCGGGCGTCACGCGATGCATTATTCCCGCGACGGATTTCGAGACATTCCATCAGGCGAGGGAGATCGCCGCCCGTTTCGACGGCGTGTACCTGGCTGTTGGAATACACCCGCATGACGCGGGGAAACTGTCTGCGGATTTTGCCGATGAACTGCGGCGTCACGCCCGGGATGAAAAGGTGGTCGCCATCGGAGAGATCGGGCTCGACTACTACTATGATTTCTGCACCCCGTCGGTTCAGCAGCGCGTCCTTCACGCACAGCTGGACGTGGCGCGTGAGGTCGGACTGCCGGTCATTCTCCATAACCGCGAATCGGATGACGACCTGCTCGCCGTCGTTCGGGAGCATCAGGACGGGACGCTTCGCGGACAGTTCCATTGCTTCAGTTCGGATGCGCGCTATGCGCGGGCCGTGCTCGAAGCCGGTTTCCACATTTCCTTCACCGGCAACGTGACCTTCAAGAAAAGCATTCTCGACCCGGTGCTTTCCTATGTTCCGGATGATCGCCTGCTCATAGAGACCGATGCCCCCTTCATGACCCCGGTGCCGTATCGCGGCAAACGGAACGAGCCGATGCACATTCCCCTGATCGCCAGCCGGTTCGCCCTGACCCGGCATCAGTCCGTCGCGCACATATCGCGCATCACGACCCGCAACGCGGTGGACCTGTTTCAACTTGAAAGGAGTTCCAGAAATGAACGCAGCTGATGCCACGACGCCCAAAGCGGAAACACTGCAGTCCTCCCCGCTGGATAAACGCAGTGGCAGCCGCATTCTGCGGTCGGAGGAACTCAAGAAACGCTATAAAAAGCGCTATGTGGTAAAAGGCGCCAGCGTTTCGGTTCAGCAGGGCGAGATTGTCGGTCTGCTCGGCCCCAACGGAGCGGGGAAAACCACGACATTCTACATGATCACGGGCATGATCCGTCCCACGGCGGGTAGCGTGTTCATCGACGACCAGGACATCACCCGCATGCCGATGTACAAGCGGTCGCGTCTCGGTATCGGGTATCTCCCGCAGGAAGCATCGGTGTTCCGTCAGCTCACCGTGGAGGAAAACCTGCTCGCCACGCTGGAGGTCATGGGGCTGGGGAGAAAAGAACGGAAGGCGAGAGCGGAGGAACTGCTCAGGGATTTCAATATCGAACACATCCGGGGCAGCAAGGGATACATGCTTTCAGGCGGTGAGCGCCGGCGCACGGAAATCGCGCGGGCCCTGACCACGAATCCGAGTTTCATCCTGCTCGACGAGCCCTTCGCCGGAGTGGATCCGATCGCGGTTGAGGACATCATGCGGATCGTCACCGAACTGAAGCAGCGCAACATCGGCGTATTGATCACGGATCACAACGTGCACGAGACGCTCTCCATCGTCGATCGCGCCTACCTGCTCTTTGACGGCAATATCCTGATGGAGGGTGATTCGGAAAAACTTGCAAACGACGAGGAGGCGCGGAAAATGTACCTCGGTGAGAGTTTCCGGCTCGACCGATACTGATTTTGTCGCATAGGCCAGTCGGGGCGAAGGGAGCGTCGAATCAATTTTCCCGGCTTCACCGGACGGTGAACCAATCCGCAAAGCATGGTGTTTCGTTTTTGTATGCCATTCCCCAACGTATGAAACGACACCCTATGCTTGCATATACAAAAACCACCGAAGGTCTGAAGGTTACGGTTCAAAGTTACTTTCTGGAAGACCGTTCAGATGTGATGAAGCGGAATTTCTTCTTCGTCTACTACATCAGCATTGAAAATCATGGGTCGTCGCCAGTCAAACTGCTGCGCCGCCACTGGTACATTCACGATGCCGCAGCCCAGGATTACGAAGTCGAAGGCGAAGGGGTGGTCGGCGAGCAGCCCCTGGTCAGGCCGGGCATGACCTACCATTACAACAGCTTCTGCGTGCTGAAGTCGTTCGAGGGATCGATGCAGGGGACATACACGATGCAGCGTGAGGACGGGACAACCTTCGAGGCGGAGATCCCGCGATTTTTCCTGCGCGCTCGGCTGAACTGAACCTCCCTCCGAATGCAAAAAAAAAAGTGGCAGTTTCCTGCCACTTTTTTCATTTCATGCCGGTCGGCGTTCACGCATTGTCTTCGTCGCCGTGATCCACCGTCGTATGCTCTTCATCAGACCCTTTCTCGCCGGCGTCACTTTCACCGGGAATTGAACTGAAGGAGAAGGCGTCTTTGTCTTCGTTCATCGCAACCATGATGCGGCTGCCTTCGGGGAAGCGCCCTTTGAGAATCTCCTCCGCGAGAGGGTCCTCCACGAAATTCTGCAGCGCGCGGCGAAGCGGACGGGCCCCGTAATTGGGATCGAATCCCTTCGACGCGAGGAAATCCTTCGCATCGTCGGTGAATTCAAGGGAGAGACCCATGTGTCCGAGGCGCGTGAACAGTTTTTTCGTCGAGATATCGATAATGACCTTGATGTGCTCCTTGGTGAGCGCATGGAAAACGATACTCTCGTCGATGCGGTTGAGAAACTCGGGATTGAACAGCTTCTTGAGCGAATCCTCGAGTGTTTTCTTCATGTCGCGGTAGGCGTGCTTCTCTTCGGGCTTTTCCCCGAAGCCGAAGACGCTTCCGTCCTGCTTGATATCGCGCGCCCCGATGTTCGAGGTCATGATCAGGATCGTGTTCTTGAAATCCACCCTGCGGCCCAGACCGTCGGTGATGATGCCGTCGTCAAGCACCTGGAGGAGGATGTTGAACACGTCGGGATGCGCTTTCTCGATTTCATCGAGAAGCACGACCGAATAGGGCTTGCGGCGAATCTTTTCGGTGAGCTGTCCGCCTTCCTCGTATCCGACGTATCCGGGAGGAGCGCCGACAAGTCGCGACACGGAGAATTTCTCCATGTACTCACTCATGTCGATGCGTACGAGCGCGTCTTCGGAATCGAAGAGGTACCGCGCCAGGACTTTCGCGAGTTCGGTTTTTCCGACGCCGGTCGGACCGAGAAAGATGAACGATCCGATCGGACGGGTGGGATCCTTCAGTCCGGCACGCGTGCGCCGGATAGCGCGCACGAGCTTGTCGATCGCCTCGTCCTGTCCGATGATTTCCCCTTTGAGCTCGTCGCCCATTTTGAGAAGCTTCTGCGATTCGGACTGGGCAATGCGATTGACCGGAATCCCGGTCATCATCGAGACGACATCGGCGATGACGTTGTCGTCCACTTCGTGCACGATGGACTGCGATTCGGTTTCCCAGACGCGCTTGGCTTCGTCGAGTTCGTGAAGCAGCTTCTTCTCGATATCACGGAGGCGCGCCGCTTCCTCGAAATTCTGATTGCGTACGACCTGGTTCTTTTCGCTCTTGATCTTTTCGATGTCTTCTTCCAGCTCGACGATATTCTTCGGAACGACGATATTCTCGAGATGCACACGTGCGCCGGATTCATCGAGCACGTCGATCGCCTTGTCGGGAAGGAAACGGTCGGTGATGTAGCGGTCACTCAGCCGCACGCATTCCTGGATCGCCTTGTCGGTGTAGCGCACGTTGTGATGCTCTTCGTACTTCGTCTTGATGTTTTCCAGGATCTGGATCGTCTCATCCACGCTCGTGGGATCGACCATGATTTTCTGGAACCGGCGGTCAAGCGCACCGTCTTTTTCGATGTTCTGCCGGTATTCATCGAGCGTGGTGGCGCCGATACACTGAATGTCGCCGCGCGCGAGAGCGGGTTTGAACATGTTCGACGCATCAAGCGAACCCGAAGCGCCGCCTGCGCCCACGATGGTGTGCAGCTCATCGATGAAGAGGATGATGTCGCGTGCCTTCTCGAGCTCGTTCATCACCGCTTTCATCCGTTCCTCGAACTGTCCGCGGTATTTCGTGCCGGCGACGAGGGCGGCAAGATCGAGCGTGACCACCCGTTTGTTGTGGAGAACGCGGGAAACTTTCTTCTGGATGATCCGAAGCGCGAGTCCCTCGGCGATCGCGGTTTTCCCGACCCCGGGTTCGCCGATGAGCACCGGGTTGTTTTTCTTTCTCCGCGAGAGCACCTGCGCGACCCGTTCGATTTCCTTTTCGCGGCCGACGATGGGATCGAGTTTGTCTTCGATCGCCATCTTGGTCAGATCCCGGCCGAAGTTGTCGAGCACCGGCGTTTTCACGCGTTCGGCGCGCTTTTCGGACGGACCGCCGCTTTCGCCCTTCTCCGCTCCGCGCCCGGGTTCATTGGGCGTCGGCGTCGAGGGTTTGCCGCTGATGATGTTGTCGAGCTCGTTTCGTACGAGATCGTACTGCACGTTGAACTGGTTCAGGATCTGCGCTGCGATATTATCGTCGTCGCGAAGCAGGGACAGCAGCAGGTGTTCGGTGCCGATGACCTCCGACTTGTACAGCTTTGCCTCGAGATAGGTGATTTTCAGCACCTTCTCCGCCTGCTTCGTCAGGGGAATGTTGCCGATCGTGATCGTCCCTCCGGATGACCGGACGGTGTCTTCGATACTCTTCTTCACCTGGTACAGATCGCTGCCGAGATTGCGGAGAATCTTCACGGCGATCCCTTCACCCTCGCGGATGATGCCCAGGAGCAGGTGCTCCGTGCCGATATAGTCGTGGCCGAGCCGAAGCGCCTCCTCGCGGCTGAGGCGGATCACTTCCTGCACTCTGTTTGAAAAATTGCCTTCCATTGTATTTCCAGGTTGTATCTGTCAGAATCCAATTCGCCTCACGGCGATCGGCGCGTCATTTTATCAGCGTGTTCACTTAACTACAAATTTCGGTATCGCTAAGTTCCCTTCAAGATAGCGTCATCTCACCCTTTGATCAAGGCGAAAGGCGTGTCCCCATTCATCTCGCTTCCATGGGACCATCAGAAGATGATGATCCACAGCGCATAATCCAGGATCAGAATCATCGCGGATGAAAGCACGAAGGAGCGGATCGTCGAGCGTCCGACGCCCTCTGCGCCGCCGCTGGTTTTGAAGCCGATATGGCAGCCGAGGATGGACGTAACCCCGCCGAAGGCGATGGATTTGATAATCCCGGACACGATGTCCTTGGTCTCGAAGAACCGCTCGACACTGCCGAAAAAGACCTGCGATGTGAGGCCGAGAAAGAAATTCGAAACCAGGAACGCGCCGATGAGGGCGATGCTGTTGGCGAAGATCACCAGTACCGGCATCATGAGGACGGCGCCGAGAAAACGCGGCATTGCAAGGTAGCGCACCGGGTCGATCGCCATGCTTTCCAGCGCATCGATCTGTTCGGTGACTTTCATTGTGCCGATTTCCGCTGCGATGGAAGCGCCGACGCGTCCTGCGATGACGATCGCGGTCAGGACGGGACCAAGTTCGATGAAGATTGCCCGGCTCACAGCGCCTCCGATCAGCGAGAAGCTGATCATTCCCTGGAATTGGTACGCCGCCTGCCAGGCCGACACCATGCCGGTGAAAAGCCCGATGATCAGGACCAGCGGGAGGGAACCGACACCGATGTGCGCCATCTGCTCCAGGACGAGCCGCCGGTCGCGAAACAGGCGGTGCATGCTGCGCAGGACGTTCACCTGCAGCGCACTAACCTGACCGATTTCCGTGAAGAAGCGGATCGTGCGGCGACCGATTATGTCGAGTCCGAAGGTCATGCACCCAAATTACGGAATAAAGATCGGAAATCAGCAGGGGCGGAAGGAGCGGAAGGAGCGGAAGGGGCGGAAGGGGCGGAAGGGGCGGAAGGGCTAGCGGTAAATGCGCAGCCCCTCGGTGCAGTTGCTGCACATGGGGATTTCGCGCCGGTCGGAGAGCACCCGATTGCGGAAGGCGTGGTACGCGGGCGATTGCCAGACATCGTCAAAACTCCGGTCGTTGATCGTTCCGAGCGGGTACTCGGCATCCTTGTCAAAGCAGCACGGAACCACGACGCCGTCCCACGTGATGACGCTGCGCTCCCACAGGCGGACGCAGCGGTTATGCTGCGCATTCCGGGTTCGCAGTTCGCCGTCGATGACGCGGTAGCGGCTGAAGCGTTCGTCGCGCGGAAGGAAGCGTTCCGCGCCTTCGATGGAATAGACCTGCATGGTTTTCAGCGATACGGCGGCACGATGTTGTCGCGCCAGCGCCTGCAGCTGAGGCAGCTGCGCTTCGTTCTGTCGTGTCACCAGGAGCTGCAGTGTCAGCTCGAGCGGTGCGCGCCAGCCGCGGGCTGCTCGTGCCGCATCGAGGTTCGCCAGTGCTTCATGAACCTTTGAGAGGGAGCCGCCGACGCGGTATTCTTCGTAGACCTCCTGGGTCATTCCGTCGATGGAAATGATGAGACGGTCGAGCCCGGCGTCGAGCAGTGCATCGACCACCTCCCTGCGCAGATAGTGCGCGTTGGTGCTGATCGAGACGTACATGCGCCGCGATCGCGCATACGCAATCATGTCCACGAGGCGATTGTTGATGAACGGCTCTCCCTGGAAAAACAGCTGCAGATAGAAGACGTCGCTGTGTACCGCATCAACGATCGCGCGAAAACGATCGAAGTCCATCATCCCGAGGGGACGCACCATCGCGCCGTTCCCGGAGGGGCATTCCGGGCATTTGAGATTGCAGCGGTTGGTGGGCTCGATCGTCAGGGTATACGGGCGGCCCCAGACGATGCTGCGCTTTCGGGAGACCGACAGCTGATAGGAAAGACCGACGAGCAGGAGGTTCCACGCACGTCTGAGGCTGAAGCAGCGGGAAAGATTGCGGAGAGTCCGCAGGGTCATTACATGTCCTTTCTGCAGATCAGGTACCAGGCCGGATTGAGCCAGGAGTTGAACAGCCCCGGCTTGTCGCTCACGAGACGCAGGATCAGGCGCTTCAGTCCGCTGCG
Source organism: Bacteroidota bacterium (assembly GCA_003246455.1). Classification (GTDB taxonomy): domain Bacteria; phylum Bacteroidota; class Ignavibacteria; order SZUA-365; family SZUA-365; genus SZUA-365. The sequence goes on from QKAF01000124.1 coordinate 25,600, forward strand.
CTGCAGCAGACGGACGGCCCGCAGATGGCCGTCACTCCAGACCAGCGACTCCGGCTGTTCGAACAGGCGGCGGGCCATCGCCCGGTTGACGAACGTGGGTTTCAGGCCGCTCCACGACAGCAGTCCCGTCAGTTCCGAGAATCGCAGAAGCTGAGCGAGATCGTTGCGTCCCGCGTCGGCAGGACGCTTCCGGAGCAGCAGCGCGCGCAATGCCGCCCGATTCTTCAGGCTTGCGAACGGGAGGCCGAAGTGCGGGTCGGAGATGATATTCGTGATCGCGTTCCGGTTCGGCGTGCTCAGGTACAGCAAGCCCGTCGGGGTGAGGACGCGTGAGAGTTCCTTCAGCACGTCCGCGGGAGAGTCGACGTGCTCGAGCACATCCTGGAGGACGATGGCGTCAAAAGAAGCATCGGGGTAGGGAAGTGATGCGAGATCCGCCATGGCGGTCTCGACGTCGGGCAGACTCTCGCTGAGCGCGTCGAGTCGATCAGGGTTGCAGTCGACCGCGATCACGTCCGCGCCGCGCGCATGGAGCGCCGCGCTCGTCCCTCCGACGCCGCATCCGGCATCGAGCACGACGGCGCCTTCAAGCTCCAAGAAGCGGTCCAGCACGGCGCATACAGCGTCTCCGCGCAGACGGGCGCGGTCGATGGCGCGCTGCCAGCGCTCGAAATTAGGGTGATTCGTATCCAGGGTATATGTCGATTCGAAGGTTGTCTCAGTCACGTGTTACCAGCGGGGCGGTTTGACAAACGACGTTAAACCGGTCAAGGTTGAAAAGAAAATATGGAATCCTTCGGAGAACGCAAGACGGAGCCGAGCGTTTTCGCCTTCCATCCAACGGAAGGCATACGACAGAAATCCGGTGTCGTACCAGAGTTTCCAGAGCCACATGAGGGGAGGCAGTACGCGTTCGGGGCCAGGCATGACGGCCGTCAGAGCGAGGGCCGCAAGGGGCGTGAGGGTTTCGCTCAGAACGAAAAGGGCCAGCAGCACGGTACCGCGCCCTCGATACGCCGACGATACACGGTAATGGCGCAGTTTCTGCCGGAGCAGCGCGGACCAGTCGGTCGCTGCGGCGGAAAACACCATTGCGTCCTGACGAACGCAGGTCCCGGTCTTTGCACCGGAAGCGAGCATGCGCTGAAGCAGAAGGTCGTCGTCGCCGCCGAGATGCGCATAGATGGAAGGGAGTCCGCCACAGCGTTCATAGATGCCGCGGGTGAATCCCCAGCTTCGGCCGCTGGCCATATACGGGAACCCGGATGCGGCGGCAGCGATCGCCAGTGCCATGGTTCTGCGCGATTCGAAAGCCGCGAAACGGGCTGCTCCGCCCCTCGAGCCGGAAAGCGGTGCGAGACCGATCACCGCATCCGCGCCCCCGGCGAGCGTCGCGGACATCGCGCTGATCCATGCGGGGCGTGGACGGCAATCCGCGTCGGTGCAGAGCAGAAGCGGATTCCGCGCTTCGGAGATTCCCGCGTGCAGGGCGAATTTCTTCGGTGAGACCCCCGGAGGAACCGCGTCGACGCGCACAATGCGCAGCGGCAGCCTTTCGGTGAAGTCCTCTGCGACCGCCGCGGTCTCGTCATCGGAACGATCGTCCACCAGAATGATTTCCACGAGTTCCCGCGGATGGTCCTGCTCTTCCAGCGCGAGAAGAAGCTCCCGCAGCGCATGCTCTTCATTGTGCGCGGCGATGACCACGGAAACGGGCTGCGGATCCATGCGATGCGGCGGCCTGCGCAGGGCGTTCATCCATCCGCGGTAGACGAACACGAAAAAGAGCGAACTCATTACTGCGCTCAGGATCGCGATGACCTCGAGAACGACACTCATGGTCGAACTCCTCCGCGGCCGGGAATTTCCTCTTCCGGATCAGATCGTCTGCCGGCGCTTTCGCCCGGTTCCTGTCGTTCCGATTCGAGCAGAGCGCTGAGGATGCTGCTGCTCATCAGAGGATCAGCTTTTCCCTGGCTGAGCACCAGAATCTTCTGCATGAAAAAACCGAGAAGCCCTTTTTTCCCGTCACGATACGCCTGGACCTGTGCGGGATGTGCCTTGAGGATTTGACCGGCGAGCGTTCGCAGTGAATCTGCATCCGATATCTGCCGGAGGTCGAGCGCGGCGATGACATGGTCGGGATGCTCCCCGCTTCGCCACATTCGATCGAATACCTGCTTCGACGCCGTCCGACTGATGCTGCCCGCGGCGACATGTTCGAGAAGCAGGGCGAGGTGCGATGCCGGAACGGGGATTACTTCGCTTGCCTGCTCTTTCATCATGGCGAGCACTTCACCGCCCACCCAGTGCGCCGCTGCCGTCGCCATCGAAAGCCGGATGCCGTCAGGGAACGAGGCCAGGATTTCTTCAAAATAGTCCGCCACGAGCCGGGCTCCCGTGAGAACATCCGCATCGTATTTCGTCAGACCGAATGCGGCGACAAAGCGCGCGGCCCGAATCAGGGGCAGCTCCGGGAGGGATCCCGCGGCGATTTCCATCTCCTCATCGTGGATGGACATCTCCGGCAGGTCGGGATCGTCGAGATAATGATAGTCGGCGGCGCTCTCCTTCCCGCGCATGATGCGTCCGGCTTTTCCCGCTTCATCCCACAGCAGGGTGACGGGCTGGACATCCATTCCCGCCGCGTGCAGTTCACGCTGCCGGGAGATTTCCCAGTGCAGCGCATGCTCGATATGTCGGAATGAATTCAGGTTTTTGATCTCGGTCCGCTGACCCGGAGTCCCCGAATTATCCCGGAGCGACACATTCGCATCGCAGCGAAAGGATGCGCGTTCCATGCTCCCGTCGCTGATTCCGAGATACATCAGAACCCGGCGCAGTTCCTGCAAGAACGCCACGGCGGCTTCCGGTGACGCAAGCACCGGCTGGGTGACGATCTCGAGCAGCGGTATCCCGCTGCGGTTGTAGTCCGCCCGGACCCTCGATCCGTCGTGAAGCAGTTTCCCGGCATCTTCCTCGAGGTGGATGCGCTCGAATGCGGCATGGCCGTCGGTGCCGTCAGGAAGACGAAACCGCAGTGCTCCGCCCGTACAGAAAGGCCGTTCATACTGCGTGATCTGATAGCCTTTCGGAAGGTCGGGATAGAAATAGTGCTTTCGGGCGAAACGCGATGTATGGTGCAGGGCACCTCCGAATGCCGTACCCGCGCGCACGGCCATACGCGCCGCCTCCGGGTTCAGCACCGGCAGCGCACCGGGGTGCCCGAGACAGACGGGACACGTCCGAGTGTTCGGCAGGTCCTCACCCGCGGTCGCACAGACGCAGAACAGCTTGCTCCGCGTCAGCAGCTGTGCGTGCACCTCCAGTCCTATGACAGGGGCGGGGGCCAACACTCAATCTTCCGCCACAGGGATGGGTGCGGGCATTTCCTCCGTGACGCCCTGTTCCTGCTCGACCGGCGCAAGGGATTGTTCCTGCATATGAAGCGTGAGCGCCTTGTTGATATCCTGACGCTGTGCGTACGAAAGGAAGGAAAGCGGAATGAAGGCATCCTGGCCGTCGAGAAGGGTGAAGCGGAAACCGGAGGCCTCCTTTTTCGCTGCGCGCAGTGCGGTCCAGCTGATCGTACGTTCCGAAATTATCGGGCGCAGCAGCTGCATGGAGATGAAATTTTCGAACAGCCGCCACGAAACTCCTTCGTCATCGATTTTCACGTACTGCGATTTCAGGTAGCGGGCCCGGCGTGCAAGATGCACGGTATAGCCGACGAAATACAGCATCTGGATGATGATGAGCGGAGAGTCCTCGAACCTTCCGTCATTGAAGAAAATCCGGATGGCGATGGCTGCCAGACCCGCGAGGACAAAGAGCGCCGCCAGGCCTCCGAGAATGACCCCGAGCCAGTGCCATTTCTGCCAGGGGGCGAACATTTTGATTTCAAGCTCTCGCATGGAAATTCCCTCCTTACACGGACGAAGACGATGAATCAGTACTGCTGCGCGCGTCCCGGACGGCGCGGATCATGGGCGGCGTGAGCCAGACGTTCGCGGCGATCCGTCCGACCATCAGGGCGATGGCGGCGGCGACTGCGCCAACCGCGTCGAAGACAATGATCGCGACTGCGAGCGTGACGATGATAAAGCCCACCTCCAGAACGGTGGCCAGGGTCACCGGACCGGTGCGCTTGGTGGCCACGAGCACCGATCGCTGGAACGAGAGCAGGACAGACGTACCGGGCATGAGCACCAGCAGCTGCGCCGGAAGTATCGCGAACGCTGCAAGCACCGGTGAGAGGCCGGAGAGGTCGCGGAACCAGAAGTCGGCCAGCGGAGTCATGCTGATGCACGCAAGTCCGGTGACCGCCGCGGCGCCGAGTCCAACGGCGAAATTCCGCACGACGGGGAAATGCTCCATGCGGCGGCCGAAGCGCGCAATTGCAACTTCCTGATAGGATAATCCGAAACTTCGAAAAAGAAACACGAGCGAGTTCACCACCGGCATGACCGCCAGGGATTCGAGCGGCATGCGCGACTGCCCGAGAAAAAACGTGATCATCGGATGCACCCCCAGCGCAAGGATGGAGGTCATCGCGAGAGGATAATAGAACGCGAAAATCGAGCGGTAACTCATCGCAGCCGCGGGGTCGTCCTCGCCGTGCAGCAGGCGCCGCACCGTGGTGTGCACCATGAAACGGCTCGCCAGCGCCTCGATTGTCACGCCCGTGGAGAGCGCGAGTCCTCCCACGGCAGCGCCGGGGAGATCGGTCAGTGTTGATGCGAGCAGCGCGGCGGCGGACATCGAGACCAGCCGGATCACCGTGCCGTATGCCACGCGCCGCGTAAGGTTGTGCCGGATGAGAAGTCCCTGATAGAAGCGCCGGAAACCGATCGCCCCGGGCCAGAGCAGCAGGAGCGTTGTTGTGATGTGCGTCAGCCGGGCGACTTCGGGCGGCAGACCGATCAGATCCTCCGCGATGAACGTGAACACCGGAGGAATGACAAGGATCACCATCAGCGCGGTGATGCCGCCGTTGAGCATCAGGGTGAAATTCCGGAGACGAAGATAGGAGGTGCGATCGGAAACGAGTGCGGTGGAAGCGCTCATCATCATGATGATCGGCGCCTCGACCATCAGCGCGAGGGAGAACGCGACGCCGTATGCCGCGAGGTTGAATTTCGGTTCCGCCAGTCGCGCGATGACTGCCGCGAGGAAAGGCCCTTCAACGGACATCATCAGCCATGTCGCGAGAAGCGGCACCCAGAAGACAAACAGCGTCCGTGTCGTGACGGTGTTATGATCGGACGATTGCGGCATGGGGACTGAGACGGAGGAGACGCATGATTTCTTCTGGTGAATCCAGCAGGCAGTCTAGCATTTCATCCGGCTTTTTCCAAGTCATGACATTTTCGGACGATAGTTTAACGTCCTTCTGACAAGGGGGATTCCGGGATTGCATACCATTGCAGCAGACACCGACCGAAGCCGTGAAACGCACAGTTTCGGCAATTTTCAAAGAAGGAGGAGTCATCATGGTACGCAATGCACTGCTCTGCGTGCTGACGCTCGCGGTCATGGCCGTATTCAGCGGATGCAGTGAGGACGAGACGAACCCGGTTGTTCCGGTTCCGACGATTACCGGGACATGGGACCTGGTCATCCAGGATGTCGAGCAGGGAGAGATACGATTCGAGATCACCGAGGAGAATGGCGCGGTGAGCGGCAGCCTGTTTGCCGCGTCGAAGAGCTGTGCCATCACCGGTTCCGTCGACGGAGCCGGTAAAATCGACCTGACCTATGAGATGGAAACGGAAAGCTCCACGCTGATCGAACACGGGACATTCACCGGCACGCTCAATGGAGAAAGAACCGTGTTTACCGGGACGTTGAAAATCGTCATCCTTCCCTTGGGGATGGAAGTCTTCAATGGTCCGTTCACTGCGACGAAACGGTGACGGTCCCGTCTGCCGTCGATGCTGAGCGACGGTCTGCCCCGACCGTCGCTCACATTTTTCCCGCTCTTCTGTGTCTAGCGCAGAAGCATCACGGGGCGATAGATCACATCGTGCCGCGTATGGACCGCAACGATATGCGGTCCGTTCGTGAAACGCGTGATGTCAAGAACGATCGGCTGACCTGCGGAGATCACGGCCTCGGTGGTTTCGTAGACGACTCTGCCCAGCATGTCCATGACCCTGATCTCCGCGGTTCCCGAACGGTCGGAAGGGAGATGAAGGGTCAGCACGCCGGCTGAAGGATTGGGAAACAGATCAAGCTGCGCCGGAGAGGGGGCGGACGATATTCCGAGCACGGTGACCTCGTAGTAGTCCGACATCGGTGAGACGCATCCGTGCTCGGTAATAAGGAGGACGTAGTATCGTCCCGGTTTGTCAATCGCAAGGAATCGCCCGCGCTCGTCCCGCAGCCATTCGGAATTCTGATACCAGTTATGCTGGTAGGCCTCCGGTGCAACCAGGACATCGCCCGTGCGTGTGATGGTGGGTTTTTCCGGACGGAGGTTCATCTTCACCGCGACCGTATCGGAATACCCGATGTTCCCGTCATGCGATTCTGTGATGCAGGAAAAGCTGCCGCTCGTCTGTACGTGGATTCCCGGGCTCGTCTCGCCCGATGACCACCGGTAGGACGCGTACCCCGGACCGGCGGTCAGGATGGTACTGCCCCCGTCGCAGAATTCTGTCTCTCCGTACACAAGCAAGGGGAGGTGGAAATTCCGTGGTGCCGGATTCGTCCCTTCGATGACGATCGGAATAATATTCGTCCCGGCAGGGACACTGCGCCCGGATTGATCCTTCCCGTGCAGGTCGAAGCGAAGCTGCTGCACGGTTTCTTCCGTCTCGCTTCCGGTCCACCGAAGCTGCCAGCGTACAGTCGGGAGCGTATCCCCGCTCTGCCACGGTGCTATCTGCGAGGGCGTAAACGGGAGGGTCAGCGACTGATCCGGAGGATCGAGCAGCATTCCTGCCGGCAGCGAGATCGTGCCGCCTGCGTCGAACGCATCCGCCGCGCCGGAATTCCGTATCCCGAGTTCCACGGTAAAGGGATTTGGATCGTAGGTCGCCGCCTGGCGGTCGTAGCGGATGGTGTCGGGTGCGGTGGATGCGGACGTGAGAAATGGACCGCCCCAGCCGGGGATGAGAACATGGAAGCGGTACTGCACATCCGGGTGATTTTCGAAGGATGCGAAGACGGTAATGACGATCGAATCGTTCTCGGGGTTCGGAAGCGCGGTGCATTCCCAGGAGGCCTCCGCGGATTCCCCCGGGCGGATATCGACAGGGGTCGCTTTCTGTACCGGGTCTGTCGGCGTGACGAGCCCGACTGCAGCGGAGTCGAAACACAGTTTGAACGATGCACCGGACGCCGTCGCGTCACCGGTATTCATGACGCGGGCCGTGACGCGAAAGGGATCGGGCCGGTAGCCGGCGGCGGTCGCGTCCCAGATGAGTGTCGCACTGGTGTCGCCCGCCGGCTGCACGACAGGCAGGTTGTCAATGAAGGAGACTGTCCCCGCGAACGGCGCCGGAATAATGCAGCCTTCGAGCAGCGTGAGCGAATCCGCTTTCAGGAGCGCACGCACGGTGTCGGTCCCGCCGCTGCCGCGTTCCCGGAACCGGAGCGCAAAGAGCGCTGTCTCCGAACGCGCGATAACCGCGGAACTGCTGCTGATGCGCACCCCGTCGGCGATGAACTCGAGCGTCGGGGGTTTTCCGCTGAGCAGGTCGCCCGGACGAGCCGTCACTCCCATGCATTCG
>QKAF01000152.1 GCA_003246455.1 Bacteroidota bacterium
ATGCTCCGCGGACCGCAGACGACCGGCGAGATCCGCGGGCGCGCGGGAAAGCAGTTCAACTTCCCGACGATGGAAGCGGCGCAGCACACGATGGACAGCCTGCTCAGCCGCGAGGTTCCGTATATCGAGGAGGCACCGCGCGTGCTGGGACAGAAGGAAACGCGGTACCGCCACAAATTCTATGTCTACGAAAACGCCCCTGTGGCGGAAGATGCTGTCATGGAAGCCCCTGCGTCCCTGCGCCAGGAAATCACCCAGCTGCAGGAAACGCTCCGGCAGTTCCAGAAAGAAATGAACACCCTTCGCAATGTCGTCACCGGTCTCCAGGGAGATGTGATGATGATGAAGGAAGATCTCTACCCAGAAAACAAGGCCGAATGAACAACAGCAAAGCTCTTTTTACCGAAGCACTGACACTGCTGCCCGGCGGCGTCAATTCTCCCGTGCGCGCATTCCGCGCGGTCGGCGGACAGCCCGTCTTCATGGATTCCGCCGCAGGTTCGAAACTCCGCGACGTGGACGGGAACGAATACATCGATTACATCGGAAGCTGGGGACCCTTTATCCTCGGTCACTCGCACCCGCGGGTCGTCGCCGCACTGCATGCGCAGCTCGACAAGGCGACGAGTTTCGGGGCACCGACGCAGCTCGAGAACGAGCTCGCCAAGAAAATCATTGATATGGTCCCGAGCATCGAAATGGTGCGCATGGTCAATTCCGGCACCGAAGCGACGCTCTCGGCGATACGCCTGGCGCGTGCGTTCACGCATCGCGAGAAAATCCTGAAGTTCGAAGGCTGCTATCACGGGCACGCAGATTCCTTCCTCATCAAGGCCGGATCGGGCGTCGCCACGCTCGGTCTGCCCGACTCCCCCGGCGTCACTCCCGCCACGGCGGGCGATACGCTCACCGCGCGCTACAACGACGTCGAATCCGTCGAAGCGATGGTGAAGGCCTTCCCCGATCAGATCGCCTGCGTCATCCTCGAACCGGTCGTCGGCAACATGGGCTGTGTACCGCCGAACGAGGGCTTCCTCGAATCGCTGCGGAATCTCTGCACGCGCGAAGGCATTCTCCTCATCTTCGACGAAGTCATGACCGGCTTCCGTCTCGCGCCGGGCGGCGCCCAGGAACTCTTCGGCATCACGCCCGATCTCACCACGCTCGGCAAGATCATCGGCGGCGGACTCCCGGTTGGCGCGTACGGCGGACGCCGCGACATCATGGAAATGGTCGCGCCGGCGGGACCGATGTACCAGGCAGGAACGCTTTCGGGGAATCCCCTCGCGATGACCGCCGGACTCGAAACGCTCCGCATTCTCACCGAGGATCCGCAGCTGTACGTAAATCTCGATGCGCGCGCGGGCATGCTGGTCGAGGGCATTCAGAGAAACCTCGACGAACTCGGTCTGCCGTATGTCAGCAACCGCGTCGGTTCGATGTTCACGCTGTTCTTCACCGAGCGTCCCGTCGCGAACTGGGACGACGCGAAGACCTGCGACACCGGCCTCTACGGCAGCTACTTCTCCGAAATGCTGCAGCGCGGCATCTATCTCGCACCCTCGCAGTTCGAAGCCGCCTTCCTCTCGATCATGCACAGTGACGAAGACATCGCCCGCACGATCCAGGCGAACCGCGAAAGCCTCCAGGCCATCGCCAACAACGGCTGATCCCGTACAAATCCCAAACTCAATGCAGGGGCGCAGTACGCCGCGGCGGACGCCCCTACATTGTTTCGTTCGTATCTCCTCCCGCCCCTTCCGTTCCTCCCGCCCCTTCCGATCCTCCCGCCCCTTTCGTACCTTTCCGATACAACTTGTATCACGATACCGCAGCACATATGTCCGACTACACGGGAGACATTCTCTCGGCATTTCTGCCCTTTGAGGAAACGATGCGCGAGGCCGGAAGCCATCCGCTGGTGATCAACATGTTCAAGCGGAATTTCCTGCAGCTGATGAGCGGTTCGACGGGAACGATCTCCCGCGCGCAGATCGACGCGGTGGACGGGGTCCCGGACGCGGAAGCGCTCGCAGGCTATGCGCAGCACGGACGCGAAGCGCTCGCCCGGCTGGCGGTGATCAAGCTCAACGGGGGACTGGGTACGAGCATGGGACTCGAACAGGCGAAAAGCCTGATCCCGGTGAAGGGCGAACTCCGCTTCATCGACATCATCGCACGGCAGATCGAGCACCTGCACGGACGCGACGGACATCCCGTTCCGCTGCTGCTCATGAACAGCGAGCATACCCGCGACGACAGCCTCGCCGCACTCAGCGCGTACCCCACGCTCGCCAGCTCCCTTCCGCTGGACTTTCTGCAGCACCGGGTCCCGAAGATACTGGCGGATGATCTGGCTCCCGCGCGGAACACGAAGAATCCGGAACTCGCATGGTGTCCCCCGGGACACGGCGACATCTACACCGCGCTGGTCACGTCAGGACTGCTCACGCAGCTTCTGGAAAAAGGAATTGAATACGCGTTTATCAGCAATGCGGACAACCTCGG
>QKAF01000149.1 GCA_003246455.1 Bacteroidota bacterium
CGCTCGATACGGATACGAAGAACAGCGACGGCATCATGTTCAGCGGCGGCCTCATGCTGTATTTGTAGGCCGTAGGGACGAGCCAACGGCTCGTCCACGGGCAGGAAGCAGGAGGCAGGAGGCAGGAAGCAGGACGAAAGACTTGGGACGTAGGACATAGGACGTAGGACATAGGACATAGGACATAGGACATTGGACATAGGAAATACAGTCAGGGCCCGTGAATACGGGCTCTTCTTGTATGGGTGTTTCCAAGGTCCTATATCCTATGTCCTACAGCGCGGGGCGCGGAGCGCGCCGCTACGGCCGACGGAGGAAGCCGAAGAACTCGACCTGGCGGGTCTCGGCCCCGGCATAGATGACGAGGCTGCCCATGAGTTTCCCTTCCTGAATGGGCATGAATTTTACGGTGATGTCCGCGGGGAGAAGCGGTCACATCCTCGATGTTATTGACCTGCGGCGAGGCTTTCCCGTCATAGCCGCGGTACTCGACCGCGAGCGCCCCCTGCACTTCGACGATGCGCTGCGTGTCCTTCGATGCATTGGTGAGCCGCAGCGTCGTCGTGGCGACGTTCCGCGTGATCAGCGTATCCATCTGGATTTTTTCGGGCGTGACGGTGAAGTAGGAGGTGATTTCCGCCTCGATGCGCAGGAGGTACTGCTTCTGCGGATCCCCTTCCGTATACACCGAGACGGTCTTGCCGACATGCCCGTTGGTCGTACGCGGGGGCAGGAAGGTGACATCGACCGCGGTCGTTCCGCCCGGGGGAATCGTACTGCCCGACACCACGGCCGCCGTGCAGCCGCAGCTCGCTTTCACACTCGTGACGCGGACCGTGTCCTCGCTCGTGTTGCGCAGCACGAAGCGATGCTCCGGCTTATCGGTATGATAGATGGTTCCGAACGAGTGCGTGGCGCTTCCTTCGATCTCGAGAGCGGGACCGGGTTTCTGCTGTGCCGTGCAGGAGAGAACGAAAAGCGGGATAAGCAGGAGGATCGAGAATGATTTCATTGGAACGTGCCGGAGTGATTGAAGCTCTGCAGAAAAATAGGGACATGGGCACAAACGCACAAAGGCAGAAAGGAGGACCGGGCTTTGCATGAGGGTGCGCTTCGGTGTAATTTATCGTGAAACACTGACCGATACGACGATGTCCCTGAAAGAAAAGCTTACATCCCGACTCGCAATCAAGTTCTACATCATCATCTCCAGCCTGTTCATCATCCTGTTCGTGCTGGACAGCGCCGTGATGCCGCTGATCGTGCATTCGCGCGCCGAAATCAAGATCCCCGACGTCACCGGCAAGAAAACCATGGTGGCGATGGAGATGCTGCTCAACGCGGGACTCGAGCCGCAGGTGCATGACACGATGCCGCATCCGAAAATCGCGCCGGGCAATATCGTGCTGCAGAATCCCGTGGCCGGATCGGTGGTGCGCGAGGGACGCAACGTCTACCTGACCATTTCGGGCGGGGAGGCGCGCATCGCGATGCCGAACCTGCGCGGCCGCTCTCTCCGCGACGCCCGCATCACGCTGGAACAGATGGATCTCAAACTGGGCATGGTCACCTACGAGGCCTCCGAGCTTCCGGCCGAAACCATTGTCTCCCAGAATGTCGCCCCGGGCAAGAAGGTGCGCCTGAACCAGATGATCGAAATCACCGTCAGCGGCGGATCGGATATTGAAATCACCGTTCCATTCGTAAAGGCCTTCCTTCTAGATGAAGCGCAGAATCGAATTCTGGAATGCGGACTTCGGCTCGGGACGGTGACCTATCGCGTGAACTCGAGTTATCTTCCGAACAGTGTGATTTCGCAGGATCCCGAAGCCGGATCCCCTGCCGCTCCCAACGCACCCGTCAACCTGGTCGTCTCGCACTGACATGACAATTCATGAAATGATGCAGCAGGTTGCATTGCTGTCGACCGGCGAGTACTCGCGTTCCGGCGAGGTCTCGGCGATCACGATTCCCACGCCGGGCAAGCGCAGCCAGCTGATCTACGGGAAAGTGGACCAGGTCACGGACGAGGATATGGGCATCCTGTATACTTCCGTCGGCATGCTCAACGAGAACGTCGATCTCTCCCATCTTCTCCACCTCAATGCGTCCCTGCATCATGCGCGAACCGCGCTCCTCGAGGATTCTACGATCGTCCTCATCGCGACATTCGACCTGCATAACACGTCCATCAAGGAATGCGCGCGCATCATGCAGGAACTCGCCGCCGTCGCCGACGATCTGGAATTTCGCTGGTTCGCCAGCGATGTTTCGTAATGGCGGATGGCTGATAGCTGATGAAGCGGATATCCGTCATCAGTCATGAGCAATCAGCTCTCAGTAATCTCACATCCATTCCGCATTAAATCGCAGGGGCTGCAGCGGAAAGAACCCTTCCCCGTATTTCCCCCCGACATGAAATCCCAGACGCTGCGACCGGCCGATCAGTGATTCGAGAAACTCCGGCGTACTGATGTAGGTGCGGGGATCGTCGGACGGTTCCCCGGTGTGGAACTGCGTGCGGTAGGCGCGGATGGCCGCGAGTTTCGTTTCGAACACCGCGCTGATGTCGACGATGAATCCGGGGGTGAAATCCTCGGCCAGCATGTAGTAATACGCGCGCGCGGGACGATAGGCCTCCTGCTGTGCGCCGTCGTCGTCAAGGGTCTCGACGCGCCGCAGCCCGCTGGCGAACAGCGCTTCCCGCACGAGCGCGGAGGCATGTTCGTGATCGGGATGCCGATCGGTATGCCAGGGCAGCAAGACGACGCGGGGACGGTAACGCCGTATCTCGTGCACGATCGAGAGCCGGTTTTCGGGCGTGTTGGCCACATTCCCGTCGGGTATGCCGAGATTGCCGCGATGGTCGAGGTCCAGAATGCGCGTGGCTTCCGCGGTCTCTTCCCGGCGAGAATCCGTTGTGCCGCGCGTGCTCAGTTCGCCGCGCGTCAGGTCGGTAATGCCGATTCGTTTGTTCGCGCGTTTGTGCAGGAGCAGCGTGCCCGCGCAGTACAGTTCGGCGTCGTCGGGATGCGGCGCAAACGCCAGCATGTCGAGATAGTCCGTTTCCATTAGTTCTCCTTTACGTCTCGCAGCTGCAGCAGCCGTTTTTCCACGTCGGCGCGATTCGGATCGATCGGCGTCGCCGCGTCGAGAAAATGTTCGAAAGCCTCGCGCGCGTAGGTGGCGCGTCCCTGCTCCCCGTAAAACAGTCCCTTCAGGTACCACGCCTTGGCCGGATAGTACGCGCGGTCGGTCGCCATGTCGAGCACGCGCACCGCCTCCCACGCCCGTCCCTGGCTGTAGTGGAACGACGCCATGTTGCAGTAGAATTCCTCGTTTCGCGGGTCGAGTGTGATCGCGTTCTCGTACAGCAGCAGGGCATCGTCGGTGGCGCCCTGCTGGGCGCGGATGGTGGCCTGGTTGTCGCGGAAGCCGGCATGCGAGGGATCGATGTTCCTGATGCCGTCAATGGCCAGCGCGGAGGCCTCGCGGTCGCCGATGTGGAAGGACGCGATCATGAAAAGACGCAGCATGTAGGTGTTCAGCGGAAGAAGCTGCAGCGCGCCGTTGAGCAGCGCGATCGCCGTGGGATACTTGCCGGAACCGACATACCCCGCCGCCTGGCGGAGCATGATGTCGCCGAACAGCCGGCGGGCCTCGCCGTTGTGCGGCGCGGTGTTGAGTTCCACCGACAGCATGCGGACGGCGGTGCTGTCGTCCCCGTTCATGATCGACATCCGCGCCCGGAGGATGGTGGGGCGCGCGGCGATGATCTGCGCGGTAAGCGTTCGCACGCTGTCGGGCTTGCCGTCCATGAAACGCGTCGGCGGGGTGCGCGCGCTGAGCAGGGCGTCGACGTCTTCCATCAGCTGCTGCGGCGCGCGGTCGTGAAGTGGCTGCAGCGGATCGAACACCGTGAACGGTGTTGTGTCCGCCGCCAGGGCGCGCACACCGGCGGCGTCTGCGGCATAGCAGGCGGCCACGAGCGCAAAGCGGTCGAGCTGGATCTGCTGCAGATGGAAACGACGGACGGGATCCGCCATGAGACGGGTGAAGCGCATCGGCGAAGGCTGTGCCGCGGCGAACGGGGTTTTGGATCCGAGCAGTCCGATCATCGCGCTCTCCGGATCTGCGCTGCTCATCCACATCTCCGTGTGCGGAAACGCGGCGGAAAAGGCGGCGAAGACGCGGCGCATGGAGGTCCGGTCGATGCGCGCCACCGGCAGCCACTGCATGAACACGCCTCCGTTGGAAAGGATGCGCGCGGCATCGCGGAAATACTGTTCGCTGAACAGGCCGGCGTCAGGCCGGGGCACGGCGAGCGGTTCGGCACTGATGATGACATCGTACGGTCCGTCGGCACGCGTAAGAAATGCCGGAATGCGCTCATTGTGGAAGCGCACCGTGCGCAGCCAGTTCCACGGATGCGTGGTCTTCCAGGTGTCATCGATCAGCTGCAGCGATGCGGCCATCGGCTCGACACAGTCGACGGACTTCGGTTCGTGCATCATCACGGCTTCGAGGGGGAGTCCGGAACCGAGTCCGAGCGCCAGCACGCGCGATCCGCTCGGGCGCATCAGCATCGGGAGATGACCCATGCGGTAGAGATCGTTCTGCACCGCGTGCGAGGACTGGGTCAGCGCCTGGGTTTCGTTCCAGAACAGCGCGAAGAAACGGTCGTCGTAATCACGCGACCGGAGCAGGGTCATGCGGCCCGCGGGGGTCTGCACGTCGCCGGTGATCTGGAAATTTTCAGGGGCGAAGTAATTCCGGAAATCCGGCTGATGGATCGGGAAGGCGAGATAGCCCGTCACGACGATCGCGGCGAGCGCGAGCGAGGACGCGAGATTCTTGTCGAAGAACCGGACGAATTCCCAGGCGGCGATGATCATCGCGGGTGCAATCAGCGCGTACACCGCCAGGTGGACGGGGATCAGGGCGCGGAGGAAAAAGGCGAGAAGCAGTCCCGCTCCGACCGAGACCATGAGGAGGAAGCGGTCATACGGCGTCGGTTTCCTGCCGCCGCGCACGATCGCGCCCATGGCGAGGAGCAGGACGCCGATCGCGGTGCCGGCGAGGAGGCCGTTCACACCGAAACCCGCGTTTCCCCCCTCGTACCAGTTGCGATAGAAATCCTGGAATGCGTCCGACCAGTATCCCCTGAAGAAATACGACAGCAGGAGCACGGCTCCGAGCGCACCGATGAGCGAGGACCACGGCAGGGCGGATGTCCGTCCCGCGGCGGAAGATCCGGGCGTCCGGACAAGAAATGCGCGCGCGGCGAGCAGCCCCGCACCCGCGGCCGCGATCACCGCCGCCGCCAGCAGCGCGGCCGTGCCGTCGGTGGTCAGCGGGGTCTCCGCGACAGTCTGCATGATGAAGGGGATGGTGAACGCCACGAGGCCCGGGATGAGCATGAAGAGCAGGCTCGAGAGGGACGGCAGACGGGAGGAAACCGCCTTTTTCGGGGTCTCCGCCGGAAGCGCATCTTCTGTCACGGACGGCAGAAGGGTGCAGGATACCAGGATGACCTGCGCCGCGAGCAGCAGGGGCAGCGACAGACCGTCGGCCAGCACCGCTATTAGCCCGACCCCCGCACCGAGTCCCGCCAGCAGCCATCCCGTTGAGGGCAGCGTGAATCCCACGGATTTCCGAGCCGCCGCGACGGCATCGATGGGGATTCCGGCGAACACGCCGGCGGCAAGCAGATAATAGAAGAACTGCACGGGGGAGGACGTTCCGTCGAGGAAGGGGAGACCGCCGGTCAGCACGAACGCCAGCCAGAAAAACAGCGGCATGAACAACGCGAGCACCGGCGCGGCGAAGCGGCGCAGCGCAGGCGGCAGAGCGCCGAGCAGGAGGGGGCGTCCCTCCGCGACCGCGATGACGAAGGGCAGGATGCCCAGGGCCAGCGGGTACGTTCCGAAATACGCGTTGGGGAAAAGCGTGCGCGAAACGGCAATCCAGAACATCGCGATCGCGCCTGCTGCCAGACCGCGTGTGGAAACGCCGGAGATCATTCGATAATTCACTGAAATCCCGGTTGATTGCGTGAAAGAATGGAAAATACCACTCCGTCCGTGATATGACAAGGTAGAAGGGGGCGGAAGGGGCGGGAGAGGCGCCGTCCTGGAGGATGAGCCTTCAGGCTCGTCCGTTTTCTCCCACGTCCCTGACCAGGCGTGCTCGGCACCCCCTCGCACGAAACGCACGGAATGCGTCGCGCGGGACACCGGGAGCGGAAATTTGCACGGGACACGGGAAGTCCCTATTTTGAATATCCCTCCCTGCGGCATCGGACTTCCCGGGCGCACAGGAGGGGGAGTTCTTTCTGGAGAAAATGGGTATTGACTCTGGAAAGAATCTTTCTTACATTTAAGTTCGCTTCAAACGAAGTGGGTTTTGAGAACTGATTCCGCAGGAGTTTCGTCGTGGCAAAGAAACAAACGTTCACCGACAAATCGAAGGGCAAGGAAAAGTCCGACCTGGTGTCGATCAAATGCATCGTTTCGACGTTTGACGAGGATACGCAGGCCTGGAAATTCCGTGAGAAGATGATGCGCGTGAAGAGCGCAAACGATCTGGCAGACATGAAATTCTAATATTGGTGATACAATGAAAGAAAATTTGCATCCGCGCTATCACAAATGTGAAGTGACGTGCAGCTGCGGCTCAGTATTCACCACGCGTTCGACGCGTGAAACGCTGAAGATCGAAATCTGTTCGCAGTGCCACCCGTTCTTCACCGGAAAGCAGAAGATTATCGATTCGGCCGGCCGCGTTGAGAAGTTCAATCGCCGCTATGCCAAGTACAATGAAGCCAAGAAGGAGAGTCAGAAGGCATGAGACCGATGAATCGTCGTGGCACAGGCCGCCGTCGCAACAACGTTGCCAAACGCCGTCCGGATCCGTTCCGCGGAAAAGACGTAATCTACATCGACTACAAGGAATCGAAGTTCCTCGAGCGTTTCACCAACGACCAGGGAAAGATTCTTCCTCGCCGCCTGACGGGTCTGTCTGCCAAGAACCAGCGCACCGTCGTCGAAGCGATCAAGCGCGCCCGTTTCATGGCGTTTCTCCCCTTCGTGGGCGAAGGTCTGAAGTAAGCAATCGATAAAGCAGAAGGAATAGAGAACCATGTCCCGAAAATGTGAAATTACCGGCAAGGGTCCGTTGGTCGGCAACAACGTTTCGCACGCGCACAACCGTACGAAACGCCGTCAGCTCCCCAACCTGCAGAAGAAACGGATCTATGTGCCGGAGCTCAAGCGCTTCATCACGATTCGCGTTTCCGCTCGCGGGATCAAGACCATCAACAAGAACGGCGCATTCGTCACCCTGCAGAAGGCAGGCCTGATCTAACCGCCGTTTTCTCCCTGTCTTCACGGTCCTGCGCAGTCGCAGCCGGAGGATTTCCTCTCCCGCGCACTGAGCGAGAAAAACCGGAAGAAGATGAGGAACGAGTGAACGTACGCACCCGGCTTCGAAAGAAGCCGGGTGTTTTTTTTGTGAGGAAACGAGATTCATCGGACCGGCAGCGAGAGGTCAGGGGGTACCCGCAGTCTTCCGGCTTCCGCTGACACCGACGGAACGGACCTCGTACTGCTGGGTGACGAACACCGGCAGATCGAAGGAGCCATGGACATGTATCGGAGGGACGCCTGGCCAGTACTTGGCGGACGGCGTGAAAACGGCGTCGATGCGGCCGCGGCATCGAAGCGTACGAAGGTTCAGAGATGTGATGGTGACTTCGCCGCTGGAAGCTGTCCCCGCCAAAAATCCAATTTTCTCCCGATCCTTCGCGATTCTAAAGCCCGAAGCCAGGCGGGAACCCGGTCCCGGCAGCTCCTTCGTCGCGATCGGATACGTGCCGCTTCCGGTATAGTCGAAGATTCTCGGGTGCAGGAACATCACGCGGTCCGTTCCCAGTGGTCCCTCGATGGTGATGCTGATATGCGTCGCGGTGTCGAGCTGCATGACGAGGACGCGTCCGGGTGGACGTGAATCGATCTGAAACGGGCGAAGCGTATCGCCGTCGACATCGATCTCCGCCTCTATGCGCACCGGGTCGACGAGCGTATCGCCGAGACATACGCGCGTGTAAACCTCCCTGCTGAAACTCCTGCTGGATCGTTCGACATCGAACACCAGCTTCTCGTTCTCCCGACTCCATTTCACCTCGTACGCGCGGGTTTCCATGCCCGCGATCGGCGGATCCTCCAGCCACTCCAGGGCCGTCGAATCGGACCACAGTATCTTCCGGTTAAACAGCCAGAAATGCCGTGGAAGTCCCCGGCGAAGTGTGCCCGTCGGGTAATGGATCCCCGCCGCGTCGACGCTGCCGTCCGGATTGATCAGGATGACTTCGAAGGGAGGCGGATCGAACTGCCACGGGATGTAGGAGTTTTCAAGCTGATACCACGCGCCGCTGAGCGCCGTGTCGGCGACGGCGATACCGTCCGCCGGCAGCTGATGGGTCGTGCCGCAGCTGCCGCACAGCAGGGCGAACATCGTTGCCGCAATCGAGACAAGTCGTGCGAGATTCCACTTCACGAAAAACTCCATCCGCATCACACCCCCGGTCAGTGTTCATAATACAGGATAACAGCATCGGAAACAGTGTTGAAATTACGACGCGGGAATCTGATTCGCAACCCGCCTTCGGAAGGGCCCGGGAATTCGCATTCTACGAGGTCTTCTCTATTTTGGATGAAGCTCTTCGAAACAGAAAGGAACATCATGAAGGAAAGAAGTATCCGCCGCGCCGTAACCGTCCCGCTGTCCGCGCTGGCTCTGTTCGCGCCGGCGCTGCTCGCGCTGGCGTTCACCACGCTGCTGCCGTCCTGCTCCGGCCGTGACGACGATTCGGCGCGACTCGCGGCCGAACATCCGCCTCCGTTCGAAATGCGGGCCACCGATTCGAGCATCGTGGGGAAATACGTGTGGGAGGACACCCTTTCCGATTACTACCTGGCCGTGACGATGGAAGGCGACGAAGGGGACACCCGTTTCATTGCGCCCCGGAGTGGGATCGCTTTCCCCGTGGCCGTTCCGAACCGGGAAGTAGAATTTCTTTTCCGCGACCTGGGCATCCGGCAGACCGACGTCCCGTACGGCATCTGGTTCCTCTCCGACACCCATGCGGGCGACGAGTACGGATACAAATGGATGTTCTCAGACGGCGCATTCGAGCCGGTCATCTTCGAAAACACCAGGCGAAGCGATCTCCATTGATATTGTGAAGCGCCGTATCTATGTTTCGCGTACAGATCAATTCAAGAACCACGAGTCTGAAAAGGAGGAGAGGATGCTGCGAACCGTGATCTCCGTCGCCGCGTTGACGCTGCTTTGCCTGTCATTTGCCGCGGCGCAGGAAGCGCTGCCAAAACTGGACGTTCAGTGTGACGGATCATCCGTTGTGATTCACAATCAGTCGGAAGGGACCGTACTGCTGAAAAACCTGAGCCTGGTGTGGGAAGAACGCTCTGAGGCCTGGTGGGAATTCAATCCCGAGAATGACTTTGCCCTGAAGGGGGACGAATCCCGCAAAATCGGGTACGATGAGATTGTCAGGAATTACGATCCCGAAAGGGATCAGGGATTGCCCGGGGTCATCATGCTGGGAGTCAAAGCGGAATCGCCGTATCCCGCGCTTTTGGAATACAAACGCGGTGAAAACGAGTCGTACGCCCTGATCGAATCGATGAGCAGGTACATCAATCCCACGGAGCTGAAGAAAGAAATGGAGGAATCGAAGGGACGGTAGGAGTTCCTGCCGGATATTC
>QKAF01000158.1 GCA_003246455.1 Bacteroidota bacterium
GCTCGACGTGACGGAGGAAGGCGACTACAGCTTTTCCGGCAAGGCGGAGCTTGACGGACAGGTGCTCGGCACCGACAGGGGACGTTTCGCGGTGGGCGAACTCAACATCGAGTTCCAGGACACGCGCATGAACAACGTCCTGCTCCGGCAGATCGCCGCCGCGACGGGCGGACAGTACTTCACCGTCGACGACGCTGCCGGTCTTCCGGCCGCGGTCGGCGGCGCGCAGAGTTTCGCGCCCACGGATCGCATCATCAAATCCGACATCCAGCTCTGGAATATCGTCTGGCTGCTCGCGCTTGCCGTTCTGCTGTTCGCGCTGGAATGGTATCTCCGCAAGCAGGCGGGGATGATGTAGGGGCGGCGGCTTCGCCGCAGTAGGCAGTAGGCACAGGGGAGGGGGTAACTTATCCGATCACAGGGTGTTATTCCTGAATCACCGATTCCGCAATCCCCGGGGATATGTCATGTCTGTTCCTCTCGATGCCGCGGCTTCCCGTATGCCCCGTCTCCCTCAGTATGATCCACTGAAGGTGCTGGCGCTCTTTCTCCCGGCGTTCCTGTTTCTTCCCTCCCTCCTGCTTTCCCAGCCCATCCTGAACTTCAAGCGCGTCACGGTCAACTGGCCGACGATCGAGCTGTATTTTGCCGTGGACTGTGACGGGATCCCGGCATACAACATGACGAAGCAGAATTTCCGGGTCACGGAAAATGGTGAAGAAATCAAGGACTTCACGTTCTGGTGTCCCGATCCCGACGTGCGCTGTGCGGTATCGGTGGCACTCGTTGCGGATGTGAGCGGGAGTCTGGCTGGAACCGGCCTCGAGGAAGAAAAACGCGATATGCGGGCGTTTATTGATCTGCTGGACAACAATGTCGATGAGGTGACTATTCTCAGTGCCGGATCGGACGTGCGGATCCGCCAGACGATGACGCAGATCAATTCCCTTCTTTACCGAGCGATCGACAGTCTCGATGCCTCGGGCGGCAGTGCGCTCTACGACGGCATCATGGAAGGTCTGCGCGAGCTGATTCGCAACGGGGTGAATCAGTGCCGGGCGTTGATTGTCTTTACCGACGGGGGCGACATCACCTCCGCGGCGACGCTGCAGGATATCATCGCGCTGGCGAACAGGAATCGGATCCGTGTCTTTACCGTCGGCGTCGGGTCCGTCATCGATCCGGCTTCCCTCGAAATGCTCGCACTGCTCACCGGGGGCAGATACTATCAGAATCCGAACTCTGCGAGCCTGGCAGCGATATATCAGGAAATGAGCGCCATCATCTTCCCGGTCTACCTGGAGCCGATCATCACCTACGAACGCGGATGCGCGGACGGCAGCATGCGGACAGTGGAACTGCAGCTGGAGAATTTCTGCGGTGGGAATGATTCGAAAACAAAGACCTACCTTGCACCGCTGGATCCGACGACGTTCGCCGAACAGCGGATGGAAATTCAGAAAAAGGAATCCCTGTATGGGCAACTGACGACGGTGACACTTTCGCTCGGAAACACGGTGATTCCAAATAAAACCGTGATCTACCCCTTCGATATCACCATCCACAGCGGGTCCCCCCGCAGAGGCCTGACCGCCGCGAACATCCCGGCATCGAGCCCGCTGTTCGGGACGTCCGCATCGATCGCGCTGTACTCGGACAGCCTGCGGCTGCATCTGGACGAGAAAGTGGTGGCCGGCCAGGATGGTCCGCTGCTCGAGATGCAGTTCCAGACGCTTGGCGTGAATGACAGTGTCTGGTACCCTCTGTATGCAAGTGTTCGCGATATCGGACCGCAATGCGCAATCACCGTTGTGGATTCCGGTGGCTATCGCATCGTGTGGCGGCTGCTGCCGCGCATCACGCCGGCTGGAGAGATCTGGCTGTGCCGCGACGCGGAAATCACTCTCCAGGCGAATGACGGATTCGCAGCGTACCGCTGGTCTACGGGCGACACGACGCGCAGCGTCCGGGTTTCGACCGAAGGGGCATACTACGTGGCAGTTGTCGAGGCGAGCGGAGACACGCTGCGATCTGCACCGGTCAGCGTCCGTGTGCGTCCCGAACGGAAGGTCTGGCTCGAGCCGACGGGGCCGCTTTCGTTCTGCCATTCCTCTTCGGTGACCTTCCATGTGGCCGGAGATACCGCGGGAACGCAGATTTTCTGGAAGAATCAGACTACTCCGCACAACGCGCTGCAGAGCAACGCGACCGAACTGGTGTGGGCGACCGTCGTCGACGAATTCGGATGCGTCTCCCATACCGACACACTTGCCACGGAGGAGATGAATCCGCCGCTGACGCTCAGCATTCCGGAGACGAACCTGTTCGTCTGCGCGGGTGACAGCGTGGAGGTGGCGGTGCTCGAGGATTATCCTGCCTATTTCTGGGAAACGGGACCGTACCTGATCGACAGCACGCGCAGCATTTTTGCACGTCCTTCCGGAGGGCCGATGAAGAATGGCGGATACGCGGTTCGCGTACGCGATGCGAACGGCTGCCTGAGCAGCTGGCACACCTTCACCGTGAGCGCATACCCGGCACGCCCCGTCTCCTTCACTCCCTCCACCCGTATCGTTCTCTGCCCGGGAGGCGAAGCACAGGTATCCGTTAAAGAGGAATTCACTGGGTACGCCTGGTCGACCGGTGACACCTCGCGGACACTCACCGTGCGCAGTCCGGGGGCGCTGACCGTCGATGCGACCTCTGACGCAGGCTGTGTGTCGCACTCGGAGACCTTGCGTGTCGAGATGGTCGATGCCCCGCATCCCCGTATCACTCCCACCCGCTATGCGACGCTGTGTCCTGACGACAGCCTGCTTCTCGAAGCGGAGGAGGGATATGCCGCGTATCGATGGTCGACGGGGGATACGACGCGAACAATCCGGATCGCGGATGCGGGACCGTACCATGTCGACGCGATGGCATATGGCGGTTGCTGGGGACGTTCCGACACGATTACCGTCCAGAAGGAAATGGAAACATCGCCGCAGATCGGCCTGGAAGGATATCCCCTGCTGTGCGCGGGTGATTCAATGACGCTGGAAGCGCCCGAAGGATACGCGCGGTATCGGTGGAGCACCCGGGATACGACGCGTACCATTACGGTACACGCGGCAGGGTGGTACTACTTTATGGTACTCAGTGCGGGGGGCTGCGAGGGAGTATCGAATATACTGTACATTCAGGAACGCTTCCCCGAGACACCGACCATACGAAAGGACGGGCTCGAACTCTCGACGACCACGAAGGTTCTTTCCCACCAGTGGTTCCTCGACGGACAGCCGCTGGCAGACGCGACCGGGCCGACGCTCGACATCACGCAAACGGGGAGCTACCGCGTGCAGGTGGTCGACAGCTGCGGCGCCGTGCTCATGTCGGAGGAGCTCCTGGTCACCACGCTGGGGATCGCGGCTGATCCGCGAGAGTTCCGTCTCGACGTCTATCCCGATCCGAGCGACGGTGTGGTGCATGTGGAAATGCGCGGAGTGAACGGTCAGGTACAGGCGGTGGTGATGGACCTGCTGGGAAGAAGTGTCGTGGCACGGCGATGGACCCCCGGCACCGACGGGGCAATTCGAGAAATCCTGGATTTCCATTCCGTCCCTCGCGGTCTGTACGTCCTGCGCCTCACGTCTCCTGAAGGCGTGCTGTTCCGTCGCCTCGTAAAACAATAGCGAATGCGCTTACTCCCAGCCGGGCTTGCTCTTTTTCAGGAAGCTGTCGATCCCGGTGCGGAAATCGGGGGTTGCGCGGCTGATGGCGTTCTGCCAGAACGCGAGGGACATCGCATCCTCGATGTCGCGCGATGCCACGTCGCGCATGAGACGTTTGGTCATGGCGACGGCCTGCGGAGAAGTCTCCGTCGCGATCTCGCGCGCGATATGCGTGACGGCGTCGTCGAGCCGCTCCTCGCTCACGACGTGATTCACCATGCCGTATTCCTTCGCAAGCGTGGCATCGACCAGGTTGCCGCGGATCAGAAGCTCGCGGGACACACCCATGCCGCAGCGCTCCATGAGCAGCTTCATCACGATGGCCGGGACGAAGCCGATGCGTACCTCGGTGAAGCCGAACTTCGCATCTTCGACGCTCACGAGGATGTCGCAGGTGAGCGCGAGTCCGCAGCCGCCGGCGATCGCATGCCCGTTCACGCGCGCGATAGTGGCCTTCGTGCTCGTACGGATCGTGTACATCAGCCGCATGAGCTGCCGCGAATCCGCCGCATTCTCCAACACGGAATTCTCGTTGATCTGCTGCAGGTAGGCGAGGTCCGCACCCGCGCAGAAGACGCCGCCGCGTCCGGTCAGCACGATCACGCGTACCGCCTCGTCGCTTTCCGCGTCGTCGAAAGCCTGCTGCAGCTCGGCGACCACTTCCGCATTCAGCGCGTTGCGCTTGTCCGCGCGGTTGATGGCGATGGTGCGGATGCGTCCGCTGTCCTCGATGTCGATGAATTGGTACATGGGATCGTTCGCTTGATGGATGATGGGAAATATCAGGGCGGCGCCGTGGAAATGCAAATGAGGAATGGCTGATGGTGAGCGGCGGAAGCGGGGGCTTCGGAATCATTTTCGCGGCTGATGTATCTTACATGGATACGGAATTCTGCCACATTGAGAATACAGACCCATGACCGAGACGAGCAGCGAGACCCTATTCGAGACCATCCGCACGGCGCCGATGCTGCTGGCGTACTTTTCCACGCCGCAATGCAATGTGTGTAAAGTGCTTCGGCCGAAAGTCGAAGAAATGCTGAACGATTATCGCGGGGTAGACTTTCTCTATGTCGATTCCGCAACGTACCCCGATGTCGCCGGGCAGCACCTCGTATTTGCGGCGCCCACGATCATCCTGTTCATGGACGGACGCGAGATGCGCCGATACAGCCGCAATCTTGCCATGCACGACCTGGAACGCGATCTCGAGATGATGACGGCAGCGTAACAAAGCGCCGGTTCGTGTGTTTTTGAAGGGGACCTCACGAACCTGCGGAGTATCTCCGACTCGACGCCGGCGCCGGCCAGGCTCCCCGGCCGCGGCGGAATCCGACGGCAGCAGTGGGGGAGCGTTCTGTTTCATTGACTTTACAAATACAGCGCCGTTTCGTATTGTTATCTGTTGTATCGATTCCTCATCACGACCGAATAGAGCACCATGAAGCTTTCACGCAAGACCTTCCTTTTCATCGCAATCGTCGCTGCCGCGGGCATCATGTCCGCATCCGCGCAGACGACGCAGTCGCGGTTTCTGCCGAACAAAACCTACGATGTCACCATTAAAAAGACCCTCGGCGGGAATGACGGTTTCCAGGACGTGGCGCCGACCACCAGTACGCAGCGGATGCACATCGTCACCGATGCGGCGGAAGGCGGCGGGGTGCCGGTCGAACTGACGGTGTATCGGACCCAGCAGCGCGGTGAGGCCGCCTCGAATGATGTCGACTGGCAGTTCCGCTTCACCGCGATGAATGACGGAGCGATCGGCGACGTGACGGTGACGTCCTCGGCGGAACCGACCGGAGACAATATTGCGTTCGCCATGCTCAGCCGCATGCTCGAGCCGGTGCTGTTCAGCTCGACCTATACCCTTCGCAAGGCGAACAAGGATCGCATCGTCGTCGGACGCTCGGTGCCGCGGGACGGCGCGGACAGCTTCATCGACGTGGACTACACGATCGACAACAGTGCCTCCGAACTCGAGCAGGGCGCCAGCCGCGAACCCGTCGCGACGGAATCGAAGGGCACCGCGCTCTTCAATACGGATCTGCAGTTTTTCACCGAACGCAGACACAGCGAGACCAACAAGATCTTCGTCGCACAGGATGCGCTCGGGGACGAGAAAAACGTGGTCATGCAGAAGGATCTGCACATCGAGGTGAAGATCGCGGATCGGTAGGAGCGGTAGGGACGGAAGGAGCGGTAGGGACGGAAGGATCGGGCCTGCCGCGGCGGAGTCGAGCGCAGCGAGACGAAGACGGGAGGGACGGAAGGAAAACACATCGTACGAATATGAAAAGCCCCCGGGATTCCGGGGGCTTCTTTTTTTCCCCTCTCTGTCAGGAGAGGGGCCAGGGGGTGAGTTCATATCCCCAGAGATTTCGCGGTTTTCCCTTACTCGCCGGTCTTGGCGCGCATGGAATCCCAGTACAGGTATGCGGCGATGACGGCGAACATGGCCATGGCCAGGAATTCCGCACCGTCGCTTTCAGGCCAGGTCCAGCCGAAATCCGTGTAGTTGATCTTGAAGAATTTCAGTCCGGCGCTGAGCACGCCCATGATGGCACCGCCGGCGATGAGTCCGGAGGCGATGAGCGTTCCGCGCTCGCGGCGCGCGTTGTTGAGAGCCTCGTCCTTGGAACGCGTGGAGACGAAATGGGCGATGATGCCGCCGGCGAGCACCGGGGTGTTGAGTTCCAGCGGCAGATACATCCCGAGCGCGAAGGCGAGGGGCGGAATGTGGATGGACTCCAGCGTGAGGGCGAACAGCGCACCGGCGATGTACAGCACCCACGGAGCCGGCTGATTCGACATGAGCGGCTTGATGACCGCGGCCATGGCGTTTGCCTGCGGTGCGGGCAGCGCGGTCGCGCCGGTGAAGCCGTACGTGGCGTTGAGGAGGATGATGACGCCGCCGACCGAAGCCGCTGCGAGAATCGTCCCGAGGAATTTCCAGCGCTCCTGGTGCACCGGCGTGTTGCCGAGCCAGTATCCGATCTTCAGATCGGTGATGAAGCCGCCGGCCATCGAGAGCGCCGTGCAGACGACACCGCCGATGATCAGCGCGGAGACCATGCCGGTCGGACCGGTGAGTCCCACCTGCACGAGAATGAACGAGGAAATGATCAGCGTCATGAGCGTCATGCCGGAAACCGGATTCGATCCGACGATGGCGATGGCGCGCGCGGCCACGGTGGTGAAAAGGAAGGCGATGACGGCGACGATCAGGAGCCCGGTGAAGGCCTGCCCGAGGTTGCCGGTGACACTCTGCCAGAAGAAGACGAACATGCTCAGAAGCACGACCACGATCAGGGAGACGATCGTTCCCATCGGGATGTCCTTGTCCGTGCGGTCCGCCGCGTCGTTGACGCTGTGTCCCTTCTTGCCGAAGATCTCGGCCGCAGCGAGTTTGAATGCGCCGCCGATGATCTTGCTGCTCTTCACGATGCCGATGATGCCGGCCATCGCGATGCCGCCGATGCCGATATGCCGCACGTAATGGAAATAGATGGCGTGGGCGTCCATGTCGCGGATCAGCGTCGTGACGCCGGTTCCGAGCGGGGTCATCAGTCCGTCGCCGATGTAGGCGATGACCGGTACGATGAGAAACCACGAGAGGAAGGATCCAGCCGCGATGATGGCAGCGTACTTGAGACCGATGATGTAGCCGAGTCCCGTCACCGCCGCGAGAATGTTCATGCGGAATTCGATGCGGAAATGATCGGCCATGTAATCCAGGCCAGGAAGCACCCTGGTGGAAAAGGCCTCCTTCCAGAATCCGAAGGTGGTGACGAGGAAGTCGTAGAGACCGCCGATCGCGGATGCGGCGAGCAGCGTCTTCGCCTGGTTGCCGCCGCTTTCACCGGCGATCAGCACCTCGGTCGTGGCGGTCGCTTCGGGGAACGGCAGCTGGCCGTGCATGTCCTTGACGAAATAACGGCGGAAGGGAATGAGATAGAGGATTCCGAGGAAACCGCCGAACATCGACGCGAGAAAGACATGCCAGAAGTTCGTCGGCAGTTCGAGAATGTAGAGTGCCGGGATCGTGAAGATCGCGCCGGCGACCACCACGCCGCTGGCGGCGCCGATGGACTGGATGATGACATTTTCAGAAAGCGCGTTTTTGCGCTTCATGGCCGTGGATATACCGACGGCGATAATGGCGATGGGAATCGCGGCTTCGAAAACCTGACCGATCTTCAGTCCGAGATACGCCGCCGCGGCGGAGAAGAGAACCGCGAAAAACAGTCCCCAGCCCACCGAATACGGGCCGATTTCCCGCGGGGTGACTGTCGCGGGGACCACGGGGACGTAATTCTCCCCCGGGTCGAGTACTTTGTACGCGTTTTTTGGAAGACTCCGTGAGGTAGGTTCCATGCACACTCCTGATATATGACGCGATGCGGGATTGGCTCGGGCGGGGGACAGGGTCCGGGAATGCCCCGGAGTCGCATTGCCCCAATGGGAAGAAAAAAGCTAGCGAATATGCGGGGAAATCGCAAAGAGGACATAGGATATAGGACGTAGGACGTAGGACATAGGAGTAGCTCCAAAGTGCTCGGTCGTGCCCCAACGGGTACCGTAATTAATGGGAAGTGAAAATGTCTATCATCTAAGCGGCGGTGTTTGTAGATTTCGACTATCCAGCAAAGGAGATGATCCCATGAAAAAATGGCGACAGGGTGCATGCGCGCTTATCCTGTTCGGTCTGCTGTGCGCGGGATCCGCTTGGGCACAGAATTTCGACATCAATGCCTACCGGCAGTTCCTCGACGGACACCAGGATATGGAAGGCACGGCCCTTCTCGACGGCTGGCCGGCCCCGCTTCTGCGGAAAAACGTTGTCGGCCCGGTGACGAATGCCGCCTGGCTCGATTCTATCAGCATCAAATACGGGCTGACAAAGGATGAACTCGGCATCCTGGCGGACAACGGTTTCATGGTCAGCGAGCGTCTGACCGCAAAGACCTTCCAGGAAGCCTATGAAGAAATCTGGCACCGGGACCTTCCCGTCGCGGTAACCACCGATGCGATTCTGCACGCGGTGCATATGTCCTACGACCGCGTCCTCAAGGATACGGAACAGTACTTCATCATGGACGAACTGCGGGCGGTGCTCGACGGGCTCTACGCGGCACAGGATGCGCTCGCGCAGCGGTACGGGAGCAATACGGCCATGGCGCCGATGCTCGCGGACCTCGATCTCTACATCGGCGTCGCCTGGAAACTGCTCACGGAAGAAACGCGTCTCAAGTACCCGGAGAACATTCCGGCGTTCAACGCGCTGCTCTCGCAGATTTCCGCGGAAGCGCCCTCGATGACCCCGCTGTTCAGCGGCACACCGCGGCTGTATGATTTCAGCCAGTTCACCGTGCGCGGGCATTACACAGACAAACCGGAACTCGGGCGCTACTTCCAGTCGATGATCTGGATCGGACGCACAGAGTTCATGCTCACCAAGCCCGTGCAGCATGACATGCCGCAGCAGACGGACGAAGATATTCAGCGTCAGCTGATCGACGCCTCCCTGCTGGCTGGACTGATCGACGACGCTGGCGTCGGTGACCGCATCGCCGCCATCGACGGCCTGCTCGAACTCCTGGTGGGAGAAAGCGACAATGTGCGGGCCGAACATCTGACGGGCCTGCTCGGCGACCTCGGCATGACGGACGCGGCGGATCTT
>QKAF01000087.1 GCA_003246455.1 Bacteroidota bacterium
TCCTACTCCACGATCGACAGCCGCACATCGATCCTGCGCTTGGCCGGATCCTGCAGCCGCTCGCCCCCTGATTCGGTATCGATACCGACGCCGACCGCACGCAGCACGATGCGGCCCGCGGTCTTCAGCTCCCGATAGCGCGGCGACCGCTTTGCCAGTTCTTCGTCGATGATCTTCATCGTATGCCATGCCCGCAGGTTCGCGAGCTTGCGGTTGCCGTCCTGTCCCTGCATGATCGCTCCGGTCTCGATGCGCATGGTCGCCGTTTCCACGGTCTCGTCCACATACCGTCCGAGCGTCAGGCCGCGCGGATCCACATACCCGCGCACCTCGATCTGAAGGCGTTCATCAGGCAGCGCGCATTTGTTGAACAGCGGCAGGTACTGATCGATGATGGTGGCGTATACGGAGTCGAAAATCGCGTCGATGCGCGGAATGTAGGATTCGTAATCCTCATCGCTCATGTCGATATACGGTGTGCTGCCTCCCTCGGACAGATCGAGTTCGCCGTACCGGATGCGCTCCTGCAGCTCGATATAATTGATGGTGGTATTCGGATGGTAGTAGCCCGTGACGAAGAACGGGATGTTGTAGCGTCCGAGCTGGAAGGCGGGCATGACCTGACCGCGAAGCAGGAAATCGCGCACGATCAGCGTGTCGATCGCGATGGGAATGCCGGGTTCGAGCTGGGCGGATTCAGAGGAATAGCATTCCATTTCCGCGACGGCAAGCCGATAGCGCTTCCCTGCCTCGAGCTGCGTCCGGTAATTACCCTCGGCATCGGTAACCAGCGAGCGCCGAGTCCCTTCATCGAGGTCCTCGAGCAGCAGCGACATATCCGGGGCGATACCCCGGCCCTCGATGGTCACCGTGCCTTCGAGCCGAATCACATGCGGATAGGGTCCGGTGTAGAGGTCAAGACCTCCCACGCCGCCCGGTCTGTCCGAAGCGAGAAAAATGCGCGTGCGGTCGGGAGTGATCCACGCGAAGACGTCGTCGGAAGCGGAATTCACCGGAGATGGCAGCACTTCCGGTTCCGTCCATCCGTCCGCGTCGAGCCGCGAGCGCATGATATCGAAACCCTGTGCGGGATTCCGGTTGCTCGAGAAATACAGGTACCCGTCTGTCCCGAAAAACGGGGAGAGTTCCGCCGCGTCGCTGTTGACCGGTGACGGCAGGCGCTCGGGTGCGTTCCAGCCGCCCGCGGCACCGCGGCGCGAGATCCAGAGATCGGGGACAAAACTCCCCGCGGTTTCGAATCCCGGATTGCCGCTCTGACGGTCGGAGGCGAACACCAGCACATCGCCGTCGGGAGAGATCGCGGGCTGCGCATCCCACCACGGACCGCTCAGCGCGGTGAGGAGTTCCGGGGAACTCCACTGACCGACGGTGCGGTGGATGACGTACAGGTCCGTCCCGCCAACGGAAGGCTGCATGTACGGCGAACTGTAATACAGGTCATCGCCGCTGGCCGCGCTCGCCCCCTGGTACGCGCCAGCCTCGCTGAAAAACGGTCGCCCTATTTTCCAGTTTCCGTTCTCCCGCTCGGCCAGGTAGAGGGTTTCACCGAAACGCATCTGCGAATCCACCAGCACGGCGCCCGCGTCCGCGGCCCGGTTCGACGTGAAAAGCAGCGTGCTGTCGTCGAGCAGCATGGGACCGAACTCGTCGTCGGAGGAATTGAGCGGCGTGATGTTCTCGATCACGCCCCCTGTCCGCAGACGCTCTGCAGGCTGCCGTTCTGTCGCCTGCTCCCCGCCGGAACAGGCGGCGAGCAGCACGGTCAGCGAAATGAATACTGCGGCGATGATCGGGCGCTTCATGCCTCATTCTCCTGCTAGAGTGGAAACAACACGTCGATGCACATTTTCTGTTTCTGTCCGTCGTCACTGATTTCGCGCACGCGTATCAGGGCATACTGCATCGTTCCGCCGCTTTCGATCCGGATGACATACACGGAATGCAGCGTGAAATCGGTGATCTGTACGGTCTGGAATCCGCCGGTCTTCAGCCCGGCATATTCCGGCCACGTGCGCACGCGATCCCAGGTGAAATCGTTCTGATCGCTCACCCCGCTGCGCACCTGCTTCCAGCCGCTGCGGACGCGGACGCCCCCGCTGAGATTCGTCCCGGGGCCCGACAGATAGAGGAGGTCGGTGATCATGTCCCGGAGGAGATCGCCGCCGCTGAGGTCGACCACGAAGGAGCCCCGCGTCCCGGCCGGCGTAAAGTTGTACCCGTTGAATTCGTTCTGATCCCAGCGGAACAGGCACACCGAGAAGAGATTCGGAATCGTGTCCACCTCCGCCACGACTTCCACGACCGCGGGCTCGCAGCCGAACACGGTGAACTGCGTCGTGAAGGTAGTGACCGCAGGACCGCGCCCGCGTCCGTCGGGCCAGATCGCGCTTTCGTCCGGTGTGAAGCCGACGGTGAAACAGCCGTTCCCGCCGCCTTCACTGCGCGCGCGCAGCGAATAGCGCTGATCGGGAATGGTGAAGCCGCTTCCGGAGGAAACCGCGGGACGGGAAACCGTCAGCCATCCGCCGCTTCCGCAGTTGTAATAACAGATGCGTCCCTCGGTTTCGTTGTAGATGTCCGTGCGCAGCCGGATCCGATACACAGGCGGCGTCACGCTGCGATCAACTTCCAGACCTTCGCTGGCCGCTTCGTCGAGGCAGCACGCGGGGCGTACGCCCCTGCCGGTCAAAACGACCGTGGTCGTGCACCGCGATCCGTCGGGCAGCAGGGTCGCGGTGAATACCAGTGAATCGGAGAAACTGCCTTCATCCGGCGGCGTGAATCGGATGGCCAGGGAATGGCCGCGTCCGGGACGAAGGGTGATCGGCTGAAACGGTGTTTCGAGCGCAAACGGACCGCCGGGCGTGAAGGGCCGGACGAGTTCATACATCGCGTCGCAGCTCGCCCGGTTCTTCAGTACCTCCTCGACGATCGTCCGGAACGAATCCGCATCAACCACGACGCTTCCCGCATCGATGGTCAGACGCAGGTCTTCACACGTGCAGCTGCTGCAGTCCACCGCGCTGCCGATGACGGTCAGACGGATGTGCGAGGTGGACGCCGCGCCCCGCAGCGTGAAGACGATGTCGCGCTGCAGCGCCCCCGTCTGATTCGGAATCCATACGGGACGGACGCTGAACGACGCGCGCGGAGGGAGGGTGAATCCACTGGACGCAGAACGCGCGCCGCTGTCGAACACGCGCAGGAAAAAGGCCGCCGACGGATCGTCCATTCCCGTCCAGGTGACCACCACCTCTTCGTCGCAGGTGGACGTATACTGTGCTTCGGTGGAATCTCCGCGCGGAGCGGTGCAGACATCCGACATGCGGAGCGTATCGCTGATATCCCCGCCGCAGTTCAATTCCTGCGAGGCGAAGGTCAGCACGAAGGTCGTATCGCGACAGAGGAGATCGGCGGTGCGCAGCAGGCGCCCGGTGCGGTCGCTGCCCGCGACGACGGTGAAGCGTCCCCCGCTCGCGGGGATGACGACCTCGAAAAGCGCCGCGCCGCGACTGTCGGTCAGCAGTTCCCGCAGCGGCTGACTGCCGGTCACGTCCGTTCCCTCGTACAGCTTCACCGGGATACCGGGAATCGGCACCCGCTGCTGATCCTGCACCAGGACGAGGATCCGCTGCGGCACTTCTCCGGGGTCGCTCACCGGACTCTGGCATGACCATCCCAGCAGTGCGGCGAGACCGAGAAGCGCGAGAATTCGAATGCGTTCCATGATCGGGCGCTCCTTCCTAAAAGGTCACGCCTGCCCGGAGGAGCAGGCCATGAGATTCATTGTAGTACAGGGCCTCGCGAGGCGGCGGCTGATCGGAGCAGTCGCAGACATAACTCGTCGGCAGCTGCAGATAGCGGTAGCCGAGGTCAATCGAAAGATCCATCGCTTTCGTCAGCGCGAAATCCATGCCGACACCGAAGCCGGCGATCTTCGGTCCGGGAGAAAATATCTTGTCTGCCGCGATCGCGTCGCCGCTCTGGCTGTCGAACACCGTGCCGAGAAGACCATACAGATACGGCGTATTGCATTCCAGCGTGAAGGTGTAGCGGCCGTAGAGAAACAGCGGCACGCGGTCGATGCCGCGCGCGCGGAAATAGGAGGCCCCGATGCCGACGCCCCAGTTTTTTCCGAGACGGAATCCGGCCGCCGCTTCGGGACCGAGAAGCAGCGCGGGGATACCGATCTGCGCCTCGCTTTCGTCCTCACCGCTGTACATCAGCCACAGGCGCAGTTCTGCAAACCACCACCGCCGGTCGCGCTGGCGGATATCGCAGGGATACACCGGCGCCGACGGATTGTACCGCGGAGGGAGATACACCCGGGAATGCTGTTCGACGACTTCGACATCGCGGTTGAGCACCGTCCGGATCTTCCCGTCGCGGCTTTTGATCGTGTAGCGGTCACTCTCGGGATCGTAGGCGATGCGCCCGACGAGAATGCGTCCGTCCTTCAGCCGGAGCACCTGATTATAGTACAGGGAGTCCTCACCGCCGCTGATCGCCATGGTGGAAACCGTCTCTGAAGGTTGCGACAACACGCCGGCGCGGAGTGTCGCGGGCCGCATGAAGGACAGCAGAATCATCGCCGAAGTGACGAATGTCATGAAGAAATGCCAGCGATTTCGTTTCATGCGCGTTCCATGGATTTCAGGGTGGAGTGGAATGTAAGAATTTTCGATCTTATTGTCACACGAATGGCTTTTACGACCCGCCGCCCTGCGCGGGCTGAAACAAACACCTCTCGCGACCGTACTGTACACCACGGCAATCAATGCTCCCGTTCCTCGCCGGGGAGCACTCCACACCCCAAGGAGGTGCAGTCATGGAAAAAAGACTTTATCGAAATACCAGGAACAAGATGCTCGGGGGAGTGTGCACTGGACTCGCGGAATACTTCTCGATCGATCCCGTTCTGATCCGGCTCGTCTTCGTCATCCTCACCCTGCATCACGGCATCGGCATCCTCGCGTATGTCATACTGTGGATCGTCGTCCCTGCCCGCATGGATACGCTCGCCGCGGATGCGGGGGACAGCGACGCGGAACTGGACGCCGACACCGCTGACGCGTTCGCCGTCGCACCGGCGCCGCAACGAAAAGAGAGCGGACGCGGAAGCTTCATCGGCGGCATCACGCTGATCGTCATCGGCGCGCTCTTCCTGCTTGACAATTTCATCCCGAGTTTCGGATTTGACGATTTCTGGCCGCTGCTTCTGATCGCGGTCGGCGCCGGGATGCTGTGGAATACATTTCCCCAATCCAACCACGACAATGGAGAGGTGGCATCATGAAATCAGGACGCGTGTTCTGGGGCACCCTGTTTGTCATCATCGGGCTGCTCGGCATCCTGCACAATTTCTTCAATCTTGCACTGTCCTGGGACGCGCTCTGGAAGCTGTGGCCGCTTCTGCTCGTCTTTCTCGGCCTCAGCGCATTTCTCAAGGATTCGAAGTCGAAGTGGATTGTCGTCGGCGGCATCGGCCTGCTCGCCGGCGTGGTGATTTTCGCGTCCGTCCAGCGCGGCTGCAACAGTGTCGACCATATCATCCAGAACATCGACGACGATCACGGCAGCTACCAGTACAGCGAGCAGGAACTGAATTTCAGTTACGATTCCGCGACGACGCGGGCACGCTTCGATTTCGAGGGCGGCGCCGGACATTTTGAATTGGGCGACACGACGAGCGCTTTCGTCTCGGCCAGTGTCCGCAGCAACGTCTCCGAATACCTCCTCGAGTCCGAACCGGACGGCGACATTCCGGGATTCAGACTGCACATGGCCGACGAGTCCGTCTCGTGGCATGGCAGCAAAATGCGGAATCACGTGATGATGCGCCTGCACCCCGATCCCCTGTGGGACGTCAATATCGACGCCGGGGCGGCGAAGATGGAGTTCGATCTGCGCGCGTATCGCATCGCGAACCTGGATGTGGATGCGGGAGCGGCATCGATCGAGATCCGCCTGGGCAGCCGCGCCGACACCTCGAATGTACGGATTGAAACAGGGGCGTCCAGCGTTCACCTGTACGTGCCCAGCGCGGTCGGCTGCGAGCTGCGCACCGAATCCTCCCTTTCGTCGAAACACGTCCACGGCTTCGTCAGCGATGGCGACGGCCGGTATCACAGCGAGAATTTCGAAGGGAGCAGCAAGCGGATCTTCATTTACGTCGATTCAGGGCTTTCGAGCATCACGGTCGACCGTTACGATGAGGAAACCTGGTGACGCCCGTTGTCACCGTGAAATGAAAAACCCCGCCGCGGCGGGGTTTTTTTACATCCCTGGAGTATGAGCCCTCAGGCTCGTCTGATTGCGTTCGCAGGAAAATGAACCTTCATCTCGGGATGCCCGGGCGGGCGCGTCCGGACGCCGGCTCGGCGCTCATTCGTGATTGAAATCGTCCCCGCCGGTTTTCATGATCTTGTAGAGGCAGCTGCCGAGAAGCACGATGGTCATTCCCCATCCGAGAATCATGAAAATAATACCTCCGGTTTCCATTGCACCTCCGAACGAACAGTGACGTATGCCGCAGTATACGGCGGAGCCGGCTGAATTTCAACGCGGCAGGATGCGCGACAATCAGCCCTTGACGGCGATGCAGCTGATTTCCACCAGGCCGTCCTTGGGAAGACGTGCGACTTCGATGGCCGCGCGGCTGGGGGGATTGCTGGCGAAATAGGTCGCATACACTTCGTTCATCGGAACAAAGTCGTTCATATCCTTGAGAAAGACCGTGCAGGCGGTGACGTCGCCGAGCGATGCGCCGGCAGCTTCGAGAATCGCCGCCATGTTGCGCAGCGCCTTATCGGTCTGTTCGCGGACGCCGCCGTCCACGAAGTTCCCGGTGGTTTCGTCGAGACCGAGCTGCCCGGAAACAAATACCATGTTGCCTGCGACATTGGCCTGGCTGTAGGGACCGATGGCTTTCGGTGCGCTGTCGGTGTGGACGGTTTCGCGATGATGACTCATGAATCAGCTCTCCTTCGGTGTGGAATTCGTGTGAAAATGAAAGTATAAGAAAATCGGACATCAGTATCGAATGTTCCGGCCGCGGGCGCGCGCACTTGATCACGCGGATGCCGTATCGTATGTTGCCTTCAACACCACGAAATGGAAAGGGAGCCTCGATGGCCCGATTCAAACGACATGTGCTGATCTGTGAAAACGAGCGGGCGGAAGGACATCCCCGCGGCTCCTGCGCCCGGAAAGGCAGTTCCGATCTCACCGCCGCGTTCAAGGAAGAACTCCGCAAGCGCGGAATGGCGACGCAGTACCGGGCAAACAAATCCGGATGTCTCGACGCCTGCGAATTCGGTCCGGTGGTCGTGATCTATCCGGATGCGGTATGGTACGGCGGCGTAACGGCCGACGACGTCGTGGAGATCATCGAATCGCATGTCATCGGCGGGACGCCGGTCGAACGCCTGCGCATTCAGGACAAGCGCTTTCTCCAGGAATTCGAGTAAGCGTGATCAGGCGTCGTCGTCGCCGGTCTTGACGCGAAGCAGCATCGTCAGCACTTCTCGCACCGCGCCGTAGCCGCCGCGGTACCGTGAGACATAATGCGCCGCCATCTTCGCGGTGACATGGGCGTTCGATGGAGTGGCGGCAAAGCCGACGCGCTTCAGAACGCCGACATCGAGAATCCCGTCTCCCATGTAGGCGATGCTCGCATCCTCGAGCTCGTAGAGTTCCCTGAAATCCTTGTACGCTTCCACTTTATCGAACATCCCGTGATAAATGTCCGTGATGTCGAGTTCCCGCGCGCGCATGATGACCAGGTCAGACGCGTGCGTGGTGATGATCCCGATGCGGATGCCGATGCGCTGTGCCGCCCGGATGCCTTCCGCATCCATGAGGGTGAAAACGCGGTCTTCAATGCCGTCCGGGGTCACCGTGATCGACCCGTCGGTCAGGACACCGTCCACGTCAAGGAGGAAGGCCTTGATGCCGGTAAGGCGCCGAACGATTTGCGGATTGAGTTCTTTGATGGTGGGAATTGTCATGAATCTGCTTTCGAACGAACAACATCGCGCACCGCATCGTCGACGGCGCGCACTTCGGTAAGAAGGGCTTCGAGCATCGCGAGCGGCAGCTGACTGCCGGCGTCGCTCAGCGCGTTGGGAGGATCGGGGTGCGTCTCGACGAACAGCGCATCGATACCCACGGCCGCGGCGGCTCGTGCGAGCGGCGCGATGAACTGCGGCCGTCCGCCGGAATATCCGCCCTGGCTCGGGATCTGTACCGCATGCGTGGCGTCCATGACGACCGGATACCCGAGTTCCCGCATGATCACGAGCCCGCGCATGTCCACGACCAGGTTGTGATACCCGAATGAACTGCCTCTTTCGCAGAGAAGAACATTCGTGTTTCCGGTCGAGACGACTTTTTCTGCCGCATGCCGCATGTCTTCCGGTGCCAGGAACTGCCCCTTCTTGATATTGACGGCCTTCCCGGTCTCCCCCGCAGCGAGGAGCAGATCCGTCTGCCGGCAGAGGAAGGCGGGGATCTGCAGCATGTCGACTGCCTCGGCCGCCGCCGCGGCGTCGTTCTCGGTATGGATGTCGGTCACGACGGGGAGGCCGAACGTCCCGCGCACTTCCGCGAGAATGGCAAGCGCCTCGTCACGGCCGATGCCGACGAACCCGGACATGCTCGTCCGATTGGCTTTCTTGAACGAGGATTTGAAGACCAGCGGCATGCCCACTCTGTCCGCAACCGTCCGGATATATTCCGCGCTGCGCATGATCATGTCGCGATTTTCGATGACGCAGGGACCCGCGAGCAGGACGAGGGGCGCGCCGCCGCCGATGACGAGATTCCCGATCGTGACTGGATGGCTCATCCTCTGCTCCCTTCGATGCCGGCTTCGAGCCTTGCGGTGCGATCGGCGATTTTCAGCTTCTCGAACAGATCGTCGAGCGCGCCGTTGACGACTTCGTGAAGGTTGTACACCGTCAGGCCGATGCGGTGATCGGTGAGGCGGTTCTGCGGAAAATTGTACGTGCGGATCTTGTCCGACCGGTCGCCGCTGCCGACCATGGATTTCCTGGCCGCGGAGATCTCGGCGGTCTGCTCCGACAGCCGCTTCTCGTAGAGGCGCGCGCGCATGACCTTCATCGCCTTCTGACGGTTCTTCAGCTGCGAGCGTTCCTCCTGGCAGGAAACGACGATCCCCGTGGGGATATGCGTCAGACGCACGGCGGTTTCGACCTTGTTGACATTCTGTCCGCCCTTGCCGCCGGAACGGTAGATGTCGACGCGGAGATCGTTCTCGTTGATTTCGACATCCACGTCTTCCACTTCGGGCAGTACCGCCACGGAAGCGGCGGATGTATGGACGCGGCCGCTCGCCTCGGTGGCCGGGACGCGCTGCACGCGGTGCACGCCGCTTTCGAATTTCATGGTCCCGTAGACGTCATCCCCGGTGAGACTGAAAGTAACCTCCTTGAGCCCCCCCGCCGCGGCTTCGCTCAGTGAGATCAGTTCCTGCCGCCATCCCCGGATCTCGGCATAGCGCGTATACATCCGATAGAGATCCGCCGCGAACAGGGCGGCTTCCTCGCCCCCGGTTCCGCCGCGGATTTCCACGATGACATCACGGCTGTCGTTCGGATCTTTCGGGATGAGAAGGATCTTCAATTCCTGTTCGCAGGACTCGAGTTCGGATTCCAGTCCCGCGAGTTCCTCGAGGGCCATACTGCGGATCTCCGCATCGTTCTCGTTCCTGATGATATCGCGATTCCCTTCGATATCGTTTTTCAGCCGGCGGTAACGGAGATATTCCGCCACGATCGGTTCGAGCTGACTGCGTTCCTTGGCGAGCGTGCGGTACAGATTCTGATCCGAAACCACCTCGGGCTTGCTCAGTTCCATGCCGAGGTCTTCGAATCGTGAGACGGTCGTTTCCAGTTTATCGAACATATTGCTCATTTTCTCTACAAACAGAGAATATACGGAAATCCGGCGCCGTATCTGAGGAAAAAATGGGAGACCCGGCGCCGGGGAAGTAACCTTTTGCCTTCTGAAGCGTCTAACAGGAAGATTCGCAGCCATTCACCCCGCCGGGTGGAATTATTTTGCATCGAACTTGTTTATTTTCTAGATTGTAGATGAATAAATGTTACCTGGAGTCCTCATGAAATTATTTGTGAAAGCGTTCTATCCCCTGTTGGTTTTCAGCCTGCTGCTGGCCTATTCCGGGCCCGCGATCGCGCAGAGCTACCATCTTGCAGGGACGTCCGCTCAGAGTTCGGGAAATCCATCCGACTGGATCCCCGTGGTGATCGAAGTGGAAAACATTGCCGGCAAGGAAATCAACCTCCGTGTTGAAATTACCGATCGAAGCGGTCTCCCCGCCGGCTGGGACACGCAGATCTGCTTTTTCCAGAACTGCTTCCCTCCCGGTTCCACGGCACATGAAGGTCCGATGGCCGCCGGTTTCAAGGAAGATCTCGACATCACGTTCATCACGAACGAAACCCCCGGTACGGGAACCGTGAAAGTGCTGATCACGAACCTGGACACTCCGTCCGAAAAGACCGAGCTGACCTACACGGCGACGACCGGATCGACCGGCGTGACCATCGCGCCCGCCGCGTCTTCGCTTTTCCTCTCGCAGAACTATCCGAATCCGTTCTCTCTCGGAAAATCGAGCATGACGACCGTCACGTACCGCATGGCGGAAGCCGGCAACGCGACGATGAAGGTGTATAACCTCCTCGGCAAGGAAGTCCGGACGCTGGTCAACGAGATGCGACCGATCGGAAAATCCTCCGTCAACTGGGACGGCCGCGACAATGCGGGCCGCCAGGTCCCCGCGGGCATTTACGTCTACAAACTGACGACGAACACCCAGACCATTTCCCGCCGGATGATGATCACGCGCTAAGCGCCCCCTCATCCCCTGAAACTGAAGGCAGTCAGAATTGACTGCCTTCTTTTTTTGCTGGATGGTATTTTCTAACTTCCGCTACGGAACAGCCGTTCGTTCCGCGGCCTTCAGCCCAGTCTTTCACAAATTGTACCGGTCCATGCGACGACTGCTGCTCATCCTTTCGCTGCTCTTTTATACTACCGCGTGCGCGCCGCAGCTGTCGCTGCAATCGCCTGCGGTCACCGGCGGACTCGCCGGCGGCGACGCACCCGCAGGTGGCGGGTCGCTCGCCCCGCTGCGCGTCACGACGCACGATCGCGGGGAACTGCTGTTCTCCGAGAACGGCTGGCGTCTCACCACGAGCGGCATCGAGGGACGCGCGCTGGTGAGCACCGCAGACGGTGTGCAGTACGCGAAAGACACGACCCTGTCGTATTCCGATGCTGCGAGTGCCGCAGCCACGGGACGCAGCGATACGATGAGCCAGTTCATGCTGACCATTCTCGGTGTGATCCTGGTGCTCGGGCTCGCCGCCATCATTCTCTACGCCGCATTCCTCGCCACTGCTCGATAGGAACGACCGCATGATACGGCGCGCAATGGTTACCCTCCTTGCCGCCGCGGCACTGCTGACCGGCACGACAGGCTGCGGCACCCGCAGCATTCTCGTGCCCGTTACGCGTCCGGCCCGTATCGATATTCATCGCGGGAGCAGCGCGCTGCTCATTCCCACCGAAACCGCCGACCCCCAGCCGTTTACAGACGAAATTGCCGTGAAGCTCGACAGTCTCCTGCCGATCTTCCTGGCCGACGATGCGCTGCGGCTGCACCGCGGTGACTGGTCGCCCGATGTCCCGCCGATACTCGCGCGGGAAGGCAGCGTGTCCCGACGCACCATCCGGTGGTGGTCGGCCCGGCAGCCGGCCGACGTCCTGCTCGGCTGCTACCTGATCCGGGGCCGCATGACCGAACAGGTCGCGAGCGCGGAAATCCAGAGTTCGCGGAATCCCGGCAGCGAAAAGCGCGTCCGGCAGGGACGCGCGGAAGCCACCTGCCGTATCATCCTCGTCGATCTCAGCAGGGAATCGCTGCTGTTCGACGATACGCTCGCGGTCTCCGCAACGCACGAAACCCATGCGACGGATGCCGCGCCTCCGGAGCTCGACGCCTCCGTTTTCAGCACGGACATCGCGCGGCAGATTGCCACGACGATCGAGGACGCCGCGCACCCGGTTCACGACCGCGACGTCGTCACTTTTCTCGTCGACGACGACATACCCGGAATCGATGCCGCGATCGTTTATGCGGAGGAGGGTCACTGGGATCGCGCCGCCGGTCTGCTGCGTTCACTCGCCGACAGCGCGGACGGGAAAGAGGACGAAGATATCCTGTGGTACGACCTCGGGCTCGCCCTGCAGTACCAGCGGAATTTCAAGGACGCGCTCGCGGCCTTCGACCGCGCCATCGCCCTCCGGGACCGCAGCCGGTACAAGCATGCGCGCGACGCCCTTCTGCGGATCGAAGCCGAATACATCGACGACATTCGCCAGCAGCGCTGATGCAACAATGCGCCGGAGATTCTGTATACTACGGAAAATCAACCCAGTGACGCTTCGATGACAGGACTCCCCTTTTTCAATTCCAATCCCCGGTGGGCACGGGTCGCATACATTTCCGCGCTCGCGTTCGTCCTCGTCTTCGGCTCGATCTGGGTTCTGCGTTTCGCGACCTTTGTCACGGACGAAAACTGGTACACGGACATCGACGGGAAAGTCACGATCATCGAAGTGCTGCCCGGCGGCGTGTCCGATACCGCGGGATTGCAGGTCGGCGACGTCATCACGGCGATAAACGGCACCCCGGTGCGCGACAAGTTCGAAGCCAATGATTACCTGCGAAGCAATCACGGTAACGAATCGCTGGTCTACAGCATCCTCCGCGGAACGCAGGCGCTGACGATCACGATTCATCCCGCGGTGTTCGGTCTGCCTCTCTTTTATCTCGCGCACATCCTGATCGGCATCGCCTTCATCGGCATCGGCGCCTGGGTCTTTCTTCGGCGCAGCCGGCAGGCCGAGGCCCGGCTGTACGGATGGTCGCATCTCGTGGCGGGCTTCGCGCTGCTGATATCCCAGCGCTTCTCGTACTGGCACTATCCCGACGCGATCACCTCGCTGGGTTTCCTGCTTTCCCCGGTTTCCTGGGCGCTGCTGCTCGGGTCGTTCATGCACCTGATGCTGTACTTCCCCTCCCAGCGCTTCGTCAGGCCGGTGCGTCCCATCGAGATCACCATGATCTACGCCCTGCCGGGCTGTGTGATTCTCCTCACGTCTTTTCTCCTCACCATACTCAGCCTCACGGGGATTCCCCGCGCGCTGATCCTCTTCGGTCTCGTCGCAGCGACGATCGTCGTGGTGCAGGTGTTCCTTGCCCGCCGCTACCGGCTGTATGAAAGCGTGCAGTACCGGGAGCGGCTCCCGCTTCCGCGGCTGGCAATCATCATCGGCCTGGTATTCATCTTCGGATCGCTTGCGATGAGCAGCTATACCTGGTGGCAGGTGATCTTTCTTCTCGGCCTGGCCTCGCCGGCGCTGTTTTTCGCGACGATCGTCCGCTATCGCATCTTCGATCTGTACGTGGTCGTCCGTCGCGGCTCGCTGTATTCGATTCTCACCGCCGCCGTCACCGTGACAAGCGTCGTGCTGTTTTTCGTGCTGCTCTACCTGCTCCCGGTACAGGAGCTGAATTTCCCCGTCATCCATATCACCGGGGAGCACATCGAAATCATCCGGCTGAAGACGCTGTCGCAGGAGCAGCGGATGATATTCGAGAAGCGGCTCTTTCTCTCCTTCGGCGTCCTGATCATCGCGCTGCTCTGGTGGCTGCACCGCAGGGGACGCCGCGTGCTCGATGCGCGATTCTACCGCGGCTCATACGATTACAAGCACGCGCTGTCCACCTTCAGCAAACTTTCACACAGCTATGCGGATACGACTCTCCTGGCGCAGGCCGTCGTCGACGACCTCGTGAAGCTGATGCACCTGAAGGGGGCGGTGTTCGCCACGCGGAACGGCAGCGGCTACGTCCCCCTCGCCGCGAACGGACTGCACATCGACGCAGGCCTCCTCGCCTTCGACACGGAAACCCTGCGCTCCTTCGACACCCTTTTCGGGCGGGGTTCCTCCCAGCCGATCGACGACCTGCCTCTGCGGGATCGCTTCGCCGCCACGGGCGTGGAATTCATCACCGCCGTCTCGACCGACGCGCGCGTCGACGTGCTCATCCTGCTCGGGGAAAAACAGGCGGAAACCAATTTCACCCGCGAAGACGTCGAACTGCTCAACAACCTTTCGATCAATATCGGCGACGCGCTGATGACGATGCGCTTCTACGAAGGCGCGCGGGAAAAGGAACGCATGCGGAAGGAGCTTGAAGTCGCCCGGCAGATT
This sequence comes from Bacteroidota bacterium, assembly GCA_003246455.1. Classification (GTDB taxonomy): domain Bacteria; phylum Bacteroidota; class Ignavibacteria; order SZUA-365; family SZUA-365; genus SZUA-365. The sequence goes on from QKAF01000087.1 coordinate 14,350, forward strand.
CAGCTCAGCTCTCTCCCGGAGGTGATCCCCGATCTCCCGGGAATCGATGTCGCGGCGGAATCCCTCCCGGCCTATGAAGTCGGCGGCGATTTCTACGAGTTCCTCCCCCGTCACGACTCCACGACGTTCGTCATCGGCGACGTCTCCGGGAAGGGCACCTCCGCCGCCATGTATCTCGCCCGCATACAGGGCATCATCAAGACTATCGAATCGTATCAGCCCACACTGTGGGAGCTGTTTGTCCGCCTCAACACGCAGATTTTCGACCATATCGAAAAGCGCAGCTTCGTGACCGTCGCGGCGCTGCGGGTGGAACTGCTTCGCAATGAGATCACGTTCCTCCGCGCCGGACACCTCCCGCTGCTGCATTTCAATGCGCTGACGCGCGAGGTCATTCTGCATCAGCCATCGGGACTTGCCGTCGGACTCGACCGGCACGCGTTCGCGGAGCAGCTCGAAGAGGAGAAAATTTTTGTGCGGGGCGGAGACATCTGCGTACTGCTTTCCGACGGGGTCACGGAAGCCGAGAATGAGAACGGCGATCAGTTCGGCGTCGAGGGAGCAGTCGCCTGCATTCGCGAGCACGCGGACGCCACGGCGGCAGGTATCAAACATGCGCTCCTCGAATGCGTCAGTGCCTGGTCCGGCAGCAGCGAACGGAAGGATGATGTCACTCTCGTGGTCGTGAAATTTGCCGTCCCGCACACTCCCTGACCCCCGCCCCTTCCGCTCCTTCCGCCCCTTCCGCTCCTTCCGCCCCTTCCGCCCTTTCCGCCCTTTCCGCCCCTACCTTCCCATCCCGTTATTCCAGATGTACCGCAGCCGCGCATCGTTGTAGGTATTCTCGACCTTCTCGAACACCGTGATGATGGGAATGTCCCACCCCGTCGTCAGCTTCCGCAGGAAGGGCTCGAGTTCGCTGCGGCGCGCACGGGCTTCGGTCATGTCCTTGCCGAAGACTTCGATTTCGAGTTCGTAGATATGCTGCCGCGGAGCACTGCGGATCAGGTGCAGCAGCTGGATGAACGCCTTCGAACTTTCGTCAACGGCGTTGCCGCGTTTGAAGATTTCTCCGAACACCCAGGAAAGCCGCTGTACCGGATTGTAATTGCTGTGGGGGATCGGTGTCGGATCGGAACCGTCGGGGATTCCGTCACCGTCGGTATCGGGATTTCGCGGATCGGTCATCAGGCCGAAATACTCACTGTAATCGGTGACCCCGTCGTTGTCCGTATCCGGTTTGTGCGGATCCGTCCCGATGCGGATTTCCATCTCATCGCGCAGCCCGTCGACATCGAAATCGCTGTCGTAGGAACGAAGCCCGTACGCCGTCTCCATGCCGTCGTCCAGGCCGTCGCCGTCGGTATCGCGCAGCAGCGGACTCGACACGGTTTCGAGCCCGTCGGGGAGACCGTCACCGTCGGTATCCATGCGGAGCGGATCCGTGCCGCGCGCGTATTCGACGCTGTCGCTGAGGCCGTCGTTGTCCGAATCCGCCCGCGTGGGATTCGTCCCGTTCACGGTTTCTTCGAGATCCGCGATGCCGTCGCTGTCGCTGTCCTTGCGCAGGGGATCCGTTCCCCAGCGGCGCACTTCGTCACCGTCGGACAGGCCGTCATTATCCGTATCGGCGAACAGCGGAGAGGTCCCGCGTGCGAGCTCCTCCCCGTCGTTGAGCCCGTCCCCGTCGGTGTCGGGATTATCGGGATTGGTCTTGTACTGCACGCGCTCCTCCCTGTTCGAGAGGCCGTCGTAATCGCGATCTCCGTCCGCTTCGGGGAAGGAATAGGTAATGCCGATGCCGGCGGTCAGGTACAGATCGGTCCAGTCTCCCGCGCGCAGTCCGTCGAGATAATCGGTGAACGTGGGATGCAGCGTCGCCTGCAGCGTAAACGAAAAATGCTCGGTGAGCATATAGTCCAGCATCGCCGTGAAGGGAATGCCGACGGTCCATTTCCCGTAGGCGTCCTGCGGCTTCGGCAGCGCGTCGCCGTTGGCATTCATGGGAGAGAAGTAGGTGAATTCGAGTCCGCCGCCGAGGAACAGTTCGGCCTCGGTGCCGACCCGCGTCCGCCACAGGGCCTCCAGCGTGATCGGCATCGCGAAACTGCGGTACACCTCGTTGAGATCGAACTGTGTCGTATCGAAGTACGCGAGCATCTGGCGGTCGGTTTTCCACTGCAGATCGTAGAATCCGATCCCGATCATGCCGTAAAGCGTCCCGTTGCCCGGCCCGAGATTGCGCAGGTAGCGGCGCAGCGTCAGCGCCCCGCCGTTCGAAAATCGCGTGTCGGAAAAGTCGTCGAGCAGTTTGGTGGCGCTTCCCTCCACGCTGAAGATCCATTCCCGCGGAATCTGCGGTGCGAGGGGCGGCGCCTGCGTGTCCCGTGCGGAGATCTGCGCCTGCGCCGGCAGTGACGACAGGAGGAGAAGCAGGGAAACGAACACTGCGGGAGTGGGGATACGGGCGGCGAGCGAGCGCGAAAACTTGGTCATGGGACTGCGGCTATGGTGTTGATGTGGCAGATGGAGGAGGCGTCGAGGGCTGCTGACGGTAGCGCTCTTCGAACCAGGCGGCGATCTCCGCCTTCGCGGAGGCGAGCGTTTCAGGAACGTACTGATGGACGAGCGCCTCGATATGTTCCGGTGTCGTGCCGCAGCATCCGCCGATGATCCGGGCGCCTTCTTCGATCCATGCACGCGAGGCGTCGACGAACCCCTCGGTATCGACATCGCGCCGGATGGCGTCTTCGCCCAGCGGACCCGGATGTCCGGTATTCGCATAGCATCCGCAGGGAACCGGGGACGCGGCGCGCAGCGCCTGAAACGCCGTCCGCATGTCGGTCGCGGAAACACAGTTCACCAGCAGCGCGGCGGGACCGAAGTCCTGCACGGCTGCGACGGCTTCTGCGAGCGACTCGCCGGACAGCAGTGTACCGCGCGCGTCCGTGACGAAGCTGACGGCGAATTCCTTTCCCGTTGCGGCGCATGCCTCGGCGACGGCGACGGCTTCGCGCACGGTCATCATGGTCTCGGCCAGCAGGAAATCCACCCCGAGCATGGCCAGCAGCGCCGCCTGCCTGCCGTGTTCTTCCTGCAATTCGGCGTCCGGCGGCACGTCCTCCGGACGATAGCAGTCTTCCACCGGCGCGAGTCCGCCCGCGATGAGCACCGGACGCGCCGGACGATAGCGCTCACGCGCTTCGTAGGCGAATTCCACTGCGCGGAGGTTGACCTCTTCCCAGCGATCCTCCATGCCGGCCTTTCGCATGGCACGGAGATTGCTGCGGAAGGTGTTGGTCGTAATGATGTCGGCTCCCGCGTTCAGGTAGTGGAAATGGATGTTGCGGACGAGATGCGGGGCGCGCAGGATGGCGTTGGCGGACCAGAGCGGCTCGGAGAGATCCACCCCCTGCCGCAGAAGCTCGGTGCCGGTCGCGCCGTCGAGGATGATGAGAGGTCGTTGTGCGAGGAGCTCGGTAAAAAGCATGCTGGTCGGAATGTGATGAGTGGGTCTGTCCTCGGACGGATCAGGGCTGGCCGGCGCTCACGCTGCCGGATCGAAAGACGCGTTTGCCGATTTCGCGGAAGCCGAGCGCCTCGAGCGCTTCCCGGCAGCGGTCAAGGTCCAGCGCGTCGATCAGCGTCTCGTCGATCTCCACCATGGCCGCGTCGCCCGGAAGCTGACGGACACGGAAATTGACGGTGGCCGCGAGGTCGAATGCCTGCCGGACGGCTTGCTCCGCGGCTTCGATGCGGTGAAGATGTTCCGCGGTGGCGGGAACCCCGATCTGCAGACGCGATCGCAGGCACGGACTCGCGGCCGCATCCCAGTTCGGAAGTCCCGCATGCCGTGAAAGGCTGCGCACTTCTTCCTTCCCGAAGCGCGACAGCGGACTGCGTACCTGGTGCTCGCGCGCGGCCTGTAATCCGACCCGGGTGGGATCGGTAAAATCGTCGGCGTTCGTCCCGTTGTAGAGAAGCACGGCTTCGTCCATATCGCGGACCTCGTCGTACACCGCTTCCATCGCGTTGTAGATACTGCTTTTGCACACGTAGCAGCTCATTCCCTCGTTCGCGATATACGTCGGATCGAGATGCTCCCGCGTTTCCACGAAGCGCAGGGGAATACCGATGTGCGCCGCGAGCGCCTCGGCCGATTCGCGCATAGCGCCTGCGACTGACGGGGAAAGCGCCATGACAGCTTCGGTCGATGCGGGGAAGACGTCGAACACGGCTTTCGCCACGAGGCTGCTGTCGACACCGCCGGAGAATGCGACCAGGTGCCGGCGCGCCGCGCCGCCCTGCTCTGCGATCGCGTGAAGAAGGGACTGATATGCCGCGGCGACGTCACTCACGGGTCCCTCCCGCGATGAGACTGTTGATCCGATGCGCCGCCGCCGCCGCGCCGATGCCGTTGTCGATGTTCACCACGAGAACGCCGGGGGCACAGCTGCCGAGCATCGACAGAAGCGCATTCACCCCGCCCTGGTTGACCCCGTAGCCGGTGGAGGTCGGCACGCCGATTACAGGGATGGAGAGAAGACCGGCGAGCACCGACGGCAGCGCCGCTTCCATTCCCGCGACACAGACGCAGACCTGCGCCCGCGCGATATCGGGCATGACCGCCAGCAGGCGGTCGATTCCCGCCACGCCGACGTCCGCAAAGCGCACGACGGTGCTGCCCGCAAACGTACAGGCGACCTCGATTTCCTCGGCGACCGCCAGGTCGCTCGTACCCGCGGTCACGAGAGCGATGCGGCCGACCATGGTTTCCGGGGGCTGCGGCGCGAAGACGGCCGTCGAGGAACGCTCGTAGTAGCGCGATGCAACGTCCGCCTCCGCCAGCGCGGCGAAGTGTTCGCGGGACAGCCGGGAGATGATGATGTTGCGCCGGTCATGCGCGAGCAGGGAGGTCAGGATGCCCTGCAGCTCGTCGACCGTCTTCCCGGGCGCGTACACGACCTCGGGGAAACCCGTGCGCTCCCTCCGCGAAAGATCGAGCCGGGCATAATCGCCGACCTCGAGATGTCGGCGCTGTGCCGCCTCGATCGCTTCGGCGCACTGCTCGAGATTCATCCCGCCTTCGGAAAGCTGCCGCAGCAGCTGCCATATGCTTTGCGAACTGTCCATCATTGTAATATAACCGCCACGGCGCACATGCGACAATGCGAAATTGCCGCCCGGCCGATCCGGCTTCACCCGCCTCTGGGCAAATATCCGCGGGTGGCCGCGCGGGAAGTCCGTGCACAGCGATGCGAGGCACCCGCTTTCGACCTGCGGCATTCTTGGCGCTGCACGATATTTGCTGCATGTTTGTAGGAAGAATGTCTCATTCCACCGGTTACGCATGAAGCGCTGGCACGTCCTTCCCCTGCAGGAAATCCATGACCTGTTCGCATCCCACCCGGAAAACGGCCTGAGCGCCGAGGCCGTCGACGGCTCGCGGAAGTCGCACGGGGCGAACGAGTTGCCGCGTGAGAAGGAAAAGCCTGCGTACCTGCTGCTGCTCGAACAGATCAACAATCCGATCATCATCATTCTTCTCGTCGCCGCGGTGCTCACCGCCATTCTCGCCGATCCGGGAGATTCCATCGTCATTTTCGTCGTCGTCGTCGTCAACACCCTCATCGGGTATTACCAGGAAAACAAGGCCGAGGCCGCCATGCGCGCCCTCAAGGATCTCACCTCGCCCACGGCACGCGTGCTGCGACACGGCACGCAGGCCACGCTGCCGTCGACCGAACTGGTCTGCGGCGACATTGTCTTCGTGGAATCGGGGACGAAGATCCCGGCCGACATCCGCCTCATCGACAGCCAGGAACTGATGATCGACGAGTCGATGCTCACCGGGGAAAGCGTGCTCTCCCTCAAGAAGGCGGACGCGGACGTCGACGCGCATGCGGCACTGGGAGACAGGCGCAACATGCTGTACTCGGGAACCGTCGTGCAGCGCGGACGCGGGAAAGGCATCGTGGTCGCCGTCGGCGTGCATTCCGAGCTGGGACAGATCACGCGGAATATCGTCGAGGCGGAGGAGACGATCTCGCCCCTGCAGAAGCGGCTGGCGCGGTTCGGAAAGAACCTCAGCATCACGATCGGCATCGCCATCGGGGTGCTTTTCCTCGCCGGCTGGCTTCAGGGAAATTCCCTGCTGCAGATGTTTCTCACGTCGGTCGGGCTCGCCGTCTCGGCAATCCCCGAAGGACTCCCCGTTTCCGTCACGGTCGCACTCTCGATCGGCGTGTACTCGATGGCCCGGAAGAACGCGATCATCCGCAAGCTCGCCGCGGTGGAAACGCTCGGCAGCACGACGGTGATCTGTACGGACAAAACAGGAACGCTGACGGAAAACGCCATGACGGTGACGCGCATCGTCGCCGGCGGAGAAACCTACACGGTCAGCGGCACCGGTTACGACGCCGACGGCGCGATCCTGCTCGCCGATCGGGCGATCACCGAGGTCGCGCACGACTCGCCGCTCGGGCAGACGCTCCTCATCGGCGCACTGTGTACCGAGTCGCGCCTCGTGTCCAAGGGCGGACAGGTCGAACTCATCGGGGATCCGACCGAAGGCGCGCTCATCGCCAGCGCGATGAAGGCCGGCTTCGCCGTGGACGAACTGGCCGGGAAATATCCAATCGTGAATATCCGGCCTTTCGAATCCGAACTGCAGTACATGGCCATCACCATCCGCCGTGACGGAAAGAAAATCCTGCTGGTGAAAGGTTCGGTCGAGAGGATCCTCGCAATGTGCGACCGACAGCAGACGGCCGCCGGTCTGCAGGCGCTCGACGCGAACGCGGCGCACGCCGCCGCCGACGCGCTGTCTTCACAGACGCTGCGGGTCATCGCATTCTGCTGGCGCGAAATCGACGAAAGCGCGACGGTCTACGATGACGCATCCTACCGCAACTGTGTTTTCAGCGGCCTGCAGGGCATGTATGACCCGCCGCGGGAATCGGCGAAACAGGCGATCGCCGACTGCAAGAGCGCGGGGATCAAGGTCATCATGATCACCGGCGATCATCGGGATACGGCACACGCGATCGCCGGGGAACTGCAGCTCGACGACGAGCAGATCGATGTGCTCACCGGCGCCGAACTCGATGAAATCGACGACAAGCACCTGCGCGGCCTGTGCGACATCACGGAGGTCTACGCGCGCGTCTCGCCGATGCACAAACTCCGAATCGTCCGGGAATTACAGAATCGGGGCCATATCGTCACGATGACCGGCGACGGCGTCAACGACGCTCCGGCGCTCAAGGCGGCGAACATCGGTGTTGCGATGGGGGCGGGCACGGACGTCGCGAAGGAAGCCTCGAGCATGGTCGTGATGGACAACAGTTTCGCCAGCATTGCCGCCGCGGTGCGCTACGGCCGTGTGATTTTCGACAACCTGCGGCACATCATCCTGTTCGTGCTGAGCACGAGCTTCGGAGGCGTGCTCACCATCGCCGCCAGCATACTCGCCGGCATGCCCCTGCCGCTGCTTCCGGCGCAGCTCCTGTGGATCAATCTCGTCACCGACGGCATCTCGACGTTCCCGCTCGCGTATGAAAAGGAGCATGGGAACGTGATGTCACGGCCGCCGCGTCCCGTGAACGCCGGACTGGTGCCGAAAGAAATGCTGTTCACCATTCTCTTCGCCGGCATCATCATGATGCTGGGCACGCTCGGCGTGTACAAGTGGACGCTGTTCACCTACGGATTCAATCTGCTGGCTCCCGAACTGCAGGGCTTTCCGCTCGAGAAGGCGCGCACCATGGCCTTCGTGACGCTCGCCCTCTTTCAGATCTTCAACGTGCACAATTCACGGTCGGTGCACTCCTCGCTCTTCCACATCGGACCGTTCAGCAACCGTCCCCTGCTGCTGATCATGTTCGTCTCACTGTCGCTGCAGGTGGCGGCGGTTCATCTCCCCGGACTCAACACCCTGCTCCGCGTCACTCCGCTCGATCTGCCTGAATGGGCCGTCTGCGTCGGGACCGCCCTGTCGATCATCGTCCTCATCGAACTGAAGAAACTGCTGACGCGTCACTGGAGCGAATGACTCGCGGTATCACACAGCGCGGTAGAGCGCCGGGTGCGTTCACGCCTCCGCAGAACGCCGCCGGAAGCGGCGAAGCAGCAGGGAGTTCGTGACGACGCTGACAGAGCTGAACGCCATCGCCGCGGCTGCGATCATCGGACTCAGCAAACCGACGGCAGCGAGCGGAATGCCCACGACATTGTAGAAGAACGCCCAGAAGAGATTCTGCCGGATCTTGCCGATGGTCGCGGCGGACAGGCGCATGGCGTCGACGACGCCGCGCAGATCGCTTTGCATCAGGGTAATATCCGCGGTCTCCATCGCAATATCGGTTCCGCTGCCCATCGCGATGCTGACATCGGCCTGTGCGAGGGCCGGCGCATCGTTGATGCCGTCGCCGACCATCGCCACCACACGGCCGCCATCCTGCAGCGCGCGGATATGACCGGCCTTTTCCTCCGGTCTGACGCCGGCGATGACGCGGTCGATTCCGGCCTCCGCGGCGATCGTGCGCGCGGCCTCTTCCGTGTCTCCCGTCAACATTACGACGTCAATACCCTGACGATGCAGTGTCGCGATCGCCTGTGCCGAACTCTTCCGCAGCGCGTCCGCCAGCGCGATCGCACCCACGAAGCGTCCGTTCACCGCGGCGTATAGCACCGTCCTGCCCGGGATTGTCAGCTCGTCGGGAAGCGACGCCGGCAGCGTGACAGCGTAGGATTTCATGAGCGCCCGGTTTCCCGCCATGACGGCATCGCCGCCAAGAAACGCGATCACGCCCGCGCCGGGCTCGTACTGGAACGAATCCGGGACGCGGACGTCCAGTCCGTTTGCCTGTGCATGACGAACGACCGCCTGCCCGAGGGGATGCTCCGACGGCTGTTCGGCGGAGGCGATCAGTGTGAGCAGCGCGTCCGTATCGGCTGTCGCGGCATTTCCCGTTTCGACGTGGAGCGCCGCAACGACGGGGCGTCCTTCCGTCACCGTCCCGGTTTTATCCAGGACGATGGTCTGCACGCTGCGGGCGCGCTCGAGACTTTCCGCGTCCTTGATGAGGATGCCCCGGTCGGCACCGACGCCGACGCCGACCATGATGGCGGCGGGAGTCGCGAGGCCGAGAGCGCAGGGGCAGGCGATGATGAGCACCGCGATGAAATGCAGCATGCTCGGGGTGAAGCCGGCGTCCGCAGCGAAGTACCAGGCGAGGCCGGTGAGAATCGCGATTCCGATGACGACCGGTACGAAAACCGATGCGATCCGGTCCACCAGCTTCTGCACCGGCGCTTTCGAGCCCTGCGCCTCATCCACCATGCGCACGATGTGCCCGAGCACCGACGCGGCGCCGACGGCCGTCGCCCGCAGGGTCAGACTCCCCTCCATGTTCACGGTCCCGCCGACGACCTCGTCGCCTTCGCGTTTCGCCACCGGCAGGGGTTCGCCGCTGATCATCGATTCGTCGACCGAAGACGCTCCCGCCGTCACGCGGCCGTCAACAGGAATTCTTTCCCCGGGGCGCACGATCACGATTTCATCGGCTCGGACGGCACTGAGTTCGACCTCGACTTCTTCTCCGTTCCGGAGAACGTGCGCACTCCGCGGCTGCAGTCCGATCAGTTTGCGAATCGCGTCGGAGGCATGGTTCTTCGCGCGGGCTTCGAGCATGCGGCCGACCAGGATCAGGGTGATGATGGTCGCGGACGTATCGAAGTACACCTCCGCGTGTCCCGCATGCAGACCGAGCCACTCCGGGAAGAGAACGGCGGCGGTGCTGTAGATAAACGCGGCGCCCGTTCCGACGGCGACCAGTGTATTCATATCCGCCGTCCCGTGTTTCAGCGTCGCGAGAAAACCCTGGAAAAAGCGTTTTCCCGGAACGAACAGCACGGGGGCCGTGAGCAGGAGCAGAATGCGGTTCGTTTCGTCCATCGTCAGCGGCCACCACGACCGGACCGCATCGAGCATGGGCAGCATGCTCATGAGCATCACCGGGACGGTGAGGGCCGCGGCCACCGCGACATCGCGCCGCAGCCGCCGGAATTCCTCGTCATGGGGCGATGAGACGGCAAACTCCTCCATGCCGTCGCCGGCTGCCGCGACGCTTCGATCCGGCAGGTGAATGGTGTACCCGGCGGCGCGCACCGCTTCCCCGACCGCCCCGAGATCCGTTCCGTCCGCGATCTCGATGACCGCCTTGTTCGAGGCGAGATTCACCGCGGCGCTGCGAACACCGTCGATGCCGGATATCGCCTTTTCAACGCGGAGTACGCAGCTCGCACAGGTCATGCCCTCGACGGGCAGACTGACCTTGTGTGTCTCGACGGTGCCCTGTACGGCCTGATCATTCATGCTGGGTCACAACGAATCCCGCCGCGGCGACAGCGGTATCGATGTCCTCCGAAGTTACCCGGTCTTCGTCAAAACGCACGACGGCGCTGCCGATCTGCACGTCGTCGACATCGAGATGGTCGATGCCGGCGAGCTGACGGCGAACAGACATGACGCAGTGGTTGCATGTCATTCCTTCGATGCGGAGGGTCTGTGTTTTCATGAGTATTCGTCTTCTCTTGTGTGAAACATTCGGTGGCCCCTTCCTCCCGCGCCCGCTCATTTCATCAGCTTCCGAATCGTCTTCATCAGCTCATCCATGATCTCCGAATCATTTTCCTGCAGCTGGTCCACGACACAGCTCTTCATGTGATACTCGAGCAGGAGGCTGCCGACACCGCTCAGCGCCGACTGGATCGAGGCGATGACATTGAGCACGTCGTCGCAGTACACATCCTCGTCGATCATGCGCTTCACCCCACGCACCTGGCCCTCGATGCGGTTCAGCCGCGACGTCAGACTCGATTTCAGTTTCTCCGAGTGATGGCTCAGGCGCACTTCATCCCCGGTGTGACAGTGTCGTTTTCCTGACTGCTCTTCCATTCTTTCTCCTTTTTGTGACGCGCCGCGAAAAGCGCCGCAGCGACAAGTGTAATATACCCCCGTACCCTATATTTGTCAAGCACCTTCCCCGTCCCCTCCGGGATAATGCCCCGCCCGCATTCCGTGCTAACATGCGTTTCGTATATTCCGCGTACCACATTCATGAAGCATGTTTTGGTCATAGCGTTCTGCTTCCTGCTGCCGCGTTTCGACGCGGCGGGACAGGAATCCCTGGTCACTGACGCGGTACGCGCGGCGATGGCGCGCATCGATCCCGCACGCGTATGGCACCATGCCGCGATGCTGGCGGGCGACGATTTCGAGGGCCGCGGTACCGGCTCGCAGGGCGAGCGGCGTGCGGCGGCTTACATCAGTGCGACAATGCAGGCCGCGGGAATTGAACCGCTGGGAGAGGCGGGAACATTCTCCCAGTATGTCCCGCTGCACGGATGCACGCCGCTGGCAGACAGCCGGCTCACCCTCGTCACGGATACGGGGCGACACGAATTCCGGCTGGGCGAGGACTACCTGCTGTACAAGACGGGCGCGCAGACGTTCATCCCGCGACCCCTGCCGCTCGTTTTTGTCGGATACGGCATCGTGGCGCCGGAATACGACTACAACGACTACCAGAACGTGGATGTCACGGGCGCCATCGCGGTCTTTCTGTCGGGGGAACCGCAGTCCGACGAGGCGGACTATTTCGACGGCGCCCAGAAGAGCATCTACTCGATCCCGGAAGTGAAGCAGCGCATCGCCTTTTCCCGCGGCGCGCGCGGAAGCATCATGATTCCCCTGCCCCGGCTCAGCGTCGGGTATTCATGGAGCGACTGGCAGCGCATTTTTTCGCCGGAAGACGTGACGCTTCCGATTTCCGTCGCGGCGAATCTGAGTGTCATGATGCGCGCGGAAAGTGCCGCGCAGCTGTTTGCGAACGCGCCGTATTCCCTCGCCGATATCCTGCGCATGGATGCGGAACAATCGATACGGAGCTTCCGCCTCTCGTGCGGGATGAGTTTTTCCGGCAGCTTCCGCGACCGCGATTTTCTTTCCGCCAACCTCGTCGGAGTACTGCGCGGCAGCGATCCCATCCTGCGCGACTCCTACGTGCTCTGCACGGCGCATTACGACCATCTCGGCATCGGACTTCCCGCTGAAGGCGATTCGATATACAACGGCCTCGTCGACAACGCCCTGGGTGTTGCCGCAGCGCTCGAACTGGCGCACGTTCTGGCCGACAGTGCATTGCGGCCGCGCCGTTCCGTGATTTTTGCTTTCATGGCCGCGGAAGAAAAGGGGCTTCTCGGTTCGGCGTACTACACCTCACATCCGCCCGTCCCGCTCTTCCGCACGATCGCCTGCCTGAACATCGACGGCCTCGCCATCATCGACCGGTTCAACGACGTCGTCGGCGTCGGGACGGAGTACTCGACGCTGAAGGAGCACCTTGCACGGGTGTCGGAGGAACTCGGTCTCGGCGTTTCCGCGATACCGCCGGATTTCAGCATGCTCGAGGCCTTCACGAGCTCGGACCAGCTGGCCTTCGCGCAGGCGGGCATACCGTCGCTGCTCGTCATGGAGGGTAGGGACTACGTCACCCTCTCCGATCAGCAGGGATACGACCGCTTTCTCGAATGGGGGAGGACGCGGTACCATACGCCGTTCGACGACAGCACGCAGCCAGTCGACACGGCCGCGATCGCCCAGCACATGCGCGTCCTCTGCGCGGTGCTGTCCACGCTGGGCAGCACGGAGGATGTCCCGCGTTGGGTGCGCGGCTCGCCGTACATCAACGCACGACTGCAGTCCGAAGCGGAGGAACGGTGAGACCGGAAATTTCCCGCATCGCGCGCCGTCTGTCGCTCCCGGGACTCGCGGCATGGCTGCTTCTCGCGGCTGTCGCCCTCCCGGGATGTACCGGAAGCGGCCCGCACGCACGCGGCGGCGTACTGCGGATCAAGGGCTCCGACACGATGCTGCTTCTGGCGCGTCGCTGGGCGGAGGAGTACATGCGGCGCAATCCCGATGTCGCGGTCTACGTCGAAGGAGGAGGAAGCGCGCTCGGCATCCGGGCCCTCATCAACGGCGAAGCGGATCTCTGCACCGCCTCCCGTACCCTGCGTGCAGAGGAGGCGCAGCGCCTGATCGAAAAGCAGGGATCGCTCGGTCTCAGCGTGCTGACCGCGCGGGATGCGCTCAGTGTCTACCTTCACCCCGACAATCCGGTGCGCAATCTGACGCGGGCACAGCTCCGCGGTCTCTTCACCGGCGCGATCACGCGCTGGGATCAGATCGGCGGCCCCCCGTTACCGGTGAACGTCATCAGCCGTTCGCCGAATTCAGGGACGTATCTGTTCTTTGAAGAGCACATCCTCGATGGAGCGGCGTACACCGAGACGGCGCACATCGTCCCCACCACCATGGCGGTGATCCAGCTGGTAAGATCCGACCCCGGGGCGATCGGATACGGCGGCGGTGCGTTCAGTGCCGGGGTCATCCACGCTTCGGTGGACGACGTCGCACCGACCCGGGAAAATGTCATGAACGGGAGCTACCCCATCAGCCGCTACCTGTACCTGTACACCGCGGCTGTTCCCGACGGCCTGATCAAGGATTTCATCGACTGGACGGTTGGCAGCGAGGGACAGCAGATCGTCAGCGACGTCGGGTATATTCCTCTCTGGGAGGTTTCAGAAAAATAGAGACGTCCCGCAATGCGGGACGTCTCGGGAAATTTTCCGTATCGTCGATTCGCCCCGCGAACTGCGGCGGCGAATTCCTGCCGGTTTCGCACGGGGCGCGAAAGACGCCGGCAGCTGTCGCGGTATCAGGAGCTGCGCTGATCCAGGATGGAAAGCACGCTGATGCACTTTTCCTTCGCACGCGCGAGAATCGCTTCGGCTTCTCCGGTCACGCGCAGTTTGAAATCGTCGTCGGTGATGCTGCCGAGGTTGATCATCACGTTTTTGTAGGCGCCCCAGCAGCCCGTCTCCAGCGACTTCGCGCCGACTTCGAGATCCGACTTCGAATTGATGTTTCCTTCTGCCGCCATCTCCTCCATCGTTTCCCAGCAGGTATCGACGATGCGCATGGTGGTCAGCGGTACGTCGACCGCCTTCTTCAATCCGGCCTGCATGGCGGCAGTCCGCTGCTTTTTCTGTTCATCGGTATCCTTCGGGAGACCGAGCGCGTCCATGTAATCGTTGAACGCGTTGGTGTCGGCGTCGATCATCGGGATGAGGCGGCGCATGGCGGCGTCGAGAGGCGGGATCAGGCGGCGCATGGTCGCGTCCTGCTCCTCGAATTTCTTTTTCCCGTACGTCATCCATCCGACCATCGCGCCCAGCGCGGCGCCGACCCCGGCGATCAGGGCCGATGCGGATCCGCCACCCGGAGCGGAAGTGCGCGCGCCGGTGAGTTCGATGAAGTCACGCACGGACATCGATGCGAGCGGTTCGGCGCTTTCCTCGTCGATCATGTACTCGATGATGCGCTTCTCCGGGATAAAGGGAGAAACGGAATTGAGCCCCAGCCGCTCGGTGGCCAGGCGGATTTTCTGCCGCTCGTCGATGATGAAGAGCTTCTCCTTCTCGATATAGTACTCGGCTGCCATCAGCATTGCCTCGAGGGGCACCAGGCCGACGAGTTCCGAACCCGCGACCGCGAGGTTCAGCTCGCGGGCGTCTTTCGCGCACTCTTCGAACGCGATGTGGGGCGGCGTGATCGTGTAATTGTCCAGGTTCATCGAAACCTGGGCCATGTTGTATTCGTCGACGTACCAGCCGATTCCCTTCACCGCCTTGAGACGTCCGGGCTGTCCTTCACCGCGTCCCTGCTCGCGAATGTTGAGCGCGATGCGATGCGCCTGCTCCTTTGTCCCCAGGACGTTGACGTTGTAGGCGACCAGGAAGAAACGCGCACCGGTCGCGGTGGCGCCCCAGCGCGGAACGAACTTCGCCGGACCGAAATCGGGCTTCCACTCAGGGGTGACGATCCTGTCTTTCAGGGCTTCGTACTCCCCGGCACGAATCTGCTTGAGACTTTTCCGGTATGCGGTGGTCGAGGCCTCCTCGTACAGGAAAATCGGGATATCGAGCTCGTCGGCCGCGCGGCGTCCGAATTCCTTCGCGCAGTCCACGCATTCGTCCATGGTCACATTCGCGACAGGAACGAACGGACAGACGTCCATCGCGCCCATGCGCGGATGCTCGCCGGTCTGCTTCGTCATGTCAACGCGCTCATGTGCCACCCGCGCCGCGTTCAGCGCGCCTTCGACCACCGCCGCGGGGGAACCGACGAAGGTGTACACCGTGCGGTTGGTGGATTTCCCCGGATCGACGTCAAGCAGCGTACAGCCGGGCGTCTGCCGGATACTGTCCGCAATCGCTTCAATCACGGCCGCATCTCGGCCTTCAGAAAAGTTCGGAACACATTCGACGATTTTTTTCATGGTCTGCGACGGGATGATGGAACATGCGTTTCGTGCCGTCACGGCACGGGAATACGAAAAATAACACATCCCTATCGGAATTGGAAGCCGGGATATCTCCGTCCGATTCCCCGAAATAATACTGGCAGGAGTTGTGCGCGTTTTGTATTATTCCGGTCGGAACAGCCGCATTTCGTCTTTAGCCCGGATGAGATCGCCTTCCGTGTCGCATTCTGATCGCAGTTTGCACCCGAGACATCATGACCAACGAAACAGTGAAAAAACAGATACTCGTTGTCGAGGACGACGAACAGAGTACCCGTTATCTGCAGGTACTTCTCGAGCACGACTACGCCATCTGCAGCGCGACGTGGGCGAAGACGGCCTGGCAGATCCTGCATGAAAGCCACATCGACCTCGTCCTGATGGATATCTCCCTCCCGGGTGACGAAAACGGGCTGGAACTGACGCGCCGTATCCGCGCATCGAAGGAACTGCACGCCCTCCCCGTTATCGCCGTCACCGCGCACGCGTTTCCGCGAGACCGCGAAAACAGCCTCGAAGCGGGATGCAACGATTACATTTCAAAACCGTTCGAACGCGGGCTCCTGCTCAACACCGTCAGACGCTACCTGGCCTGAACCTCCCCTTCCCGCCGTTTCTCCCTCAGCCGAAATTCCTGATTTCGCCAAGCACCGTGTCGATTTCGTCGGCCGTGTTGTAGCAGTGCGGCGACAGCCGCACATGTCCGACGCGCGCGGAGACCGTGATATCGCGCTGCACGAGATACTGCTGCAGCTCGTCGGCCCGGTCGTGCCGGAAGGTGACGATCCCCGCGCGGGCGGCACTGTCGCCGGGAGTGATGACGTCGAAACCGTATTCCCGCGCGCGCGAATAGGCGTGGGCCGCATTCGCCTGCACGAGCCGGGCGACTTCGTCGTGCCCGATGTCCTCGAAGAGACGGAGTGCACCGTGATACCCGGTGATCCCGACGGAATTGTATGTCCCGTTCTCATAGCGCCGCGCGTCCCCCTGGAGGGGATTATCGTAATCGAAGAAATTCCAGGCGTTCTGGACGCTGATCCATCCGAGATGCGCCTGGCGGATCTGTTCCTGCGCGCGCTCCGAGACATAGATGATGGCGACCCCCTGCGGGCCGAGCTGCCATTTCTGTACACCGGAGGAAAGGAAGTCCACGGGCGTCTCGCGGAGATCCAGGCGCGCAGCCCCGATTCCCTGAATGGCGTCGACGCTGAGCAGTGCGCCGAAACGGTCGCAGATTTCGCGCAGCTGCCCGAGATCGATGCGGAAACCGGAAAGAAACTGCACCCAGCTCACCGCCACCAGGCGGGTCTTCGGCGTCATGGCGCGCGCGATGTCTTCGAGAGCGACGCCGCCGTCGCGCTGGGGCACGAAATCGATTTCTACGCCCAGCCGGCGGGCATTCAGAAAGGGATACACGTTCGAGGGGAATTCACGGTCGAGAAGCAGGATACGGTCACCGGCTTTCCAGTCCATGCCCGATGCGAGAACGTTGAGGCCCTCCGATGTATTCTGCACGAAGGCGATCCGCGACGCGTCCGCGCCGATCATGTTCGCGGCCATGGAACGCGCCTCCCCGATCATCCGGATCGTGTCAGGGAACATGTCGATCGGACCGCGCGCGCGTCCCTCCATGAATCGCTGCACGTTGTTTTCGACGTAACGCGACCACGGCCCGGTCGCCGCGTGATTCAGATAAATTTTCCCGCTTTCGAGATAGGGAAACTGTTTCCGGATTTCATCGACCGTCATGTTGCTTTCCTGTTTTTTCACTGTACTGTTTTTCGCCAACGCGTGATGATGTTCTGCAGAACCATGCCGATCCCGACAGCGCAGAGCACGATCACGATCCAGAACCAGCCGCGCCGATGGATGGGCGGGAGAACTTCGATACGGAGCAGTTCCTGCCTGCGCGACCAGATGCCTTCGCCGATCGTCGCCTGCACCACCAGCACGTAGCTGCCGGGTTCGAGCCCGGTGTAGAGTATTCTCCCGTCATCGGATCGGTGCCAGGTATACTCCATTCCCTGAAGCTGGTAGAGGTAGTGCACCTGCCCGGGATTGCGGAAGCTCGGAAGCAGGACTCTCGCGCGCAGCACGTGGTCGTCCTCACCCAAGG
>QKAF01000010.1 GCA_003246455.1 Bacteroidota bacterium
TTGAAGCGCGAGCCGAGGATGACATTCGGCGCCCATGTCTCCGACACCGGCTCGATGCGGAGACTGCGCCTGCCCGCCGTGTGGATTTCAAAGGCCGTGCTGTCTTGCGTGCCCAGCCAGTCGGTCGAATCAATGGTCCCGCTGTTTCCGCCGACCTGCCAGCCCGCCGCGGCCGTCGACGCGATGCGAAGCGTTCCGTCCTCCCCCGTAATCTCGATTCCTTCTCCCGCCAGCAGACGCACCGTATCCGTCCACCCGTTCAGCGACCGGACGACTGCACCGGAAGAGAGATCCGCGCCTGTCACGCTCCCGTCACGGATTCCCGCGGACGTCACGCTGCCGTCTTCGACCGCGCCGCTGCGGAGACTGTATCCCATGGCGGTCAGCGCCACGCGCGGCGTCATTTCGATTTCTGGTTCCACCGTCAGTCCGAGCCAGTACGGCCGGTCGAAGGGCAGGTCGAGTGCCTTCGTCGTTCCGAGGACGACATCGAAGATGCCTTCGGTCACCATGACCGTGTGCGCTTCTTCCCACAGTGCGGCGCCGCCTGCCTCACGGTCGTACAGCGCGAAGCGCATGGCGTACACGCTGTCGGGAGCATCCGATCCGGCGGATTGCCGGAGGGCGCCCTGGTAGTTGATCAGCCGTGGAACCTGGGCCTGCGCGTTAGCCAGGCACATGCATACCGCGGTGCATATCGCCAGCAGGCAGTTCACCGCGTTCCGGGACGGACTGTGTCTTTGCTGTTTCATCGTAGTACCACCATTCTTCTCTGTGCAATCCGGGAGGAAGTTCGGAGTTCGTAGATATACACGCCCTGGGCCAGGTGCCCCACGGCCACGGCAATTCCCTGCCTTCCCGCCGGAAGGTCGCGTCGTTCTTCTTCGTGCACGACGCGGCCGAGCAGATCGTACACCCGAAGACGCACGCTTTCCGGCGCGGGCAGGTCAAACATGATGGTGGTTGTCGCGGAAGAAGGGTTGGGGAAGTTCTGCAGCAGCGCGAAACGCTCCGGCGCGGGACTGCCGGCGGCCTGCGTGACGTGCGGATGCCAGAAACCGAGATCGGCGAAACGCAGGGCATTCCGTACATGACCGACGGCCGGCTGACCGAGCGTTCCGTGTACCGAGAAACGGTCGCCCGCGGCACGCCCCCCGCCGCCGCTCGCCACGCGGCGGGATTCCATCCACTGCGACGGGGCCGGGACAACGCACCCGCACAGCAGAACGATAATCAGAACAGTGCGCGGCATGGCTGCTCCGATTCGAATTTGCGATGAATATTATCCTGTATACCGGAATATAGGAATTTCACGTTCGAACGCAACCCCTGTGCGTCCGATCCGTCGGGCGGGGAAGCGGCTAGATGCCGCGGAGGGCGTCGAGCGCCGCGTTGGTCTGCCGCGCTTCCGCTTCGGAGATTCCGGAGAACAGCGAAAGCGTGTCGGCTTCGAGGTCGTCGATTTCCCGGAGCAGGTCGAGTCCCCGCTCGCTGATGACGACCCCCGCCTTGCGCCGGTCCTCCGTCGACGGGAGACGATCGACGAGGCCCTTGGCCTGCAGACGGTCGATGAGGCGCGAGGCGTCGGACATTTTGTCGAGCATGCGTTCACGCAGCAGGGTGATGGTCGCGGGCGCCGGATGCTGCCCCCGGAGGATGCGCAGCAGGTTGTACTGCTGGATGGTGAGTCCGTAGGGACGCAGCGATTCGGCCAGATGCGACACAAGC
Source organism: Bacteroidota bacterium (assembly GCA_003246455.1). Classification (GTDB taxonomy): domain Bacteria; phylum Bacteroidota; class Ignavibacteria; order SZUA-365; family SZUA-365; genus SZUA-365. Next base: position 1,729 of record QKAF01000010.1, read on the forward strand.
CAGCCGTGAGTATACAGGATATTCACGGCCAGCTTGTGGTATTCGCTTTTGAAGGATTTCTGCTGAATCTCTTCTTCGAGTTTCATTCAGGATTTTTTCTGCAGCTGTACGTTGATGTTGAAATCGACATCCTTGCTGACGACGGCGCCGCCGGCTTCCATCATAGTATTCCATTTGAGATCGTAATCAAAACGGTTGATCGATCCGGAGAGGCGGAACCCGGCCTTGGTGTTGCCCCAGGGATCTTTCACGGTACCGTTGAATACCACATCGAGTTCGACGCGCTTCGTCTTGTCGCGGATGGTGAGATCGCCGAGAAGCTTGTACTTGCTGCCCGCCACCTTTTTCATTGACACGCTCTTGAAGATCATCTTCGGGTACTTCTCCGCATTGAAGAAATCATCCGACCGCAGATGCGCATCGCGCTTCTCGTTGTCGGTGGTGAGGCTCGCCACGTCGGCGGTGAACTCGATCGAGGCGCCCTCGAACGAGTCGCCCTTCGTCTGCACGGTGCCGTCGAACGCGGTGAATTTTCCGTCCACGGTCGTGATGACGAGATGCGTCACTTCGAACCCGATGGTGGTGTGCGACTTGTCGAAAACCCAGGTCGACTGTGCGTTGGCGGATGCGGCAAGACCAAAGGCGAAAAACAGGAAAAGATATATGGCTTTCATGATGGATCGCTCCGGTTGATGATGAAAAAGATGTTCCGTCATATATTTCGAATTCAAATATATGTTACAACATCTTTTTTCGCAACAGAAGTTCCACTCTCCGGGATTTTTTTTCGAAAAAAAACATCCGGACCATGAATCTGCTCCATTCGGCGTATATTCAACGTTTTCTGCCCCCGGGCGATCGTTCGAATTATCCGCCGACGGCTGATGCGGAGACGGGAATATCCTTGTGGTAGACCTTGTTCCGTCCGGAACGCTGGGCTTCGAAGACGGAATGCTTGGCGGAAAGTATCAGATCCTCGATCGTCGCTGCGTCCTCGGGATACACCGCAACACCGCAGCTGACCGACGTTTCCAGGTCATGCTCGGTGAACGTATGGGCACGGATGGTTTCGCACACGGCGAGAGCAGTCTCGATCGCTTCTTCCGCCGTGGTATGCGGCAGCATCATGATGACCTCGTCCGCCCCGTAGCGGCAGGCGCTGTCGTAGGTGCGGAGCTGGCGGTTGACGACGACGCCGAACTCCCGCATGAACGCCCGCCGGGTCGCGCCGCCGTAGGTGTTCGAGATGCGCTTGTAGTTGTCGATGTCCATCATGATCAGGCCGAGGTGCTCCCCGGTGCCCGCCGCGCGCGCGAGATTCTGCGCCAGGCTTTCCGAGAAGAAGGAATAGCGCTGCAGTTCCGTCTCATGATCGATGCGGTCGAGACGGAGATTGTCTTCATACAGCCGGTTCTGATAGAACGCGAGCGCGGCAATGCGCGCGAAGGCGTTGAACACCGGGATGTCGCTTTCGACGAAGGTGTCTTTCTCCTCGCTGTCGGCATAGAGATACCCGATGGTCTGATGGTGCACCGCGATCTGCACGCAGAGGCAGGATGCGAACGGCTGTTCGAGCTGGACGCTGCGGGCGACCTCGGGGAGAAGGCTCGCGTCGGAAATGAGTATCGGGCGCCCCGTCCAGAGCATCTCCCCGATGGAACCGGTCGCGACCTGCTGGCGGAAACTCTTGCAGAATGCGTGGGAGATGCCGCTGCAGTTTTCGATGCTGAGATATTCGCTCTCGCTGTCGATGAGCACGATGGCGCAGCTGCGAGAGGCATAGAGGCGCGTGAGACGATCGACGACGAAGTGGAATACGCGTTCGTAATGACGGTGCGTCGCCAGCAGCTGAAGCAGCTCCATGACGAATTCCGTGCACTGGGCAGACTGCATTTCTTTCATGACTCACCTCCATGCAGAGCGTGACCCTGCGGTTTCTATGAAGAAGGGTGTGCAGTCAACAGGATCACCCCGGCGGATATCGCGGCGGGGAAAACAGGCGGATGAACGTCGGGAGACACCGGTATTGTACCTGTTCGGCGCGTGATTGTCAAGCGGAATCGCAGGCACCAAAAACAGAAATCCCGGTCGTTGGACCGGGATTTCTGCCACCACTATTCAATCTTACAGGATGAGGAAGACTGAATGTTTATTGCCGGCGCTCCACGCGCGCCTGTGCAAACTCAGTTCGCCGCCGCAGCCGGAGCTTCGGCGAGGAGAATTTCGTTGATCGCCTGGACAAATGATTCCTTCGGCAGTGCGCCGGCGGCCATCTGCGGCTTGTCACCCATCGGGACAAAGAGAATCGACGGGATGCTGCGGATACCGAACACCGCGGCAAGCTCCTGCTCGGCTTCGGTGTCGATCTTATAGATATCGATCTTGCCTTCGTATTCCTTGGCAAGCTCTTCGAGCACGGGAGCCACCATGCGGCAGGGCGCACACCAGTCGGCGTAGAAGTCGATGATGCACGGACGCTCGCCGGCGAAATCCCATTCCTGCTTGTTCTCGTAATCGAAGACTTTCGCGAGAAAAGTCTGCTTTGTCAGATGTTCCATGAGAATCCTGTTCCTTCTATTTTTTTTCATAGTTCACGTTCATCGCCGTAACTGAACATATGATGCAGGGATGTGGAAGAGGATTCATCGTTGCGGAAAGATTTCCACATTCTTTGAAATCTCCGCTACGGGGCCATTTTCAACAATTTCACGGTTCGCTGCTGCCGTCCGTCATCGATGCGGAGGAAAAATATTCCCGCAGGGAGCGTGCGCACGTCCATGCTGTGCGTCGAACGTCCCGCCGCGCAGTCGTGCCGCTCGGTCAGCCGCAGCCGCCCCTGGACGTCATGGACATCGAAGCGCAGCGAGGCCTGCCGCTCGTGGACGACTTCCACCTGGAGCCGGTCGCGCAGGGGCCGCGGCCAGAGCTGTGCGATGCGGAAACCTTCCGCCGCGGGGCCGCCGTCGATGCCGTCCAGTCCCGTGACGCGGGTCGCCCAAACGCCGCTTCCCTGTGTGGCCGCGAGCACGGATCCGTCAACGCGGCGGGCGTCGACATGATCCACGCAGACAACGCCGATTCCGTCAGGCGATTCGCGCGACCAGACGGTGCTCATGCCCTCGAGACGCGTGGTGGAAAACAGCCCCGCGCTCGTTGCTGCGAAAAAGATCTCCCCGTCCTTGACCGGGAGAATCGCGAGCCATCGCACGGAGGGACCGTCCCCGGACCCGTCGGGTTTCTGTTCGAGGTTCCCGCTGACGGGCGACCAGCTGCTCCCCGCGTCGGTACTGAGAAACACGCTCTGAACGGCATAGTTGGAAAACACCGCGAAGACCCGGTCGTGATCGCGCGGGTCGACGGCGAGGCATGACACGTAGCTCCCGGCCGGCACTCCCGGAACGTCGATCGGCGTCGCGGCAGGCGTGTCCCCCCGCACGTCGTCAACGCGCAGAATCCCGCCTCCGCTGCTGCCGACGTAGAGACGTCCCGAAGCATCGGAGGCACAGCCGATGGCGCTCACGTAATCGGGATCGGGAAATGCGGCAGCGGAAATGGGATGCCAGTTCAGATCCACCAGGTTGGGATTCTGAATCGACGCGCCGATATCGTCTTTCCGCCACAGCATCGGCAGGCCCCCGAGATAGAAGGTGCTGCCGTCGTACGGATCCAGCGCGAAAACGGTGAAGAAGGAGAAATCGAGATCGTCGAGATTGTCCGGGCGCTGAATGGAAATTTCGTCCGGCGCACCGCTCGGAAGGAAGGTGACCCCGTAGATGCGGCCGGTATACACCGACGCGATCGCGAAGTCCCGGCCGGGTCCGACGGCGACGCCCATCCCGTCGCCGCCGATGATGCCCGTCCACGCCGCGGGATCGGTGTCATCGAGATTGTAATACGTCGCATTGTCCTGCAGTCCCCCGATGCAGAATGCGTCAGCTGCGGTCGCGGGATCCTGCGCGACGCGATAGAACTGCGAGGTGATGAGCCCGCTGTTCCGCGTCGTCCAGGGAGGCTGCGACTGCCTGTCGAAAGGCGTGAACTGTATGCCGCCGTCATTGGCGACGAAAAGCTGTTCCGGATCCGAAGGCAGGAATGCGAATGCATGCTGGTCGGGATGGAGGTCGGTGTCGGACCAGCCGTACGGGTAGCCGCCGATGATGACGGTCTGCGCCGCGGTGGCGAACGCATTCGTAGACTTATAAAGATTGGTCCCGCCGAGATAGAGCAGATCCGGATTTTCCGGATGCACCGCCATCGCGATGCAGTAGCCGCCGAGCGAGGAGTAGCCGTTGTTCCCGGCATTGCCGATGCCGCCGTTCGGCAGCCCCGAGGTGCGCTGCTGCCAGACTCCCGTTCCCGTGGCGGGATTGTGGACGTACTTCCAGAGCGTGTGGCGGGAGGAGGTGAATGCGAGCTGGGGAATGGCATACGGCTCGGGCCGCTCCGTCAGCACGTACAGCGTGTACGGATCGGAGGGAGCCGCCGCCAGTTCCACGACGCGCGCGTTCCCGGGGAATCCGTCGGGCGTGATGTCGATCCAGTCCTGCCGGTCGGTGGAAATGAATATCCCCCGCTCCTCGGGAGTCCCCGCCACGACAGTGTAGCCGCCGATCGCCGCGTACGTCAGCACCGGCGTGATCACGATATCGGTAGAAAATGAAGGAGCCGACGGATCGCCGAGAACATGTTCCCAGTGCGCCCCGTTGTCGACGGATCGAAGGATTTCCCCGTAACAGGCTGCGTACACCGCGCCGGCATCCCAGCCGTCCCCGGCGATCGCGAGGTCCCATACGCCGTGGAACGGGCTGGTCAGGCTGCCCTGCGCGGTCGTGACCGTCGACGGAAGCGCCGTCCAGGTCTCGCCGCGGTCGGTGCTCCGGTAGATACCGTTGCCGTACCCGACGGTGCGGGCGGTGGTCCGGATGCTTCGGTCGGTGGTGCTGAGCAGTTCGCCGGTGCCGTAGTACATGACGTCATGCATTCCCGCACGCGGATCCTGCACGATGCATCCGACGTTCGGCTGGGCGTCGGGACTCGAGGTTTTCCGCCAGGTCTCGCCCCGGTCGCCGGATTTCCAGAACCCGCCGCTCGCGCTGCCCGCGAAAAGGATACGATCGTCATCCACGTCGAACACCAGGTCGAGCATGCGGCCCGCCTGCGTCGTCGGTCCGCGCTGCTTCCAGCCCGGCACGTACGCGCCCCGCCCCAGTCGGCGCAGGGCGGCGGCATCGCGGTCCGCCACGGGCAGCGCCGCCGCAAAGGAGAATTCCCTGCTCCTGATGCCGGCCGGTATCGCCCCGGTCCGCGGGTCCCGCGTACGGAGTAGTTCGAACTGTGCAGAATAGTACAGGCGGTCGACGGGGGAGAGTTTGAGGTCCCGCGCGGTTGGGGCCGGCGGAGACGACAGGACGCCTGCGGCCGCAGCCGCACAAAAGAGGATGCAGACAGAAATGGCAGTACGCATCGGTGCACCGGTATAGTGGAACATGGATCTGCGAATCGAATACGGTATCGAATATGAATCACCCCCCCGGAGGGTGCTTCAGTCTTCACTCTGAACTTCGGCACGGAGAGGAAGCGTCACTTCGAAGCGTGCGCCATTCCCTTCCTCGCTTTCACAGCGGATGCTGCCCTGCATGCTGTCGACGAGCCGCTTGACGATCGAAAGGCCGAGACCGGTCGAAGGTTCGCCCGCGGTCGGCTGCGCCGAGAGACGGGAGAATTTCTGATATAAGCGCGAGAAATCCTCGCGGCTGAATCCCGGTCCATCGTCCTCTACGACGATATGAACGTCGTCGTCGGTCGACGCGAGCGACACCCGTACCTGGTCCCCCCGGGAGGAATACTTTATCGCGTTGGATACGAGGTTGTCTATGATCTGCATCACCGCGGAGTCGTCGCCGAGGGCGATCGGATCGTCGTCGGGCAGCGCGGCATGGAGGCTGATCCCCTTCTGCTCCGCCCAGCGTCGATGATTTTCCACGGCGCGCGCGATGATGGGCTTGACCGGCACGGGATCGGAATCCAGCTGCATGCGCCCGGACTCCAGCCTGTTGATGTCGAGGAGGTTCTTGGCGAGCACCAGCACGCTGTCAGCGGTGTCGGCGACCTGCCCGGCTTTCCGCCGGATGTACTCCTCGCTGCGGCCGGATTCGCCGATGGATTCGGCGAGCATGCGGATCGCACTGATGGGATTGCGCAGGTCATGCGAGAGAATGCTCATCAGTTCGTTCTTTTCCAGATTCAGCTGCTCGAGCAGGGCGTTCTGCCGCGTGAGTTCCTCGTTGGTGCGCGCGATCTCGGCCGCCTGCGCTTCCAGCATGGCCTCGTGCTTGCGGATTTCGGCGTTCGCCGACTCCAGCTCGGTGTTCTTCTCTTCGAATATGGTCGCGCTGCGTTTTTTCAGCCGGTAGCGGTTGGCGAGCAGCAGGAGAATGACGATGAGCAGAATCGACGTCACGATGAGCATGTTGCGCAGGGAGGCTTCCTTCTCCAGTTTCGCGTCTTTCAATGCCCGTTCGCGTTCGAGCAGCTCGCGGTTCTTGTTGAGCAGATCGATCTTGTTCTCCTGCTCGGTCGCGTCGAGCTGCTGCGCCATGACGATCGCCTCCTGCTCGCGGAGCTGCAGTTCGCCGATGCGCTTGTCCTGGTTGAGGAGTTCGATATCCTGCTGCTGCTGCCGCAGCTGGATGGCGCGGCGCTCGAGCTCCATTTCGTTGATGCGCTGATCTTTCTTCAGCAGCTCGTTTTCCCGGTCGCTTCGCTCCCGCTGCGCGAGCTCGTAATTCGCGGTCATCTCATTGATGCGCTTGGAGCTTTCTTCATTGAACAGCGAATCCTTCAGGGCGGTGTACTGCCGATAATACACGAGCGCGGCGGACGCGTCGCCGAGCGCGGTTTTCGCGTCGGCACAGATCTTCAGCGCGTTGCGCTCGACCACGCGCGAGTTCGTTTCCCGCGCGATCTGCAGCGCCCGCGAGGCGATATCGAACGCGCGGAGCGGTTCCTGCTGCCGGAGATGCAGGCTCGCAATGCGCTGCATCGCTTCGGAGAGGCCATGCCGGTCGCCGATGGCCTCATACAGCTTCGCGGACTGCTGGTAGTTTTCCAGCGCGCGGTGCGAGGCGTTCTGCATGAAATACGTGATGCCGATATTCAGATAGGTACTCGCAAGGCCCGGCGTGTCTTTCAGTTCCTTTTTCAGTTCGAGCGAGGCGAGAAGGTTTTCGAGCGCCTTGTCGTACTCCCCCTTGTCCATGTAAATCACGCCGATGTTGTTGTAGGAGTACGCCAGCCCCTGCCTGTCCTGCGCGAGCTGAAAATACCGTACGGCGCGCAGGTGATAGCGCAGCGCGCGTTCTTCGTCGTTGAGACGCCCGTGCACCACGCCGATGTTCGAGAGCAGCGCCGCCATGCCCTGCTGATCGCCGAGCTCCTCCTTCAGCTGCAGCGACTTGAGAAAGAAATTCAGCGCCCGCACCCAGGAGCCGCTCTGCGCGTAGGTGATGCCCGTGCTCGTGAACGCCATGGAGAGCCCGACGTTGTCGCGCAGCTTGCGCGCAAGTTCTTCCGCACGGCGCGACAGCTCCAGCGCCTGGTCCGGTTCCGTCTTGCGGTATTCCTGCGCCAGGTCGAGCATGACACGGACGGTGACGGAATCGCGCAGCCCGCGCTGTTCCCTGCTCCGCAGCAGGGTTTCGAGGCGGTCGACCTCGCTGTTCTGCTGTGCGTGGAGCGCCGACGATATCGGCAGCGCCGCGCAGGCGAACAGGATGCCTATGATGATGATCTTGCGCACGTCATTCTCCTCTCTGTTTCGCGGGCGCGCCGGCGGAATGCGCGGGCGCCTTCAGCGGATCGGTACCAAAACGGCGCACCTCTTCGTAATCGCTGTGTCCGTCGCCGTCCGTATCCGGTTTCAGCGGATCGGTACGGAAGAGACGGATTTCCTCGAAATCCGTCAGGCCGTCGTGATCGGTGTCCGCCTGCATCGGATCGGTGTGATACACGCGCACTTCCTCGTTGTCGTTGATCCCCTCGCCGTCGGAATCCGGCAGCACCGGATTGGTGTGATAGACGATCACCTCGTCGCCGTCGTACAGTCCGTCGCCGTCGGTATCCACTTTTTTCGGATGGCACCCGAGCCGTTTCTCTTCCGAATCGATCAGACCGTCTCCTTCCGTGTCGCGCGACAGCGGATCGGTCTGATAGTCCAGCAGCTCGATGTTGTCGTCGAGCCCGTCGCCGTCCGTATCCGCGTTTCGGGGATCGGTCATATACCGGGTCACTTCGACGTAATCGCTGAGCACATCGTGATCGGTATCCCAGTACAGCGGGTCCGTCCCGTGTATGCGGACCTCCTCGTAGTCGGTCAGCCCGTCGCCGTCCGTATCCGCGTCATTGGGATTCGTTCCCGCTGCCGCTTCCTCGGCGTTGCTCAGGCCGTCGTCGTCGAAATCCGTGTCGTCGAACAGGTGCCAGGCGACGCCGAAAGAAACCGACACCCATGTATCGTTCGCGGTTTTCTCGCGGTCGGGATTGCTGGGCAGACCCTGGCTCTCCTGCAGCTGCTGGACGAGCTCGCCGGAATCGAACGCGTCCGCCTCACCGCTCATTACCAGGTGCGCCAGCGCGCCGAGCTGCAGCGACAGCCCGCGGGTCAGATGCCATTCGAAGCCCGCGCCGAGCGGAACGCTCAGGGCGGATATCGTTTCCGGCCCGGGAAACGCCGCGTCTCCGTTGCGATAGTCCTCAGGCCGCAGCCATGCTGCGCCGCCCCCGGCCAGCACCCAGATGTCGAACTGCCGCGCGGGAAACAGATGCAGACGGAACCACGCTTCCGCGGCCAGGACATCGGTGCTGCGCGGAACCGCGTTTCGGTCTCCGAACTGGTACGGATAGGTGATGCCGAGGTTGCGCCGGTTTCGGCGTGTGTAAAGCAGCTGCCCGGCTTCGACCCCGCCGCCGATCTCCAGGACCGGGTACAGCGGGTAGCTGACCTGGACCTGAGCTGACGGTCCGACCTCTCCGCCGGAAAATTCCCCGAAGTATTTCGTCAGTCCGGCGGAAAGCGAAACGGTCAGCCGTCCGTCGACGTACCGCGCGCGGTCGAGCCATCGCGGCGGAAGCGCCATGCCTCCGCTGCCGTCTCGTGCCGGCTGCTGCGCGTGCGACAGCTGCGCTGACAGCGGCTGCGCGTGCAGCGGCTGTGCTTGCAGCGGCTGCAGGCGCGGCGACACGCCCGCCGCGAGGAACGCGGGAAGTGCGACGAATAGGAGTACGGTGCTGCGGACCTGCATGCGCTTCGCTGAGTGTTATCGCCCGCCGCTGCGGTCGGGCTGCATGGACATGATATAAAACTCCACACGCCTGTTTCGCGCGCGGCCCTCTTCTGTCGTGCTGTCGGCGATCGGCTGCCGTTCCCCGAATCCGACCGTCCGCATGCGTTCTTCCGCCACGCCCTTGGCGATAAGGAAGCGCCGCACGCTCGCCGCACGCCGCTCCGACAGTGCCTGGTTGTATTCCTCGTCGCCCTCCGCGTCGGTGTGCCCGCGAATTTCCACCGCCATTGCAGGGTACGTGCGGAAGAGCTGCAGCGCCTCGAGAAGGAGCGGAACGTATTCCGCACGCAGTTCGTCGCGGTCGAAGTCAAACGTGATGTTGCAGAATGACAGGATGTCGCCCGCCTGGAGGCGGAGAGAATCCAGCCGCAGCGGCTGCCGGGATGCGCCGTGCTCCTCTGCCGGCGTGACATGCTGAATGCTCCGCTGGCGGTACCGCGCGTACGCCTCGGCGCTGCTCTCCCCGCTCTCGCCGCCGAATGCGCTGTCTGTCGCCGAAAGCACCGCCATGACGCTGTCGATGTCGTCGGGCGTCCGCGCCAGCCGCGGCGTGACGGTCGGTGCGATCAGGTACGAGGTGCCGCCGCCCGGCAGCGGCCGCGTCTCCAGCAGTTCCGCATTGTAGCGGGGACGCTCCGCGAACGGCTTGGTCCCCGCAACCGGGGCGTTCGGATCCTGGTCCACCGGGTTGGTGTGGTTCACGGAAACCTCCGTCCCGTCGTCGACCTGGTCGCCGTCCGTATCCGCGTTCAGCGGGTTCGTGCCGTAATAGGCGATCTCGTCGTAATCGGGGAGACGGTCGCTGTCGGTGTCGGGATTGCGCGGGTTGGTTTTGTATGTGACCACTTCATTGAAATCATAGATGCCGTCGTCGTCGGTGTCGGGACGCAGCGGATCGGTGTCATGCACCTTCACTTCCGCGAAGTCGTCGAGCCCGTCGTAATCGGTGTCGGGATTGCGCGGATCGGTCTGATACAGGATGACCTCCTCGTAATCGCTGAGCATGTCGTCGTCGGTATCGGGCTTGCGCGGGTCGGTGTTGTACTTCAGGATCTCGTCCGCGTCGCTGAGCCGGTCCTGATCCGTATCGGGCTGCAGCGGATCCGTGCCGTACTTCGTGATCTCGAAGTAGTCGCCCAGCCCGTCGTCGTCGGTGTCGGGTTTGAGCGGACTTGTTCCGTGCACGCGCACTTCCTCGTAATCCGTCAGACCGTCGATGTCGGTATCGATCTCGTAGGGATCGGTCCCGAGCGCGGTTTCCTCCGCGTTGTCGAGCAGATCGCCGTCGTAGTCGACGCTCTCGAAAAGCGTGTACTGCACGCCGAGCGTCAGGGAAAGTATATTGTCGCCGCCCGCCGACGGTACGCTGATGCGCGTGCTGCGGCGGCGGTTGTATTCGAGCGCAAGTTCCTCCGGATCGAATGCGTCGATGTCGCCTTTCAGTACGAAGGTGTTTCGCAGGTGAAGAGAAAGTGCCAGGTCGCGGCGGAAATACCATTCGCCGCCGATGCCGACGGGGATCATGATGCTTGCCGGGAAGTCGGCGGTCGGACGGATGCGCGCATCGCTGAAATCATCCGCGCGGTAGAATGTCAGACCGGCGCCCGCACCGAGAAACACGTTGTAAAGACGATACGGAAAGAAATTAAAGCGTGTCGAAAGGTCGAAACTGACGGTATTGATGCCGCGGTCGAGAGGCCCGGTGGAGGCATCCCTGCTGAACTGGAACTCGTAGAGGACCGGGTCCACCTGTCCGGCCTCGCGCGTGATGCGGAGTTTCCCGACGTCCGCGGTGAACAGGACCGTCAGCGCGGGATACACCGAATAGCCGATGGACATCGCGGCATGCGATCCGCTGAAGTCGCTTTCGAACTCGCTCATCAGTGTCGCGACCCCGCCCCCGGCGGAAATGACGATCGTCCGCCCCGGAAATCGCGGAAGCGGAGCGGCCGCGTCCGTCACGGGAACCGCTCGTCCCGCCGGCTTCACGGTGTCGCGCTGCACGGCGGCCGATCCGGGCGCATTATCGTCTGTCTGCGCATGCGCGATGGCGCATGGCAGAAACAGCAGCGCGCACAGGATACCGGCTGCGAACATCCGGGATTTCCGTTGCATCATCTCAACCGCGGGCAGGTGTGAATAAAGTACCGTCACGTCGTAAATGTAGCTTTCACAGCCTACATCCGCAAACATCGGCGCCCCTTCGCGTGCCCGGCGCGCCCGCCGTCCGCGCAATCGGCGCTGTTGGCCGGAAACGAAATTCTTCGTATCGTTTGGGGTACAGACTTACCGCTCCTTTATCATTTCAATGATGCACCGGAGGACGCTCATGCACGGGAAATCCCTTTCTGTCGTTTTCCTGATGTTCGTCACGCTGGCCGCGGGGATTGTCCCCCTCCACGGTCAATCCCGGGGTCCCCTCCTCGAGATTACGCCGGCCCCCGTGGATTTCGACACCGTCTTCTGCGGAAGCAGCCGCTGCCTGGAGGTGGTGTTTCGCAACAGCGGCGACACCGCGCTGACGATCCAATCCCTCGATCAGCTGGAATCGCCGTTCTCCGGCGGCCTCGCCACCCCCGCGACGCTGCTTCCCGGCGAGACGCTGAAGGGATCGTGGTGCTACACGCCCACGCGCGTCCTCACGCGGGACAGCATTTCGGTGGAGCTTATATCAGATAATCGCATCCCATACTCTTTCGGCTTACTCGTCGACGGCAGCGACACGATGCTGGACGCCTTCCCGGGCGCACCGAGCGCGATCGCCGCGGCGCACGACGCGCTGACCGGCTTCGTGGCGACCATGATGGAAGACGGATCGCCGCAGCACGAAGGCGCGGTGTTCGCCTACAGCACATCGTCGCAGTTCCGCCTCCTGCGGGGACTCAGCGAACAGCGCGCCCTGGTCGAGGGTGCCATCCCCGGCACCGCATCCGGGGCGCACGCCTGCGTCTGGGCCGGGATGGACCGCAGCATCAGCCTCCTGCAGAGCGCCAGGCACCGCCGCGTGCTCATCGTCATCAACGGCAGCAGCGACGCCGGGATCGGGAACTGCGGCCCCTACTCCAGTCCCGGGATCACGAACGCCGCGCAGGCCGCCGATATGATCGTCTACAGCATCAGTCTCAACGGCGCGCTGACCACCGAGCTCGGCGAGATTTCCGCAGCGACGGGCGGTCTGCATTTCGACGCCGCCTCGACGGCGGAGCTCGGACAGGCAATCCACGATATCATGCTGCACATGCAGCGCGCAATCCGGCAGAGCATCGTCGTACGAGGGGAGGTTGTTTCCCCGTCGCTGGCGTTCACCCCTGCGTCCGTTCTTTTCCCAACGACGCTTGCCGGCGACACCGCCCGGGAGACCGTCTGGATCCACAATGTCGGAACCTCGCCGATGGAAACCGGGGCGATCAGCAGTGTTACCGGCGAGTTCTCCTTCAGCTTCACGCCAAGGCAGCTGATGCCCGGTGATTCCCTTCCCGCGGTTGCGTCCTTTTTCCCGACCACACAGGGGTACCAGATCGCGCATTATACCGTCGATATCAATGGCTGCGATCCGAACGTTCCCCAGGTTTCGCTGCGTGGACTGTCGTACATGCCGGTGAATCCCACCCCCGGGCCGGTTTTCTCCCAGGGGGATCCCGTGATCGATTACGGTGACAAACCGTGCCAGGAATACAGCGAACTCGCGGTCCCGCTGCGTAATGTCGGCAATGTTCCGATGCAGGCATTCTTCCCCATCATCCAGTCGATGAATCTTGACCCGCCGTCGGAGTCCCAATGGAATGTCGGCGCGGGATCGGAAAGCAGTATCGATCTGATGCTGCGGGGCGGCAGACGTCCGGGGCCGGACAGCGCGACGGTCATGGTTTCGGTGCTCACGCGGCTGAGCACCTCCACCATGGTGGTCATCGACGGCTCGAGCGCCCTGCGCATGCCGTGGCTCGACATCGACGGGACGGGGGCGAGCCGCCTGATCATCGGGACGCTGATGAGCAGTTTGTCATCCACCCCCGAACTCGACGACCGCATGGGTGTGCTCTCCGCATCGATGAACGGCACGCAGACCCTCATGCCGATGACGAACGACCGCGGTGCGCTGGCACAGCTTCTCCCCGCGGCAGGGAACAGCGACACCACGGCGCTGCTCGCCGCCATCGGGCAGGCGCTCGACACCCTCGCACAGTACGACGGTTACCGAAGACTGGTCATCTTCTCTGCGGGGAGCACCGACCTGTCATCCGTCAGCGGAACGCCGACCGTGGACGCGATCACGCAGCGCGTCATCGCAACAGGCGCCCGGGTGCTGCTGCTGTCGATCGATCAGCGACCGCTCTCCGACTCTCTCCTCGCCTTCGCCACGGAATTCGGCGGCAGCCACGCGCCAGTCATCAGCCCGACGATGCTGCTCCAGATCATGGACATGGTCAGCAATGAAGCGCTCGACACCATACGGGCCGCATGGAATCTGCGGTGGACGAACATTTCGGCGAAAATCGGCGTTTCTCCTGCGGACGCGCTCGTCGAGGATTCACATGTCGACGAAGCGGCATGCACGGAGTTCACCGTGAAGAATTCCGGCGATGTGCCGCTCGAAATCACTACCGTGGATTCGGAAAGCGGCGGAGTGACCTGCGCGAGCTCGCTCCCGATCAGCATTCCTGTCAATGACAGCGCCGCGCTCGTGCTGTGCAGCACGCCGTCGCAGCTGGGCCCATGGACCGCGGAGGCGACGATCCGCAGCTCGGATTGCTCGAATCCGATGATGACCGTGCGGCTGCACGGCGAGGCGACCGACAGCAATACGGTCACCCTCTCCGGCGACTACGTGGTGCGTCCGGGCGGCATGGTGTCGCTCCCGCTGCACCTCGACCACGCACTGCCGAGCGTGTACGACGTGCGGCAGCTGACCTTCCGCATCGCGTACGACCCGTCGCTGCTGTACCCGGACGAGGAAACGCCCCTGACCTTCCCCGAGGGAGGCACGGCGCCCCACGCCGTGATGGTGACACAGGACTACGACGCCGAGAGCGGCCTCGCCCGGACGGCATATTCACTTGCCACGCAGCCCGGAGATCCCCCGCTCACCTTCGGACTTCCGAACACGCCCATCCTCACCCTGCGGCTGCGGTCCTTCCTCGGCCGCGTTACGCGCACCGATGTCACGCTGCAGTCGGCCGCGTTTCCTGGCAACAAGGTCGCGCTTGGTTACCGCGGCACCGCCTCCGTCCGCCTCGACAGCATGTGCTGGCTCGAGCAGCGGCTGATCAACGCGTCTGCGCTCTGGGGAACGCTTGGGAAAAATGCGCCGAATCCCAGTACCGGGCAGACGTCGTTCACGTACTCGCTGACCGCGGATCGCACCGTCCGGCTCGCGCTGTACGATATGCACGGACGCCTGCTGCGGGTCCTCCGCGAGGGACCGGAAACCGCAGGCGGACATGCCGCGGTCATCGACACGCGCGGTCTCGCCGCCGGCGCGTACGTCTTCAGACTCGAATCCGCCGCCGGCGTGCTCAGCCGTGTGCTTCTCGTCAGCAGTCAGAAGGAGAACTAGCCATGAACGCCACTCGACGCACTCTTCGCACCGTTTTCATCGGCGCCGCGCTCCTGCTGCTCATCGGATCTCCCCTGCAGACTGCTTTCGCGCAGGACACGCCGCCGGCCGCCCGGGCGCCGTGGTATTTCGGCATCTCCGCGGGCGTGTTCTACGGCGTGCACAGCGGCGGGTTTTCTTTCCCGGGCGACTGCGATGCCTGCGGCGTTTACGACGAGGCCAGTGGAATCGGTTCGGCGCTCGACCTGCGGCTGAGCATCCCGGTCACTCCCTGGTTGCGGATCGAGCCCCGCCTGTTCGGAGAGTGTCATGTCGGAGATTTCACCAGCGATCCGATACAGACCGAGATCATCGGGAAGGACATGAAGCCGCAGACCCTCCTGCTCGAGGACGATTTCAGTTATACTCTCAGGCTGATCGGTCTCGATCTTATGGCGAGCGTGCAGATCGGGAAGACCGGCCTCGCCGTGCTCGCCGGTCCGGCCATCGGTTTTCGCGTGACCGAAAGCGCGTCGGTGAACGAACGCATCCTCTCTCCTGACGGGGCGCTGTTCACCGACGGCACCCGGGAGCATGTCGTATTCGACGAGGACGTCTCGCGTGCGCGGAGCATGCATGCCGGGATCCGCGCCGGTGTCGGATATACCCTTCCGCTCGGCAGCGACCTTGCACTCGGAATCGAGGCGACCTGGCTGCTGCCGCTGCAGACCGTGGGTGAAGACGATGACTGGAAAACCGCGGGCGCGCGCGGGCTGGTTTCGCTCCTGTTCGTTCTCTAGCGTGCATCGGAAGTGACCGCGTGACATTTGCGTCGTGCCGGAGGTCTGCGTATTCTGCCGGTCGGTATTTCTGACACAGACAGCACATTCTCATGAGCAATCTCTTCTCCGTTGATGGCAAGCGCGCGCTGGTGACCGGGGGAACCCGGGGCATCGGACGCGCCATCTGTGATCTCTTCCTCGCACAGGGCGCATCCCTCCTGGTGGTGGCGCGCACCGAGGAAGAACTCGACATTCGTCTGAACGACTGGCGGCAGAGCGGCGGTACGGTCGATGGCATCGTGGCCGACGTCAGTACGTCCGAAGGCCGCTGGCATGTCATCCACAGCGTTCGCGGGCACTGGGACCGCCTCGACATCTTCGTCAACTGCGCCGGGACCAACATCCGACGGAAGAGCGTGGATTACAGCATCGAGGAGTTTCGCCAGATCATCGACACGAACGCGACCGCGGCGTTCGAACTCTCGCGGCATCTCCACGGGCTGCTCCGGGCGTCGAAGGACGCCGCCGTGGTGTTCATCGGATCCACCGCCGGACTCTCCACCGTCCCCACGGGCGCACCTTACGCGATGAGCAAAGCGGCGCTCGATCAGCTCACGCGCTACCTGGCGGTGGAATGGGCCGGCGACGGCATCCGCGTCAACAGCGTCGCGCCGTGGTATATCCGCACCCCGCTCGTTGAGGGCGTGCTGTCGGACAAGGCCTACTACGACAAGGTCATCGCACGAACGCCTCTCGGCCGAATCGGCGAACCCATCGAAGCCGCCGCGGCCACGGCGTTTCTCTGCGCGCGCGGCGCCTCGTTCATCACCGGGCAGACCATCGCCGTCGACGGCGGATTCCTCGCAAAAGGAATGTGACATCCGCCCGGTCGAAATAAGTGACGAACGGTATTTTTTTCACCGGAAGCGCAGGTCTTTTTTTTGAAACGCCTGCGCTTTTCAATATGTTTGAAGTACTGAACACTTTTTCGTGAACGTCCGCATGCTTGTTTGATACATTGACATGCTCTTTCCCCGGCGCCTGACCCTTTCCCTTATCGCGGTTCCGTGCCTCCTGCTGGCCGGCTGCTCCCTGCTGCCGGAACAGAATGACACGGTCGAAGCCGCACCGCAGCCCGTGGTGCGAAGCATCGATACGGATGCGATCGCGCAGCAGGCCTCCCGGCTGTTCGCGATCACGCCGTTTCGCGAAACGCTGGTCCATGACGATACGCTGCTGCAGCAATACCGCGCGCGCGCATTCGCGCCGTACTGGGTGCACGAAGAGAGTTTCCCCTCGCGCGTCATCGCCCTGCTGCGCTTCCTGATGCGGGCGGACGAGCACGGTCTCGATCCGCAGTGGTATCACGTGTCCGCGCTGCAGGCGCTGCTCGACGGCGTGCTCACCGACGGCCGGAGCGACAGCGACCACAGCGGCGCGCTTGCCCGCATCGACCTGCTGCTCACCGACGGACTGCTCTCCTACGCCAGTCATCTGCGCTACGGTGTGGTGGACCCGCGAAACCTCGACGCCGCGTATCATCTCCCGGTGCGCAGACCCGGGCTCCGTGAATTTCTCGAACCGCTCAACACCCCCGACATCATCGCGTTCCTCCGCAACATCCAGCCGGACAGCCGCCGCTACCGGAGGCTGAAGGCCGCCTACGCCGGCTTCCGCGACATCAAGCGCCTCTATCGCTGGCCGCGCATTCCGGAACTGACGGTAAAAACCGTTGAGGTCGGCGACACGTCCTCCGTCGTCCCGTCCCTCACGCAGCGGCTGATGCTCACCGGCGAACTCTTCACCTCGTTCGAAGCCCCGATGCGGGGAACGGTGCAGATCGTCGATCTCGCGCTCCACGCATTCGAACTCGACAGTCTCCGGCTGCGGACCCTCGGCCCCTTCTCCTACGACAGCACGCTGGCGAAAGCCGTGATGCGCTATCAGCAGCGGCACGGACTGCTGGTCGACGGAGTCATCGGCAGCCGCACGGTCGGACGGCTGAATCTCGGCATCGACGCCTACACCGACCAGATCCGCGTCAATCTCGAGCGCTTCCGCTGGATGCGCTATCCCGACCGCGGGCGCTACGTGATCGTCAATATTCCCGAGTACTGGCTTTACGCCTACGACGGGGGAATGGTGCAGACGACGATGGCCGTCTGTGTCGGCGGACCCCGTCCCGCGGGATATGCCGCGCAGTACGAGCTGTTCCGTCGCACCGGGCAGCGCCGGTACGAACCGAAGAACCACGAAACCCCGCAGATCACCGGCGAATTCACCCACTGCATCCTCAATCCGTTCTGGAACGTACCGTGGAGCATCGCCGCCCGGGAAATCTACGTCTCCGCGAAAAAGGACAGCACTTACCTGCGCAAGGGGCGCTACAAGGTGTATTATCGCGATTCGCTGGTCGATGCGAGCAAGATCAACTGGGCGGAGCACAATCCCTACAAGATGCCGTTCAAATTCAAACAGGATCCGGGTGCGGGCAACGCACTGGGCGCGATCAAGTTCATGTTCCAGAATGATTTCAGCATCTACCTGCACGACACTCCGCAGCAGTGGGCGTTCAAGCGCGCCGTTCGCGCGGTGAGCCATGGATGCGTGCGGATTCAGGAACCGATGGATTTCGCGCGCTTCCTGCTCGAAGGAACCCCGCAGTGGGACGTCGCGCGGCTGCAGTCCGCGATCTGGAGCGGCGCGCGCAGCAAGCCGGTGTTCCTGAAGAAGCGCACCCCGCTCTTCATCGACTACTATACCTCCTGGGTCGACAGCACGGGCGTGCTGCAGTTCCGCGACGACATCTATCGCAAGGATGCCTCGGTGATGCGCGCGTTCCGGCGCCTCACGCGGCGATCCGGAGCCTAGGGCGCCGATGCCGCGGCCGAAATACCTCCGCACGCGGCCGTCCGGCCGCATCGACGAACGCGATACCGTTTTTTCACGACGAAAACTTGCTGAAGGGAGCGAACGCGCGCGCGCGTACTATGCGGCGCATCCGGAGCGGGAGGATGCCGACCGGCAGTTCCGCGAAGCTCCGGGTCTTCTCGATCCCCGCGCCGCCCTCGCGCATCCGCTGATGTTTCCCGCCTGCGACGCCACCTTCGACACGGTGGAGCTGCTGCACGCGGCCGTGGACGGAGACGCGGCGCCGTCCCGAATCGACGTCTCCCCCGAAGTGCTGACGGAATTTCTCCGAGGATGGCTGCGCCTGCTCGGCGCGCACAGCGTCGGCGTGACGGCCCTGCGAGACGAACACTGCTATTCGCACGCAGGCCGGGGAGACAGCTACGGGAAGGCCATCGTCCCTCGCCACGCCTTCGCCCTCGCCTTCACGGTAGAGATGGACCATGCGATGGTCGCCAGCGCGCCGGCCGGCACCATCACCATGGAATCCTCGCAGGAGTACCTCCGTTCGGGCGCGATCGCGGTGCAGACCGCCGCTTTCCTCCGCCGTCTCGGCTGGCCGGCCCGCGCGCATATCGACGGGAAGTACGAAGTCGTGTGTCCCCTCGTCGCACGGGATGCGGGCCTCGGGGAGATCGGCCGCATGGGCCTGCTGATGACACCGCGGCTCGGACCGCGTGTGCGCATCGCGGTGGTCACCACCGACGCCCCGCTCCTCCCCGGCAGCGAGACGCACGATGAAACCGTGCTGGACTTCTGCGCCCGCTGCCGGAAATGCGCGGACGCCTGTCCGGGCAAGGCCATACCCGGCGGTCCCCGCATCGATGCCAACGGACTCGCGCGATGGCAGATCGACAGCGACGCCTGCTTCCTGGTATGGAACCGGCTCGGGACGGACTGCGGCCGCTGTGTCGCGGTATGTCCCTACTCCCACCCCGACTCCCCGCTGCACAATCTCGTCCGACGAGGAATCCGGAATTCCTCCCTTTTCCGCCGTGCCGCCATCCGGCTCGACGATCTCTGGTACGGGCGCACGCCGCCACCGAATCCCCTTCCCGCCTGGATTCCCCCGCCCTCGAAGCCTTGACATTCCCCTGGCGATTTATTATTTAGAAAAAGTCTGCCTAAGAATAACGAAACTTCATCATGTCTTTTGCGTAAGCCGGATGTCCTGCGGACGTCGGGGTAATGCGCCCGCATGGACGTCACCATTATCTGTCTCAAACTCATGAAAGGAAGCCGCAATGAAAATTGCGCAGAAGATATTGATTGGACTGGTCATTGTTGCAGCCGTGATTGTCGGAGGCGGTTACCTCTGGCTGCACGCGGCCTTTCCGAAAGTCAGCGACGCACCTGACATCACCGTGGAGCGCACGCCGGAGCGCGTGGCACGCGGCGAATATCTTGCACAGCATGTGACGGGATGCATCGACTGCCACTCCACGCGCGACTTCACGCGATTCGCCGGACCGATCGTCGCCGGAACGCTGGGGAAAGGCGGGGAACGTTTCGGGGAGGAAATGGGCCTGCCCGGGACCTTCTATGCACCGAACATCACGCCGTACCATCTCAAGGACTGGACGGACGGCGAACTGTATCGCGCGATCGTGTCCGGCGTGAGCAGGGACGGACGGCCGCTGTTCCCGATCATGCCGTACCCGAGTTTCGGGAAAATGGATAAGGAAGATATCTACGCGATCATCGCGTACATCCGCTCCCTGGAACCGATCGAGAGCACGGCTCCCGAATCATCGGCGAGCTTCCCGATGAATCTCATCATGCGCACCATCCCGGCCGATCCGGCACACCTGCGCCGCCCCTCCCCGTCGGACAAGATCGCTTACGGGAAATACATGATCACCGCCGCGGGCTGCGCCGACTGCCACACCCGGATGGAAAAGGGCGAGCCCCTGCCGGGGATGGATTATGCCGGCGGCTTCGCGTTCCCGCTTCCCAGCGGCATGCTGCATTCGGCGAATATCACGCCCGACGCAGAAACGGGAATCGGCAGCTGGAGCGAAGACATGTTCGTGCAGCGTTTCCGCGCCTACACCGATTCGATGTTCATCGAACCGCAGCTCGGTCCCTCGGATTTCAACACCATCATGCCCTGGCGGCTTCTCGCTTCCATGCATGAGGAGGACCTTCGCGCGATCTACGCATACCTGCGTACGGTCAAGCCGGTGAAGAACCAGGTCGAACGGTTCATTCCCGCGAAATAACGCCCTCAGTCTTCACCGAGGTGCCCGTCCAGCGGACGACGGAGTTCCCCGTCCCGCGGATCGGAGGCAAACCCGGCCTGGACACAGAACGGCAGCAGGTAATACGGGGCACGCAGTGAGCGTGCCCCGGCTGTTTTCATGCGCAGGGCGAGATCATCGATGAGCGTGCGGCCGAGTCCGCGACCGCGCAGCGATTCGTCGATGACGACGGCCTTGAGTTCCGCTTCCGCATCTTCCGGCGCCGCGAAAATCAGTCCGCCGACGATGTGCTGTCCGGCATCGAACATGCCGAGATAGCGGAGTTCCTCCCCGGTGGGTATCTGGAAGCGTTCACGCGTCAGAAGGGAGATGATACCGCCGGTTTCCGCGGCAGTCACGGTTTCACGGATGACAAAATCGCGGCGGGACGCCTCGTGCACCAGGTGTTCGATGACCACGGATTCCTTCCCGGCCACCTGCATGCGGACGAGCTGGAGTTCCTTTCCGCGCTGCGCGGGGAATACCATGCGCAGGAAGCGTTCGCGCATCACCCCTGTCGGAATGCGTTCCTGCAGTTCCGCCAGCTCGATGCTGCGCGTCGCGATCCACGACGGATCCGCATGCATGCGATAGATCACTTCCTCGAGCTGCGCGCCGGCGTCGGGCGTGAGTCCCGCCAGCAGCGTGTGACGCGTCAGATACCATCGGGCGGGATCACCGTAACGGGAGACATCGTACAGCCCGGAGACGTGACGAAGGTATTCTTCCCCGCGATCCTCGACGAGCCGCGGATACACGTCGGCCCATTCCTTCCAGCATGCGACGGCGTTCTGTACCGCGAGCGGGGGAATATAGCGACGTGCCCGCAGATGCAGGACGCGCTGGATGAGTCCCGCCGTCTGCAGACCGATGGGACGCGCCTCGGCCAGCTGCGCCTCCGCCACGGCTTCGAGCAGCGCCCGCGCGTCGGATTCCCCGAGGACCTCGAACAGCGCATCGATCACCCATGACGACTCCAGACGCGATTCATTCCATCGCTCCGCACCGCGATGCAGGACGCCGAACAGTCCTTCGACGAGACAGTGCGGTCCTTCGCAGTCCATCCATCCTGCGACCGATGCGATGACGGCGCCTTCCCGATACCGGATCCACGGTACGATCACGTTTTCCGGCGCGATGGCGCCGGGAATGAGTCGCCGGCCGCTGTCGCGCCATCCCCGGATCCACGCGGCAAGCGCGGAAATCCACCAGCGCCGGAGTTCGGCGATATCGAGATCGCCCCGGCCGTGATCCATCAGCGTCGAGAGCAGGCGGCCGGGAACTTCCCCGAATGAAATCGCCCCTGCTTCCGGCATGAAGCTCCCGAAGCGGGGCAGCGAGGGCAGGCGTACCGGCGCACCGGCGATACGGAGCAGCGAGAGGAGAACATCGCGCAGATTGTCATCCCGGTAGCGTTCGTCAAGGAGGAGGAGAAACGCGTAGCGGCGCCCGCTCCGCGTGCGAAGCTCGACATGAAAGGGCGCTGCCTCTCCCGGTCTGCTGCGCGACGCTTCGACCGTGAGACTGCCCGGGTCGAGGTCCGCGCTCCGGAACTGGTCGATGCCATGGAGCATCAGCACCGACAGGGAAAGAAACGGCGTGCCGCCGAGGAGCGAACGGATATGTTGCCGGTACGTCTCCCCGACCGACGCGTCGAAGACCAGTGCGCGGTCCACCGCCTGCTGCAGCGGAACCCCGGCCTGCGGCAGCGACGCCTGCCGCCGCACATACACATCCTTGAGTGCATAGAACAGGCGCTCGGCCTGCGCGCGCATCGGTTCGTATTCCATCCACTGCGCGAGCTCCGCGCGCACGTCGTAAACGCACGCCGGATCGTGGGAGGCGAGACGGAAGAGCAGCGCGAGCATATGTCCGTACATCCGCAGGTCTTCGGCGGAAGGCGCGGTGCGCTGCGTCCGGTAGGCCTGCAGACGACGGCGAAGCGCGGTCAGACGCTCCCCGCGCATGTCGGGCGAAGCGATCCGATCCAGGGCGGGTCCGTCGAGAAAGGTTCTCCCCGCATTCAGAAACGCGTGATACGGCGCGGCGTCCTCCGGATCGGGATCGAAAAGCAGCAGCGCTTCGTACGCGCGGATGCGGACGGCGTCGTCGTCATGCCAGGCGCAGCTGCCGAGACGGGCGCGAAGCAGCGACGCATGACGGTGCGGAATGCTCTGCAGCATGGCGGCGATGTCGTCGAAGAGCTGCAGTACCGCCGGCGACTCCGCCGCGAATACGGTGGAGAGAAGCTGGTGCAGCCGGAGGAGAACGGTCCCGACGCTGCCGGCGCCGGCAGCTGCCCCGAAGTGATCGGCGTCCCGGCCTGCCCGTTCCGTCCCGCCGCTGTCCGTCGCCGGGAGCGGACGCACGTCTCGCACGGTGTCGAGACGGACGTCCCAGCCTTCATGGCAGGGGAAAAACGCGAACAGCCCGGCGTTCCCCACCCACCCCATCGGCTGCCTGCACAACGCGCCGAGGTCGATGACGCCGTCGGCGATTTCATATTCGCAGTCCCCGATACGCCAGCATCCCGCCTGCCTCCCCTGGCGCACGGGCAGCAGCGTGCTCGTCGCCGTGTTGATCAGTCCACGCGGATCCGTCTGCAGATCGCGTTCCGTGCACCCGATGTCGCGCAGCATCCACAGCGGCAGATGCAGGCGCAGCCCGGCGATGGAAAACGACCGCCGGCGCGCGCGGTAGAGCTGTTCGATTTCTTCGCGGAATCGCTCCCGGATCCGTTTGCGGTTGAACGATCCCTTGGGTGTGAGTTCGCCGTCCGCTTCCGAAAAATCCGATTTCAGGAGGGCAAATTCGAGAATACGCTCGTACACCGGAAGTTCGTTGTTCACGGCGCGGACGATCTCGTTGAAATACCGCTCACGCTGCCGCACCGCGGGCATGCCGCGCATCACGGCGGCTTCCTCGTCCGGAACGATCAGCAGGACGTTATGCGGCCGGCCGTCACCGGCGAGGAAACAGCGACGCAGCCCCGGCACGTCGCGGAAACGGTTCTCCACTCCGAGGGGCGCGATGGTCTGCCCCCTGCTGTTCTTGTAGATGTCTTTCACGCGGTCGACGATGCGGTAATGTCCGCTTTCGTTGCGCACGAACAGGTCGCCCGTCGCCTCCCATCCCCCGGCAGATCCCTCGCCCTGCGACGCATCCCCGCCCTCCGGCAGCAGCCGCGCGACGTAAGGACCCCGCATTTCCATTTCGCCTTCCGATGTGAGGCGCACCTCGATACCGGGAAGGGGCACGCCGACCGAATCGTCCTCGTATTCGCCCGGCGGCGTCATGAGGATGCCGCCCGTCGCCTCCGTCATTCCGAAGCCGCTGCAGAGTGCGACGCCCTGGCGGTGGAACCAGCGGAAGACCGCGGGGGCGAGATAGCCTGCGGCGGAAAGTCCCCACCGCAGCCGCCCGCCGCTCACCGCGGCGAGCCCCGCCTGCCGCTCCGCTTCTTCATGCAGTTCCGCCCAGCGCTGCGGGATGCTGATCAGGCCGCTCGGCTGAAATTCCCGCATGCGCGCGAACAGCGCTTCCCGGCTCGGATTTCCGGCAAATACGTACCGCCCGCCCCAGAACAGCATCCCCTGCAATTCGAGAAACCGCCCGAAGGTATGGAAGAGCGGGAGAAACGCGACCAGCGTCTCGTCCGTGCCGACCTCCGGCAGTGCCGCCGCGCGCGCGAATCGCTTGCTGACCAGGTGCATCTGCGAGAAACACAGGCCCTTCGGCCGCCCGGTCGATCCCGAAGTGAACATGACCGTCGCCGTGTCGTGATACGCGGGGACGCGTGCCGGCGGCAGCGCCGCGGCGTCCGTCCGCGCCCGCTCCCGGTTCCGCGCGATGAAGGAATCGAAACGTTCGACCCCGGCTTCCTCCGGATCCCCGGCACCGGTCGCGAGGATCGTCAGGGGACGGTCGAGTCCCGCTCGCACGCGCAGCACCCGGCGCAGCCGCTCGTCGTCGTCGACCAGGACCGTGGTGATTCCGAGGCGGCGCACGATGGATTCCACCGCCTCTTCATCGAGATGCACGCTCAGCGGCGTCACGAATATCCCGTGCGCGAGGCACGCGAGATCGCACAGCGCTCCCTCGAGATTGTTCGCGGTCAGCAGCGCGACGCGCGGGGTGTCAGACGTCCCTGCACGCAGTGCGAGCGCGATCGATTCGCAGCGTCGCGCCGTCTGCAGGAAAGTCAGGCTGCGTCGTTCCCCCTCGCCCTCCTCGAGATAGACGCGATCGGGAAACGCGCGCGCACGGTCGGCGAGCATGTCGCCGAGTCCATACTGCACCCGTGCGATCGCGGCGCGGACGGCCCGTTCGTACGCGCCGTACCGCAGTTCCCGCGAAAGGCCGGGCAGGAATCCCGGCATCGTTGTGGTGGTGAGGAGTTCGCGGAGCAGGGTCTCGTCCATCCCGTTTTCCGGAACGGCGACGAGCGCGTGATGCGCGGCGTGCACGATGGCGGAGGGGAGTTCCGGATCGGGCTGCCGCTGAAACGCGTGGAGCAGGTCAGCGAGTGTTGGTTCCATCGGATATTCGTATCTGATACAGCGCAGAGAGGTGAAAGGTAATGAATTCCGCGATGAGAAAATCACTCTTCCGCCCCTGTTTCGGTTGCAACTTGGAGAAGAAATCACGAATTTCCGACATCAAGGGCTCCTGATTTTGCACGTTATTTCGCCGGCGGAATGCAGAGCCTTCCTCCTCTTCAGCTGACGTCCCTCATCCACTCTTTTTAGAAAGGAAGCCGCTTATGCGTATGTTGATCCGGTCTACACTTCTCGCGGTCCTATTCGCGCTTCCCCTTGTCGTCAACGCACAGACCACCGCTCGTTACCCGATGCTCGAGCAGTTCACCGGCACCTGGTGCCAGTGGTGTCCGTACGGAGCCGATTCGATAAACTCCATCCTTAATTATATTCCGAACGCGCGGGCGATCGCCTACCACCAGGGCGACCCCATGGCGACGAACGACGGCAACACCGTGATCGGTCACCTGCTCGTCAACAGTTATCCCAGCGCGGCGATCGACCGGCTGCTCGTCAACCTGCCGACAGGCGGGGCGGCGATCGCGATCTCGCGCACGTACTGGGGCTCGGTGATGCAGCAGCGCAACCAGTCGGCTTCCCCGATGTCCATCAGCGTTTCCGGCACCTACCATCAGGACACGCGCCAGATCGCGGCCACGGTGACCATGAACGCCCTCCAGGCGATGACCGGCGAATTCTACTTCAACGCCGTCCTGACCGAGGACGACCTCAACTACGACCAGAAGAAAAACGTCAACGGCACCGTCATCACGGTCAGCCCCTACTATCACAAGCGCGTCGTGCGCAACATGATCACCGGGCCCTACGGCGTGACGCTGACGACCTCGGGCTTCACCGCCAACCAGCAGATCACCCAGTACGTCAATTTCACCGTCCCGGCCAGCTATGACATCGCGAAGTGCAAGCTCGCGATTTTCGTCACCACGAAGGTCACCCTCACCGTGAATGGGCAGCCGCGACCGACGCAGATGGCGACGCAGCAGGCCTGGCAGGAGTCGGTGCTCTCTGCCCTGACGGTCATTCCGGTAGAAATGATCAGCTTCAGCGCCGCGCAGGATGGCGAGAACATTCTCGTCAGCTGGCGTACCGCGATGGAAAACAACAATCGCGGTTGGTTCGTCGAACGCCGGACCATTGACGGAGAATGGAAGGATCTCGCCTTCGTCAACGGCTACGGGACCACGCACGAGCAGCAGAAGTACGAGTATCTCGACCGCGACACCCGGCCGTTCACGACCTACGACTATCGTCTGCGCCAGGTCGATTTCGACGGGAAAACCGACTACTCGCCGATCTTCCGCATCGCCGCCACCCCGGTGCCGACGGAAACCCGTCTGCTCCAGAACTATCCGAATCCCTTCAATCCGAACACCTTCATCACCGTCGAGCTGGCCGAGGAAAGCGACATGAATGTCGCGGTGTACGATATGCTGGGCCGCATCGTCAAGACGCTCGCCTCCGGCGTACACCCCGCCGGCGGACATGTCTTCGAATGGGATGGCACGGATGCCAACGGCAGCGCAGTGCAGTCGGGTATCTATTTCGTCCGCATGGTCACCCCCACGCACTCCGACACCCGGCAGATGCAGCTGACCAAATAAGCGCACGCGCCCGGTTTCTCTCTCTCCCCTCTTTGGTCCCGGTCTTCGCAAGACCGGGACTTTTTTTCGCCCTGTCGATAATTGCCATCGCGCGTGAAACACGAGATTTGACCTTGATATCAGGGATTTGTATACTTGAAATGCCTGATAGTATGCAGTATTACCACTGTGTAAGGATTCATGTCATGTATCATGATGATTCCATTCCCGCTTACCGGGAATGCCAGAATCTCCTGTGCAGCATCGCGAGGCGGCAGGGTTTCGATACCCTTCCCCCGGTCCATTTTTTCGATGCGGGCATTCGGCCGGAGGTCCTGGCATGGAACGCGCGAGTGAAGCAGCTGTTCATGGGGGATATCAAGGTGTCGGCCATCGATCGATGGGACAGCGAGACAAGCCTGGAGCTGCCGAAAGCGTATCTCGCCCGGTTCAAGGATCTGCTCGGCGACAAGACCGTCAGCGGGGGCGTCATCGCCATCACCGCCGACAGTCCCGAAGCGGTCGAAGGCTGGAGCAACAGCCTGTTCACGCATGCGTCGCGGCTGGATCTCACCAACCAGTTCGGCGCGCTCATCAACTTCGAAATCGCATACCGGGAACGGATATGGCTCACCTGGGGGGCGACGAATCCGCTCTTCCAGCTGCTCCGGGCCTCCTGAGGTTCTCGGTGTCTCGAAAGGGGCGGATAACACGCGCGTCCGGACCGACAGGGCGGCCGGACAACACGATCTCTCATTCTACAGATGAAAACCCACGGGCCACGGCTGCGGGTGGGGCGGCTCCATCTGCTGCAGGCGTTCCTGCACCTTGCGGAGGAAATCGACCACGATGCTCCCGTAGCATTGCGCCATTGCCGTCGCCGCAAGCCGTGCACGCGGAGACTCAGCTTCCTCGATTCCCTGCCGGGCGCATTCGTCGAGCGCGGCGCCGTATTCGGCCACCTCGGAAAGGCAGCGCACGGTGATCGATGAGGCATGCTCACCGACTCCCGGGATCACGGAATCGAGCGCCCGCTGGAATGCCGCTGCGGTCTCTTTCTTCACCCGCAGCGCGGGACACTGCAGGATGCTGCCCAGCTGCACGCACAGGGCGAGCAGTTCCACGGATATTTTCTGGTTTTCGTCGAGATCTTCGAGGGGATTCAGCGCGGAAGGGATCGACGCCGTGAGTCCTTCCAGCAGGACACGGAATTTCTCACGAAACGCGACCACCGATTCATAATCGAGGGGATTCATGACTCAGTCCTCCTTCAGGTGTGATGAAGACCGCTGTCGGCAGTAATTGGGTGACACCCTGATAATAAGGAGGGAATTGTACGATGTCAATGCGGATCGGAATGCCGCCGGCTTACTCCCCTATTGCGACGACGGCAGCGCCCCCGTTCCGCGTATCCGTGTACGTCAGCATCACGGTATTCCCATCGGTCCAGCCGCGTCCCATGACGCCGATCGCCCCGGTGTATGGCGTCGGATTGTGTTCCACCCACTGTCCGTGCACCCACTGCCGGCAAAGGTCATAGCCCGTGACCCAGATGTTTTCGTCCGTGGTGCCGAACGTGGCAATGGGACTCGGATCCATGCTGAAATACGTCTCCCAGCTGTTCCCGCTTTTCCGCAGGACACCTGTGCGTCCAATCGCATACAGCGTCCCCTGTGTGCTTCGCCAGAATCCGTCTCCGGGACCGAGATCCTCATCGAGGAAGCCGGCAAAGCGCGTGCGGCCGTTCTCGTACTCGAAACGGAACGCGCGCTGCATCCCGTTCTCCAGCCGGATCCACCCGGACGCGTACAGTATCCCTTCGCTGTAGAACAACTCGCTGCAGTAAAGCTGCAGGTATCGCTGTTCGAGGAGTTCGAGGGGAAAAAGGATGGTTTCCTCAGCCCCGTGCGCATACCGTATGATGCGCCCCATGTTTCCCCCCAGGAAAACTTCGTCTTCACCGGCCGATGCTGCCGTGAACAGCGCGCTGCTGCATTCGAGATCCACTTCGCGCCATTGTGAACCGTCGTAATGGATGAGACAGCTGCTGTCCCTGGAAAATCCGGGCCCGCCGGTTCCCGGACATTCTCCCGCCACCCAGAGGTCCCGGTCGCCGGACCCGGCGATGCAGTAGAACGTCGGGTGGAGGGATGCCGGAACGCCCATGAGAGGGACGACGCGGAAATGCGGCGCGACGTATTTGTAGAGCGCGTTTTCGGAGATCAGGTACAGGGAGTGCTCGCCAGACTCCCAGAATCTGACCGAACCGAAGACGTCGGTGGTACCCAGAGAGTCATACCGCCAATGGAACGCGCTCTTCACCTCCGGTTCCTCTATCCCGTCATCACATGAAGACAATCCCGCGATCATCCCGGCCGAGGCCAGGAACAGGACCACCAAAATACCGTGCGTCGTTTTCATTGCTGCCTCCTTGAAATATCGCCCCCCGGGCGGTGAAGGGAATCCCGTTCGTTCGGGAGATCGCGACGCTTCAGAATCCTGTACGTCGAAGTGCCTGAAACGATCGTATAGTGATCATGCAGGAATGCCTGCAGTGCCGGAAATTCCCGCGACGCGTCCGTTCCCCCCGGCCAGGGCTTATCCTTGCCGAACACATCGATGATGATCGCGGGCCGCGCGGCACGCAGTTCCGCGATGAAGCGGCGGCGCAGTTCGCGGATATAGGGATCGGTCACGTGATGGTAGAAATGGAAATCGTACATCGCGAGCGGTGCGCGCGCCATGAGCATGGCATGCACGGCTCCCCCCGTCCAGTCGAGGGGCTGGACCGTCTCGCCTTTCCGCAGATGCGTCCGGAGAAATCGCGCGATTGCGTCCGGCGTCGCGTTGCGCTCCTCCTCATCCCTGATTTCCACCCCGTGCTGCGCCGACACCGACACCTTTTCCATCATCACGAAGGTGTTATACAGCAGCATGACGACGACCGCGAGCATCCCGAGATACGCAGTGAAACGAGGGCGGACCACCTGTCCGGTCGCAAGCGATGCGGCGCATATCGCGAAGTAATAGAACGGAATCCGATGGTAGAACCAGAACTGCCCTCCCGCGGCCGGGTATATCAGAGCGGCGATCAGGAGTCCGGCGAACAGCCACGACAGCCGCCGGTCTTCACTGTTCCAGGCGAAGACGAGAAGTCCCAGTACGGCAAGCGGCGTGTAGGAACTGAGGAAGAGGCGCCCGGTACCGTGCATGATGTACAGGATCCGATCGAAGCCGGTGACCGAAACGTGCGCCCCGGTCATGCTGGTATAGAGCGGCCAGTAATGCCATGCCATGTCGAGAAACGGTCCGAGCGCGCCGGTCACGAGCAGGCAGACCGCCGTCGCCGATATGGGAACCGCGGCGCCGATACCGAATGCCGCCAGCCGGCGCCACCGGCTGATC
The DNA here is from genome assembly GCA_003246455.1 of Bacteroidota bacterium. Lineage (GTDB taxonomy): Bacteria > Bacteroidota > Ignavibacteria > SZUA-365 > SZUA-365 > SZUA-365. The sequence goes on from QKAF01000010.1 coordinate 32,079, forward strand.
GGTGCCCGGCTCGTCGCCGCGACATAAAGCAGCAGGGGCAGGATCAGAAGGGCGAACTGCGGCTTGATCAGGACGCTGAGCCCCGCCAGCGCTCCGGAGAGCGCCGTGCGCGGCAGCGATGCCGGCGGCGCACCCGCCCTGTTCAGCGCCAGCATGAAGGCCAGCGGGATGAGAGCGAGGTATTCCCGCTGTACGCTCATGCTCACGCCGGCGTTGAGGTACCACAGCGCGAACGCCGTCGCGGCCGCCAGCGCGGGGGCGCGTCCTGCGGGACGCAGCCACACATACGTCGCCAGCGAGAGTCCCGCCAGGCAGAACAGATCGAAGATGCGGAACCCGAGATCGTCCCAGCCGAACAGGGTGCCCATGAGGGACATCGCGGCGTATGTACCGGGCATATTGATATCGAAGAAATCGCGGTAGGGGACTGCGCCATGGCTGACGAGGTATCCGGCATAGGCCATCAGCGGAGAGTCAAGCCAGTACCGCCAGTGCAGCGAGGCAATCGCGGCGAGGACCGCGGCAGCGCCGGCGATCGCAATGGCAGCCGCCACGAGCGCTATCAGCGTTCGCGGGCGCGGTTTCCCTGATTCAGCATCAGGCAGGGAACGCTTCTGCGCCGTATTCGGACCTTTTCCCATTCCTTCCACAAGAGTGCGACATTGATCTCCGACCTTCGGAAAGTACCACCCGAGCCGCCCCGTACATCATCGCTACCGCGATTGCCGCAGCGCTTTTTCGATGGCTTCAACGATATCCAGCTGCGGCGTGCTGATGGAGTGATTGCATGACCTCGGCGGTCCTTCGTACAGTTTGTCCCCGCAGCCGCACCCGACGATTTCCCCGTCATCGGCGAAGCGGAATTCAGGGTTCATACATCTGACGGGTGTCCCGATGTGGGTGATTCCCTGAGAATGGACAATGATGTTGTCGCCGACCTGCCGGCATTCAAAAGCGATGATGAAGGTGTCGACTTCGCAGACGAGGTAGCGACGCGGTCCATCCGAAAAACGAACCTTATACCAGATAGTTTTAGGTACCGTAATTGGATGCAATGACTCGATTGCATCCAGGAGGACGATCCTGTCGATTTCCAGTTCAGCAGCTCCATCCGGGAGCACCTTCCCCACGATAACGTATTCGTCCTGCGCGCGGCAGAACGTTGCGACAGTAACCAGCAATGCGAGAGTCAATAACGCTTTCATCGCAATACCTCTTAGGCTGTTCTGGCGGGTCCTCCTCTGGCCCAGCACGGACAGATGCATCCGCTGATAGTAGCATAATCGGATGCAATTGTCAATAGTTGCGCGGCAGCGGAGGTCCGGCGCCGCACCAGTGTCTTCGGGCATAGTCCCCGGTGTTCGCCCGAATTCACGCGCACGCATCTCCGACGGCTTGAAACCGCGCTTCCCGATGGAAGGCCTGAGACCTCGATAAACAGAAAAACGGCGAAACCGTTGTGATTTCGCCGTTTCCGAGCTGCCCCTCTAGGGCTCGAACCTAGACTTTCCTGATCCAGAGTCAG